>CAMYKK010000008.1 GCA_947258975.1 uncultured Gammaproteobacteria bacterium
GCGCCCTGTTTGGCCTCATCCGTACCCTTGTGAGCGACCAGCGGATAGGTTGACAGCGTCAACACCTCGTAAAAGACGAACAGCGTGAACATATTGGCGGCCAAGGCCACACCCATGGTTGCGGACAGTGCGATGGCGAAACAGATGTAGTAGCGTGTTTGATGTGATTCGTGGTTGCCGCGCATATAACCGATGGAGTAGACCGAAGTCACGATCCAAAGTCCCGATGCGATCAGCGCGAACAGCAATCCTAGAGGTTCTACCTCGAGGGCGAGCGCTAGACCGGGCATCACTTCGATCAGCCTCACCGCAGGGTGATGGCCCGCTGTGACCGCGGGAATCAGGCTGAGCACGAGCAGGAACAGGGTACCGGCGAGTATCAGCGTCACCGTCTCCCTGGGATTGGGGTACCGGTCCAACAGGCCGATCCCGATTGAGCCGAGAAACGGCACGATCACCGCGAGCGCAGCCGCCAGTTCCGGACTCACGATGCGGTCCCCAAAAGCGCCTGCGCGGCCCGTCCAGCGACGCCGACCGTCAGTGACGTGTCAATGCCGAAGTAGATATTGGCAATAATCAATATCCACGTCGGGATCAATAGAGCCGCCGGGGCCTCTTTGATCTTCACCGATCGATCACCAGCGGTGCCGAAATAGGCAACTTCTATGACCTGCCAGACGTAAACGAGCGCCAACAGCGAGCTGATTAGAACCAGCACCGCGAGCCACCACATCTGCTGATCCAGGGCGGCGACGATCAGGTACCACTTGCTGATGAAACCGACGGTCAACGGTATGCCGACCAGGCTCAATCCGCCTAGCACGAAGGCGCCCATCGTCCACGGCATTGCGTAGCCGAGACCGGCGAGATCGCCGCGCGTTACTGAGCCCACCCGGAAGAACACGCAGCCCAGGGCGAGAAACAATGCGGCTTTCATGAGAGCGTGATTGAACAGATGAAGGATCGCCGCGGTGACGCCGGTCACTGATACCAGGCTCACGCCGAGCACCATATATCCTATCTGTGCGATGCTTGAGTAGCCGAGCATGCGCTTGACGTCGGTTTCAAAAATCGCGATGGTCGAGGCCACAAAAATCCCTGCTAATGCCAGGGGCAGCAAAATCCGGTCGAGCTTCATTGTTTCGAACGAAAATTCAACGCCGTAGATGGTGAAAAAGAAGCGCAGCAACAGGTAGATCGCAACTTTTGTGGCGGTGCCGGCGAATAGTGCGCTGATCGCCGATGGCGCGTAGGCATACGCGTTGGGCAGCCAAAAATGCATGGGAAACACCGCAGCCTTTAATCCGATACCGGCGGTTAGAAACGCGAACGCGATTTTTACGGTTCGTGTGTCTGAGACAGAGAGAATGCGCGCCGCAAGATCGGCCATGTTCAGCGTTCCCGTCATCATGTACAACAGCGCAATCCCGATGAGAATGAACGTCGCGCCGATGGTTCCCATCACCAGATACCGAAACGCGGCGGTTAACGCACGCCGATCCCGGTTCAAGCTGATGAGCAAGTAGGAGGAAAGCGAAGAAATCTCGAGGAACACGAAGACGTTGAATACATCACCGGTGATCGCGATGCCGAGAAGCCCCGACAAATAGAGCATCCACCCCGTGTAGACGATGTGGCCCCGCTTCTCGTTGACCTCATGCTCGATGCTCGCACGGGCGAACGAGATGGTGATCGCGTTGATTCCCGAAATGATCAGCAAGACAAAGGCGTTGATTTCATCGATGCGGTATTCGATCCCCCATGGCGCGGCCCATCCGCCCAATTCATAGGAGATCGGTCCGGTGATCAGAACCTGATCCAATAACGCCAGGGAGATGAACAACGCCACCCAGCTCGCGGATGTCGCCAGCCCCCAGCTCAAGCGTGAATGATGCAACAGCAGGCAGACGGGGCCTGCCAGCAGTGGTATGACAACCTGCAGAACCGGGAGTTGCGCCCTGATCACTAAGACGTTGCGTCCTGTTTTTGAATTTCGTCTTCCTCGATAGAATCATATGCACCGTAGATGCGCACCGCGAGTGCCAGCCCCAGTGCGGTGGTGGCGACGCCCACGACGATTGCGGTAAGAATCAATACATGAGGAAGGGGATTGCTATAAGAAGTGACACCTTCAACCAGTATAGGTGCCGTGCCACCTTGCAGCTTACCGATGGAAATGTAAAGAATGAATACTGAGGTTTGAAAAATATTCAAGCCGACGATTTTCTTGATCAAATTACCGCTGGCGATTACAACGTACAAGCCGATCATCATGAGGATGATGACGATCCAGTAGTTGTAGAGGCCGAATATTTGCACGATTTATTCCTCCCGCTTGTAGCTCGCGTAGGCGTAGAAAAGGCTGATCATCGACGCCGCGACCGTCATACCCACGCCGAACTCAACCAGGAAGATGCCCAGATGTTGTCCGTCTTTGGGTTGATCCCCGAGAACGTTGTAATCCAGGTAATTTCCCCCCAACAATAGACTTATCACGCCCACGCCGCCGTAGATGAGCACGCCCGCGGCGGCCAGTGTACGAACGACGATAGACGGTGCGACCCTTGTCACGCTTCTCATGCCGAACACGAGTCCGTATAGAATGAATGCCGAAGCAAAAATCACCCCGGCCTGAAATCCACCGCCGGGACCGAAGTCGCCGTGAAATTGCACGTATAAGGCGAATAAAAGGATCAATGGCAGCATGAGCTTGGCGGTAATGCGTAGGATCAGGTGATGTTCCATGCCGCCGGTTTTTGATTCAACCACGCCTTCGGGGACGATGCCCAGGCGCCCGATGACGCCAACGGCAGCCGTAAATATGACCACCGTCTCGCCCAGGGTGTCGTAGCCGCGATAACTCGCCAATACGGACGTCACAACATTGGGTATGCCGATTTCCTGCATCGATTGCTGGAGGTAACGTGGTACGACGTGCAAGTGGGCGGGAGCGTTGGGGTCGGCGTATAGCGGCATATCGAGGGTGCCGTAGATCAACGCGGCGCCGGTGATGACGACTACCGACAATGCGATCCAGTGCCGAGAGCGAGGCACCGCATGTTGTTCCCGGCTGGTCAACGCCAACGCACCCAGCATCAGGATAGTGGCAATACCTGCGCCCACCGCTGCCTCGGTGAACGCAACGTCGACCGCGTCCATGACCACAAATAGCGCAGCTGACAACAGGCTGTAGATGCCAAATAACATCACCGCCGCGAACAACTGATCCATTCTCGCGATCGCAATCGCGGTAACGGTGAGCAACCCGAGCAAGGTAATGTCGATTACTAAGTTGATGATTCTTCGTCCTGTTTATACATGGCCTTTGGTTTGAGTTTTCCGTGCAGTGCCGTCTTGGCAAGAGCATGGGTGGCGGCCGGTCCGGTGAATATCATGAACAAGAAAATCATGATCAGTTTGGCGCTGGTCTGCGTAAAACCGGCCTGCAGCACCAGGCCCAGGATGATCAGGCCGATACCCAGCGTGTCCGGCATACTGACCGCATGCAACCGGGTGAAAAAATCGGGCAGTCTGAGGATCCCGATGCCGCCGGTGATGACGAAGAAGCTTCCAGTGAGTATCGTGATCCAGCTGAGGATGTCGATGAGCAGTTGCATTGTCTACGACTCGTATTCATCGGGACTTCGCGCGCCGCCGAGATCCCCGTACTCGAAGAATTTCAGGACCGCGATGGTGCCGACGAAGTTGATGAGGGCGTATACGAACGCGATGTCCAGGAAATCTGGCCGACCGGTCATGAATCCGAGCACGGCGATGATCAGCACGGTCTTGGTGCCGAAGGAATTCACCGCGAGGATGCGATCATAGGTGGTAGGACCGAGTATGCCGCGGCTCAGGGTCAGCGCCATGGTCAGCAATATTGCGCATGCGGCGAGCGCGAATATCATTCTGCCCTCCCGACGCCGTGCACACGGCGCGCCATCTCGCCCGTTTCCAGTGCCAATGCCCCTTCCCGCGTCAGTGCATGCACAGTTATGGTCGCATCAGTCAGGTCAATGGAGACCGTGCCCGGAGTCAGTGTAATCGAGTTCGCGTAGATGACTTGCCGCAATTCATCGGAATCCGCGGGCACTTTAACCAATGTCGGACTGATTGGCAGCTTGGGACTCCAAACACGCTTCGCGACATCGATGTTGGATTTAACGATCTCCCCGATCAGCCAAATTAAATACAGGATCCAGCGCATGGGCCGAAGGTGCATGGGATGGCCTTCGTGGTCCACCACGTCCTGACGCCGCGCGATCCACACCACAAATGCGCAAGATGCCAAGCCCAGGACTAACAACAGGGATTCGAAGTAGCCGGACAACAACAGCCACACGGCGAATGAGAACACAAATAAACTAATGCTGTGACGCATGGGTGGTTAGATTTGCTTATTCGTTGTAATCGAGTCCAGTTTTGCTCACCGATGGAACGCGCTGTACGGTATACCGCAACTCGCGGGTTGGCGTCTACCAATGAAAGCCACCGCGTTGCCGTCACTGCTACTCGGACTGCGCGGACTTGCAGAGTGATAGCGTAGCAAATCATGTTACTTTTCGTAACATGATTTGCTACGCTATCACTCATGGTGAGTCCTTCAGACCCGATACGCCGCATTGAGTGGACGTTGCTGGTCGCAGCGTTGGCGCTGTTGTTATTCGCCACCCCGGTGGTCTATTGGTGGGCGCAAGACGACAGCCCGTGGTATCTGGCGTACCTGTTGTGGCTGGTGATCATCGGACTCACCGCCTGGCTGCAGTCAAGGCGGAACCGTCATGACCTTTAGCCTGACCTATTTATTTCTCGCTGTTGTCGGCTATTTGTCGCTGTTGTTCTTGATCGCCTATGCGACTGAACATGGACGCATTCCGAGCAGCGTTGCGCGCCATCCCGCCACCTACGTCTTATCGCTGGGCGTGTATGCGACCTCTTGGAGCTATTACGGCAGTGTCGGATTCGCCGAGACGCAAGGCTATACGTTTCTGACTGTGTATCTTGGCGTGACGATCGCATTTGCGATGACGCCGATACTGTTGCAGCCGATCTTGCGGTTGGTGCGAGACTACCAGTTGACATCGACCGCGGACTTGTTTGCGTTTCGTTATCGAAGTCAAATGGCCGGAATTATTGTGACGCTGTTTATGATGGCCGGCACCTTACCGTATCTGGCATTACAGATACGTGCGGTGACTGAATCGATACACGTATTGACCGCCGAAGCGCCACCGCGGTTTATTGCGCTCGGATTCTGCGTGACGTTGATATTATTTGCCATACTATTCGGAGCCCGGCACATCTCTCCGCGGGAAAAACACGAAGGATTAGTGGTCGCGATTGCTTTTGAGTCGTTGGTAAAAATTGTTGCCCTGTTGATGGTGGGCACGTTTGCGGTGTTTGGCGTATTTGGCGGCGTTGGCGGTGTCGGCCAATGGTTGGCGGCAAACCCTGAGGCACTGGAGGCGTTGTACCGGCCGGTCAGAGAGGGTCCTTGGACGACGCTGATTTTCCTCGCCTTTGCTGCCGCATTCTTGTTGCCGCGTCAATTCCACATGACGTTTACGGAAAACATCGAGGCCCGCAGTCTTGGCGTTGCCAGCTGGGCGTTTCCGTTATTTCTGTTCCTATTCAACCTCGCGATTCCGCCGATCTTATGGGCAGGAACCGCGCTCGGTTCGGCATTGAATCCCGATTACTATGTCTTGGGAATCACCTTGGGCGGCGGCTCCGAACTGTTGACGGTTGTCGCGTTCCTGGGTGGCGTGTCGGCCGCCAGTGCGATGGTGATCGTAACCACGGTGGCTTTGTCGGCCATGTGTTTGAATCATATTGTGCTCCCCGCCAGTTATCCAGACCCCACGGTCGACCTGTACCGCTGGTTGTTGTGGGGACGGCGAGTTGTGATTGCGCTCATTGTGTTGGCCGGTTATGGGTTTTATGTGGCACTCGAAGACAATCAAGGTCTGGTGCAATTGGGATTGATTTCATTCGTGGCCGTGGCCCAGTTCGTGCCAGGTATCGTAGGGCTGCTTTATTGGCCACGCGCCAACCGCTACGGATTTCTTGCCGGACTCGCAGGTGGTGCAACGGTGTGGTTCGTGACCCTGGTCGTGCCGTTGATGGAACAGGCCGGTCAGCTCAAGCTGGATTTTAGCCTCTATCCGCTGCTCGCCTACACGCAACAAGACAAATGGACATTCGTGACGTTTTGGTCGCTGGCACTGAATGGTTTTCTGTTCGTGGTCGTATCGCTGTTATCGCGGCAAACGCACGATGAGCGGGAAGCAGCGCTCGCCTGCACCCGACAGGCCTTCGCCTTGCCCCGCGGCGTCGTCACCGCTACCTCTCCGGCGCAATTTGTGGAACGGTTGGCGGAATCGTTGGGAAAGCCCATGGCCGAACGTGAGGTGCATCAAGCGCTTCAAGACCTTGAACTCGACGACGAAGAGGCCAATCCCTCGGAATTGCGGCGGTTGCGGGACCAGATCGAAAGGAATTTATCGGGTCTCATGGGCCCCGAGATGGCACGTGTTCTGGTCGACGAGAAACTACAGCTGGACCCAGGTGCTCAGACGGCGTTTGCCGACAGTGTGCGCATGATGGAGCAACGCCTGGAGGCGTCGCGGACCCAGTTACGTGGCATGGCCGCCGAAATGGACACCCTGCGGCGCTATCATCGACAGGTGTTGCAGGAGTTGCCCATGGGCGTGTGCTCCGTCGGTCCGGATCGTGAAGTGGTGATTTGGAATCACGCGATGGTGCGTATGTCCGGTATCGACGCGCAAAAGGTGGTCGGTACCCAAGTGACACGATTGCCCGAGCCGTGGCGCCGTTTGTTCGACGAATTTCTCGACACCGATGCGCGCGAATCAATACAAAGAAAACGCCTAGCGGACCAAAGCTCGCGTTGGTTGGGACTGCACAAGGCATCGTTGGAAGATGTCGTGAGCGTGACTTCGATGGGCAGCCAATCGGCAGGGACCGTAATATTGGTCGAGGACCTGACCGAAACCAAATTATTGGAAGCCGAACTGGCGCACAGCGAACGGCTGGCATCCATTGGCCGACTTGCCGCCGGAGTCGCCCATGAAATCGGCAATCCAATTACCGGCATCGCTTGCCTGGCGCAGAACATCGAGGCCGAATGCGACGACAAGCAAGTTCGGCTGAGCATCAGCCAAATTCTGGATCAAACCAAACGGATCAGCAATATCCTGCGGTCGCTGGTTAGTTTTAGCCATAGGGGCGCTCACAACGACGGTGATTTGGGAGTTTTCAACCTGTGCGGCTGCGTCGAGGAAGCCATCGGGTTGGTAAAGCTGGGCGATGCGGAAAAGCGCATGGAATGCACCAACCGTTGTGATCGAAATGCCGAAATCTTCGGTGATCGGCAACGCTTATTGCAGGTCTTTGTCAACGTGTTGAGCAATGCTTGCGATGCATCTGGACACCGAGGTAAGGTCGAAATCGATACGCAGATCGACCGGGGTACGGTCGAGGTGATGATTCGCGACGACGGTGTGGGCATAACCGAGGCCGAACTCAATAAGGTGTTCGAGCCGTTCTTCACGACCAAAGAGCCGGGTAAAGGCACCGGGCTTGGATTGGCCTTAGCCTATAACATCATTCAAGAGCATGGTGGGCAAATCAGCATAGAGAGCGAACCGCAGAATGGGACCACGGTGATGATCCGGTTACCGCAACATGGCGCCGAGATGCGCGCTGAGCAGAGCGCCGCAGTATCATGAGTGAGATACTGATCATCGATGACGAGGCCGTGATTCGCACGGAATTGACTCGATTGCTTACACGTCACGGTTATCAGGTCGCCAGCGCGGGTTCGGTGGGAGAGGCCGAGCGGGACAACGATATCGGCGCATTCGATTTAATCATTGCCGACCTTAGACTGCCGGGTGAGTCTGGTACGAGTGTGATTTCGAAAAGCAACGGCACGCCGGTCTTGATCATGACCAGTTACGCGAGCGTCAAATCGGCCGTAGAGTCGATGCGCTTGGGGGCCGTGGATTACATTGCCAAACCGTTCGATCACCAAGAAATGATCATGGTCGTCGACCGGATTCTGAAAGAGGGGCGATTACAACGGCAGAATGCGGCGCTGAAGTCCGTTGTGCAACGCGAATACCCGGTCAAGGGTATGATCGGGGCCTGCCCCGCCATGAAAGAGGTGTTCAGCCGCATCAGCAAGGTGGCGCCCACCAACGCCAACGTACTGATACTGGGCGAATCCGGTACCGGCAAGGAGTTGGTGGCAAGGGCGATGCACGAGCACAGTCAACGCAGCGATGCGGCGATCGTCACCGTCAACTGCGCGGCGATTCCTGAGGAGTTGATGGAGTCGGAGCTGTTCGGCCATGAGAAAGGCGCGTTCACCGGCGCGGTGGGTGCTCGAGAAGGACTCGTGGAGGCCGCCGACGGTGGTACCTTGTTCTTGGATGAGGTCGCGGAATTGTCCCCCGGTGCGCAAGCCGGCCTGTTACGCGTTCTCCAGGATGGTGAAATACGCCGTGTGGGTTCCAACAAAGTACGGCGGGCGGATGTCCGGTTGTTGGCCGCGACACATCGCAACCTTGGCGACCGCGTTAAGCAAAGCCGTTTCCGCGGGGACCTGTATTTCCGCCTCCGGGTCATGGAGATCACACTGCCGCCACTAAGGGATAGAGGGGACGACATCGTCGCCTTGGCGGAGTCGCTGTTGGAACGCACGTGTAAACAGCTCAATCGCACGGTCATGGGATTTCACCGCCAGGCGGTGGAATTGATTCGGGAGTACCACTGGCCGGGCAACGTGCGCGAGTTGGAAAACGCGATCGAGCGCGCCGTAATCCTGTCCGAGCGGAACGAGATTGCCCCGGAGTTATTGGCAATCGATACCACGCGGGTGATCGCATCTAAAGACTCGATATCACATCAGGAGGACTCCCTGGACGATTATTTCTGCAGGTTTGTCCGCGAGCATGAGGACCAATTGACCGAGACCGAATTGGCGAGACGTTTGGGGATCAGCCGTAAAACGCTGTGGGAACGCCGGCAACGGCTCGGTGTTCCGCGCCGGCACCGCGCAAGCCGAGCTGAGCACGGTCCAGGTTAAGCCAATGTTGCAGCGCAAAAAACAGCGATGACACCTGTTACGAAACAATACATCTGTTACGAAGTGTAACAAAAACGCCGAGCCCCCACGCGCGCAGCGCTGATCCGATTCCCTTGTAATCGCCTTATCCCCGCCTAGAAGGTGGCTCACGCACTAAGAGGCATAATTCTTGCATTACAAGACGCCAGTGGTTCCCAAGGAGTTGGTGCGCGGTCACCGGAGTGGGTGACGACAGGACGCTTAACCAAACCACGACACTCTAAAAACCATTCAACCTAGACAAAGGGGGAGCAACAATTATGGATGCCAAAATCGTCTGGTTGTTCGTCTTCGTCCTGCTGTATTGGGCATATTGCATCTTTTGGGGTATCAAAGGTGCATTGTCCGCGAAGACAGCGAGCGATTACTTCATCGCAGGCCGGCGCCTGTCGTTGTGGGTATTCGTGCTCGCGGCAACCGCAACATCCTTTTCGGGCTGGACGTTCATGGGCCATCCGGGCCTGTTGTATCGCGACGGGTTCCAGTATGCCTATGCGTCGTTCTATGCCATTACTATTCCGTTTACCGGGGTGATGTTCCTGAAGCGTCAGTGGATGCTGGGAAAACGTTTCGGTTTCGTCACACCGGGTGAGATGCTGTCACACTATTTTAAGTCGGACATCATCCGCTTGCTGGTAGTGTTGGTGGCATTGTGTTTTTCCGTACCGTATCTCGGATTGCAGTTACGCGCTTCCGGTTTCTTGTTCAACGTATTGACCGATGGTCTGTTGGGCGTCGAGGTCGGGATGTGGCTGTTGTCCGCGGTGGTGTTTATCTACGTGGCTTCAGGCGGTCTGCGCGCGGTGGCGTATGTGGACACGGTGCAATGTATTCTTTTGGCTGGCGGTATCATCGCCCTCGGTATCATCGCCATCAGCTTTGTTCCGGGTGGTTGGGAAGGCCTGAATAAGGGCATCGCACAGCTGGCGCTGGATGATCCCAAGAAGACAGCGGACGGCTACAGCCACTACATTGCCATTCCTGGTGTGATTCAGTTCGTCGCGGGCTTGGGTGTCGAGAACCCGGTCGGTGGCGCGTGGACTGGCATCATGGTCCTCACCTACATGTTCGCGCTGATGGGCATTCACTCCTCACCGGCGTTCACCATGTGGGCGTTCGCCAACGCCGACCCCCGTCCGTTCGCGCCACAACAGGTGTGGGCTTCTTCTTTCGGCATCGGCATCATTTTGTTCATCTTCACCGCCATGCAGGGGTTGGGCGGGCACTTGCTGGGCGCCGACCTCGCTTTTGCGACGGCCCATCCGGAACTGGTCAATAACGTCATGGGTGAAGCGCTTGGCGGCAAGGACCTGATGGAGTCGGCGGGCAAGCAGGGCATGCTGGTACCGCAGCTCATCCACCTGATGGGAAATACCGCGCCCTGGCTGGTGGGACTGTTGTCGGTGTGCGCGCTAGCCGCGATGCAGTCTACCGGTGCGGCCTATATGTCCACCGCCGGCGGCATGCTCACGCGCGACCTGCTCAAGCACTTCATCTTGCCGCAAGCCAGTCATGGCCAGCAGAAGTTCTTCGGCCGTGTTGGTGTGTTGGTCATCGTGCTGGCGGCTTTGGTGGTTGCCACCACCGCAACCGACGCACTGGTGTTGCTGGGCGGTCTGGCAGTGGCCTACGGCTTCCAGATGTGGCCTTCGTTGATGTCGGTGTGCTACTTCCCGTGGTTTACCCGGGCCGGCATCACCGTCGGTCTGGCGGCGGGCCTCATCGTGGTAACCATCACCGAGAAGATCGGTGCGCAGTTCTTTCCATGGGGCCGTTGGCCGTGGACGATCCACTCCGCAGGGTGGGGCATCTTCTTCAACCTGGGTCTGGCGATCATCATTTCGTCGTTTACTCAGAACCAGGCGGATACCGACCACAAGATGAAATTCCACAACTTTCTGCGTGAGCATGCGAGCCTGCCGGAGTCCAAACGCGGGCTGGTGCCGGTCGCGTGGATCATCGTATTAGTGTGGTTCTTCTTCGGCATCGGTCCCGGCGCGGTCATCGGTAATACCATTTTCGGTAATCCGAATGACTACGCCACTTGGACCTTCGGCATGCCGTCGATCTGGGCCTGGCAACTGCTGTGGTGGGCACTGGGTGTGTTCATGATGTGGTTCCTTGCCTATAAGATGGAGATGTCCACAGTCCCCGATAAAGAAATCGAGGTGCTGTACGAAGACATCGGCGATTACCACGAAGCAACTGACGATCTCTAATTCCTCAGTTCAGTGTTAAATCGTGGGGGAGGGGAAACCCTCCCCCTTTTTATTGCGGTCACTTAAGGATCAAAGTTTTTCAAAGATCAGCCTGAAAAGGCTACAATCAGCGTCATGTTGATGTTCTGGTTTTGGGTGTTTCTGTTGGCTGCCCTGTTGTTTTATCCCGTTACTCAACTGGTTTGGGTAGTCAGCGTGCGCCGCATGCAGAAAAAATTGCAAAAAGAGCTGAACGAGCAGGAACTGGCGGCGGAAAAGCAACGTGCCCGCTTCATTTCCGCAATCATGAGTTTTTTCTTTTCCGTGTTGTACAACGTCGCACGCCTGGGATTTCCCACCGGTGGATGAAACGCTATACCGATTTCTAAAGTACGTCGCCATCGGGATCGCGGTGGTCGTCATAGGTGTGATGATCTGGGATTCTTTCTTGGTCGAAAAAACCCCGGGAAATGCCGCGTATCAGCAAGGCAACACGCTGTTCGAAGATGGTGACTATGAGAACGCGCTGCGCCAATATGAAAAAGCCTTGGAGAAGCAACCGGAGACCCCCCGATACGTCCGCGCCAAGGCCAGGACCTTGATGCAGCTGGGCCGCCACGACGAGGCGCTGGCGTGGTTTGATCGCGCGGTCTTGATGCAACCGTACTTTGGGGGCGCTTACGCAAATCGCGGCATACTTTATGACCGCTTGGGCCGCTATGATCTGGCGATAGCGGATTACGAGAAGGCTTTGCAGCTCGATGAAAAAGTCGCCGAAGGACCGCATTGGTTGACCCGGTTCTTGCGCAATCAACCGGCAGAACCGCCGACCATCAAAAAACGCGCCGAGTACCTCAAGCAGGAATTGGAAAAACCCGCAGATCAGCGGCTGTTGCGGGTGCCGGAATTGGACGCCAAACAAAGAAGCTACAAGCAGTGAAGCAGGCACAGAACGCGCACGGCTCGGCCCGGATGCTCCAACCCGGCAAAACGGGGCTTTGTTCCCATGGGTGAACTAGACACGTTGAAAAGCATAGTGTTGGTCGCAGTGACCGGATTCATTGCCTATCACGGTATTACCTATCGTGACGAGAATGGCGAGAGCGACATTGGCCACCTGTTGTTCGGCTGTATTGCGCTGATTTTTTGTATGCGTTTTTTTTTCGTCGATTTACTCAAAGTGTTCGGTGAGTAACATTGCAGGAAGAAATCAGACCAGCGTCGCGGTGCCGACCCGCTTTTTTGTTTTTCTCAGTAACAAGGCGGGAAGTAACATTGGCGGAACACGGCCATTACTTCCTCCGGAAGCGAATACACCGACAGTGTGATCGCGATGAAAATCACTATAAGTGCTGCCATGTACGCCTTGGCAAAGAATCTCATGCGGGCGCTGGGAAGACGCTGCCAGATGCCGAAGGTTTTCGGGTCTAAACGCCCATCAGCGTGTAGCTGCAGGATTTTACGTGCGAAGCTGCGAACCCAACTGGGAATGCGCTCGGCAAACATGTAGGCCGCGAAATATTGTTCTATTTGCTGATCGCTCGCCTTGCGGCCGTGCCAGTCGCGGTAGGCAAGCTGGAAAAACCGAAATTCGGTGACCTCCATCACCGACGAAGCGTCAAGGACGGCTACAATATCGGCGTCAATGTGCCGATTGAAGTATGCGCTGGCTCTTCGAGATCTGGAAGCGGCGTTAGATTTCAAGCGTGCGCTCCCGCAGGTGTTGCGGCGGCAGTTCACATGTGAGTAACTGCCGATGCCGCCGGTTGCAGGCGGCTGGACGCCGTGCGGCAGAGAAATGCTTCGCCGGCGTAGGAGCCGCGTACAGCGCCATTGTTGGGCGTTCGCGACCGCGGCGGCGCGGGGATAAGTGCCTGATTGGATACCGAGGGCGGTGCCGGCCAATGATCGAATTGCTAATCCCAACCATATTTTTTTCCCATCTTATGTCGCCGCGGTGGTGCCATATACGTGCACGCGCCCCCTGGCGAGACATGTGGGATATTTCGCACCGTACCTGAATGGGACCGTGAGATCTAAATCTGGTTCCGTCGGGGTGATTCTGCGCGTCGCACGGAGTGCAGAATTTGGAATCTGGCGGTTGGGAATTGACAGCAAGCCGTCACTCTTTAAAATCAACGCCTTCGCGGCAACTCAGCGATGCCGGCTGCGGATTTCGAATGCGGCGCAGGCGAATGAACGTGGGGATGCGTGATCCTGGCCACGATAATAATCAGTATTGCCTGAGTCCGGCCGCTCCGGGCACAGATATACGACTTCACCGAAGGAGAAAGTCATGTCAGAAAATAAAGTGTATCCGGTCCCCGCGGGGGCAGCCAAACGTGCCTACATCGACGAGGCGAAATACAATGAAATGTACAAGCGCTCGGTAGAAGATCCCGAGGGATTTTGGGGTGAGCAGGCGGAAGAATTCGTTGATTGGTTCAAGAAGTGGGACCGGGTCATGGATTATGACTTCCACAAGGCCGATATTCGTTGGTTCGAGGGCGGTAAGTTAAACGTCTCACATAATTGTCTGGATCGGCACTTGGAGACCCGCGGTGATCAGGTGGCGATTATTTGGGAAGGGGATGACCCCAGTGTCGACAAAAAGATCACCTATCGCGAGCTGCATGAACAGGTCTGCAAATTCGGCAGTGCACTGAAGACCTTGGGTGTAACCAAGGGTGACCGGGTGTGTATATATATGCCGATGATTCCCGAGGTGGCGGTGGCAATGTTGGCGTGCGCCCGCATCGGGGCGATCCATTCCGTCGTGTTCGGTGGATTTTCTCCGGATTCGCTGCGCGATCGTATCAATGACTCCAAGTGCAAGGTGCTGATCACCGCCGATCAAGGTTTGCGCGGGAGCAAGCCGGTGCCGCTCAAGGCCAACGGCGACAAGGCGCTCGAGAATGCGCCGAGCATTGAGAAGGTCGTTGTGGTGAGGCACGGCGGAATGGACATTGATTGGATTGAGGGCCGTGACGTTTGGTATCACGATATCTGCGAAGCCGCGTCTGCAGATTGCGCCGCCGAAGAAATGGATGCCGAGGACCCGCTGTTTATTTTGTACACCTCTGGTTCCACCGGCATGCCCAAGGGTGTGTGTCATACCACCGGCGGTTACAACCTCTACACGGCCATTACCCATAAATACGTCTTCGATTATCACGAAGGCGACATCTATTGGTGCACTGCAGACGTGGGGTGGGTAACCGGTCATTCGTACATTATTTACGGTCCGTTGACTAATGGCGCGACAACACTAATGTTCGAGGGGATACCCACGTATCCGGATGCCGGCCGTTTTTGGGATGTCGTCGACAAGCATCAGGTCAATATCTTCTACACTGCGCCGACCGCGATCCGGGCGTTGATGGCGCAGGGCGACGCTTTCGTTACCCGCGCCGGCCGTAAGAGTATCCGACTGCTCGGGACCGTTGGCGAACCAATCAACCCTGAAGCGTGGGAGTGGTACTACCGTGTCGTTGGCGAAGAGCGCTGCCCGATTGTAGATACCTGGTGGCAGACGGAAACCGGGGGTATTCTCATTACCCCGCTACCCGGAGCCACCGCACTGAAGCCCGGGTCGGCGACCAAACCTTTTTTTGGCGTGACGCCGGCGCTGATGGATGAGAATGGAAATATCCTGGAAGGTGCCACATCCGGCAATCTGGTGATTACGCGTCCGTGGCCGGGAATGATGCGCACCGTGTACGGCGATCATCAGCGCTTTTTTGACACCTATTTCAAGATGTACCCGGGTTACTACTTCACCGGCGATGGTTGTCGGCGGGACGAGGACGGATATTATTGGATAACCGGCCGTGTCGATGATGTGATCAATGTTTCCGGTCACCGTATGGGTACCGCCGAGGTCGAGAGCGCACTGGTGTTGCATGATGCTGTGGCCGAGGCGGCGGTGGTGGGGTGTCCCCATGACATCAAAGGACAAGGCATCTATGCCTATGTGACCCTCATGGTCGGTATTGAACCATCCGAAGAGCTGCGTAGAGAGCTGGCGCAACACGTGCGCACTGAAATAGGTCCGATCGCCACGCCGGATTTCATTCAATGGGCCCCGGGTTTACCGAAGACGCGCTCGGGCAAGATCATGCGCCGCATTTTGCGCAAGGTTGCCGAGAATGAAATCGATAACCTTGGCGACACCAGTACCCTTGCTGATCCGTCGGTGGTCAACGATCTGATTGAAAATCGCATGAACGCCTGACGATAACGCGTTTAACTGGAGGCAAACGCCAACAGCCGCCGTTTTCATCTCCTTGGCGCTTGGTGCAATAAAAAGGACCTTTGCCAAGGCCCCCAATGCTGGCGCAGGACTGGCGCAGTAATGTCCCCTGCTGCGCGGGGAGCGATATACGTGGCGGGCCATGGTCGCGTGCAGCCCAAACGCGGTTGCGCGGGTCTCCGGATCGCTCGGTGACATCAGAAGCCGGGTGCCTGGTGAGAAATGCGGCCTAATGTCTTTGGCGTCTTTCCAGCCAGATGTTTAAACCCTGCGCGTTCAGAGCAACGTCCATGGCAAGATGGCGCCGGATCTGCTCGTCGCTAAGCAACGGTGCATGCTGCTTGGCTTCCCGGAGGAGGTATTCACCAATCAAGTAACGCAGCCGGGATTCTCGGGATGGTTGGATTTCTGCGCCAAGGGCTATGTCGACCATGGTCTCCAAACGCCTGTACAGGCCGCCGGCCAAGTTTCCGGTTGGGGTGATCGGTCCGAAGTGGGTGAGATAGATGACTCGCGGCGCGGTTTGTATCAGTCGATCGATCGATTGGCGCAGCGCACCGGGATCGAATTGCACCGGTGACGTGGTCGGAAACAAAAATGGTCCGCGGACGGAATCGAAAGCACGGTAGGAAATGCCCATGGTGTCTCCGGCGAACAGGTTGCCAAATTTCTCGTCGAGCATTGAAAAATGATGCCGTGCGTGCCCGGGTGTATCCAGAAACCGTAACCGGCGGCCGTAAAAATCCAATTCGTATCCGTCCGCGGCCACGATCACCCGGGATTGATCAACGGGAAGAATCTCGCCATAGAGCTGCCGTGCCTTATCCGACCCATATACACGCATGGTGCCGGCCACCAATTTGGCTGGATCGATCATGTGGCGTGCGCCAAGCGGATGGACGACGAGCTTTGCGCGGGGGAACTCGAGCATCATGGCGCCTGCCCCCCCGGCATGATCGAGATGCACGTGGGTGACTATCACATAGGCCACCCGATCTGCGGGGATGTCCTTTGCACGCATGACTTCGCGAATCAGCGGTATTGAATGCGTCGTTCCGGTATCGATAAATGCGAAATTTCCGTTCTGCTCAATCAGATGTATCGAGACGATTCCCGGCGCAATGAATTGCGCGTCGATCGTAGTGATGCTGTCGTTATGATCGACGAATTGCGCAGTCATGGGGGTCCGTTTTCAAGCGTGCGGCGTTAGCGCGTATGAGAAGGCATGGATTTTTTCTTCGCGAACCTTTTTGTGGGACTATACAGCACGGTCCGGCGACCGAAGAAAACGGTATGCTTGGCAGGGCGTGAATGTTGTGCCGCGCCCGCAGTTCTGCGGTCCGGATCAATCGCGTGTGCCGGTCGAATTATACGGCCGTCAACGCAGCACGCGAGACGTCGATGCGGCGCGGATGAGCACCGCAAGTGAGGAACAGGCTGATCAACACCGGGGCGAAACAATCGAGATAGCGGCAAACGCCCATGGACCGGACGAGTGACAGCGTGTGTCGGACGCGGGATCTTGCACGGCCGACCTATCTTGTATAATGTATACCAGAATATTCCAGGGCCAGAGGCTTGGTGGAGAACATGAGTCGCGCCAAAATCGCCAGCCATCGCGGGCATCCGGGGGCACGGCGAGGTAAATCCGGGATTGTCCCCAAGGGCCGGCAGGTCGATGCGAACGCGATGACGGCGATTCAGCAGCTGCTGGGCGGGCGATCCAGGCAGCGGGACCTGCTCATCGAACATCTGCACCGCATCCAGGATCGCTTCGGTCACCTTTCCGCGCCGCATCTGGCGGCATTGGCCGAGGAGATGCGGTTAGCGCAGACCGAGGTGTATGAGGTGGCGACTTTCTACGCGCATTTTGATGTGATCAAGGAAGGCGCGGCACCGCCCCCGCCGCTGACCGTTCGCGTGTGTGACAGTATCGCCTGTGAACTCGCGGGATCGCATGCCCTGCTGAGCGCATTGACAGAACATTGCGGCGCCCAGGTGCGTGTCGTGGGGGCGCCCTGTATGGGACGCTGCGACACGGCGCCGATCGCCGAGACGGGTCATTATTTTGTCGATCACGCCAGCGTGGCGTCGGTGCTCGCGGCAGTCCAGGAGCGCCGCACCGATCCCCAAGTGCCGGAATATATCAGCTTTGATCAGTACGTCGGGGACGGGGGTTACACACTGTTGCATGCGTGCCTGTCCGGTGAACAAGAACCCGACGAGGTGATGGCCGCACTGGAACAGGCGCAATTTCGTGGTTTGGGAGGGGCAGGTTTCCCCACCGGCCGCAAGTGGCGTATCGTGCGTGGAAAACCGGCGCCGCGTCTGTTGGCGGTGAATGCCGATGAAGGAGAACCGGGCACGTTCAAAGACCGCTACTATTTGGAACATGACCCGCATCGTTTCATTGAGGGAATGTTGATTGCCATGTGGGCCGTGGACGCCGAGCGATGTTATCTCTATCTGCGCGATGAATATCCGGCAATACGCGAGATTCTGTTGCAGGAATTGACGCGGGTGGAAAGCGAAGGGCTTGCCAGAAGTGGATCTATAGACTTACGCCGCGGCGCCGGGGCCTATATCTGCGGTGAGGAATCCGCGATGATTGAATCGATCGAGGGTAAACGCGGTCTGCCGCGGAATCGACCTCCTTATGTGGCCGAGATCGGACTGTTCAATCGACCGACGCTGGTGAACAATGTAGAGACCCTCTACTGGGTGCGCGACATCGTGGAGAAAGGGCCCGCGTGGTTCTCCGCTGCGGGGCGGAACGGACGCAACGGGTGGCGCAGCTTTTCCGTTTCGGGCCGGGTAAGAGAACCGGGTGTAAAGCTTGCGCCGGCTGGCATTACCGTCCGGGAACTGATCGAAGAATATTGCGGCGGCATGCAGGCTGGCCACGTTTTCAAGGCTTATTTACCCGGCGGTGCATCAGGCGGCATCCTGCCGGCGTTGCTGGGTGATGTGCCTCTGGACTTCGGGACATTGGAACAATACGGGTGTCTGATCGGTTCCGCGGCGATTGTGGTGTTTGGTGACCAGGACAATATGCGCGACGTGGCATTGAATTTGATGCGGTTTTTTCAGCGAGAAAGCTGTGGACAATGCACGCCCTGCCGGGTAGGGACGGAGAAAGCCGCGCAGTTGATGACGGACCCGCGGTGGGATCGCGCGCTGTTGTCGGACCTGAGTGAGACGATGGCGGACGCATCGATCTGCGGGCTGGGGCAAGCCGCGGGTAACCCGATCCAATGTGTGCTCAAATATTTCCCCGAGGATATCGATGGGTAAGCCGCTGCAGTTCAAGCTCGACGGTCGCGCGATCGATGCCGTGCCCGGCGAGACGATTTGGCAGGCAGCCAAACGCTGCGGTGTTGATATACCCCATCTTTGCTTTTCTCCGGCCCCCGGTTACCGCGCGGACGGCAACTGTCGGGTATGTATGGTGGAGATCGAAGGTGAGCGGGTGTTGGCGGCTTCATGTTTGCGTAAACCGACAGCGGGAATGGAGGTACACACTACCAGCGCGCGCGCCGTCGGTGCACAGAGTATGGTGATGGAGTTGTTGCTGGCGGATCAACCGCCACGTGAAGCCGCGCACGATAAAGAGTCCCGGCTCTGGCATTGGGCCGAGCGGCTGCGTGTTGACGGAAGCCGGTTTCCGCTTCGCGATGCGCCGGCTGCGGATGCCAGCCACCCGGCAATGCACGTTGCTTTGGATGCTTGTATACACTGCAATCTGTGTGTGCGCGCGTGTCGCGAGGTGCAGGTCAATGACGTGATCGGCATGGCGTACCGGGGTCATGACGTAAAAATCGTATTTGACTTCGACGATCCCATGGGTGAGAGCACCTGTGTGGCGTGCGGCGAGTGCGTGCAGGCCTGTCCAACGGGGGCGTTGATGGCGGCCTCTCTGGTTGATGCAAACGGCATTGGCAAGAATGATTTGTTAACGGCGGTGGATAGCATCTGCCCCTACTGCGGGGTCGGCTGCCAGATCACATATCAGGTCAAAGACAATCAAGTAGCCGCGGTCCAGGGCCGGGCGGGCCCGGCAAACGAGAATCGTCTGTGTGTCAAGGGCCGGTTTGGTTTTGATTACGTTCAGCACCCGCATCGCCTCACAAAACCGCTGATCCGCCATGATGATGCACTCAAGCACGGTGATCTTGACCTCGACCCGGCGCATCCTTTGACCCACTTTCGCGAGGCGAGTTGGGAGGAGGCGTTGCACGCAGCGGCGGAAGGGTTCACGGCGATTCGCGACCGCGACGGTCATCGAGCATTGGCGGGATTTGGTTCTGCAAAGTGCTCAAATGAAGAGGCGTATCTTTTCCAAAAACTCGTGCGCACCGGATTCGGCACTAATAATGTGGATCACTGTACCCGTCTGTGTCACGCGTCATCGGTGGCGGCGTTGCTCGAGGGAATCGGTTCCGGCGCGGTCACCGCGCCATTTACCGCCGTCAAGGACGCCGACGTGATAATTGTGATTGGCGCCAACCCAACAGAAAATCATCCGGTTGCGGCGACCTATTTCAAACAAGCAGCCAAGCGGGGCACTTTGATTGTCATGGATCCAAGAGGGCAGGCGCTGAGACGGCATGCCAAGCACATGTTGCAGTTCAAGCCCGGCACTGACGTTGCGTTGCTGAACGCGATGCTCAATGTAATCGTTGCAGAGCAACTTTATGATCGGGTATACGTCGATGCGCACACGGAGGGTTTCGAAAACCTAAAGCGCCACGTCAAAGACTATACACCTGAATCAATGTCTCACGTATGTGGCATTGAGGCCGAGACCATCCGTACCGTGGCGCGGACATATGCCCAGGCGGGCGCGGCGATCATATTTTGGGGTATGGGGATCTCGCAGCATATTCATGGCACCGACAATGCTCGTTGCTTGATCGCGCTGGCACTGATCACTGGGCATGTGGGTCGGCCCGGAACCGGGCTCCATCCACTCCGTGGTCAAAACAATGTACAAGGCGCCTCTGACGCTGGTCTGATACCGATGATGTATCCCGACTATCAATCCGTCGAGGTGGCGGATGTCCGCGGTCGCTTCGAAGATTTCTGGGGCAGCGCGCTCGATGCGCAACAGGGCTTGACCGTCGTGGAGATCATGACGGCGATCCACGCGGGACAGATCAAGGGAATGTACATCATGGGTGAAAATCCAGCGATGTCAGATCCGGATGCAGAACACGCGCGCGAGGCGCTCGCCAAGCTCGATCACCTCGTGGTGCAGGATCTTTTTCTAACCGAAACCGCATTTTTTGCCGACGTGATATTGCCGGCGTCTGCGTGGCCGGAAAAAGAAGGCACCGTCACGAACACCAATCGTCAGGTTCAACTAGGAAGGCGCGCGCTGAACACGCCCGGGGACGCGCGTCAGGACTGGTGGATTATCCAGGAGATGGCAAGACGCATCGGCTGTGATTGGCATTACAGTCATCCACGCGATGTTTTTGCCGAAATGACGAAGGTCATGCCGTCCTTCAACAATATCACCTGGGAGCGCTTAGAGGCGGAGAGCGCCGTCACCTATCCATGCAGCGCTCCCGATACACCAGGCGAAGCGATTGTGTTCGGTGATCGATTTCCTACCGCCAGCGGCCGCGGTAAACTAGTCCCCGCAGCGTTAACCTCACCGGACGAGCTACCGGATGAGGAGTACCCGATGATCTTGACGACCGGGCGGCAACTCGAACATTGGCATACTGGTGCGATGACCCGCCGTGCCAGCATCCTGGATGAGATCGAACCGGAGGCGGTTGCCAGTCTGTCACCCGTCGATTTGCGCCGTCTCGATATCCAACCGGGAGCGCTGGTGAACGTCACTACTAGGCGCGGTATGATCGAACTCAAGGCCAGAGCGGACACAGCCATTCCGACCGGCATGATATTTATCCCGTTTTGCTATGCCGAAGCGGCGGCCAATGTGCTGACCAATCCTGCGCTCGATCCTTACGGTAAGATTCCTGAGTTCAAATTTTGCGCGGCCCGTGTAGACACGGCGACGACGGTGTTAACGGCTGAGCGGTAACTAACCGGAACGACGACGGCGAAATTGCAGTGCGATGGATGAGGGTCGATGGAAATATCCCGAATATTCCGCCACGGTTGCTGAAAGAGGGGGGCCGCATTGGTTTGGCGTTAAGAGTAACATGACTGCCTGGAACGACACTTTATTCCCGGATGTGCGCCTGATCCGATGCCGGCCAGGTCGCGAACGCGATAACTTGCACTTCACTCAACAAAACAGCAGGGATCGGAGTTCGTGACTCCGATCCGATTTGTGATCGCGCCAGCGCGGCGCCCAGCCGCCCAGCGCCGTCGCCGTCATCCGCGATCGGTGGCGGCGTATACGGGTTAATCCGCGACAGCGAAACGACAACATGCAGGCGGTGCTATTAAAGAATTTCGGCGGTCCTGATGTACTTTACCTCGGGGAGACGGAAACACCGACGGCGCAGGCGGGGCAAGTGCTCATCAGGGTGATGGCTACTTCAGTCAATCGCCCTGACATCGTTCAACGCCAAGGTCATTACCCTGCGCCCCCGGGAGACTCGGAAATTTTGGGACTCGAGGTTGCCGGCGTTGTGGAGGAGGTCGGTGTCGAAGTCACCCAGTGGCATGCGGGTGACCGGGTCATGGCGCTGGTTGGAGGCGGTGGGTACGCGGAGTTCGCAGTGGCTCATGCCGCACACGTTATGCCCATCCCCGATTCAATGAGCTTCAATGAGGCGGCGTGTGTCTGCGAGACCTATATCACCGCTTATCTCAACGTATTCTTGATCGGCGGGCTGGAAAATGACGGTGCGGTGCTGATACACGGTGGCGGCGGCGGCGTCAACACCGCTGCCGTTCAGCTGTGTCAGGCGTTGACCCCGGCGGTGAAAATCATGGTGACCGCCTCCCCGCAGAAGATCGAGCGCGTAAAAACACTCGGCGCTGATTTCGTCATTGACTACACTACCCAGAAGTTTGCCGATGAGGTCAGGAGTTTTACTAACAAGCGGGGCGCCCAGGTGATATTGGATCATATCGGCGCCGCTTATCTTGCTTCCAATATGAAAGCCCTTGCAGTTGGCGGAACACTGGTGATCATCGGGGTAATGGGCGGAGTAAAGGCTGAGGTGAACCTTGCTTTGATGATGGTGAAGCGGCAAAAGATCGTTGGATCTGTCCTGAGGTCCCGGACATTGCCGGAGAAGGCGGCCATTATCTCCAAGTTTTCGAACAGCGTTTTACCGCAATTGTCGGCGCGTAAGATTGTGCCATTGATCGATAGCGTGTACGGTTTGCATGATGCGGAAGCAGCGCACCGGAAAATGGAGGCGAGCACGCATTTTGGGAAGGTGGTGTTGTCGCTTGCCGGTGAAGCGGAACAGCGCTTGAGCGTCTAGGGGAGAACCATGCATATTCATGAGTATCAAGCCAAGCAACTTTTTGCTAAATATGGCATACCCGTACCCGAGGGTGGTGCTGCTTCTACCGTTGATGACGCGGTACGAATTGCCCGTGACATGGGAGGCGATGCTTGGATGGTCAAGGCACAGATCCACGCAGGCGGGCGCCGCGCCGGTCATTTCGAAAATGCGCCCCAGGGGGAAGGCGGTGTGCGCATGGCGAAATCTGTCGCCGATGTCGAAAAGCATGCCGGGCAAATGTTGGGCAATGCGCTCATCACGACGCAAACCAGGCCGGCGGGTCGTGAGGTGGATCGTGTTTACGTCGAACGAGCGTGCGACGTTCAAAGTGAACTGTACCTTGGCATGTTGGTTGACCGTCACAGCAGCCGGGTGACGTTGATCGCATCGGCAGCAGGGGGTATCAATATCGAATCGATCGCCAAACAACATCCAGAGTCGATCGTGAAACTTGCCGTCGATCCGCGCGAGGGCTTGGGAGAAGAAGCAGCTCGAAGTGTGGTGTCAGAGTTGGCGCTTGGTGACGAACAAGCGGGCGTTACGGCCCGTCTCATACGTACCATGTATGAAATGTTTGTCGATTTGGATGCATCGCTCATTGAAATAAATCCGTTGGCGATCACGGCTGCAAACGAGGTAATCGCCTTGGATGCAACGTTGACATTCGACGACAACGCATTATTCCGGCACCACGACATCCAGGCGCTTCGTGACCGAGCCGAATTGCAGCTAGGAGAACTCGAGGCGGTACAACATGGGATAAATTACGTGAAGTTGGACGGTAACATCGGTTGTTTGGCGAGCGGCGCCGGAACTGCTCTCGCGACCCTGGACGCGATTCATTTGCTTGGGGGAGAGCCCGCGAACTTTCTCGATGTGCCGCCGGTGGCCCAGGTAGGGCGGATCAAAGAGGCGTTAAGGCTATTATTGTCAGATCCTGGCGTGGCGAGCATTTTAGTTAACGTGTTTGGTGGTGGCATCATGCGCTGTGACACCATCGCGGACGCGATCATCATGGCGAATCGTGACACGCCCCTGACGGTGCCGTTGGTCGCCAGGCTTGCCGGGACGAACGCGACTTTTGCGATCCGCAGGCTCAAGGATGCGGAGCCGGATGTTATTTTTGCCAGCGATCTGGCAGATGCCGCGGACAAAGCAGTGCAGGCGGCGAAACAGACCAAAGAGATTCAACGCCGTTCATGGTGGCAGCGGGTGCGCGGGGTAAGTGGCGAAACGTGAATGGATGATGTGATTTCGAGGTAATGACAAAATGTCGGTATTAGTCAACGCAAACACGAAGGTGATCTGCCAAGGTATAACCGGGCAGCAGGGTACATTTTTTACGGAACAGGCGCTCGCTTCCGGTACCAATATGGTCGCAGGCGTGCGGCCCGGAAAGGGTGGTGCCAGACACCTGGGTTTACCGGTTTTCGACACGGTAAAAGAGGCGGTTACTGCCACCGGCGCCGATGCCAGCGTGATTTTCGTGCCTCCCGACCATGCCGCACAAGCAATCCATGAATCCATTGACGCCGATATGCCATTGGTTGTGTGTGTCACCGAACGCATTCCAGTGTTGGACATAGTTGGCATCAAGCGTGCCTTGGAGTCGGCCAACACCAGATTGCTCGGTCCGAATTGTCCCGGAATTATCACCCCGGGTGAGTGCCGGATCGGCATTATGCCGCAAGAGATCTTCCGCCGCGGCCGGATCGGCATTATCTCCCGTACCGGGACGCTCACGTACGAGGCGGTCGACCAAACAAGCAAGGCCAATCTAGGTCAATCCACGTGCATCGGGATCGGCGCCGATCCGCTACAAGGCATGACATTCTGTGACTGCCTGGCGTTGTTCAGGGACGATGATGAGACCGATGGCGTGATTCTTATTGGTGAGATCGGAGGTGAGGCGGAGGAAGAAGCGGCTGAGTATTTGCGAGCCAATCCGAGCGCTAAGCCCATCGTCGCCTATGTTGCGGGTCGCTTTGCGCCGCCGGGTCGGCGCATGGGCCATGCGGGCGCGATCATTCAGCATGGAACCGGCGGCGCCGAAGCCAAGATCGACGCGTTGCGCGCTGCCGGAGTCCATGTTGCCGAGTCACCAGTCACGATCGGAGCCACCATGGCACAAGTATTGGCGCGTGGTTAGCCCGCATATTGCGCTTCACTCAACGCATCACTGCGGCTGGGCATCTCGCTCTAGCGCAGCGCAAGTTCCTTCTCCAGCATCCGGGATCCTGGTGAGAAAAGCGGGCTAGACTCGCGAAATTTGGTCGTGATCGACACGCAGAGGTAATGAACAGGGTCTGTTTGTGTTGCGCTTATTGCGAGACGCATTCTTTTTGGTATACGATATACCAAGAAAATAAGATGTAGCGATGCCTGCTGTCGCACCCCGAGTCGGGTGCGGGGCACACATAACCCGGACAGACATACGCCGGGTTACTGACAACACCTTTAGGAGGAGAACGATGAAGACTCTGTGCAAAACGGCAGTGGTACCTGCCGTCGTAATCGTGGTTGCGTTGGTTTTTTCAGGAATCGCAGTCGCTGGCTGGGAGCCGAAAAAACCCGTTGATTTCATAATCATGGCGGGTAAGGGCGGTGGCGCGGACAAGATGGCGCGCTTGATGCAAAGTGTGATCGAAAAACACAAACTTGCTTCCAAGCCGTTTATTCCGATCAACAAACCCGGGGGTTCCGGTGCGGAGGCGTTGGTTCATCTGAAGCAGAAAACTGGTGACGACCATACGATCATGGTCACGTTGAATAGTTTCTACACCACACCGCTGCGTCAGCCTGGGTTGGGGGTCGACGTCATGACATTCGCGCCGATCGGCCGCATGGCTGAAGACACGTTCCTGCTGTGGGTGCACAAGGACACAGGCATCATGAACGTCGATGATTTCGTCAAGGCCGCCAAGTCGGCCGGTAACAAATGGATTATGGCGGGGACCGGTAAGGGTCAAGAGGACCAATTGCTGACCAATTTCCTCAACAAGGCCTATGGCCTGGACATGAAGTACGTACCCTTCAAAGGCGGCGGCCGCGTTGCGAAGGAACTGGCCGGCAAGCACGCCAATTCAACGGTCAATAACCCATCGGAACAGCTCGGCTTTTATGAAGCCGGGAACACGGTTCCGTTGGCGGCATTTACCCAGGATCGGTTGCCATTGTTCGCGAATGCGCCGACGTTTCGCGAGTTGGGCAAGGATTTCGTGTATTTCATGCAGCGCAGCGTGGTCGGCGCGCCGGGTATGAGCAAAGAGGCCGAAGAGTACTACCGCAACGTGTTCAAGAAGGTCTTCCAAACGGAGGAATGGCAGGGCTACATGAAAAAGAAGAGCCTGCAGGGTGAATTCTTGACCGGCAGCGATTTAAAGGCCTATTGGAAGCGGGAGAAGGATATCCACGAGACGATGTTGAAGGATATAGGTGAGATTTAAGCTCCCGCGGTACAAACGCGACGAATAAACAAGGCCGGGCACCGTGCGCAAAGCGGAACTAGTGATGGCGGCGGTGATGGGATTGTTTTCGGTCTACTTGATGTGGAAAAGCGCGGAACTCCCCATCGGCTGGATTCCCGAGGAGGGCCCAGGCGGTGGGGCATTTCCGTTTTGGTTGTCTGCCGGGATGCTGGTTTGCTGCATCTGGATAATCGTGCGCTGGTTTGGACGCGCCGGTACGGTGGCGGCGTCCACCGGCCAGTACATGGATTCTGCGACGCTGCGAATGTTTTTGCTGGTGGCCGGTTCGCTGACGGTGATGATCGGGCTGATCCATATCGTCGGGGTCTATGTCTCCATTCCCCTGTTCATGCTGTTCTACATGCGATACATGGGCGGTCATCGCTGGTTGCCAACTGGCGTAATTTCCGTGGCGACTCCGGTTGTGGCGTTTTTCTTTTTTGAGATTTCATTGAAAATCACCCTTCCCAAGGGTTTCACCGAGCCGCTTTTCTATCCCCTGTACGACATCTTTCTCTAGCGCCCCGCCGTGGAAATTCTCGACCACCTTATCCAAGGATTTGCGATTGCCTTTCAACCGCTCAACCTGGGTTTGGTGATTTTCGGTTGTGCATTGGGCCTGTTTATCGGTGCGATGCCGGGATTAGGATCGGTAAACGGCGTGGCGATCCTGCTACCGATGACATTTCTGGTCCCACCCACGGGGGCGATTATTTTCTTGGCCGCGATCTACTACGGTGCGATGTATGGGGGTGCCATCAGCTCAATCATGCTTGGTATCCCCGGTGCGTCCACAGCGGTGGCGACGACCTTCGACGGGCGGCCCATGGCGTTGCAGGGGTTGGCGGACAAAGCGCTGATTACTGCGGCGACCGCGTCCTTCGTCGGTGGCACGATTTCGGTGATTCTGTTTACCTTATTTGCGCCGCCACTGGCGGCGGTGGCCCTGGCGTTCGGCGCGGCGGAAGAATTTGCGCTCATGATGTTGGCGTTTGCCACCTTTATCGGTCTCGGTGGGGACGACATACCCAAGACCCTGTTCTCAATATTCATCGGATTGGTGTTCAGCGCGGTGGGCCTCGATATTATCAGCGGCCAGCCGCGTTTGATTTTCGCTGATATACCGGGGTTCCTGCATGGCATCAATTTCCTGGTGCTGGCGATCGGTATTTACGGCATCGGCGAAATGCTGTGGACCATTGAGAGCAGCAAGGGAGATGTGCAGATCTCTCAGGCTACGGTAACGGTGCGCCGGATCATCGATGATTTGCGTACCTTTAAACACACCATTAAGGCGACCGTTATGGGTTCGTTTCTCGGCTACTTCGTCGGTATTCTGCCGGCCGCCGGAGCGACCCCCGGGTCGTTGATGGCGTACGGGGTGGCGAAGACAATATCCAAACATCCCGAATCCTTTGGTAAGGGCAATCCGGAAGGCGTCGCGGCACCCGAGGCCGCCAATAACGCGGCGAGCACCGGTTCCATGCTGCCGATGCTGACCTTGGGGATTCCGGGTTCTCCCACCACCGCCATCTTGTTGGGCGGCATGGTGATCTGGGGGCTCGAGCCCGGGCCAATGCTGTTTATCGAACACCAGGAATTCGTATGGGGATTGATCGCCAGCCTGTACGTGGCCAATGTGTTTTCGCTATTGATCAACGTCGCCTTTATTCCCGCCTTTATCTGGGTGTTGCGGCTGCCGTTCACCATTCTCGCGCCGATCATTTTCGTATTGTGCATCGTTGGTGGTTACGCGCCGACCCAGGATATGCACGACGTCTGGTTGATCCTGATATTCGGGGTCGTGGGGTATCTGATGCGCAAACTCGAGTATCCGTTGGCGCCGGCGGTATTGGCGATCGTCTTAGGTCCGTTGGCGGAGACGTCCATGCGTCAGGCGCTGCTGATATCCAACGGCAGCTTCATGGTGTTCTTTGAGCGGCCCATCTCCGGGCCGATCATGGTGACGGCGATGGTGTTATTCCTGCTTCCGGTCTTTGCGTGGATGAAAGGCAAACTCCGATCGCGTCCGGCCCCGCCCGGGGAGGAGCAATAAATATCTCGTGCGCAAGGCACCAGTTGATCGCGCGACAATTGCGTGGTGTGGGCTTGCCGGTAGCATCGAATATGGTATATTGTATACCAAATGGTTCCGACCGGCATTGACAGGCGTCCCCCGGTGTCCAGTCCCAAAATTCCTGTGCGACCGGTGGATGTCCAGTTCGTACTCAAGGACAAGGTCTACGAAGCACTCAAGGCTGCGATCACCTCGATGGATATTTACGCCGCGCCACAGCCACCCAAGCTCGATGAACGCAAGTTGGCCGAGGAGTTGGGCGTCAGCCGCACCCCCATCCGCGAGGCAATATCGCGATTGGAGCAGGAGGGCCTGGTGCAGACCATTCCACGCCGGGGTGCGTTCGTGGTGCGAAAAACCAAACCGGAAATCCTCGAGATGATTTGCGTATGGGCGGCATTGGAGGGGATGGCGGCGCGATTGGCCACAATCCATGCCACCGATCAGGAAATCGCAAGTTTGCGTAAGTTGTTTACGACGTTCGACGATTCTGATGAGGGTGGCGCGCACATCGATGAATACTCCGAGACAAACATTGAGTTTCACCAGACCATCATGAGATTGAGTAAATGCGAACTTTTGAATCAGATGGCGGAAAGTTTATTCATTCACATGCGGTCGATACGTTCGCAGGCTATCAAAGAGGGGAACCGCGCCTCCCAGTCAATCATCGATCACATGCGGATTATCGAGGCGTTAGAACACAGAAACACCGACGTGGCGGAGCGCTTAGTGCGTGAACATGCGTTGGATCTGGCCGCGCACGTCAAGGAATACACGGATTATCTGGAGTCCTAGTCGAGTGGCGCAAAATTTTCGGGACTAAATCGAAATTATTTCCCCGGGAGGTGAAATCATGTCCACACGAGCAAGAGATTTGCGTGCATCGGATACGGCGACCGACACCCTAGCGAAGAAAAGCGCGGCAGGCGACGTGATATCCGGTGGTCATCTGGTTGCCAAGGCTCTCAAAAACGAAGGTGTAGATACCATATTCACGCTCTGTGGCGGCCATATCATTGACATCTACGACGGCTGTGTGGATGAAAACATTCGCATCGTCGATGTGCGTCACGAACAAACCGCGGCTCATGCGGCGGACGGTTACGCGCGCCAGACCGGTCGGCTTGGTTGTGTCGTGACCACCGCCGGTCCGGGTTGCACCAATGCCATTACGGGGATTGCGACCGCATTTCGATCGGAGAGTCCAGTGCTGCATATTGGCGGTCAAGGGGCATTGACACAACACAAGATGGGATCGCTGCAGGATCTTCCCCATGTCGACATATTGTCACCGATCACCAAGTTCGCGGCGAGCGTACGTTCCACCGAGCGCGTCGCGGATATGATTTCCATGGCGGCACGTGAGTGTTTTAACGGTGCGCCGGGCCCGTGTTATCTGGAAATCCCGCGTGACATACTCGACCGTGAAATTGACCTCGAGAAAGCGACGATCCCCAAGGCTGGGTCTTATCGGGCGTCTACGAAATCCATCGGCGATCCCGCGAATGTCGAAGCATTGGCGAAGATGCTCGTGGAATCCGAACGGCCCGCGATTTTACTGGGAACACAGGTGTGGGCCAGCCGCGGTCACCAGGAGGCGATCGACCTGGTACGTGCACTGAACATACCCGCCTACTTCAATGGCGCGGGACGCGGCATTCTGCCGCCGGGCGATCCGCACCATTTTCACCGCACGCGTCGAGATGCGTTCAATAAGGCGGACGTGATCGTCATTGTTGGTACGCCGTTCGACTTCCGCATGGGATACGGGAAACGGCTGCGCGCCGATGCCACCGTGGTACAAATCGATCTGGACTACCGTACCGTGGGTAAAAACCGCGACTTGTCGTTGGGCCTGGTCGGCGACCCGGGGGCGATTCTGAAAGCGGTGCATGCCGCCACTACAGCAGCCGGTGAGAATGGTGCCACACAACGCGAAAGCTGGCTCGAGGAGCTACGTGCGCTGGAGGCACAGAAGACGGAAAAACTGATGCCGCTATTTCGATCGGATAAAGACCCGATTCATCCCTACCGGGTCGCCTGGGAGCTCAACGAATTTTTGACTGACGACACGATTTACATCGGCGACGGAGGCGATGTGGTCACCATCAGTGCCCAGGCAGTGCAACCGCGTGCTCCGGGTAATTGGATGGACCCAGGGGCACTGGGGTCATTAGGGGTAGGCACCGGGTTTGCCATGGCGTCGAAACTCGTGCACCAGCACAAAGAAGTGCTGTGTTACTACGGTGATGGCTCGTTCGGGATGACCGCCTTTGACATGGAAACCGCCAACCGATTCGGTGCCCCGTACATTGCGGTGATTGGCAACAACTCGGCCATGAATCAGATCCGCTACGGGCAGATCACGAAATACGGAACCGAACGCGGGGACGTCGGCAATCTGTTGGGGGATGTGCCGTTCTCGAAATTCGCCGAGATGCTCGGTGGTTACGGGGAAGAGGTGACACAACCCGGTGACATCGCACCGGCGCTGCAACGGGCGCGCGAGGCGGTGCAGGGCACCGGTAAATCCGCGGTAATCAATATCTGGGTAGATCCCAATGAATACGCGCCGGGCACGAAGGCGCAGACCATGTACAAGTAACTTGAGGAGACAGTTGTGGACAGAGCACTTTCCGGAATCAGGGTTTTGGATATGACCCACGTGCAGGCCGGCCCCACCTGCAGCCAACTTATGGCTTTTCTCGGGGCTGAAGTCATCAAACTCGAACCCCCAACCGGGGATGTCACGCGCAAGCAGTTACAAGATATACCCGACGCCGACAGCTTGTATTTTACGATGCTCAATTGCAACAAGCGTTCGATCACGGTCAATCTGAAAAACCCGATGGGCAAGGAAGTGTTCAGCGACTTGCTCAATTCCTGTGACGTGGTAATGGAAAACTTCGGTCCCGGCGTGCTTGATCGGCTTGGATTCGGGTGGCAGCAAATACAAAAGATCAACCCGAAGATCATCATGGCTTCGATCAAGGGTTTTGGCAATGAGGGCCCCTACGCCAATTTCAAGGCCTACGAAAATGTCGCGCAGGCCATGGGTGGATCCATGAGCACCACCGGAGCGTTTGATGGTCCGCCGATGGCGACCGGCGCGCAGATCGGTGATTCGGGCACCGGTGTGCACTTGATGGCGGGGATCCTGGCGGCGATCATTCAACGCGGACGCACCGGACGTGGACAGTTCGTTGAATGCGCGATGATGGATTGCGTCATGAATCTATGCCGGGTCAAGTTTCGTGATCATCAACGTATCGAACGCGGGCCAATGCCCGAGTATTCGATACAGGAATTCGCGGACTTTGCACCGCGCGCCGGCAATGATTCCGGCGGCGGACAACTCGGAAATGCGGTGCCGTGTAAGCCGGGCGGCGCCAATGACTATCTGTATGTGGTTGTACAGGAACACGTATGGCAGGCGCTGGCGACGCGTATCGGTGGTGACGAACTTGCCCAGGATCCACGTTTTGTCGACATCAAGTCGCGGCGCGAAAATCAAACCGATATGTGGCGCATCCTAGGGGAATTCGCGAGTAACCATACCAAATGGGAATTGATGGAGGTGCTCAACGAGCTCAATGTACCGTGCGGGCCGATCATGAGCACCAAGGACCTGGTCAATGACGAACACGTCAAACTTCGGGAAATGGTGGTGGAACTGCCGCATCCACAGCGCGGCGAGTTCCTCAATGTCGGCTGTCCCATTAAACTTTCAGATTCTCCCGTGGAGGTGGAGCGCTCGCCGTTACTCGGAGAGCATACGGACGATATCCTCGTGGAAATTCTCGGGTACGACAAAGTGCACATTAATCACTTGCGGCAATCAGGGGCCTTTACCAAGGAGCCACCAAAGGTCGATGAATATCATGAACTGCGCGCATAGCGCGCGTGCCGAGTTGCATCACTCCAGCGCAGCGCCCAACTGCCTGATCCCGTTGCCGTCATCCGGGTCCAGGCGCATTATGCGAGCTTACGGAGCTGCAGGGAGACGCTGATGAGCGTTTACCTTGGTTTGGTTCGTATCACCCCGGCTAGGGGGTGTGTGAATTTGACTCGCTGCATTACCTGTCGCATCACATGGTACCCGCGTTGACAGAATCAAAACTAATGAAAACACTAGGAGGCCACCAATGAATTACCGTCGCGAAGAGGTTGATGCGGTGTTGCAGCAGGTCAAGAGTGATGGCCGCGATTCACTGACGGCCCCGGAATGTAAGCGGATTTGCGATGCCTACGACATCCCGTTGCCTGAGGAGGGCCTGGCCACCTCGCCCGAAGAGGCGGTACAGCTTGCCGGGAAAATTGGTTTTCCGGTGGTGATGAAGATTGTGGCCCCCGAGATCCTGCACAAGACCGAAGCCGGTGGTGTGCTGATGGGAATTGCCAACGCGGATGATGTAAGAACCGGCTACGATACGATCATCAATAACGCCCGCGCGTACAAGCCGGACGCCACGGTGATCGGAATCCAAGTTCAACAAATGCTGGCCGATAAATCCCAGGAAGTCATCGTCGGCGCGGTGACCGACCAGAGTTTCGGCAAGTTGGTCGCTTTCGGCCTTGGTGGAATCCTGGTCGAAGTACTCAAGGACGTGACCTTTCGTTTGGCGCCCGCATCGGAACTCGATGCGCTATCGATGCTCGATGGCATCCAGGCGGCGGAAGTGTTGCGAGGTGTTCGCGGTGCGGAGCCGGTCAATCGTGACGCGCTGGTGTCCATCATCGTCAATGTTTCCAATCTGATACACGATTTTCCGGCGATTCAAGAAGTCGATTTGAATCCGATCCTCGCGCGGCCGGACGGTGCCACTGCGGTGGATGCGCTGATTTCGGTGGATTTCGCGCCACCGGCCGAGGTTTATCGGCCGGGCCGTAACGAAATTATCGCCGCCATGAAGCCGATCATGAACCCAAGGTCGGTGGCGGTGATTGGCGCCTCCGACGGCGAGGGGAAGATCGGTAACTCGGTGATGAAGAATCTTATCAACGGCGGTTACCCGGGCGAGATTTATCCCATCAACCCAAAGGCCGATGAGATCCTGGGGAAGAAAGCCTACAAAAGTGTTCTGGATATCCCCGGGGAAGTGGACCTGGCGGTATTCGCGGTACCCGCAAAGTTCTGCGCATCGGCGATGGAGGAGGTCGGCCAAAAACGTATTCCCGGCGCGGTGATGATTCCGTCCGGATTCGCAGAGGTAGGTGAGAAGGGCCTGCAGGATGAATTGTTAGCCGTTGCACGCAAGCACAACGTGCGCATCATGGGGCCGAACATCTATGGATTCTATTACACCCCCGCCAGTCTGTGCGCCACCTTCTGCACACCCTACGACGTAAAGGGCAAGGTCGCGTTGTCGTCGCAAAGCGGTGGTGTTGGGATGTCAATTATTGGATTCAGCCGATCCACGAAGATGGGCGTATCGGCTATTGTCGGGCTGGGCAATAAGTCTGACCTCGATGAAGATGATCTGCTGACATACTTCGAGCAAGACGAGAACACCGACGTGATGGCGATGCACGCGGAAGATCTCAAGGATGGTCGCAGCTTTGCCGAGGTGGCAAAACGTGTGTCAAAGAAAAAGCCCGTGGTGATGCTCAAAGCCGGTCGCACGGAACTGGGGGCGCGTGCCGCCGCGTCGCATACCGGGGCGCTGGCGGGTAACGACAAGATTTATGACGACGTTCTGCGCCAAAGTGGCGTTATCCGGGCCAAGAGCCTGAATGACCTGCTGCAGTTCGCGCGCGGACTGCCGATATTGCCGACCCCCCAAGGGGAAGATATCGTCATCATTACCGGTGCCGGCGGGTCCGGTGTGTTGCTGTCCGATGCGTGTGTGGATAACGATTTGTCTTTGATGACGTTTCCCAAGGACCTGGATGAGGCGTTTAAACAATACATACCGCCCTTCGGTGCTTCCGGTAACCCGGTCGACATTACTGGCGGCGAACCGCCGATCACCTATGAGAAGACCATTCGCCTCGGTCTGGAGGACGATCGGATTCACGCGCTGATTCTGGGGTATTGGCATACAATTATTACGCCACCAATGGTGTTTGCGGAGTTGACGGCCAGGGTGGTTGCAGAAGCACGCGATCAAGGAATCCATAAACCAATCGTCGCCTCGCTGGTTGGAGATGTCGAAGTTGAACAGGCCTCTGAATATTTATACGAACGCGGAGTAGTGGCCTACCCGTATACGACGGAGCTACCGGTAGCGGTGTTGGGTGCGAAGTATCAATGGGCCAGATCTGCGGGCCTGCTTTGAGTGCGCGGGTGTAGAAGAGACGGTTGAGGATGCGCAGCGCATGGTGATGATATGGCGATAAAAACGATTTTGGTGCCGCTGGACGGAAGTGACGCGAGTAAGGAAGCGCTCGAGTCCGCTTTCGCGATCGCAGAGAGGTTTAGCGCGCACATCGATGCAATCCACGTATTACCGCGGCCCGCCGATATTGCACCATTTATGTTCGACCGGTTGTCGGCCAAGATGAAAACAACCTTCGAAACGGAGGTGGCCGAAGATTCGCGGGAAAACGCGGACGCGATAAGAACGGAGTTTGAGGAAAGTTGCGCGCGTCATGACGTGCGGTTGACGCAGCTACCCTCCAGCGAATCATGTGTCACTGCCGGTTGGCGGGAAGCGTTTGGGCACGCCAGCGAGGTGTTGGTGCATCAAGCGCGCCTGGCGGATGCGGTGGCAGTGGCGAGGCCGCGCGCCAGCCGGTCGCGGGTACGGTTGTCCCCAGCCGGCGACACGCTGCAGGCGGTGATGCTTGGTTCCGGTCGTCCGATTTTTTTCGTGCCGCCGAAGTGGGAATCAAGGCTTATCGAACGTGCTGCCTTCGGCTGGAACGACAGTTTGGAGGCTGCGCGCGCGCTCGCCATGATGATGCCATGTCTACGTTTGATGAAGACGGTGACGGTGTTGACATCTGCAAAAAGAGAAGCCAGTGCCGCAGCACTGTTGGAGTATCTGACTTGGCATGGGATAGATGCGAAGATTCATTGGTTGCAGAAGCATGGCGCATCGGTTGGCCGCGAGATACTCGAGGTAGGTTTGCAAGTGGGTGCAGAGTTGCTGGTCGTGGGTGGATTCAGTCACGCCCGCGCCCGGGAAATGTTGTTCGGTGGCGTGACCCGTTACTTACTTGCTGACGCCAATATCATGACTGTGATGGTGCATTGATCCTTCTGGCTATTGGGCTCAGTTAATTTTATGACGCGTGGGTTTACGCATGTTCTGCGGTGCGGGTTCAATTGCCCTCGTGCGTAAAATCGGGTCTGGCTGATGTGGCAGTGAATATACTAAGAAGCCTTCTTTTCATCCCTGGCAACAAGTCCAATATGTTGGACAAGGCGATGGAGTTTCGACCGGATGCCTATATACCCGATATGGAGGATTCGGTACCCGAGTCAGAAAAACTAAACGCCCGTCGACTTGTTGCGTCGTATCTGACAAAACTTCACGCCGTTGGACCATTGATCATTCCGCGTGTGAACTCCCTGGACACCGGTCTAACCGAGGAAGATTTAGCGTCTGTGCTGGGCGCGCCGGTTTTTGGAATATCGATAGGCAAGATACAAACAGCGCAGGATATTGACGAGGTGTCTAGGTTAATCGGCGACCTGGAACACAAACGGCGGATCGAAAAAGGTCGAACCAAGTTGATCCCGTGGATTGAGACGGCGCGGGCTGTAGTACACTGCCATGAAATCTGTGCCGCCAGCCCAAGGATCGTTGCGGTAGCTTTCGGTGCTGAGGATTACACTCTTGATATGGGCATCGCACGGACCGGAGATGACGCGGAGTCGAATGTCGCTTTTGCGCGCAACACGCTTTGTGTCACGGCGCGAGCTGCCGGCATTCTGGCGCTGGATACGCCCTACTTCAAGTTCAAAGATGAAGCAGGATTGATGCGGAACGCGCTTGCTGGGAAGGACTTTGGATTTAAAGGGAAATTTGCGATCCATCCTGCCCAGGTGGAAGCGATCAACCAGGCATTCTCTCCATCACCTCGAGAGATCGAGCACGCGCAACGAGTTGTAGCCGTGTTTGCAGCCGCTGAACGCAAAGGAAGAGGTTCCACATCGCTTGACGGGGAGGTGATAGATGTCCCGGTGGTGAAGCGTGCGCGCGCGCTATTAGAGCTTGTAACATCAGAAGACCGCGATTCATCCCGGTATGACAACGACACCGAGGAACCATGAAATCCGGGCTAGTTTGAGTTCGGCGACTGGCTCTCCTCTTTTAGAATCTTCCAGCGTTCATCTTCCCATCGCAGATCGAGGATTTTCACTACCTGATCGCTATAGATGTTCGAGCGGTACGTCTGATAAAAAGTGAGTTGCGCACTTGCAGCACCAGTCGACCGTTTCTGAATATTGTTGAGGTTCACGTCGATAAACGCCGGCTTGAGGAGACTATTACGCCGCTGATCACGCCAAGTGGCGCGATTCAGGCCATTAGACGGTTGAAACTCACTGGAGTAGTGCGCCAGATAGGCCTCGAGGTCTCTGCGTTCCCAATCCTCGGTCCAGGCCTGCAGGAAGGGATCGATGGCGTCGAAGTCGGACAAGCTGTTGAGGTCCATGGTATTCGTGATGCCAGCGACTTGCGAACCTTCTGGTGGTGCGGTTGACATGGCCGGCGGCTCGATGCCGCCGATGCTACTGGGTGTTTCATCGGCGGCATTGCGCTCGAGCCTTGTATACGTCTCGTTACCGGTTGTTTCGGGTACGTTGGCGAGGGCAGGCAGCCGCGTGATCGTCCCTGATGCCCGATGGGTGAACCGACCATCAGACTGTCCGGGTACGGGGGTGATTTTCCACGTCCCGCGTGATCCTGGTTGCGTCCGGGGCGTGGGCGGGTGCGGCGCGCTAGCAGGCCCGCGCTCATCCACAGGTTCCACGCTCGCTAGCTGAAGATCAGGGCGCTCGATCGATCCCGCCGACGTGCCGTTCCCGGTGTCCACATTTGCCGGCTGGCTGGACGCGATGTCGGTTCCCGCCATCGCCGGCTCCTGGTGTAACTGCGTACTCGCTATTTTAGTTGTGCCCACCTCTTGACGCAGGGCGTTGAACTCCGCGTTAAGCTGGTTGCGGCTCATTTGTGCAGCTTGATTCGCTGTATCCAATGCGCTGAGCTTACTACTTAATGCGGAAACCTCGGACGCCAGTTTGCGCCGATCCGTATTGGACTGCGCAAGCAGTTGACGTTGCTTTGCCAATTCTTGCTCCATTTTTGTTACCGCGTCGGAGACAACATCCTGTATGTCGTTGGATGCAGGCTGTAGTGAATTTACGATTGTCGTAAGTTCCGCGCGAACTGAGTTGACCTCTTGTTTCAGTTCTTGCTGTGACTGTGCCGTCTGATCGATTGTGCTCTGCTGGGCCGTGCGTAAGTATTTGACTTGCTCATTCATAGACGCCAGTTCCGCCCGTATTTCTGCGAACACAGATTCGGATTTTGAAAAGGTTTCCCCTCGTCGCGCCATTTCCTGTTGCAGGGTACTCAGTTGGGAATCCAGATCTTTCCGGCTCTCCAGTGCTGTTTTTATTGCCGCGTCAGCGATTACCACCGTGTTGCGGATGTTATTAAGCTCCGTAACAAGCGCCTCCCGGGCGGCGTTAGATCGCGTGTCGGCTGCCACTTGTTGATCGAACGCCAGACTCAACTTCGCAAGTTCCGCGGTGAGGTATTGGCCAGCGCGGTCAAGTTCCTGCAGTGATTTGTCTATTGACTGAAGTTTTTCGTGTGTTGCGGATCCCTCGACCGTGAGCTGTTTTTGTGCGGCGGCTATCTCATTCAAGCTTTGCTTCGTGGCGAGCTCGGAGATCAACGTATCGCGGGCTGTTTTTGATTCAGCGAGAGTTTGGCCTTGGTGCGTGAGTTCCTCGCTCACCTTGGCCAGATCCGCAATCAGGCTGCCACGGTCATTGTGTAACTCTTGCAAGGATTTTTCTATCGACTGCAGTTGCGTTTGCGTTGTCGTGTTCCTTGTCGTTGCTTGTTGTCGCGACGCTACGCCGTCATCCACGATCCTTTGTTGTGCGCTGCGCACATCGCTCACCTGAGCGGTGATGGCAGCCAGTTCCGACTGCATGGCGCTGCTACGCGCATCAAAGCGCTGCGCGGCGTCGCCTTGGTTCGTCAATTCGTTACGCAGATCTACGATGCTGGGATCCACTGTCTGTTGATTGGTTTCGATGGTTGCCACTGAGTCGGTCAGCGCTGTTACCTCATCACGCAGTCCGGAAAGTGCCGAAACGAGTTCGTGCCGTGCACTGTGCGCCTCAGCCGCTGCTTGCCGCTGCTTATCTAATTCAGCATCCAATACGATCAGCTTGGATGCCAGTTCCTGGCGGTTCGATTGCAGTTCTTTCACGGTGTCCGCCATGGATTGAAGTCTTGAATCCGCGGATTCAAGTTGTTCACGCAATGGCTCAGGGGTGGACTTCATCGCGGCCGGAATCTGCCCATCATCCGCCAAGCCGCGAAATTCGCGATCAAACTTGATACTGTCCACCGCGAAGCCAGGGACAGCGCCGGTATGCGAAGTGGCGGTATTTTTCGAACTCGCTACCGCTTGGGTTTTGCTGCCGGTGAATAATTCGGCGGGTACAAGGGGGAAACGTTCCTTGAGTCTCGTAAAATAATCAGCGTTACCCACGCACGTGGGGATGTCCGCGTCGTTGCACGGCAACTCGATTACCTCCCAGGCTGCACCGCGCTTGCCAAGTAATCCCGACACGTCCCCGTATTCATGATTCCCGTCGGGGGATCGGGAAACGGCATTGAGCCACGCCCATTCGTGCAGCACGTTCAGGTTGCGGACCACAAACACGACTTCCCGTCCGTGCCGCCGTTTTATCTCCTCGCGCAGGGTATCGAGGATGGCCTTTCTCTGCGCCGGGCCGGGCTCCAGTGCCAACGCGTCCCGCTGCGCGGCTCTAAGTTCTGCGCCCGACGCGAAAATGACCACAACTGAAATTACAAGAACTAACGATAAGTATTTGATTGCTAAAAACATATATCTTCTTTCTGCGCAATTAGTGTGGATATCGACACGGCCTCATTAACCGCCCGTGCCCGTGCGCCCCTTGCTGCACGCCCGTGAACTCATGGCTCTATTTTAGATTACCATTATTTTCATTGGCAGGGCCGCAACGGTGATCATGATGGCGAAATGCGCTTGGGGATACTCACCGGCATACGGCGTACAGGGGGCCGACATCAGGAACAATGATGTTGTTTGGCATCGGGTTTCGATCGCTATCCCGAATACAGCCTGATGCCCGGGGATGCGCTAATCTCCGGCCCGGCGCACCGCGTAACCGTACATGCCCGGTTAACCCGCCGCCGTAGCGGGCATCCACACAACGGTTTACTGAGTGCAAGCTTGTTTTAGAGTCTCGCAAGTCTGGATACGGGACATCGCCACTGATGCGGACGGCGCAATGAGCGTACGGCGTACCCCTGGAAAACGCGGGCTGAACTAAGGTGCGGCCGCGCGCAGGGGCTTTCACCCCGGGGACAGAGGGCGTAAAAGAGCGATGATTTCAATGAAAAGTGCCGCGACCATCAGCGGATCCGGCAAAGTGAGCAAGCGTGGAATTCAGAAAATTGATTAATCGTTCGGTGACGTGAAAAATACCTTCAATCACAGGCAGTTAATCTTAATCGTCTGAGTACGGTCAACGGCGGCGACTTGACGAACGTTATATATTACCTGATGAACGGTTTATCAGGCGTGATCCATCAAGGCATGGTCAATTCGGCGAGCGGCACTGGCGGCTTCGCTGTTCAAAATAGTGAAATAAATCTAGGTGAAAAACGGTGCGGCGAGAACTGATAGGCAATTACATCGTTACGCATCGGGTGCGATGTGGGCGATGACGGTGCGCGCTCCCGGTCGCGCCGCCTCCGGTGTTGCGGGGCGTGGTTCTCGCGTTCTCTGAGAAAGAATTTGCCCCAAGGTTGCAGTTCGTTCCTTTTTTGCTATTGATTTATACCGGCGTCCGCATAGGGGGTAACGGCGGCTTGTACAGCCGCGTTTACGAACACAAAAATAATCAACAACGAACTGATATAGACGTACAGAGGGGCATTTTTTCATGAGACGTTTGCCGGAAATGAGCATAGAAGTACACAGGTGGGAGGATGGCGCGCATACGGTCATCACCCGCAATGGGTACGGCGTCAAGGTCCACGTAGCCAACTACGATACCCGGCACGCCGTGGCGAATCACACCGTCTGCGTTCACGATGATAAAGGACGCCTGATCGAATACGTCAAGTACCTCGAAGATGGAGAGGTAGATCATTATGCGACGTATCGGTATGAAGGGCACAATAGCCATGAGTCGTCGATGACTGTGTTCGACAAGCAAAAACGTCCCATCTACAGCAAGCGTTACAAGCTGAATGAGGGTGGCCGGCCCACCAGGGCGGATTACTTTGACCCGCAGGGTAGACTGAAGTCGTACGAGGAATACGTGTATGAACAGGATCGCTGTTCGACCGTACAGTTTTTCAATTCCGTAGGGCACCCCATCGACAGTCCGATTGCGGAATGATGTGGCCGGCAACATCGCAGCCGGGACGGTGTGTATGAAGAAGTATCGATAACGCTCACCCCCAGCTCAACCGCGGGTGTCCCTCGCTTTCTCCTAATTGCATCCGCCCGCCCCGCCATGACCGCGTCCATCTCCATCGCTCAGAACCCTTAAGCAGTGGCCCGATAGACGGGCCAATTTCCATTTTTTGCTTCGTCCTGCCGTGGCACCGGGTCTCGTGGCTGCGCAGACACGCCGGGACCCGGTGAGCGATGCCTACTAAAGCTGGATGCCTGCCCGGCCGATAATTGAGTACGGGAGCGAGGCTGACAAGTTGCTTGACACAACAAAATCGGGTGCTGCGCGGCCAGCGCAAGCGGTATACGGACACGCAGTGTGCGGTCGATTTTTTGTGGACGTTGCGCGGCGATGAACCGGGGAGCCACGGAAAACTTTCCGCCGGCGCGCGCGAAACCCGCGGCGGAATTTCCGAAAGTTTCCGGCGGGCCGCGGGGACGGCTCAACAGGCTGCTTTTTGACCTCGAGGACCCCGTCGGGCGAAACCTCAACCTCTGCATCATCCTCGTGGTCGTCGGCGGGGTGATCGTGTCGATGATGGCCACCGTGCCGGAGATCCATCGACAGTGGGGGCGGGTGATCTGGGTCGCGGAAGTTTCGATTACGATAGTATTTGCCGTCGAATACCTGCTGCGACTGTACGCGGCCCGGCGGCGCCGGGAATATGCCTTGGGTTTCTTTGGTCTGGTGGACCTGTTTACGGTCTTACCGTTGCTGCTCACCGGAGACCCGGCGCTTGCGTTACGATTGTTGCGAATCGTCCGCCTGCTGAAACTGGCGCGTTACCTCAGCACATTGTGGTTATTCATCTCATCCATGCGCGATGTCGTCGAAATCGTCCTGGTTGTTGTAGCCAGCATCGGAGTCGTGGTGTTGATGGCGGGCAACGTGATTTATCTGCTCGAACCGGAAACCGTCGCCAACGCTTTTGAGGGCGTGTGGTGGAGCCTGGTAACGATGACGACGGTCGGGTACGGCGATATCGTTCCACAGACCACTCCCGGCAAGCTGCTGGCCGCCCTGTTGATGATCATGGGCATTTCCATGTTTGCGATGATCACCGGTGTGGTGTCGTACAAGATCGCGAGCACGATGAAAAATCGCATGCAATGCGCGCACTGCGATAAGGCCATCGAAGCCCGGTTCGGGTATTGTCCGCATTGCGGTGTGTTTCAACAAACCACTGGTGAGTCGTAAAAAAACGGCATTGTTGTTCTGATCTCTAACACCTGCGCTTGCGTTTCACTTCAATTCGCGACTCGCCGCACCTTGCCCACGTCGTAGTTCGGTATGCCGGCGCCGATATCGGCACGCTGGTGTTCGCTCTAAGGGAAATGCCGAAGCAGCTTTATGCGGTGTTTTCCCATTACCCTTTGGTCGATCTTAGCGGGGTGGGGCAACAAGTAGGTTAGGGTAATGGGTGAGTCAGACCGACTCGGAAACAAACAGGCCCACCGAACCCAGAGTTTGCTTGATCTGGGATTCCGCGATCTCGAGCCGTTGTACGATTTCGTCAATCAATCCACGCTCCGCGCCGGTCCGCGGTTGGAAGAAAAAGTCCCGGACGTCGTTCGGCCGCACGCGAAGCGCGTTCATGAATCTCGCCTGCTCGTTCGCGAAGAACGCAAGCGTGGGTCCCGATTGACCACGGAAGTCGAACGAGATACCAAAATCAGTACGCAGCACGCCCGCCGCGTTGTCAAAGGCATCACCGATAATGGTTTGCAGATCGGTGCGGACACCCAGCACCGCTGGGGATTGCGCCGAGCGCCGGTACAGTCCGTTGAGTGCGTCGGCTGCGTCTTTCATCAGGGTGGTGGCGTCACGGGCGCGTGCCGCTCCACCGCGTTTGGTGACCGTCGGTGCGTAGGTCCCCGGATCGATGCCCAGTGCACTGAAGAAATTGGCACTCCCGTCACTCAGTTCGATGGCGGTCTCCCCGTCGGTGGCCTGAAACGTAAGGCGGCTGCCGGAGGGATCGAGAACGGCGGTGACCCCTGAACCGGAGAAGTTGATGCGATCGATGACGTCCACGAGGGTGTCGGTGTTTGGGTCGACGTTAATCGACACGCCGTTTACGCTAAAGGCGCCCATGGTAACACCGGAAAACTGACTGACTCCGGACAGTGTACTGTCGGGGTCACTGGGAATATAGCTACCCAATTCCGGTGTCTTGTCGAGCAGCTTAACGGCGTCGAGGAATCCCGATGTGTCGTTGCCGACGCTGATGTCTATGGGTCCGGGTGACGTTTGCCTGAGTTGCACGATTTCCGAACCACCGAACCATTGTGCCTTGACGCCCGCGCCGGCGCCATTGATACGGTCAAGCACGGTGTTAATGGTGTCATTGTCGAAAACATCGATGACGATCCCGTTGACGGTGAAGCTACCTGCACCGACGGATTTCCCGAATTCAAAATTTGGCCGGTCGTTACGGGTGCCGTTAAACGGCTTGTCCGGATCGGCGATGCTCCCCACCGTGGCGTAAACCGCGACGGTAAATACGTCATTCGCGATCAAATCTCCGCTAGAAAAAGATACCGACAATCCATTGTCGAGGGTAAACGGCGTGTCGGCGAGCGTGTTGGGATTGATCACGATCTGGTCGATCTTCGCGCCGCTGCCGTCCAGCACGTCAAGTTTCAAGCTCTGGCCGTTACTGCCGATGGTCCCGCCCTTGGCAACCTCGAAGGTCAACGTCTCGTTGGTGTTTCGGGTGTACACGCCCGATACCGTCGCCAGCGAGGTGGAGGCGCCTTGAAACGCCGGGCCGAACGGGCTGTAGGACGTTGCGGTGGCGTTGACTTCGCCGGAGGTCAGGGTAGTAAATATTAATTCGCTGGCGCCACCGAGCTTGGTGGCACTCAAAAAACCGGATGTATCGTTGGCCAGCGTAAACGCCAACGGTCCGGAGGCGAGATGTGTGAGACGGATCGACTCGGAGGCCGCGTCGAATTCGGCTTGAACCGCCGCGCCCGATTGGTTCATGCGTTGCAACACGGTGTTGATCGTGTCGTCGGCGTACACGTCAATGTTGACCCCGTTGACATCGAAGCTCCCGGCGACAACGGCTTTAGCAAACTCAAAGTTCGGCCGGTCGTCACCCACGCCGTTGAACGGCTTAGCCGGATCCACCACGCTGCCGATGCTGGCGAACGCCTGCACCTGAAACGTGTCGTTTTTGACTACATCACCGTCGGCGAATGACACCACCAACCCGTTACTGAGCGTGAACTGGGCGCCGGATGGCGTGTTTGCAGGAATGGTGATGTCGTCGATCTTTTGATTGGCGCCGTTTCTTACGTCGAAGCGTAGCTGTTGACTGCCGCCGATGGTGCCGTTGTCTTTGGCCTTGAATGTGAATATGTCGTCGACGATGCCTGTATACGCACCGTCAATCAACGGCACAGCGGTGGAGGCCCCGGCGAACGACGGCGCAAACGGCGCGAACGAGGTCGGCGTGGCATTGATCTCGGGCGCCGCCAATACGTTTTGCGCCGGACTCGCGTTCATGTTCAAGCCAAGTATCTTCGAGCTGACGGCTGCCGGAAGCGTGGTGCCGGAGACACGCTGAACGCCTAGCGCCGCGCTCAGTTCCTCCAGCGACCTGCGCAGCGAAACGATATCCCGGAACCCTTGTTTGAGTTCGTCGGATCGTATCGACGCGGAAGGGTCCACCGGCGCCGCACGGGCGGCGTTCCGAAACGGATCGACAATTGAAACGAATGGGAAATTCCCGATACCAAGGATCATTCAACCCCCCCCGAGCGTAGATCGCTGCGCTCACGAACCGACTACGTACCGATCCACCACCGCGTCCAGGCGCGGTAACGGGTTTGCACACGATTGCAAACGCGATCAGCCGGTCTTTCTAGGATATCGGCCGGGCGGCAAGATACTTTAGCGCGGATATTGCACCAAGGATCCCGGACGCTGGTGAGAAATGTGGGCTAGGCACTCAGCAGCACGCGCAATTTGCGAATCTGGTGTTTGGCGCTTTCAGCCATTTCGAGGGCCAATTCAAGCGTTAACTCACCGACGCAATTGGTGAAGTGTCACTGGGGCTGTAGGATGGGGAATGCGGTCTGCTGTGCATCATCGGCAACCTCGCGTATCGTTTCAAGGCATTATTGCTGTTGTATTCGGCTCCAATTCCGCTGTTGATCCCGAGCCGCGTTCTCACGCCGGCGCGTAGCCATGCTCAATGCACGCCGATCACCGAGCACTTATATAGAGTGTATCGGGAGGGTTAGCGGAAACTTGAATCCCTGCGGATTCAATCAGGTGGACGCCAAAGCGCAGCCGAGGCCATTGATCGCATTGGACCAGCGTCCACTACGAAGCGGCGGCGGACCGCGCGCCCCCCGGTCCAGCTTTGTGGCTTAACTGAAACCGTTCGATCACCGCGTCGCAAAACAGGCACTCGAGCCACAGGTCCAGCCCGTCTTCCAGGAGCCGGTGTTGCCAAATCCACCTGCGCAGGGTGTCGCCCTGTGCCGCGAGCGCGTCGAGGTCGTTGACCCGCTCGCGGATGGCACTGACCCAGGCGGCCGGCTCATTGGGCAGTCTGGTAACCGGCCCAACACGATACGGGGCAATATCGGTCGCGATGACCGGCCAGCCCAGCGCCCCGTATTCGAGAATACGCAGATCGCTCTTGCACTCGTTGAACGCATTGATTTCCAGGGGCGCCAGCGCGAGATCCAGATCCAAAGACGCCAGTTTCTCCGGGTAGTGGCGGTAGGGCACTGGTTGGTGAAATTCCGCCACGTAAGGCCGTAGCGCTCGTGGACACATACCCATCATGACCCAATGTACCTCGCCGGCCAGCGCCGCCATCACCGGCGCCAGGATCGCGAGATCGCCGCGATGCTGTTGGGCGCCGACCCACCCGACGCGGGGTTTGGCTCGGTGCCGGCGCGGTGGCGCCAGTTGCTCCCAACGCCGCTGTTCCAGAAGATTCGGGACCACGCGCACGTCATCGATGAACTGGCGGTATAGCTCGGCCAGCGGTTGCGTGGGAACCACCAGCCGGTGGCAGTGCGACAGGGCCTTGCGGAGCCGCCGTTCGAGATCCACCGGTAAGCGATGCCGCTGGTCATTCTGGTCGGGGATCGCGAGCAGGTGGTCGTCGAGCCCGAACACCAGGAAAGCATCGCTTGACGCCCGGTAGCGGGGCAGCCAGCGCAGGAACAGATCGGTGAAACCGTGTTGCATCAGCAAGGTATCGGGATCGACACGATTGAGTTCACACACCGTCGGCACCCGCGCGCGTTCTACGCCCTCGTGATCGGGCAACAGCGCGAATTCCGCCTGCGCCGCCCGATCCAGGGCCGCCAGCGGTTGGCGCACGCGATATTGGCCGATGCCCTGGGCATTGAGCGGAAACGCCCACACGCGCGGCCGGGGGCGGTCCGGCGCAGTCCACGGCACCGCGATCTCGGCTTCCACGCGCATATCGCCATCGGCCAGCGAGAGATTCGGGTTGTAGGCCGGGTCGTTTGCGAGCACATTGGGCCACCGGCGCAGCAGCGCCGAATTTCCCGTCTCGATGTTCGGATTCGCCGGCTGTGGCTGCCGCCTTTGCGGCGTGGCGGACCCATGGTGCAGCAACGTCGCGAACGGCGTCCACACCACCTTGTATCCCGCCTGCTGTGCGCGCAGGCAGAAATCAACGTCGTAGTGGTTTTCCGCAAACGCGCCGTCATCCAGGCCGCCCAATGCCTCCCACAACTTCCGCGAGAACAGCATGCAAGTGCCGGCGACCGCCGAGTAATTCTGCGCGGTTTGCAGGCGTTCCAGAACTCCAGCGGATTGCATATCGTGTCCGGCAAAGACGTGCCCGGCGCCGTTTTGCATCCCGAGGACGAGGCCGGCGTGCTTGATGCGTCCGTTTAGATCGATGAGCCGGGCTCCCACTACGCCGACTTCGGGTCGCAGTACGTTTGCCACCATGCGCGTCAGCCATTCGTGGTGAACGACCTGGGTCTCGGGATCCAGCACCAAGAGCAGATCGCCCCGCGCCTGAGTTGTGGCGAAATTGATCAGTGACGGCAGTCCTTCGGCGCCGGGCCTGCGTACTACGCGCACGTTGCCGGCGCTTTCGCTTGCGAGCGCGTCCAGGACGTCGGAATCCTCGACGGTGGCGTAGTCGGCCAGGATAATCTCGTAGTCGGCATAGCGGGTCTTGTCCAACAGGCTGGCGATGCAGAGCCGCAGCCAATGATTACGTCCGCTGACCGGGACTAGGATGGACACCGTCGGCTCGTCATTCACGTGGTAGTCCACGAAGAACGTACCCGGCACGGCGTTGTGATCGACTTGCGCCAGGATCTGGTTCCGATCAAGGTGCGCTTGAACGGCGCGCCGACAGTGATCGGCGGCGGCGGGCTCATCGCGGCCCGATTCCGGAAGGTCCGGGTGATGCACGAGTACCTCCGGGATGTGGCCGACCGCCGATTCGCCGGCCGCATCCAGCATGCGAAGCACCGCGTCGTACACGCCGGCACCACCGCCCACGCTGAAGCCGCCGATCGAGGTCAGCAGTTTACGCTGTGCCGGCACCACGTCGCCTATGTAGGGGGTCGATCTCAGTAAGTCCAGGTTGAAGTCCGGTTTGAACAGCGGTTGATGGCGGGTGCCGTCCGCCGCAATGCGGTCCTGGTCACCGTAGAACAACCGCCACTGCGGATGCAGATTGATGTAATCGACCCATCGAAACAACGCTTCCGGGGAAAAAATCGTGCCTGCATTGAGCTGAACGATCCAGTCCGCGCGAGAATCGCCAACCACGCCGTTGACCCCATCGATGAGATTGCCTTGCGTCTCGACCCACTCCAGATTGGGTAATCGATCAAAACTGTCGTCGGGGCAGGGACACGGAGAGACAACGCTCAGGCCCCATCCTTGGTACAACTGCTGCCCCAGACTGTCGAGGGTATCGGCGAGTGCATCCTCCTGACCTGCCTGGTGGGTGACGATAAGTTGGATGCTGGGCCGTACCTGCCACGCCAGCATCATCCGCTCCGCCATGTACTGTGCCTGGTTTTCGGTCAGCGTGTGGTGTTGTTGCCATTGCGCATACAGGTCTTGGGCGGTTGTGGTGGGATTGGCCGGTTTCGGATGTGTCTCGAGTTGCTTCAGCGTTTGTTCTCGTTTCCGTTCCACGTCGTGGTTTCCCGGCATTGCGTAGCGGGCGTAGATCCTGCGGTGCAGCTCGGGCAGGTCGCCGCGCGCGCGCTGACTCATGTTGTCGTTCGCCTCTCCCGGGCGCAGGCGGACCTCCGCGGTGATGCGCCGGACATGCTCGGGCGTGGTAATGCGGGCGAGACGCAGTAACAGGTCCCAGTCCTCCAGCGCGTTGAGCGTCACGTCGAAGTCCCCGGCGCAAGCGATTAACTCCCGCCGATGTACCCAGGTGTTGACCGGGATGAAGTTACCGATATGTAGCCGTTCCAGGGAGTAATCGATGTGCGAATACGGCGCCGTGCGCGAGAGTTCCCGGCGATGGCCGTTCTCCAGGCGTTCGCGCACGTACTCGGCCTCGGTATAGACCAGGCCGGCATTGTTCGCCCGCATGGCGCCGACAACCGTTTCGAGATGTTCCGGTAAAAACCGGTCATCGTCGTCGAGGTAGCAGAGCATCTCCCCCGAGGACATCGAAATGCCGGTGTTGCGCGCCGCCGACAGGCCGCGATTGTGCAGATGCCGAATGTAGTGAATCCGGCCGCTTGGATCGGCGGCCGTAATCCAATCGCCGATATCCTCCCCGCCGTCGTTGACGACAATTGCTTCCCAATTTTCGTAGGTTTGCATTACCAGCGAGTCTACCGCGTCCTTTAACAGACCCGGACGGTCCATCGTCGTCACGATGACCGACACCAAAGGCCGATCAGCGAGTGGTGGCAGTTTCGGGGGGCCGTCTCGTGTGCCCGCATCGGCCAGCTGGCTGAAACGGCACAATAAAGGATTGTCCGGATGCTTGTGCAGCGCGTGCGCGAGTTTTCCGCGCAGTGGCGCCGGAGTCAGTTTCACGGCGTCCTCTGCGGCGGAAATCTCGCCGGATCCAAATATGCCCGGATGATGCAGGACCAGCTGCGCGTACACGTGTACCAGATTGGCGCGCGTCTCCGCGACCATCGAGTTCTCCCGATTCCGATACAAAAACAGCGGTCTGGACAGATGGCGCGAGCGAAATCCATGGGCCGACGCCGCCAGCCAGAATTGCCAGTCCTCGCCGCCCACATACATGGCCGGCGAATAACCGCCGATTCCCTCCCAGACTTCGCGGCGGTACAAGCTGCAATAGTCGTGGACGTTGTGCTGTTTGAGCGCATCCAGGGATACCTGGGCCTTGACGTGAACGTGTTCGGCCAAACCGAAGTTCTGCTCGTCCACATAGACGATGGCGGTTTCCGGTTCGCGATCAAGAACCGCGACCGTTGCAGCGAGATAGTCCGGACGCAGTCTGTCGTCGGCGTCTAACGGCAGGAGGTAGCGCCCGCGGGATGCGGCTGCGCCCGCGTTGCGTGCGCTGGCCAAGCCACCGTTAGATGTTGTAATCAACCGGATTCTCGATTCGTCGTGGTCTTCGACATAATCGGTCACCACCTGCGCCGTGTCGTCCGGACTCCCATCGTCGACAACCAAGCACTCCCAATCCGCAAAGTCCTGAGCCATTACGCTGTCCAAAGCCTCGGTCAGGTACTGCGCCTGACGGTAGCAGGGAATAATGATGCTGACCGTCGGGGTGCGGCTGGCAGCGGCCGGAGGGTGCGCGGGTAAGCGCCGTGCGAGCATACTGCGGACACGGCGTATATCTTGGTCATGTGCCCAGGCCGCCGCGCCAAAGGATTGGATGCGCCGGTTGAGAAAGTTCAGGATCTCCGGTTCGCAACCCTGCAGCCGTGCGGCGGCCTTGGAACGCATTGCCTGCTCGACTACATGGAGATGCGCCTTGAGCGGACCGGTACTTGCGTAGAACTGCACCGAGACCTGCCCCGGATGGAAACGATAGCCGACGCCGACGGTGCTGGTGTAGTAAAAGTTTGGATTGATTATCGCGAAACGCGTGTACAAGTCCCAGTCGGCGCCAGGTACGGAAGGATGAAAATTGCCGACCCGGTTCAACTCGCTCCTGCGAAACACAACGGATGAGGGGACAATATAGTTGTCGTGAATAAGCAGTAACGCAAGTTCATTACGGCCACCGGCATAATCGCGTTGGGGACGGCCGGGGTGCTGCGGCGTTTGCAAGATATCGCCGGCCGCATCGACAAACACCGGCGGTGCGTAGCCCAGGGAACACTCGGGATGCGCTTCGAGACCATCGATAATCCGCTCCAGGTGGCCTGGGAGTAGGTAGTCGTCCCCATGCAGCCACACATGATAGCGTCCGCTTCCAACTTCCAGGGCGTGGGTGTTGTTACGGCGTGGTCCGATGTTTTCCGGGTTTCTTACATAGGTGATGCGCCTATCCGCAAGGAAATCTTCGACCACGCCTTGGGTGCTGTCCGCAGAGCAGTCGTCCAGAATAATGATCTCCATCGCTGCAACGCTCTGCAGTTGGATACTCTCAATGCAGCGGCCGATGAAACGTTCGTGGTTATAGGTCGATATCACCACGGTTAAGAGCACGTGGTCGGCTATGTCATTCATTTTTGCGAGCTCGTAAATCTGGCGCTGTGGTTGTGTTTTGCGAGTTGGTGGGAGACCTCGATCCGCCCGTCGAGTATGCGTTGAATCAGGCTAACGATGCGGCGGATATCGGCTGCGGTCACTGCGGTTCCGGTGGGCAGCGTCAAAACCCGGGCGAGCGTCTCATCCGTCAACGTGAGGATCTGGCCTGCAGGCTTGGGCCGGGAGCGGTAGGGCTCCATATGATGACACCCCGGGTAAAAGTAACGTCTGGCGTCAACGCCCTCGGTATGCAGGACCTGCATAATTTGATCGCGGTGCAGACCGGTGGCAACGTCGTCGACTTCGATCACGATGTATTGATAGTTGTTTCGCTCCGATGCGTCGTATTCGACGAGGCTGATTCCTTCTACGTTCGTGAGGCCCTCGAGATAGGCGCAATAATTAGCATGATTGTGCGCGATGAAGCCGTCCATTGCCTCCAGCGACGTGAGACCCATGGCGGCTGCCACTTCATTCATCTTGCCGTTGATGCCCACGTGTATGACCTGATCGCGGTCTGCAAATCCGAAGTTCTGCATCAAACGGATCCGTTCCGCCAGCGCGTCGTCGTTGGTGGCGACCGCTCCACCCTCAAAGGTGTTGACGAATTTCGTGGCGTGGAAGCTGAAAATCTCCGCGCTGCCGAATCCGCCAACCGGCTTTCCCTTGTAGGTGCAACCGAATGCATGGGAGGAGTCGAATACGACCGCCAGGCCGCGGCCGGCGGCCTTGGCAACGACCGTGCCGATATCCACGGTGCGCCCCCACAAATTCACCGGGATGATGCCGCTGGTCAGCGACGTGGCCAGGCGGTCGATGCCGCGGGGGTCCAGATGGTGTGTGGAAGGCGCGATGTCCGCGAAGATCGGCCGCACGCGCTGCCATTCCAATGCGTGGGCGGTGGCAACAAACGTCAGTGCGGGGACGATCGCGTTGCCCTTGAAATTCAGGGCCCGGGTGGCAATTTCCAATGCCGCTGTGCCGTTGCTCATGGTCAAGCAGTGTTTGACGTCCAACAGCTCAGCCATGCGGCACTCCAATTCGCGGACCAGCGGACCGCGGTTGGTGAGTTGGCGCCTGTTCAGCAGGTTTTCAACACGAGTGAGAAATCGCTTCGTGTCGCCGATGTTTGGAGTGCCGACATGGAGTGTGTGGCGGAATTCGGGTTCACCACCGAACAGGGCGAGCCGTTTGATGCTCACGATGGTTCTCCCGCGGCGCGGCATAAGATCAATGGCCGCCGGTAGAATTCGCCGGGAAAGCGGTCCAGGTCGAGCCACGGTGCTCGTGCGCACATATTCTGCGCGGTAATCGCCGTTTCGGAGCGGGCTAGCGCGCAGATGTCGTTGGCCAGAGAGCCGGGCAGGTTGCGAAACCGGATGTCGCCGTCCGGGAGTTGTTGGGCAAAGGCGATATGATCGACGGTCCACCCGGCGGTCTGGAGCAGGCCGGTAAGAAATGCCAGTTTGCGCGGTTCGTCCCGGGCATCGACGATTGGATTGGATTTATCACCCCCGCGATTGGTGCCCATCTGAAACAACATTCTATTTCCCGCTTGCCGCAGGCCGCTCAGCAGTGTCACTGCCGTGTGCCGGAAGTTGTCGTTGTTCCGCCCGACATCGACATCGAAGTCACAACCCAGATGGTGTAACACGTTCATGAACAGCACCAGGTCGTAGCGCGGCAGCTGGTGTGCGTCTTCCACCTCGACCGGTTTCGGGTCGATGTCGAGGTTGTACAATTGAAATGCGCAGCGCACCAGGCGCATGAATTCCACGTGCTGTGGATGGAGCTCGTAAGCGGTGAATTGGCAGTTCGTAAAACGTTGCGCCAGGCTCAGTGAGAAATACCCGGTATTTGCCCCGATATCGACGACGTGCTCGCCGGGCCGCAGGGGACAGTGTTCCAGCAGGTATCGGTAACGGGGTTTATCGCTGCGCCAGCCTTCATCAATTGAAACTTGGAATCCCAGCGCTTCCTCAACAAAGGTAGGCACGTTCTGGTACGAGGCATGTTTTGAGCCGTCGAAGTAGAGGGTCCGCAACTCGGTTATCAGATCGACGGCGGTCCTCATATTTCCCCCCGTCTTCGCATCGTGAACGCGTGGATTATTTCGTGAAGAAACAAGCGCGCGGTGTCGGGACGCAGGTAGATATCCGAGCACACGCCACGTGCAATGTCCGCAAAGCGTAGCCGGCGATTAGCGGGGTGTTTCTGCAGCGTGTGGTGCGCCAATAGATTTTGCAGTGCGCCGCCCAGCCAGAAATACCTGGCGCTACGGATATCGGTGGCCCCCATACCCGTTACCGGAGCACCCAGCTGATCCTGTATAAAGGCGCGCACGAGATTACTGCCGCCATCCATGGATAACTGCAGCGGCCCCCATAACCTGGGGTTGGCTTCAATCATCGTGAACTGACCGCCACTTCCTTTCAGTTCGATCATTATCAGGCCGTGAAATTCGAGTCCGAGTAATACGGACTTGTAGCTTTCAGCGATGGGCGCTTGATGCAGATTTGCGCTGCGCGCCAAGATGATCGATTTGCCTTCGGCCTGTTGTAATAGATTCTCCTGCGAAAACCGGACGTCGCTGCCGTCCCGCCGGATATAGAACAGGAGATAGTGGCTGGGACCCGGCACGTAGGCCTGATAGAAATACTCTCTGGTATTGTGTCGTAGGAGGAACTGTTGCAGCTCGGCATCGCTGCGCAAAATCACCGGATAGAGGATGCGGCCGCCAACGAGATTCCGATACGGTTTGGCCACGCACGGGAATTCGATGTTGTCCACAGACCCGTACAGGTGTGGCACGATCAGTCCCCGTGATTCGCAAATAGAATGGAAGCTGTACTTATTGGAAATCCGCCGATACGTCTGCGTATCCACGAGCGGCAGAGTGCAGCCCAGTCCGGTCAGTGCGGTGCGATGATCCAACAGGAACCGGTTCAGTGCCTCGGATGAGGGGCAGATGCAATAGGAGCCGGCGCCGCTGTGGGCTCGAGCTTGGATGATGGCGCGGGAGACATCGGTCCAGTTCAACTCGTCTACCTGCCGCGTTGCATGGATGTGGCTCTTGAAGCGTGTCTTTTGCAGCGTGTCATCCACGCCCCGCGAGATGATCGAAAAACGCCTCCCCAGCCGCTCCAGTTCACGGCAGAATGCGACAATTGCGCGCGGATTGGTGCCGCCAAAGATCAGAAACGCCTCGGCGCCCCGGTGGCCGGGGTTAACCAGGCGTGGTGACGGGTAGGACGGCTGTGGTGCGGGCAGAGCCAATAGCGCTGTCTTTAGTTGGTCCGTTGGCGTTATCACTGTAACTTGCAAGTTCCGTACCACGGCCGGAAACCGTGGGTTGGCACGCCACACGTCAAGGTTTTGACGCGCAAAAGCGGCAACGGGCTGCCCGGCGCGGCAAATCTTCGACGTGCAGACTTCGAACAGTGAGGCGGATGCAAACACCGCGGGCGCGCGCGGCCGGGTGTCGGGAAAAACCGGTTTCTATAACAAATCGATCAACAACGGTTTGCAGGCTTCTTTAATTAGCGAGATCGCTACGAGGCTTAAGTAAGTGCCGTTCGGCCCAGTGTTGCGTCTTCTCTCGTTACATAGCCCGCTATGCGTGTCTATAAATCGTCAAACCGATGTCGATTTCCCACCCGCCTCACTACGATAACCGAAGTCAGGCAGACTGCTCTGCCGAATTTTGCGTGCGTAACGGGACGGTGAAGGGATCGGGAGGCGGGACGCCTTGGTGTAGTTCGCGGGTCAGCTGATTGGTGACCGGTTTGATTGCAGTTGGTAGATGAATGCCAACACCTCCGCGACGGCCTGGTAGAGTTGTACCGGGATTTCAGCGTCGAGTTCGACTTGCGCGAGCAGGCCGACCAGTTCGTGGTCTTCGTGCAGCGGCACGCCCGCTTCTTTGGCGATGCCGATGATCTGTTCGGCGATAATGCCGCGTCCCTTCGCCACCACTCGGGGCGCACCCTGGTCGCGTTCATACTTGAGCGCGACGGCGTTGGCGTATTCATTATGGTGGGTTTTTTTCACGCCTGAATGTCCACCAGTGGCGTATGGATATTTGGTGTTTCCTCGGCATGAAGTCCATGCAGGCACACGACGGATTCCGGTGTTAACCCGGTTTGCAGCAGACGCACGCAAAGGTCATCGAGATGCGCCTGGGCCAGTTTTACCGTCCGGTGACGCTCCGCGTGCAAAACTACTGAGATCGAGTCGCCCCACAGTGTCAGCCGCGCCTGCACCGCGCCAAGCGCCTGCAACCGCACCGAAAACAATATAGAGAATGACGCAGCCGCTTGAGATTCGTCTCGTGACGGTTCTTTTTCTATACGAAAACGCACCAGTTGTACCGTTTCGCCATCGCGCACCGGAAGCTCCAGGATCCAAACGGAACGCGCACCTTCGTGCTCCAACAAGGAGGTGAGTTGATGCAGTTGGATGCGGGCCAGCGCACTGTCCACCTGCTGTGACAAATCGATCAAAGCCTTGATAGACGCAGCGTCCCGTGCCGGAACCGGGGCGGGGTTTATCTGTGCCTGCGCCGGTCCGCGCGGCCGCAACGGCACGCTGCTTGTTGCTTCGTTGCGCGCCGGTTGGGCTTTGGTCTGCCCAATAATATCCGCCAGCGCCGTGCGCAAACGAATCAGCCCCGCTTTGAAATCGCGTTGCAGCGCGCCGCCGCGGAATTCAGACAGCAGTTTCAGCAAGCGCTGCTCCAGAAAATGACCGCTGTTCAACAACGCCTGCCTTACGGTTTCACCAGACAGGGAACCGCCGACCTCAGTCAGGCTCTGTGTGATGTTGCGGGCCAATTGCGTAATCGAACCGGGTAGCCTCGTCCCACCGGTTTGGCGGGCGATACGTTGAAGATTCATCAGCAGCTCAATGGCCGATCCCTGCCTCGGCAGTTGTTGTCGAATCGCTTGTATCAAACCCGAAGAGTGAAGCTGTTGGTCCAGTATTTTCAGGCGGATTTCCGGGCCGATCTTCTCAACCACCAGTGTCAGGGTCTGACCGGCGATCAACGGCAGGGTGGTCCTTGCGTTGAATGTGGATTGGTTCACCTGGAGTGCGACCGTACCGTGTTGCGCCACGGTGAGAACGGTGCCCGTGAGCTGCTGCCCGATCGCGAGCCCTCTGAGCTGGGAGTGGTTCGACGATACCGTAAGCAGCTGCTGGGTAACAAGTGAGCTCGATATGGATTCCATGGCTACGGCATCATGGCGTGGGTGCTAGATGCAGTCGTTTCAGTACAGGAATTTTCTGCGCATGAAGGTGTATGCGCCCCATGGATGCGATTCGTCCGGCGCCGGGCGTCCACCGGCATCAGGCGACGAGCAGCGCGTCTGATTTCGATTGCCGCAACAGTGTTCGCACCGTGTTGGCCAAGACCACCCACACGCATACCGCCGGGAAAGCGACTGCGGACCCGCGGACGGACGCGTCGCTGTACGGATCAGGTTGAGTATTTCGTACATAATGGCGGACCCAATGCGGCGCCTCTTGATAAAACAGATAACGCACAAAGAAGCGTTCGAGCTCTCGATCAGTGACAGCAGTGTCGAACCAGGCCCGATGCGCGGCTTTGAAGACGTAGAATTCACTCCACCCCCGAATGCGCGCGATGCTCGCCACCAAGTCGGCGTCGTGTTGACAATGGTTAATCCGATTCATGTCGCATCTTTCTCAGTTCGATGAATGTCTCGCGGTGTAGTCCTTATATATTGAACTTAGTCGACCCTATGAGCCAAAACTAAAGCTTTCGTGGCCTCGAGCACCGCGAATGTCGCAGTTTTTCGGGTAACCGGGGACTCAAGAACCGGGTTGTGCGGCCGCTAATTCCGTAAAGGCTTTACATCCGGTTGAACGCAATGCATTCGACAGTTCTCCCCCTGGAGATAACGAATGGGATTCGCCGCATACAGGAACTCCCTCCAGTACGGGAAAGTCATCAACGCTTGATGAGCGTTTTGAACGAAGATGTGAATGCCCGGGATCTCGCCGCCGCGATCGAGACCTGTCCGGAGGTCGCGGCGCGGGTCCTGGGACTCGCGCGCTCGGCGTATTTCGGCCAGCGTATCCCATGTCGGTCGATCCACGATGCGATCGTACGCGTACTTGGTTTCAGCCTGGTCAAGAGCCTGGTAATCGGCGTAATCATGAGTGGCGCATTTCCTCCGCGCCGATGCCCGGGTTTCGACTCACGGCTTTTCTGGGCAAGCGCCGTGCTGAGCGCGACTCTCACGCGCTCACTGGCAAGGATTACGGCGCCGGCGCACAGACCCAACCCGGATGAGTGTTTTCTGTGTGGCCTGCTCCACAACATCGGGGTGCTGGTCCTGTCGCACTTGTTTCCCGGTGATATGTCCATGGTCTTCGCGGCGGCAGCGCAGAAGCGCGATGCCACATTGATGGAGATGGAATCCAAGATGCTTGGGTTCGATCACACCCGGGCCGGGGGTGTGTTGGTCCGACGGTGGCAGCTTTCTCCGGTTGTCTGCACGGTGGTCGAGCGGCACCGGGACGCCGATTACCGGGGGGCTTTTTGGCCATCTTGTGCGCTGGTCAACGCAAGCGCCACTGTCGCCACACAACTACTGACCCGTGCTGATGACGCGGAGTTGCAGTTTCCCGATCTGGCGAACTTACGGATATCGCCGGACGAGATCGCCACCGTCTGGCAACGGACTGTAAAGGAACTCGAAAGTGTTCTTGAATTGGTCGAAGTGTTTGTGTGACCCATGACCAGGACGCACACATCCGGTTCGTTGGCGAGCATTGAGTCGGCACGTCGTATTCGCACGGAGTACTACACATTGGTCGAGGCGCTGTCGGCGATCAGGGTGCTGTCCGATATCGATCTGCGTATTGTGTCCGAACGTGAACTGTTGTCGCGCGCCGCGGAGGCCCTGGTAGAGTGTCTGGATTTCGAGCAGTGCAAGATCATTCTGCTGCGTGAGCGCGTGGTCGAGACTGTTGTCGTTGCGCACGCGCATCGTACAGAGTCCGGTAGTCAGTCGGGATCGGCACCGGGGGATTCCGGCGATCGCCCAACGTGTGCCTCGGACGTCGAGTTCTCCCCGCTGTGTGGAAACTGTCTCGGCGACTCGCCGATGGCATTACCGAACTGTCCCCATGAGGCGGATGATCCGGCGTGTGTTCCAGTCGGCATTTTCGACGGTGAGGTCGCTGTCATCCACGCCTACAGTCGTGATACGGGGGATCTGCAAACTTCGCGCCGGCGTACCCTCGTTGTGTTCGTCCGCTTCCTCGGGCAGATGATGAAGAGCCATCGGCTGTTCAATGATATGGAATCCCTGGTTGATGCGAAGATTCGGGAAATCGCCGACGCCAATGATCGCCTGAGGCAGGAGATCGACGTCCGCAGACGCGTTGAAAACCAGGTACGCGACGCCAAGGAGCGATTCAAGGACTTCGCCGAGGTGGCCGCGGACTGGTTCTGGGAAACCGGACCGGATCTCGAGGTGACCTTCCTTTCGGAGCGTTATCAACAGGTAACCGGCATCGATCCGCATACCGTCATCGGGCGCCCCTACCAAATCATAGCCAACGGAAGCGACATCGGAGCGTGGGAAAAACACGTCGATGAATTGAAACTGCGCCGGCCCTTCAAAAACTTCCGGTACGTCACAACGTGGCCTAACGGCGACGCGCGAATACTGAGTGTCAATGGAAAGCCGGTTTATGATAACGACGGGGTCTTTCGTGGTTACCGTGGAGCCGGTCAGGATGTCAGTCAAACGCAGAAGTTATCGGATGAACTTGCCTATAACGCGACCCACGATTCATTGACCGGCCTGATCAACAGGCGGCAATTTGAGGTCAATCTACAGCAGCTCATCGCAGAGACGAAGAGTCATCGATCCGAGCACTACCTCTGTTATCTGGACCTGGATCAGTTCAAGGTCATCAACGATACGTGCGGGCATGAGGCGGGCGACGCATTGTTATGTCAGCTCGCGCAGTCGTTGCCAACCCAAGTCCGAAAAGCCGACGTGTTTGCGAGACTAGGTGGGGATGAGTTCGGATTGTTAATCAAGAACTGTTCAGCCGCAGACGCAACGCGCATCGCCAACTCACTGTATCAAACTATCCAAGAATTCCGGTTCTCCTGGGATTCCTCGGTATTCAGCCTGGGCGTCAGCATTGGCTTGGTTCCGATAAACGAACATACGCAGAGCGTTACTAGTGTGCTCAGCGCGGCGGATACAGCCTGTTACGTCGCGAAAAGCGAAGGGCGGAATCGCATCCATATCAATAACGAAAACGGAATGCAGTTGGTGCGCTCGAAACGTGAAATGCAATGGGTCTCCAAAATAACCCGCGCGTTGGAGGAGAACCGGTTCAAGCTCGTGTTCCAGCCGATTGTCAGCGTGTTGCCTGACTACGATCACGGTATCAGATACGAACTCCTGGTCAGGATGCAGGACGAGACCGGGAAACTCATTATGCCCGGTGAATTCCTGCCCTCGGCAGAGCGCTATTCCATGTCCGCCAGGATCGATCGCTGGGTGGTGGACGCCGGTCTGAACTGGTTAGCCGGACATCCCGCCCATGTCAAAAAACTGGATTCGTGTTCGATAAATCTATCCGGACATTCCATCGGTGATCGCGAGTTCCTCCGGTATCTCGAGGAGCAGTTCGAGCAAGAAGACATTCCTGCGGACAAGATCTGCTTCGAAATCACGGAAACGGCAGCGCTCGCCGATGTCAACAATACCCAGGCGTTCATGCAGAAGTTCCAAGCACGTGGCTGCAAGTTCGCGCTGGATGACTTCGGCAGCGGTTTATCGTCGTTTGCGTATCTCAAGACACTGCCCGTCGACTACGTGAAAATCGACGGCTTGTTCATCCGGGACATCGCTGAGGGCCCGATCGAGTTCGCCATGGTGAAGTCCATTAATGAAATCAGTCAAATGATGGGCAAGCAGACCATAGCAGAATACGTGGAAAACGATCAGGCGCTGGAAATGCTGCGCCGGATAGGTGTCAACTATGCACAGGGATTCGGAATCAGCCGTCCGCTACCGCTCAACGATGAGGAAATCAACGCATATCACAAACGGGCCGGGACCGGCTGGCGGCATCCGGATTAGACGCTTCCCAACGCCTTGGAGTCCGGGGTGGCGACCAGACCGCCCCGGTCGTAGATCTCAGCGAAGGAGGATTCTCCCCGCAGAAGCGAGAGCATTTGCCTGGTCATGCGCTGAGCGATGGCATTGAGCTGACCGTTTTGCATATTTGCCTGGTGACACTCGGCGGATAGTAGTTGGACTGCATTCCAGGCATCTTGCAACGGGCCTTGGTGAGCAGGGTCGCACTCACAAAGGAAATTTTCAAGGCTCATAGATTCCGGCACAAAGCCAGCCTCGAATAACAAAGTGCGGCGTACCCGGTTCTGTTGAGTCAGCGTGTTTATACACTGATCTTTCTGCAGGGTGGCGTTTTCGAGCGCCTCGGAATCATTTTCCTGCAGGGCAAGCAACTCTTCGTCAATGCAGTCGAGCAGCGTCTGCAGGATTTCGCGTTCCCGCTGAAGAGCGGTCACCAGCGACTCCGCACACGCTGCGGCCCCGGCAGTTGGGCGCTCAGTTTCCACTTCGCTGCAGTGCAGTATCGAATGCAATGAGTTTTTCAGCGACGCGGTTCGAATCGATTTCGAAGCTCCCGTTTTCCACCGCCTTCTTGATGGTTTCGACGCGTTGTGTGTCTACGTCGGGCAGTTTGACCAGTTGTTCTTCGACCTGTTGGAGCGCCGATGCCGTGGATGTGATACTGATCCTATCGTCCCTGGCCGCGTCGCCCGATACCGGATTTTGCGACTCGGAACGGGCCTCCGTGCGCGGATCAGCGCTGACGCCGCCTCCGACGCGCAAATTGTTCGGCGCGGCGGGGGAACCAATATCGTTGATTGACATGGCTGAATTCTCCTGACTGTTCATGCCTAAATAACGGCCGAATCCGCGAAAACTTTAGCTGCTTTACGCAAAATGTTCCAGCTCGCTCATAAAATCGGGGCCGGGCCGTCAGCGTTCCCGATGTTGTCTAAGATAAGCCATTAAAATCAATAGGTTGATGATTCTCTCTCCGCTGCTTTGGGACAATTTACGCGCTAGTGGCGGACGCGGATCGCACCGTTTTTGGTAACGGTTCCCTCGACGACGCGCCCGGAACTCAGGTTTTTTACCCGCACGCGGTCCCCGGACGCCCCATCCATCAGCGCTTTGCCCTTCATCTGCACCGCGAGTCTGCCCGCATTCGCCAATATGGTGACGCGCTCGCCGCGGCGCACCAGGCGCCGGTTTTGTAGTGCCGACGGTTCGATGATCGCACCGATGGGCATCGGGCGTCTGGCCACACGGCCAAGGGCCTTTGCCGGCGCCTCCAGGTAGCCCGCAGTGAGGCCGGAGACGTCCCGTTGCTCGAGTTCGATGTCCTGATTGCCGACCACGGTGTTGCGCGGGACGGCACGCGTGGTCACAACGACATCCCGGTACACCTTGACCCGCGCCGGAACGTAGATCAGCCACGGCGATCGTCCGAGGCAGCGCACACCAACGGTCGTATTTCCCGAAGTCGCCCCTCCCGCAGAAAAAAACAACTTCAGCGGCCGGTCGCAACGCGCCAGCCTTAATCGCGAGTCGATGACCCCGACTTCCACGTGGTCCGGCGACGCGACGCTGCCGTTGCTGGAATACAGAAACTCGCTCACCGCTTTGTGCACCGCGTCCAGATCGTGCACCGCAAAAGCGGTGGTGGACGCGTGGGCCACGATGCCAACACCGATACACATGGCCATGATCGAGGCGGTCACCCAGTGTCGCCGCCAGTTCCGTACTGTTCTCATGTGGCTGGATACGTGGTTCATGTTGCATACCTGTTGCGGTGTCGAAATTCCGGCGTTTTCCCCGCTACGTAGTGATAACAGCAAAAATTGTGCCGTTTTAGTGCTACGGATCGGACGAACGTGGGCTAGGCGGGATTGTCGCGGAGCCCCAGCGCCAGGTCACCGATGATACGGCTCAATGCCGCGTCGCGTTGCGAAGTGTAGGCTGAAACCAAGTCTTCGCCGGTGCCCGGAATCGCCCCTTGCGGTAAGTCCTGGGGCGGTCCTACATCGAGTTTGGCGAGGGACAATCCCTTTCCCTGCAGAGCGAGTTCAATGTCCGCTCGCGCCGCTTCGAGTGCCGCGCGCAGTTCCGGGTCTTGGACCCCAAACGCTAAATCGACGCCGTCGTTGGTGATATCGACCCGTGCCTCAATGCGGCCGTACTTGGGGTGGTCGATAGCGAATTCGGCATTTGGGACTTGCGCATTGGAAATATTGGCGACCGCCTTACCGATCTTTTCGCCGAGGTATTCCGGGTTCGTCAGGTCTTCGGAGCTGGACGCCAAGCGATTGGCGGCCTCGGCATCCGGTGTCTCGTTCTCGGTTTGCGCCGCTACCGCTTCCACGTCGCCGCCAACCGGTAATCCGCCGGCCGGTTGTTCATCAATTTTCGTTAGCAATTCGGCAAGGGCGTTTTGCGGATCCTGATTCGGGCCACCGTAGACGGTGTTCAGCATTCCGTTTCCGTTCATCGAAATCCGTGAATACATCACTGATTCTATGGTGATACCCGAAGACGGCATGATTCCGGCGGGCGAAAGCGGAAAGCTTTGACCGCCCGCGGCAACGGATTGCCACGGCGAGAACGCTCCCATTACCGGCAGCGAACCAGGCGTCATACCGGGTTGCTGGGTCTGTTGCAGCAGCTGCAGATGTTGGCTCAATAACGCGTGGAAGGGCGATTGTCCGGCGCTGAAACCGGCATTGTGTACCCCGGACGGCGACCCGATTGCCGGTACTCCGGCGGCGCCGTTCGGTCCCAGCAGCGAGGCGAGCAGATGTGTCATTAGAACCTCCAGATCCGATCGTTTAAGTATTTACCTGGAATAGAAGCAATGTTCATGCCATCCAAAATTCCGGACGGCGGGGAAAAATTCCGCCGGCCTGAAGTTCGCCCCCCCGTTGTTCTGCGGTACCGCTGCGTGCGCCGCAATCCGCGATTCGTGGTGCTAAAGAAAATCCCAGCCGCTCCCGATAACTACAGACGAGGTCAACGGCTCTGAGGTCATGGGCTTGCCTCCCGCTAGCTCGCAGTCGTGTACCGATGATCGGTTGCCGAGCGGGGTGAGCAAACCACGGCGCCAGCCGTTGTTCGGTGTTGCTTGTGTGATTTGGTGGAGGAAAATGTGGACGTTGCAACGCTAGTAGGACTGATCGGTTGTCTCTCGATCATTGGTGCCGCCATTGTGGTAGGGCCCAATGCCCTGATCTTCGTCAACCTACCGGGCTTACTGATCGTGCTCGGTGGAACCTTTATGGCGACCCTGGTCAAGTTCCCGTTAGCGACGACTCTTGGTGCCTTCAAGGTCGCGGTAAAGGCCTTCTTTCACAAGACGGAGAAACCGGACGAGTTGATTCAAACCGGGATTGAACTGGCGGGCATCGCGCGTAAAGGCGGGTTGCTGGCCCTGGAGGACGCCAAAGTCAACAACGATTTCCTGCGCCAGGGTATCCAATTGTGCGTGGATGGCCATGACCCGCAACTGGTACGACGATTGCTGGTCAAAGACATCAACCTGACTATTGAGCGCCACGACGAAGGGCAGGCGATTTTCAGGGCCATCGCCGATGTTGCGCCGGCAATGGGTATGATCGGGACCCTGGTAGGGCTGGTGCAGATGCTCTCCAACATGGATGACCCGAAAAAAATCGGCCCGGCCATGGCCGTCGCGTTGTTGACCACGCTATACGGTGCGGTCATCGCAAACGCCATTGCTATCCCCATCGCGGCGAAGCTGGCGCACCGCAGCAAGGAGGAGCGGAACAACCGCTCACTCATCCTGGAAACCATCGACTCGATACAGGAAGGACTCAATCCGCATGTCATGGAGGACCTCTTGAAAACCTACCTGCCGGGCAGCCAGCGTAAGCGGAAGAAGGCGGCTTGAGCGCGTGCTGACCCGCCATACCAACGCGTACACCGGCTAATGGACGAACTCACACCAGCGACGAAACAGGACGACGGTGGCGGTGCGCCCATGTGGATGGTGACGTTTGCCGATCTGGCGACGCTGCTGATGTGTTTTTTCGTGTTGATTCTGAGCTTTTCGGAAATGGATCTCGTCAAGTACAAGCAGCTCGCCGGTTCCATGCGCGAGGCTTTCGGACTGCAGCGGGAAGTCAAGACCAAAGATCCACCCCGGGGCGTCAACGTGATTGCCAAGGAATTCAGCGCCGGGCGTCCGGAGCCGACGATGTTGAACCGCGTGCGGCAGCACACCGTGGATCACCTGAAATACTATCTGGATGTTCGTGAGCCAAAAAATCTCGGCGGTGCCGACCAGATAACATCAGCTCTGAAGAAATTCGACGACCGGGGGGGAGACCAGCCACCGGCCCGGATGGAGCAGATCGAGGCTGCGCTGCAGGAGGAGATGGAACAGGGGCTGATCGAGATCGGCAGCGAAGACAAGAAGCTCGTTATCCGCATCCAGGAGAAGGGGTCGTTCCCATCGGGGGGTGCCGACATGATGCATCAGTTCAAACCCATCCTGGCCAAGATCGCGGCGGTTCTCGAATACACCCCGGGCGCGGTTACCGTGGCCGGACACAGCGACGATATTCCAATAAAGACCACGCACTATCGGTCCAACTGGGAGTTGTCGGCGGCGCGGTCGGTGAGCGTCGTGCACGAGCTACTCAAGCATGGAAAACTGGATCCGAAACGCTTCCAGGTCGCCGGGTTTGCCGATACCCGGCCCATCGCGCAGAACGCGACGGCCAAGGGCCGCGCACAAAACCGCCGTGTCGAGCTGATGATCGTTCGCGGTGACGACCGGGAGGGCGCAACCCTCCCGACGAGCCGCCCCGCGGCGCCGCGCGTCAATACCCTGGGCATACTGGAAGCGAATACCCGCATTCTTGACGATTTGATCCAATCAGTGGACCGGGGCGAGGGTGCGGCGCCGCGCACCAGCGCTCCGGCCGGCGCACGATGATGCGTACGCAGACAAGGGTATGAGCATCAAGCCCGGAAAATCGCGACCCGTTGCCGGCCGGGACGCCGCGATCGATCGCAGCGAACGGCGCGAATACTTCCGCATTACCGACGAAGTCATCGTAAGGTACCGCGTGGTCGACAAGCGGGACGCCGGCCGAGCCCATGCCGGTGACTTGTATGGACGCGGCTGCGTTGATCGCACGATCGGCAATCCGGGGTTGATACTCAACCGGATCTCCCAGACCGACCCAAATGTGGCGAAATATCTGAAGCATATAGAGTCCCGCGTGAACGAGGTGTTCCGGCTGCTGCTGCTGCAGGAATTGGAGATGGGCGACGCCAGCGTCATGGAAGCGAGCTTGAGCGGCGGCGGGCTGGCGTTCTATACCAGCGAGCACTTGGCTGCGGGCACCTGCCTGCAGATCAAGCTGCTGCTGATGTCGTCCTGGGTCGCGCTACTGGTCCGGGCGCGCGTCGTTCGCAGCGAACGGCGATCGCGGTATCTCCCCACACACCCCTACCGGGTCGCGGTCGAATTTGATGCAATCGACGAGGCCGACCGCGATATCCTGATCAAACACATACTCAAGCGGCAGGCCGAGAAGCTCCGCCACGCACGGCCCGACCGCAGGTTGTAACCCCCCGCAGTACCGCTGCGGCGGAAACAGGGACGCGCGACGATCGGCAAACGGTGTTGCCGCAGGTGGGCCCCGGGTTTGCCGCCGCGGCGGCAAAAGTTTGCCGCGGATGCGGCTGTCCAGCGCGGCCGAGGCCGTGATTCCAGGGGTTTGTGAGTCAAGCCCCCGGTTGGCACGAACCTTGCTGCGGTTGGAGGGACACAGACCAGACGTGGAGGTAACAATGGGATTGAGCGTGGACAATGCATTGGGTGTACATGACGACGCATTGCTTATCAGAACCAGGCGGGCGTCGATCCTGGCGTCTAATCTGGCCAACGCCGATACGCCGCATTACAAATCCCGCGATCTCGACTTCAAGGACGCGCTGCTGCAACTGGCCCCGGACGCCGGTGCGTCCAACCAGGTCCGTCTCATTCGCACCCATGCTGCCCATGTCGGCGGGGCGGGTAGCGCACCGTTTGCCAGCGCCGCGTTGTACCGGGTACCCAGTCAGCCTTCCCTGGACGGTAACACCGTTGACGCAGATATCGAACGCGGTGAGTTCACCAAGAACTCGCTGGCCTATCTGGTGAGTTTGCGGCTTTTGAGTGGCCGCATCCGGTCGGTGCTCAGCGCCCTGAGAGGAGAATAGGAATGTCTTTGTTTAACATATTCGAGATAGCCGGCTCCGGAATGAGCGCCCAGGCGCTGCGCTTGAATGTAATCGCCAGTAATCTGGCCAATGCGGACGCGGTGACCGGCAACAGTGGTCAGGTGTATCGCGCGCGCCTGCCGGTGTTCGCCGCTAAGACGCCGAGTTTTGTCGCGGTCCTGGACGATATGGCGGCGCAGTCGTCCGTCGGGGTGCGGGTCGCCGGCATCGTGGAAAGCGCCGCGCCACCGATCAAACAGTACCAACCGAAACATCCGTTTGCGGACGCGGACGGTTATGTCCTGCATCCCAACGTCAATCCGGTGGAAGAGATGGCAAATATGATGTCCGCGTCGCGCTCTTATCAGACCAACGTGGAGCTGATGAATACCTCCAAACAACTGCTGCTGCGCACACTGTCGCTGGGGCAATGATCCATCGATCCTAAATCTGAGTTCGCGGACATAGCTATGGTAAATCCGATCGACAAAAGTCCCGCCTCTCCCTTCGAGAGTCTCGGGATTGGATCGCAAAAGGCGCAAGCCGAACCGCACAACAAGCTGGGACAAGAGGATTTTTTGCAGCTGATGCTCGCGCAACTCCGCCATCAAGACCCGTTGAAGCCGTTGGAGAACGGGGAATTCATCGGGCAGATGGCACAGTTCAGCACCGTCAGCGGCATCCAGGACTTGAGCACCGCATTTAACGATTTCGCCAATTCGCTGCAGTCCAACCGCGCGCTTCAAGCATCCGGCCTGGTCGGCCGCTCAGTGATGGTCCCCGCCAATCGGGCGAGCCTGGAGGCGGGTAGTGCGGTGCACGGCGCCGTGGATGTCCCGGCGGCGGCCACCGCGGTGACCGTGAATGTTGAGGATGCCGCGGGCCAGACGGTGCGCAGCTTTGAACTTGGCCCGCAACCGGAAGGCCAGGCGAAGTTCACCTGGGACGGCCTGAGCGACACGGGACAACCCTTGCCGGCCGGGGACTATCGGATACGCGTCGACGCCCTGATTGACGGTGAGGTGTCGGCGCTGCCGACATTGATCGCGTCCAAGGTCGAGAGCGTTAGCCTCGACCAAGGCGGCGGCAAAGACATCACTCTGAACGTCGCGGGAATCGGTCCGGTTCCATTGTCGGACGTGAACGAGATCTTATGACCGGCGGTTAACGCCGTTGACGATTATCACAGGGGGTAATCATGCCTTTTCGAACCGCAGTAAGTGGACTGAACGCTGCCCAGTCAGACCTGAAAGTCATCAGTAACAACGTCGCGAACAGCAACACCACGGGTTTCAAGGCGTCCCGGGCCGAATTCGCCGACGTGTTCCCGGCGAGTCAGTTCGGGGGCAACTCACTGGCGATCGGCGGCGGCGTGCGGTTGTCCAACGTGCGGCAACAGTACACTCAGGGGACGGTCAGCTTCACCAACAACAACATGGACCTGGCGATCAACGGCAACGGATTCTTCCGCGTCAACAACGGCGGCGAAATCGTGTATTCGCGGGCCGGCGCGTTTGGCGTCGACGATCAGGGTTACATCGTCAACGCAACCGGCATGCGCCTGACCGGTTTCGGAGCCAATGGCGGGGAGGTCAGTGGCGTGGTGGAGGACCTGCAGATCTCCGCCGCCGACAATCCACCGCAGGCGACCAGTGATATCGATTTTCTCTCCAATCTGGACGCCGGGGAACTGGCCAAGACCCCCGCAAATCCGCCCCTGGTCCTGGGTCCCGCAATGCTTGACCAGAACGGGAATCCGTTTGTGCCGGCGCGCTTCGAACCGCCCGATCCGGACAGCTACAACCACACCGCTTCGTTCCAGGTGTTCGACAGCCTCGGCGTGGCCCACAGCACGACGATGTACTTCCGCAAAGTGGCCGAAAACGACTGGGAAGTGCAGATGTCGTTGGACAATCAGGCGTTTTCCGTCCCCGCCGAAGGCACCAACATTCAATTCGACAACAACGGCAATATCATTGCTCCCGCCGGACCCCCGCTCGGAGTGCTGACGCACGCGGGAATCCCGGTCGGCACCGGCGCCGCGGATATGGATTTTACGATCGATCTTGCACAGACGACGCAGTTCGGCAGTCCGTTCGGTGTCAACGCGCTGACCCAGGATGGGTTCACCACCGGGCGCTTGAGCGGGGTCGAGGTCGATGACGAGGGTAAGCTGATTGGTCGCTACACCAACGGGGCGTTGCAGGTGCTCGGACAGGTGGCGCTGGCCAACTTCTCCAATCAGGAGGGTCTGCGCCCGATCAGCGACACCGTGTGGGCGGAATCCCCGGATTCGGGTCCGGCCCTGCTGGGTGCGCCCGGAACCGCAAGCCTGGGAGTGATTCAATCCGGTGCGTTAGAAGACTCGAATGTCGAACTCACCGCCGAGCTGGTCAAGCTGATCGTGGCGCAGCGCAATTTCCAGGCCAATGCCCAGGTGATCCGGACTGCGGACGACGTCACCCAGACCATCGTCAATCTCCGGTAAGAATTTGAGCGGATAAGGGGGACCGATATGGATCGCATGCTGTATGTCGCTATGGCCGGAGCCGGAGAGGCGATGATGAACCAGGCGGTCACCAGTCACAATCTGGCAAACGTCAACACACCGGGATTTCGTGCCGATTTTACCGCATTTCGCAGTCAACCGGTCATCGGGCCCGGATATCCTTCGCGCGTGTACGGTGTCATGGATCAACTGGGGGTGAATCTCGCGGCGGGCGGCATCCAGCGGACCGGGCGCGACCTCGATGTTGCCGTTCACGGCGAGGGGTGGCTTGCGGTGCAGGGCCCGAACGGTCAGGAGGCGTTTACCCGTGCCGGTGATCTACGCGTGTCGCCCAACGGTGTGCTCACAACCGGCGCCGGACATCCGGTGCTCGGCGACGCCGGCCCCATTGCCCTGCCTCCTGCTGAGAAGTTGGAAATCGGCCCCGACGGAACCATCTCCGTGCAACCAAGTGGACAGAGCCCCAAAAACCTCGCGGTCATCGGCCGTATCAAGTTGGTGAGACCGCCGCCGGACACGCTCGAAAAAGGCACCGATGGTCTGATGCGCGTCACGGGTGGTGGATTCGTCCCGGCGGATGGCGGTGTCCGGCTGGAGGTGGGTGCCCTTGAAGACAGCAATGTGAATGCCGTGGACGCGATGGTCAGTCTCATTGAGCGTTCCCGGCAATTCGAGATGCACATCAAGCTCATGAAAATAGCCGAAGTGAATGACCGTGCGTCAACCCAATTGATGTCCATTACTTAACGATTTAACAGCGATAGACTCGCAAACAGGAGCAGCCCATGAATCCAGCACTGTGGATTGCAAAGACCGGACTGGATGCCCAACAGACCCGGATGTCGGTAATCTCCAACAATCTGGCCAACGTGAACAGCACCGGGTTCAAACGCAGCCGCGCGGTATTTGAAGACCTTCTGTATCAGAACATCCGCCAGGTGGGTGCCCAATCCTCACAGGATACGCAACTACCGTCCGGGCTGGCCCTGGGAACCGGCGTGCGCGCGGTCGCCACGGAAAAACTGCATAGCCAAGGCAACATCGAACAGACCGACAATCCGCTGGATATGGCGCTTCAAGGGCGAGGTTTTTTTCAGATTCTGATGCCGGACGGCAATCTCGCCTATACCCGGGACGGGTCGTTTCAGATCAATGCGGACGGCGAAATGGTCACTGCCAGCGGCTATCAGTTGCAACCGGGTATCACCATTCCCGACAACGCAATCACCGTCACGGTGGGCTCCGACGGCATCGTTTCAGTGGTGACTCCGGGATCCACCGCTCCCACTCAGGTCGGTAACGTGCAGCTCGCCGATTTCATCAACCCGACGGGACTGCAGGCTGTGGGCCAGAACCTGCTGCGGGAATCGGCGGCCAGCGGTTCTCCGCAGACAGGCACCCCCGGTTTGAACGGGTTGGGCACCATCGTCCAGGGATCGGTGGAAAGTTCCAACGTCAATGTGGTGGAAGAGTTGGTCAACATGATTGAGACCCAAAGGGCTTACGAAATGAATTCGAAGGCGATTTCGGCGACGGATCAGATGCTGGCTTATGTGAATAACAATCTTTAGGAATTAAGGGATGGGTGATATGCACAGCAGCCGTTTTCTTCGCGTCGCGTTGGTGGGCATCCCGCTGGTCGCGACCGGGTGCGCAAGTTACTACGAACCGAAGCCTGGTTTCGAGGTGACGTATCCGGAGTCAGCGGCGCCGCCGCCGCAGAGCAACGGCGCAATCTACCACGAGGGTTACACGAAATTGTCACTGTTCCACGATCGCAGGGCAAGACGCGTCGGTGATGTGATCACGATCATTCTCAACGAAGAGATCAGTGCAGACAACGAATCCGAGGCCAACACCAGCAAGGAGAACGATATCGCTATCGATAGTCCCACATTGTTCGGTTATACCTTGCCGCGGGGTAACGCGACCTTCACGCTCGACCAGGAGCTCAAATCGTCACAGGAATTCAGCGGGAAAGGAACACGCAAACAGGGAAACACGATGACCGGGACAATAACGGTGACGGTGGCAAATGTGTTGCCGAATGGGAACCTAGTCGTTCGCGGGCAGAAGTGGATCGGCCTCAATCAGGACAACGAGTACATTCAGATCGCCGGGATTGTCCGCCCCGACGATGTCAGCGTTGAAAATACCGTTTTGTCTACCCAGGTGGCCGATGCCCGAATCGTGTATCAAGGCAAGGGTCCGGTTTCGAGCGCCAGCAAGCTAGGCTGGTTGGCGCGGTTCTTCCTTGCCCCGATATGGCCGTATTGATCACGCACCGGGGCGACGCGAAAGGGTGATGTCATGAACAGGACATGCATGCGACTATTTTTCGTGCTGACGTCGTTGTGCGCCGTGACCCCCAGTGTACACGGCGAACGAATCAAGGACCTTGTCAGTATCGCCGGTGTGCGTACCAATCAACTGGTGGGATACGGGCTGGTGGTGGGTTTGGACCAGAGCGGGGATCAGACCAGTCAGGTGCCTTTTACCACCCAGAGCCTAAAGAGCTTCTTGAAGAATTTCGGCGTGAACCTGTCGTCGCGAACGAATCTCCAGACAAAGAATGTCGCGGCGGTGGTCGTGCACGCGACGTTGCCACCCTTTGTACGACCCGGCCAGACCATCGATGTCACCGTGTCGTCGATGGGTAACGCCAAGAGTCTGCGGGGCGGCAGCCTGCTGATGACGCCCTTGAAGGGCGTCGACGGCCGGGTTTACGCGGTCGCACAGGGTGATTTGATCGTGAGTGGTTTTGGCGCCGAAGCCGATGGGTCGAGCATCACCGTCAACGTGCCCAGTGCCGGACGGATTCCCAACGGCGCGATCGTAGAACGCGGCGTGCCGAGTCCGTTTACGTACAGCGATCGGCTGGTGTTGCAGCTCCACGACGTGGATTTCACCACCGCCAAGCGCATGACCGACACCATCAACGCCGTTGTCGGTCCGGGACAGGCGCAGGCGATCGACGGTTCGAGTGTCGAAGTCATCACCCCAGTGGATCCGGCCCGTCGTGTCGAGTTTGTCTCGGTGGTCGAGAATCTGACCATCGAACCGGGAGAATCGCCGGCCAAGGTGATCATCAACGCGCGTACCGGAACCGTTGTCATCGGCCAGCACGTCCGGGTGATGCCGGCGGCGGTGTCCCACGGCAACCTGACGGTAACCATCACCAGTGATCCCATCGTCAGCCAGCCACGACCGTTCTCCGCAGGCGAAACGGTGGTCGTGCCGCGCAGCGATATCGAAATCAGCGAGGAGGGAAACCGTATGTTTTTGTTTCGGCCGGGGGTCACCCTGGATGAGATTGTCCGTGCGGTCAACGAAGTCGGTGCGGCGCCGGGGGATCTGGTCGCCATTATGGAGGCGTTGAAAGAAGCCGGCGCGTTGCGCGCCAGGCTGGTGGTCATGTGAGTCACGCGGCGGTGGATGTGCAAACATGATCGAGGGCACGGCAACAACCCGTTTCTATCTAGACTTCTCCGGATTCCACGGACTGCGTGCCACCGCCCGTGAAGGGTCGGGGGCAGCCCTGGAGGAGGTCGCCGCGCAGTTCGAATCGCTGTTCGTTCAATTCGCGCTCAAGGCCATGCGTGAGGCAACCCTCGGCGACGGCCTGTTGGACAGCGATCAGAGCAGATTCTATCAGGGACTGCTGGACCAGCAACTTGCTTTGTCACTGACCACGGGGCACAGGTCCCTGGGTCTGGACCGGATGATTACTCGCCAGTTCGCGCCGCATCAGGAGTCCGGAGCGGCCGCGGGTGAAATGCCGGACGACACCAGCGCAATGCCGGTCACCCGGGCGCTAAAGAACCCGACCGTAGCTGCCGTTAATCTCTACAAGGCGGTGCAGGAAGTGCAGGACCGCGAGCCCGTCTTAGGAACGGATGCCGGCGCGAGCGATGCGACAATGGATACTCACCGGAGTCCCCCGCGGCCGGACATGACCCCCGTCATATCGGCGCAAGAGATCAGACAGTCCCGCGAGGCCTTTGTGCGCGGTCTGTGGCCGCTGGCGCGGGAAGCGGGACGCGCGCTTGGGGTTTCCCCCCGGGCGCTGCTCGCACAAGCGGCCCTTGAGAGCGGCTGGGGACAATCCGTCATGCACCGCGCGGACGGCACGAATGGACACAATCTGTTCGGCATAAAGGCCGACAGGGGCTGGCAGGGTGATCGAATCGTGGCGAACACCTGGGAAGTCGTTGACGGGCAGCGCGTGCCCAAGCAGGCGGCGTTCCGAGCTTACGATTCGTTTGCAGAGAGTTTCAACGATTACGTGAACTTTCTGCAAGCCAATCCACGCTACCGTCAGGCGTTGCGTGTTGCCGCTAGTCCGGAGGCATTCGTGGATGCGTTGCAGCGAGCGGGATTCGCCACCGACCCGAACTATGCACACAAGATCAGGGCCATCATGCAAAGCAGGATAGACGAATACAAACCCGATGATTCGAACGGGAGGTTTGGTTGAGCACTCATGTGTTGGCGGGATGCCTATTAGTGATTTTGGAGACAGGTTATCGCAATGGCAGTTGGTGACATACTTGGAAACAGCATTTCGGCGCTATTGGCGTTTCAACGCGCCATCGCGACCACCAGCCACAACATCGGCAACGTGGACACCGAGGGCTACAGCGTCCAGCGCACCGAGTTGGCGACACGGCCGGGCCAGCAATCCGCGGTTGGCTTCATCGGCAAGGGCGTTGAAGTAGCCACGGTCCGGCGTATGCGGAACGATTTCCTCGAGGTGCAGATGCGCGAGAACACCAGCACCTTCGAGTACTTCGACGTTTTGCATGGCCTCGCAAGCCGGGTGGATTCCCTGTTGGGCGATCCGGATACTGGACTGAATCCGTCGATAAATGAATTCTTTAAGGCGGTGGAAGGCGTCGCCAACGACCCGACATCCGTCGCCGCGCGAGGCGTGCTGATAGGGAGCGCGCAGTCGCTGGCCGGCAAATTCAATCTCATCGATCAGAACCTGGTGCAGCTCCAGGATCAACTGGATGGCGAACTTCGCGGGGTTGTTACTGAGATAAACAGCCTTGGCGGCGCTATCGCTGATCTAAATCGGGAGATTATATTCGCCCGCAGTCAGGCATCGGGGCAGCCGCCCAATGATTTGCTGGATCGACGCGATCAGCTGATCCTGGAGTTATCGGAACGCGTCAGCGTGTCGACGATCTCGATGGGAGACGGTTCGATTTCCATTTCCATCGGCAATGGACAGCCTCTGGTTATTGGTTTCCAAAGTCGTTCGCTGTCGGTGAATACGGACCCCTTCGATCCGTCACGGCTCGAAGTGGCGTTTGATGACGGAAACGCGATATCCGATACTCTGACCGGTGGCCGAATCGGCGCGCTGCTGGGGTCCCGGGAGCTGGTGCTGGACCCGACGTTGAACGGATTGGGCCACGTCGCCCTGGGGCTGGCGGAAAGTTTCAATCAACAGCACCAATTGGGGCAAGACCTGGAAGGCCTCCTTGGGCAGGCGTTTTTCCGCGCCGCTGGCCCCGAGGTGTTATCACATCCCAACAACACGACCAGTAACGATCCGACGGTTTCGGTCCAGGACGCGAGTTCATTGACCGCATCCGATTACCTGTTACGGTTTGACGGCGCGGTGTGGAGCTTGACCGATCGGTCGACAGAACAAACCGTAACCATGACCGGTACCGGTACCGATGCGGATCCCTTTGTTGCCGATGGATTGAGCATCAGCGTGCAGCTGGTCGGCGCCACGGCGGGCGATGACTATCGATTCGTCATTCAGCCAACGCGCGGCGCAGCGCGGGGGATCGGTGTAAACGTCGCGGATCCGAACCGGGTTGCCGCTGCAGTCCCGCTGCGCGGAGTATCGGCGACCGGAAACGTCGGCACCGGAAGTATCACAGCAGTGGCGGTCACGGACAGTGCGTCGGTCCCGCTGTCGGCGAACGGTGGTGACATTACGCTGACCTTTGATGCCAACGCCCTGGGCCCGGGAGTGCCGGGATTCGCGGTAAGTGGTGGTCCGGGCGGAACCCTGGCCTACGATCCCGCGACCGAGAGTGCCGGCAAGACATTTGTCTTCGCGCCGCCGTTTGACGGCATATCGGTCGCGGTTGCAGGTACCCCGCAAGCTGGTGATTCCTTAGTGGTGACCGACAACGTCAACGGCGTTGGGGACAACCGCAATGCGCTACTGCTTGCGGAACTGCGTAACGCCGCGACCCTGCTTGGCGGCAGCGCGACCTTCCAGGACGCCTACAATCGACTCGTTGGCGATATTGGAGTCACAACCAGGCAGGCCGAGATCGGACGGGACACGCAAGACAGCGCGCGGGCCCTGATTGCCGCGAGCCGCGAGTCGTTCTCCGGCGTCAACCTCGACGAGGAGGCCGCCAATCTGGTGCGATTTCAACAGGCCTATCAGGCCTCCGCACGGGTGATTGGGGTTGCCAACGAACTGTTTCAGGAACTGATAGGGGCGGTAAGGAGATAAACGATGCGCATTTCTACCTCACAGTTGTTCTCCCAAGGGCTGGATGTGATACTGGATCAGCAGGCAACCGTGGCGCGTACCCAGCTCGAGGTGGCGACCGGGAAACGTATTCAGCATCCGTCCGATGATCCGGCGGCGGCGACGCGGGCCTTGGGGGTCCGCGATGTGCTCTCGGAAATGAAGCAGTTTGCCGCGAACATCGAAACTGCCCGCAGCTATCTGAGCATTGAGGAAGCGGTGCTGACCAACACCGGGGATGTACTGCAACGCGTGCGCGAGCTGGCGGTGCGCGCCAACAACGGCACCTTGAGCAACGAGGAGCGACTCGCGATCGCCGCGGAAATAGAGGAGCGAGGCAAGGAATTACTCGGACTCGCAAACACCCGCGCAAGCAACGGGGAATACCTGTTTTCCGGATTTCAGAGCCGTACGCGGCCGTTCACGCCCAACGTTGCGGCGGGCTTCGACTACAACGGTGACGAGGGACAGCGGTTTCTGCGAATCTCGGCATCGCTGCAGATTCCGGTGAGCGATTCCGGCGCCGAGGTATTTCGAGATATTCGCAACGGCAACGGTACTTTTGCCGTCAACGCATCTCCCGGCAACACCGGTTCCGGAGTCATCGACAACGGCAGTGTCACCAATCCGAATCTTTGGGTGGCGGACACCTATGCCATCAATTTCGTCGCTGCGAACGCGTTTGAGGTGCGCGACGGCGGCGGCGCCCTGGTGACCAGCGGCGCCTATACCGACGACAGTACGGTAAGTTTTAACGGCATCGAGGTGCGCATTAGCGGCGCGCCGGCGGCGGGCGACAGCTTCGTTGTTGAATCGAGCCGGAACCAGGATGTGTTCACCACCGTAGCCGATTTTGTCGCCGCTTTGAATGTTTCGGTCACCGACGGTGCGTCGCAGGCCGCGGTAAACCAGGGCGTGAACAACGCGCTTGCCAATCTGGATCAAGCATTGAACAACGTGCTGGAGGTGCGCTCCAGAATTGGCGCCAGGATGAATATCGCGGATGATGAAGCGCGGGCCAACACCGGCATAGACACGCAGCTCCAGCAAACCATATCGGAGATAGAAAACGTAGATCTCGCGGAAGCGGTCAGCCGCTTGAACCGGCAGTTGTTTGCATTGGAGGCGGCACAGCAGACTTTTGCAACCATCCAGAATCTTTCGTTGTTTCGTTTTCTTTAATGTGTCCATGTCCACCGGGCGACCGGATGGCCGCGCCGCTAAATCCCATGGCTTGATTGATTCACGTCCACCTACGCTTATCAATCCATACGCTAGCGTTCGTTCATGAATAACAACGAGAATGACCGCAATAACATCGCGTGGTTGAACCGTGAAGGCGAGTCCCTGTTCCAGCGCGGAGACGTTGCGGGTGCCGTCGCCAGATTTGAACAGGCGCTGGCACTGAATGACGTCCATCCAGAGACCTTGAATAACCTCGGCGTCGGACATCTGCATCTTGGCGATGCGGATCGCGCGCTGCACTATCTGGTGCGGGGACTGGATTCTCACCCGCAAAATCCCGAACTGGTGGCCAATGCCTGCGTCATTCTGCGTCAACTCGGATGCGTCGAGGACGCGGAGAGACTCGTGGGCGGCTGTGTGGCGCAAACGACCTCGATGGGCCCGGATCCCGTTGACCGAGACTCCGAAGATGCCCAACGGGCGCGGGATATGCGGTTGGCGCGGTGTAGTGTTGCGGAGAACTTCGAGGCGGGGATGATACCTCTTGGTGAGCGCCCGCTGGTGACGGTAATCGTTATTGCATGCGGCGATGATTCGTGTGTTCAGCACGCCCTGGATTCGGTAGCCGCGCAGGACTACCAAAACTGGGAAGCCGTGGTGATTGCCGGTCACAATTCGACCGATTCGTCGCTGGATCCCGGTGGTCACACAGACGTGCGGATTCACTACCTCGGTTCTCGTGCCGCGAACACGGCTGCGGCGCGCAATGCCGCGTTGCGGGCTGCGCGGGGCGACATCATCTGTTATCTGAATGATACGGATACGTTCCTGCCGGATCACTTATCCACGGTCATCGCGACGCTGCGGGACGGCGGGGCGCCGTTTGTTTACACCGGCGCGCGCCTGGTAAGTAGCGTGGTCAGGGACGGTGAACGCGAGACGATGTTCACCGATCAGCTGTCGAGCAATGAGGCGTTTGCAAGAGACAGGATTCTGATCCAAAATCCCATTGCCGTTACCAGCTGGGCCCACCGCGCGGGATTTGTCGAATGCCTGGGCGGTTTCGATGAGTCCTTGTCGGCACTCGAAGACTGGGACCTGCTGCTGCGTTTCAGCAGCCGGTATGCACCCGTATCCATACCCCGTGTGACCGTGGAGATCCACCGTCAACACGGCGCCGTGGACCTCGCGTCGCTCGGGGTAACGCGCGAACACGCGTGTGCCGTTTACGAGGAGTTGTACCAGCGATATCCGGTAACCGATCCGGCTGCGCAGCGGGCGAGGTCCACGCTGCTGCGGCAATTGGTTCGCGACAGGGGACAGCAAATGGCGAACTCGCAACACGCAGACATGGATGCCTTGTACCCGGTGTGGGTCGAAAAACATCAGTTGTCCGAAGCGGACGGACAGATTCTCGCTGAGCGGATGATGACCGCATGGCGTCACCGGCCGACCGTCGAGTTATTGACCGTTGCGGCAGAACACGACGATTCCCGGTTGCAGGAGACGGTGGCGAGTTTGCGCCGTCAGTTGTATAAGAACTGGCGGTTGACGGTGATCTGTGCCGCACCTCTGCAGCAGTGCAAGGGCATGCAGCGCTCGCAGTTGCGTTGGGTGCGCCACGGTGGTGATCCCGTTGCCGCGTTGAACCGCGTTGCTGCCAGCACCACGCGCGACTGGATCGCGCTCATCGATCCGGGTGACCGGCTGCCTCCGCATTCCTTGTTTGCGTGCGCCGATTACATCAATCTGCACCCGGGCTGGCGGCTGCTGTACACCGACGAGGACGAGATGGACGACGCGGGGGATCGCCACGACCCGAAGTTCAAACCGGATTTCAATTTGGATCTGTTGCGATCCACCGCGTATATCGGACGGTTCTGTCTGGTGTATTCCGAGACCTGGCGGTCGCTGGGCGGTGTCACCGGTATCGAAGGCGGTGAGACGTATGATCTGACGCTCAAGACCCTGGACAGGTTCGGCGAGAACAGTATCGGGCACATCGCCGATGTGCTGTATCACCGTCTCGACACCAATAGCAAACGCCTCGATGGCGATTCCCGCAGCCGCTGCGAATTGCTGGCCCTGCGGGCGCACCTCGACCGCAACGGGGTTCGCGCGAGTGTCGAACCCGGATACCTCGACGGCACGTATTTCATCGAATATCGGCACGATGAATCACCACCGCTGGTATCCATCATCGTGCCGACGCGTAACAAGTTGGAGTACCTACGGCCGTGTATTAACAGCGTGCTGGAGACAACCAGTTGTGAATTCTACGAGTTGATTATCGTCGACAACGACAGCGACGATCCGCAAACCTTGGAATTCCTGAGTCATGTAGCGGCGGTCCATGACCGTGTTCGCGTGCTGCGATACCCGCATCCTTTCAATTACTCCGCAATCATGAATTGGGCGGCGGCGGAGGCCCGGGGTGAGTACCTGCTGCTGCTGAACAACGACACGCACGTGGTGCATGGGAACTGGCTCGAGCGGATGTTGAACCACGGACTTCGTAGCGAGGTTGGCGCCGTTGGTGCACGTCTCATCTACGCGGACAAGCGGCTGCAACACGCGGGGGTAGTTACCGGCATACACGATATCGCCGATCACGTGTTTCTCAAACTGCCGATGGATCAGCCGGGTCACCTGGGCCGCGCGCAGTGCGTCCAGAACTACTCGGCGGTCACCGCAGCTTGTATGCTGGTTCGCAAATCGGTATATCTCGAGGTCGGGGGGATGGATGAAAAGGAGCTCGCGGTACTCTACAACGATGTGGATCTGTGTTTGAAGATCGGCGGGTCCGGACACAAGATCGTGTGGACGCCCTACGCGACATTGATACACCATGGGTCACGCAGCGTCCGCGAACACAGCGACAAGTCGGACCTGGTGCAACGGAAATCCGAAGCGCACAGCATGGTTCGCAGATGGCTACCCAGTCTTCCGCATGACCCCGCTTACAATAGAAATCTGACGCTGTCACGTTGCGATTCGCGCCTCGAAACGCAAGTGGATGTGACCTGGGACCCGTGTTTCCACGATCGCCCTCGCGTATTGGCGTTCCCGTTTCACCGCTGGGGTTCCGGAGAATACCGGGTGCGTGCACCGATGCGCGCGCTGCACGACGCGGGCTGCATCCAATACGCCCTGATGCCACTGAATGACACACACCGGGCACCGCACCTGTGTGAGTTGGAGCGGGTCGCGCCGGATGTTCTGTTACTGCATAACACACTGCATGACGAACACCTGAAACTGCTGTCACTCTACAAACAGTATAGTTCCGCGTACCGCGTCTTTGGCCAGGATGACCTGATATCCGCACTACCGCCGAAAAATCCCTACAGAAAATCGGTGTACCCGGACATCGAACAACGAATCCGGCGCGCGCTGTCTTTGTGTGACCGGTTGGTGGTCAGCACCGAACCATTGGCCAGCGCCTTCAGCACGATGATAGACGACATCGTAGTGTTACCAAATTATATTGAGCGCTCGCGATGGGCAGGGCTGCGTTCCCGTAGACGCCGAGGTCCGAGACCCCGTATCGGATGGGCGGGCGCGCAGCAGCACCAGGGGGATCTGGAACTGTTGATCGATGTCGTGGCAGCGACCCGCGGCGACGCGGACTGGGTGTTCATGGGAATGTGCCCCGAACAGATTCGGCCGCTGTGCGCGGAATACCATAGCGGTGTGACTATCGACCGGTACCCGGAGAAACTCGCGTCACTGGATCTGGATTTGGCAGTGGCGCCACTCGAGGTCCACCCGTTCAATGAATGCAAGAGCAACCTGCGATTGTTGGAATACGGCATGTTAGGTTGGCCGGTGGTTTGCTCGGACATCGCGCCGTATTACGACGCGCCGGTTCGCCGGATTCCCAATAACCCCGAGGCGTGGATCGCGGCCATTCGCGAACGCATTCATGATCTCGATGCCGCGGCAAAAGAGGGTGACTTGCTCAGGGATTGGGTCCGTGATAATTGGATATTAGAAGATCACCTGGACGAATGGTTGGGTACGCTGCTACCGGCACATTTGATTGTCCGCTATTCCCAAAGTCCGCACGCGCGCGAACGAGGACTCAGGCAGGGCATGGGCTGAACCTCGGCCGCCGCACGTAAAGAAGAAATACCGGCGTCGGCGCCGCGGACTTCGACCCGCATTTTTCCGCTACCCATAGCTACGGGAAAACGGGGTCTGAATTGATTTCAGACCCCGTTTTCTTGCGTCCAGCCGACCGACCCTGCGACTACACGTAGTGCAAGTCCCGTCGCCACCATCCGGTGCCCGTTGCGCACTTAAACGGGCTAAAGTTTCCGCCGCCGCGGCCGACAATGTACTCGAAGGCGGACGATTGCGATATAGACAGGATATCCGTTGGTCGTTCCGCATGGGTGTTAGAAGTGGATGGTATCCAATTTTTTAAACTTTGGGAGAATTTAGAATGGCCTTAGTGATCAACTCAAACTTAGCATCGCTGAATGCCCAGCGGAATCTAGTCAATACGCAGATGGATTTGAGCCGTTCTTTGCAACGACTCTCTTCTGGGCTTCGAATCAACAGTGCGCGAGACGACGCCGCCGGTTTGTATGCCGTAGAAAAGATGTCTGCGGATATCCGCGGCATCAACCAAGCGGTCGCGAACGCCGCCGACGGCATCTCGCTGGCCCAGACCGCGGAGGGCGCGTTGGGGCAGATCGCCAACAACCTTCAGCGGATCCGTGAAATCGCCGTACAGGCGGCGAATGCCACGGTCGAGGACCGCACCGGCCTGCAGAAAGAGGTGGACCAGTTGACGCAGGAGATCTCGCGTATCGTTGACACCACGGAGTTCAACTCCAAGGAGCTGTTAACCAACACCACAGCATTGAAATTCCAGGTGGGTCAAGACGGCGATGCCGACAATCAACTCAGCGTTAACGGAGTTGACCTCGACACCGCGGGTTCCGCAGGTATGCACACCTACAACAGTAGCCAGAGCGCCACCGGTGTGGTGGACGTCGACGATGCGGCGGGTGCATCGGCTGCATTGGCCAACATCGAGGACGACATCGAGAAGGTCGCCCAATCCCGTGCCACTTTCGGTGCCGTGCAGAACCGTTTCGACGCGGTGATTGCCAACTTGCAGAACTATTCGGAGAATCTCAGCGCCGCGCGCAGCCGTCTCCAGGACGCCGATTTTGCCCAGGAAACGGCAAACCTGACCCGGGCGCAGATACTTCAACAGGCCGGTGTGGCAATGCTTGCGCAGGCAAATCTGCAGCCGCAGACGGTGCTGGCGTTGCTGCAGTAGTAACCAAGTGGGTTATGAAACGCGTCCGGGGCGCGGGCCCCGGACGCTCGTTTAACCCCCAATATGTAGGTGCCTATGATGTCCATTCAAGGTCTTAGCGGATTCGGTAACCAGACCGTTCGAACGGCGGAAGGTAGTGCCGAGGCATCCGCCGCTGAACGAAGTGTGACCCCTAACAGTCAACCCGTTTCGGAAGAAAAGACCGAAACCAAAACGATGTCTCTGGATGGCGAACGGGTGGATCGTGTCGTGAAGTCACTCAACAATCTTGCCCAATCGTTGAAGCGCAAGATCGAATTCAGCATCAACGACGAAACGGGCCAAACGGTGATTCGAATTGTCGATTCGGAGAACGCAAAGGTGATCCGTCAGATCCCGCCGGAAGAGATGATGCGTCTGGCTGAGCACCTGAAAGATATCCAGGGTCTCATTCTGGATTCCACGGCGTGACAGGAGCATAAGCCATGATAAGCGCGCCCGGCGTTGGATCTGGTCTCGATATCAACTCGATAATCACGCAACTGATGGCCATTGAAAGCCGTCCGCTGCAGCAACTCGACAGCCGCAAATCGGAATACAACGCCCAACTGAGTGCGTTGGGCCAGTTGAATGGTGCGTTGTCCTCGTTTCAGGACGCGATGAGCGGGCTCTCGGCGCTATCGAAATATAACGTGTATGCGGCTCAGAGTTCCGACGAAGATGTCCTCACCGCCACCGCGTCCAATTCAGCAGCCGCCGGGTCTTTCAGCATCGAGGTGACGCAGCTTGCCCAGCAACACAAGATGGCGTCCAACCCGTTTGCCGATGAGGATACGGTGGTCACCGCGATTAGCGGTGCAAAAGCAACGATTCAAGTGGGCACGGACAGCTTTGACGTTGGCATCCAGGACAAGACCCTCGCCGAGATACGCGATGCCATCAACCAGGCGGACGATAACACCGGCGTGACCGCAACCATCATCAATGAAGACCTGGGTACGCGGCTGATCGTGACTGCCAATGATAGTGGCACCAGCAACGCTATTTCCATGTCCTTCACCGACGGTGGCGGTGCGCCGATCGCCGACCCCCTGGGTATGGCCACGATCACCGGCGCCGAAGCCAAGGATGCCAAACTGACGGTGGACGGCTTTAATGTCACCCGTTCGTCGAACACCATGGACGATATCATTGAGGGCGTGACCCTCAGTTTGCATAACGACAGCGTGGGGCCGGTAACGCTGAGCTTGACGCGGGACAACGACAAGATCGTCGAGTCCGTGCAAGCCTTCGTCGATTCATATAATAATCTGAAAACCGTGATGTCCGATGTCGGTGCCGGCGCGTTGTCCGCCGACGGCACCCTGTTGGCGGTGGAATCCCGTATCTTGTCCGAATTCAACACACCCGCCAGCGGTGTGAGTAACAACTTCTCTTATCTCTCCGAGGTCGGCGTGTCGATCCAGAAAGATGGGAATTTGTTGTTGGACAGCGAAACGGTGGTTGGGGCGCTTAGTAACGACTTCACGGGATTCGCCCAGCTGTTCGCGGACAGTGACGAGGGTTTCGCGGTGCGCCTGGAGAACCTTGCCGAGGCATTGATCAAAGAAGACGGGCTCCTCGACATACGCACGGATTCTCTCAACGATCGGATTGAGGACCTGGACGGCAGCCGTGACGCCATCGAGCGGCGATTGGACTCCACGGAGGAACGACTACGAGCTCAATACGCAGCCCTGGACAGCTTGCTGGGCCAGATGCAAGCGACGAGCAGTTTCCTGACGCAACAGTTCTTCTTGCTCACAAGTTAAGCATGTCGATAACAGCGACAATGCGTTTTCCATTTGCTGATTAGTACACGCCACATACAGGATAGCATCATGAATAAAGGTTACGCAGCGGGAGTTGTCAAACAGTATGAGCAGGTGGCGACACAAACGGCAGCGGTTTGCGACAATCCGCATCGTTTGGTCACCCTGCTGCTGGAGGGCGCCATAGACGGCCTGGCACTGGCCAAGGGCCACGCCGCCCGGAATGTGTTTCACAAAAAGGGCCGGCACATCCACTCGGTGATGGCGATCGTCGATGGACTGCGCATGAATCTGAATAAAGAGGCTGGAGGCGAAATCGCGCAAAATCTGGATCAACTGTACGACTACATGAACCGCCGCCTGCTGGAAGCCAACCTCAAAAACGATCCGTCTATGATGGACGAGGTGATCGCACTTTTGAATGAAATCAAGTCGGGATGGGTCGCGATTGGCGGTGATGCCAACACCGCGAACAAAGCGGACTCAGGGACGGTAAACGCGAGCCAATGACCAAGCACCTTGCCCAGCGACGAACAACTGTGTCCGTGTCGGCCGAGACGCAATGGCAGCGTGTGTTGGATCTGACCGATGATATGTTGCGCGCGGCGAGAGAGGCGGATTGGGAAAGTGTCGCGACGCTGGAAGCAGAACGCCAACCCGTGGTGGTGACGATTTTTGATTGCCCGGCAGAAAAGCACAATGTGCGTAAGGTCGCGGAAAACGTGCAACATATCGTGGACGCCGATGTGGAGATACGTCGTCTAGGCGAGGCCAGGTTGAGTGACCTGCAGGACGCACTCGCGGGAATAAAACAGAAGCAAAAGGTGAGTTTGGCATACGCTCGTTCGGAGCCGTGAACGGCTGGTCTTCAGGTTATCCCGAATTCTTGCGCGGCGTTATTGATGGCTTGTCGTGCCGGGCAAGCGGTGCGGCGGTCGGCAATACGTTGAATTTCCAGAGTGTGATGCGCTTTTCTTCTCCGGCGGTCGCTAACCAACGGCCGTCGCTGGAAACCGCTATCGACGCGATCGATTCCGCGTCACTATCCAACTTCTGCACCACCTCGCCCGTCGCCACGTCCCAAACGCGCGCCTGCCCGTCTTCGGAACAGGAAATCAGATAGCGTCCGTTCGGGGTGTAAGCGAGGTCGCGAACCGGTGCCGTATGGCCCGGAATGCTGCGCTCCACGCGGCGCTTCGCGAGCGACCAGATGCGAATTTCCCGGTCTTTCCCCGCCGAGGCCACATAGCGGCCATCCGGCGAAAACGCCACCGTATTGACCGCATCGGTATGGCCTTTCAGAGCGGACAGTTCACGTCGATTGTGGGTGCGCCATAGTCGAATCGCGGAATCCAGCCCCCCGGATGCGATCATATCCCCGTCGGGGGCGAATGCCAGCGCGCGAAACCGGTGGGTTGCCGCGGGTAACTGTGCGATGAGGACACCCGAGAACGGGTCCCATAGGTTGACCTGATTGTCGGCTCCCAGCGATGCAAGAATCAATCCGTCCGGCGAAAACTGCACCTGAGCGACACGGTCCCGGTGACCGAGAAAGGTGCGCATCTGCGCGCCGGTTTGCGGGTGCCATAACTTTACCGTGCGGTCCCAGCTCGAGGAGGCCAGCGAGTTTCCGTCCGGGGCAAAGCTGACATCGGACACGCTATCTACGTGTCCGGTCAGCGTGTAGAGCACCCTCCCGGTCGCGGTGTCCCACAGCTTGATGGTGTTGTCGTCACTACCCGTGGCCAGACGGTCGCCGCGTGGGGAGAAGGCCACGGTAAAGACGCCGCCCTTGTGTCCAGCCAGGGTGCGCGCTACGCTGAACACCGCAGGTCTTTGTTTGTTTTCCACCGCCGGTGACTGTCTCGATGTAGCGGCGTCCCGGGCCCGCTTTTGCGGCAGATTGCCGATGCGATCGGCGAGATGTTCAACACGGTAGTTCAGTTGATCGACGTGCCCGCTGAGGCGCTTGAATTCGGCGATAATAAGCTGTCGTTCGTCCGCTAGGAGTTGCAGCCGCTCGAACAGCTTCTCCGGAGCGTAGGCCGGCGCGGAGTTGGGATCGATGCCCCCATTCTCGTTGTTTCCAGTTTGGGATGGCTTGGAGAGCACCAGCAAGTCCTGGAATTCAACTCGGATCGCGGCCAGCTCGCCGGTCTGTTCGTCCAGGCGCGTCCACAGCAAGGTATCCGCGCTACGGCCGCGGATTACGAGGGTCATGAGTACGGCCAGCACGGCTGCGGTGATTACCCACGCCGACATCGTGAACCACGGAATGTCGATTGCCTTCGAGGCCGGTTTACTTTGCGCTGTCAAACTCTATTTCCCAACAAGCGAGTTACACGCGTTCCCGCGGGACACCGTCAAAAAGACGGCGTTTGCTATCAATACGATACATGGATGCAATTTCCAGACCACTACCGCACAGATCGCGGTAAACCGCGGATATGCTGAATCGCTGGATGGCGCCGGCCTGAGGTGTGCCGCGGAGAAGAGCAATCCAGTTTGACAGTTGCGAGTTCTGTTGCTATTCCAAGTATAGGCGGGGGTTTATCCGACCCCTGTCGCTACAAGTAAACATTAGGTTTCCGTGTTCATGCAAAAGGGGGTGGCTTATCTTGGTTTTCAACGCCGTACCATCCTCATGCCGCGGGAGTTGCCGGTATCGTGCGTAGCGGAGTGGCACTGCCAATCATTATTCGCGGGTGGAATGACACGGAGACGGCCTCATGACTGAACGGGGCATCCTGATTGTCGAAGGAAACAGTGAGCAACGGAAACGGATCGAGTGTCTGCTCTCGGCGATCAGCGACAACATAGTAGCCGCGGATTTTGACCACTTGCGGCGCATGACCGATCAGAGTCAGCATAAGTCACCATTGTGGGCGGAGGTTCAAGAGCTCATTGCAACGGCCAAACAAGAAAGCGGACAGTCTAAGCCGGTAAAGCGCTCCAAGGATCATCGGTCTCCCGAGCTGTTCCGCTGTCTGGTTGGTTCCAGCCACGGTCTGATGCAGGTCAAGAAGGCGATCATGCAGGTTGCCGATTCGGATACCAACGTGATGTTGTTAGGTGAGTCGGGTACCGGTAAGGAAGTGGTGGCCCGGAACATTCATTATCACTCTCCCAGACGCGGGAGACCCTTTGTGCCGATTAATTGTGGAGCGATACCTTCCGAACTTCTCGAGAGCGAATTATTCGGTCATGAAAAGGGCGCCTTCACGGGTGCGATCTCCAGTCGGCGGGGCCGTTTCGAGATGGCTCAGGGCGGTACGCTGTTCCTGGATGAGATCGGTGATATGCCGTCCTCCATGCAGGTGAAGTTGCTGCGGGTACTGCAGGAACGTTGTTTCGAGCGGGTCGGCAGTGAAAAGACCGTCAAATCCGATGTACGGGTCATCGCGGCCACTCACCGCGACTTGGACAGTCAAATCGAGTCGGGAAAGTTCCGTGAGGACTTGTATTATCGATTGTGTGTTTTTCCGATTACCATTCCTCCACTGCGCGAACGAGTGGAGGATTTGAGCGCGCTGGTCGAGTGCCTGCTCGATCGGCTCAAGAACGAACGGCAAGCGAGAATCACGCTGACCGAGAGCGCGATGACCGCCTTACGCCGCTATCTTTGGCCTGGGAACGTCCGTGAATTAGCCAATTTGATCGAACGGCTACTGATCATGTATCCCAATCAACGCGTGGATATCGCCGATCTTCCGGGCAAGTACCGGCCGCATATCGAAATCGAGCAATTGGATCGCTCTGCGCCGGGCCATCATGCGGACAACTCGTTTTCTTGTCCGCAGCTTCCCGCCGGCGGGCTCGACCTCAGGCAGTACTTGGCGGACGTGGAGCGCTCGCTCATCGAGCAGGCGCTGGTGGAAGCCGATGGTGTCGTAGCCCGGGCCGCGGAGATTCTGAGAACGCGGCGCACCACACTGGTGGAAAAGATCCGCAAATACCAACTGGAAGTAAACCCGCCCCGACGGGAATTTGACGGCCAGGTTGCCGTCAATTCCTAACCCCTTGTTCTGACTGCCCTTTCAATATCGGCATCCTTCTTGCTTAGTACGTCATGGGGGTGCGATCAGGTACCGCCGCCGGCAACCGTCGCCACCAGAGCGCGTCGCATGATTGACGCGCTTCATGGAGACCCCGAATTCGCGGCAATAGGAACTGAAAAGCGTAAAGAATCGTGGCCGATACCGTTTCCAGCAAGGCGCAAAATTTGGAAGAGGCCTTCGCGACTTTTAACAGCGCATCCGGTGCGCTGGTGGACACCTACGACCAATTGACGGCGCAGGTCGCCAAGCTCGCGAACACGGTAGTGCGAGGGCAGGGCGGCGACAACACCGACTTGTGGCACCATGTCACTCTCGCCTCGTGGTTTTCGAACCTGATCGACGCGCTCCCGATCGCATTAGTAGTGGTTGGCGGCGATGGTTATGTGCAACTTGCCAATCCAGTCGCGGAGCGATGGCTCGGGGAGGCACTGAGGGGCCAGGTATGGCGAGATCTACTGAGCAGAAGTTTTCGCACCTTGGAGGTTGAAGGACCGGAAATTTCGTTGGCGGATGGGCGCACGGTCACAATCTCGACTTGTCCCCTCGGACGTGAACCCGGGCAGATTGTCCTCATCCAGGATGTGACGGAAAACCGGCAGCTGCAGCAGCGCATCCTTCATTATCAGCGTCTATCCGCCATGGGGGACATGGCCGCGCGGCTCGCGCACCAAATTCGTACGCCGCTGTCGTCAGTGATGTTGTATCTGTCACAACTGTCCACACCAGGCGGTGTGGCGGATCCTGCGAAACTGATCCGCAAGGGGCTCGACCGATTACATCATCTGAATGAAATTCTGAACGACATGCTGCTGTTTTCGAGGGGTGGGACCCAGGTCACCGAGAATATCCGGGTTGGGGATTTGCTGAACGGGGTGGCGGACCAGAGCAAAGTGGTCGTGGGTGAGCGCGGATGCCGGCTCATCCTCGATGACGAGGCATGCGACGCGGTGATACGCGGGAGCCGTCCGCTGCTCATCAGCATGTTGCAGAATGTGGTGGACAACGCCGTGGAGGCCTGCGGTCGAGGCGGTGAGCTGTGCATATCGAGCTGGAACGACGGCCCATATCACGTCGGCATTTCGCTACAGGACAACGGACCCGGAATCCCGCCGCACGCAAGGGAGCGGGTCTTCGAACCCTTTTTTACGACCCGAACCCAGGGAACCGGACTCGGTCTGGCCATCGTGCAAGCGATCGCCCAGGACCACAGGGCGGACGTCGATCTGCAGAGCTATCCCGGCGCGGGCACCAAGGTTCAATTCCGATTTCCCAAGCCCGCCCGGTATCGCGGCACGACCGCCGATCCAGTCGCGGGCCTTGACGGTGGGCGATGACTGGGTTCACGAGCGCGGTAATAAAAAGGAGCTTGAATGGCTGAACCCAGAATAATGATTGTCGAGGACGACGCCGATCTGCGGGAGGCATTATGCGATACCCTCGATATGGCCGGCTTCAATGTTGTGGCTGCCGCGGATGGATCGGCGGCGCTGCAGATGTTAGACGAGCAGACGCCGCGGATGGTAGTCAGTGATGTCAAGATGGCGCCCATGGATGGGCACCACCTGCTGACCGAAATTCAACGCAGGCATCCTCAGATACCGGTCCTGTTGATGACCGCATTTGGAGATATCGAGCAGGCGGTGCGCGCGATGCAAGGAGGGGCGGTGGATTACCTGGTAAAACCGTTCGAGGCCGATGTGCTGATCAGCAGCGTTACACGCTATGTCTGTATGGATGACAGTGGCGCGAGTGACATCATTGCCGAAGACAGTAACAGCAAGCGGGTGTTGTCCTTGGCTGATAAGGTCGCCGACAGCGAGGCAACCGTCTTGATTACCGGGGAAAGTGGCACGGGGAAAGAGGTCCTCGCGCGTTATGTACACCGCGTCTCGGGCAGGCGGGATTGCCCCTTCGTCGCCGTCAATTGTGCTGCCATTCCGGACACCATGCTCGAAGCGACCTTGTTTGGACACCAAAAGGGCGCATTTACCGGAGCCTATCAAACGTGTCCCGGAAAATTTGAGCGCGCCCAGGGCGGCACGCTGTTGCTGGATGAAATCTCGGAGATGGATTTGGGGCTGCAGGCGAAGTTGTTGCGCGTATTGCAGGAGCGTGAGGTGGAACGCCTGGGAGGCGCCAAGCTCATCGCGCTCGACGTCCGGGTGCTGGCGACGACGAACCGCACACTGCCCGTGGAAGTGGAAAACGGCCGCTTTCGGGAGGATCTTTACTACCGGTTGAACGTGTTTCCACTGCATCTGCCCCCACTGCGGGAGCGGCCGGGCGATATCCTGCCGTTGGCCGCATACTTCCTGAGGCGCCATGCTCAGGCGACGGGGAATGTGGTGCCCGCGTTAACTGAATCCGCAGAGCGCTGGTTGGTTGCGAATCGTTGGCCGGGCAACGTGCGCGAGCTCGAGAATCTCCTGCACCGAGCGCTGATTTTATCCACCGGACAACGCATCGACGTCGAAGATCTCAATTTGGACTTCGCCAGTGAAACGCGGCATTCGCCAGCACGTGTACCCGGTGAAAACGCATCGAGCATGAGCCTCAACGACTATTTGAAGTCGCACGAGGAAGCGCACATCGCGGATACACTGAAGTCAGTGAATGGCAGCCGGGAGAAGGCTGCCAAGCGCCTGGGAATCAGTGCCCGCACGCTGCGCTATAAACTGGCCAAGATGCGTGACGAGGACGCACCGCAGCCAAAGGTTTAGGTAAAGACGACGATTCGGGAGCTGAAAATGTCAGATATCGACGTATCGCAGTTAATGAGCCAGATGCGGACCATGGCCGCGGCGGCGCGGACCGGTGACGCGGCGATCGGCGGCGCGGCGGACTCCCGGGAGTTCGCCGACGCATTGACCCATGCGATCAATCATGTAAACAAAACGCAAACAATCGCGGCAAACATGGCGACCGCTTATGAATTGGGGGACGCAAACGTCAATATTTCGGAACTCATGATTGCGCTGCAAAAAGCGAACATATCTTTCCAGGCCATGCTCCAGGTCCGCAATAAACTGGTGGCCGCGTACCAGGAAGTCATGAGCCTGCAAATATAGAAGATGCGCACAACCAGAAGCGAAATTCTTGAAACTCAAATGAGGAAGTTGGGAGGTCCGCTTAGATCTCCAGCTAATATCTGATGGCACAAGTCACACCTGAAGTTGTCACCGTTCCGGCTCGAGGTCTTGCCCAGCTGCCGGCGGTGAGACAGATCGCAATGATGATTGGGTTGGCGGCGAGTATCGCGCTCGGTTTCTGGATCGTCTTGTGGTCGAGAACCCCGTCCTATCAACCGCTGTATAGCAGTTTATCTCAGCAGGAGGCGGGAGAAATCATCGAGGCACTGCAAAAAGCCGATATTCCCTACAAGATAGACGAGGTCGCTGGTAGCGTGATGGTGCCCGGAGGAAGACTACACAGCGCACGCATCACGCTCGCGACAGACGGCTTGCCAAGAAGTTCCGCGGTGGGCTTCGAATTGATGGAGAAATCAAAGAGCTTCGGTGCCAGCCAATTCATGGAATCAGCCCGCTATCAGCGGGCGATTGAAGGAGAGCTGGCGCGTTCTATCGCTAGTCTCACCAACGTCAAAAGCGCACGCGTCCATTTGGCGATTCCCAAACAATCCTCGTTTATCCGCGCGCGCAAGATTCCTAGTGCATCGGTCGTAATCAGCCTGTATGCGGGACGCCAACTCAATGAAGATCAATTGGCGGGCGTTGTCCATTTGGTCAGCTCGAGCATTTCGGAACTCCCTCCCGAGCGAGTGTCCGTAATTGACCAGCGGGGGCGTTTATTGACCGGCGCCAACGGCACCAAAGAGTTGGGTCTTAACCACCATCAGTTGTCTTATACACACCGGGTAGAACAGGGTTATGTCGAACGCATAGAGAATATTTTAACGCCTATCGTGGGCTTTGGCGGTATTCGCGCACAAGTGGTTGCAGATATCGATTTTACGGTTACGGAGAAGACCTCTGAAACATTCGATCCGGATAAGCGCCAAGTACGAAGTGAGGCGGTCCAAAAGGAGGAACGGATCGGCACTGAATTGGCCATGGGAGTACCGGGCGCGTTGAGTAATCAGCCGCCGCCGGCGGGGACTACCGATCAGAGCAATACGACGATGGCAGCGGAAGGCGGCCAGTCGGGCGAGTCGGAGGCCACCACCGGTATGGCTTCAGAACGGCCGAAGACGAACAGTCAACGTTCCACCCGTAACTATGAGCTCGACAAAACGATCAGCCACACGAGGCTTTCCACTGGCGAGATTCGGCGCCTCTCGGTTGCGGTGGTCGTTGACGACAGATCGAAGAACAAATCCGCAGAGTCCTCAAGCGCGGAAAACATTGAGCGTTTCACCAATCTGGTTAAACAGGCAGTCGGTTTCAACGCAGCACGCGGTGATACGGTATCGGTAGTCAGCATTCCGTTTACGGCTCCCCAAAAGCCCGAACCTTTGCCGGAACCACCTCTTTGGGAGCAAGCCTGGGTGTTGGATCTGTTGAAACATCTGGTCGGTGCGACGGCGGTGCTGTTACTCATATTCTTTGTGTTGAAGCCTACCATGGGCGCATTAGCTGCGCGCGGCAACCGGCTCGAGGTCCTGCCCGGACAAGGTGGTCCGGGGGGAACCGCGGGTGGCGCACAACTCTCCGGACCTGCGGGGCTGCTCGGACAATCTGCTGGCAGCTATGAACAGGATCTCGAAACGGCACGGAGCATGGTGGCCAACGATCCAAAACGGGTCGCGCAGGTGGTTAAGGTGTGGGTAGGCGAGGATGGCTAGTGCCGGGACGGAATCGGGTATTCGGCGTGCGGCAATTCTGCTGCGCGCGATCGGAGAAGACCATGCCTCAAAAGTTCTGCAGCACATGGGCGTCAAAGAAGTACAGGCAGTTAGCAGAGAGATGGTGGAATTGGAGTCAATACCTCCGGACAGAGTCAAGTACGTGCTTGGCAATCTACAAGAGACCATCGTCGGGCAAACGGCGCTCGGCATCGGTAACGATTCGTATGTGCAGAAAGTCCTCGAGAAAACTCTTGGTCCCGAGAAGGCGGGAAGCCTACTCGAAAGTGTCCTCGACAAGAACGACAATGGCATCGGAGAACTGAATCTCTTAGATCCCGATACGGTCGCAGAGCTGTTACGGAACGAACATCCCCAGATTGTGGCGCTGGTTCTTAGTTCACTGGAGAGCAGCCAAGCAGCGAATGTATTGACCAATCTGCCCGAGGTCCTGCGGAGTGACGTGTTTATCCGTATTGCCAGGCTGGAAACCGTGCGTCCGAGCGCGCTTGAACAATTGAAGCAGACGCTGCTGAAGCGCTTTAAGGGACAGGCATCATCCGGATTCGCCAAGTCTCGTCTCGGCGGCGCGAAATGCGCGGCCGACCTGTTGAATGAACTAACCCCAAGTCAGCAAGACACGATGCAGGAGAAAATCCGTGAGATCGATGAAGAACTCGGTCATACCGTCGAAGAACTCATGTTCGTTTTTGAAAATCTTGCCGATGTCGATGACCGAGGCATACAGCTCTTGTTGCGTGAATTGGAAATGGAACAACTTGTTGTCGCTCTAAAAGGATCCTCCGCACGGATCAAGGAGAAAATATTCAAGAATATGTCTCGGCGGGCCGCTGAGCTGTTGAAAGACGATCTGGAGGTGAAGGGACCCGTCCGGTTGAGCGAGGTGGAGGAAGCGCAAAAAGCCATTATTACCCGGGCACGGCAACTGGCGGATGACGGTTCGATAATAATGCCAGGGCGTGGTGGCGAGACGTATGTCTAAGATCATTGATGGAAACGAACTGGGATCGTGTGAGCGTTGGAACGCTCCCCAAGTCACCGACGTACCCACCGGCGGTAATTCAAAGACCGCTTCTGATCGATTAACCGTGCGCGATATCGAAGCAATTCAGCAGCGTGCCTATGAGGATGGTTTCCGCCTTGGCCATCAGGAAGGGCTGGATGCGGCAAGAAACAAGGCGCAATATCTCGATCAATTGTTAATGCGGCTTGATGAGCCCTTGATTGATTTGGATGAGCAGGTCATACAGGAACTGGTGACAATGGTTAAGGCGGTGACTCACCAGCTAGTGCGGCGGGAGATGAAGAGCGCCCCGGAGGGTATCGTCGCGATTATCCGCGAGGCGGTCGGCGTACTGCCAAGTAATGCGCGTGGTATAAATATTCATTTGCATCCGGACGATGCCAGGCTGGTGCGCAGTATCTTGTCGATTGCCGAAGATCATCCAACCTGGCAGCTCATCGAAGATCCGGTTATGACTCAGGGCGATTGCCGGATCGTAACGGAAAACTCGCAGGTTGATGCGACAGTCGAGGGAAGGCTGAATGCGGTGATATCCGCGATGTTGGGCGGCGAACGTGACGAGGATGATGTCTCCTTATCCTGATGCGGATCGTGGTCCCGTGTGGACGCGCCGTCTGCGTGTTCTGCGCGAAGGTCTGCGGGATGCACGGTCGCTCGTGGTGGAAGGAAAGCTTACGCGGATTGTTGGGTTAACCCTGGAGGCCGTCGGTTGTCGCGCGGCGGTCGGTGCGCGATGCATCGTCTCAGGCAATCGGGATAGTTGGGTGGACACGGAGGTCGTGGGTTTCGCCGGAGAGAAACTGTATCTCATGCCCACCGGCAACATACGCGGTCTTGCACCCGGTGCGCGCGTGACGCCAACCGGGCGCGACACGCGTGTACCAGTTGGACCCGGAATGCTCGGCCGGGTCATTGACGGCGCCGGTAGACCTTTGGATGGAAGGGGCCCGGTGCGTGTCGCGGGCCATGTCCCGCTCCACGGGTCGGTCACCAATCCACTGCAGCGCGCATTGATTACGGAGAAACTCGACGTCGGGGTGCGTGCGGTTAATTCCTTGCTCACGATAGGTCGCGGACAACGAGCCGGGCTGTTTGCATCCAGCGGCGCGGGGAAAAGCGTTCTGTTGGGCATGATGACCCGATTCACCGAGGCCGATGTGATCGTGGTGGGTCTGATCGGTGAACGTGGCCGTGAGGTCAAGGAGTTTATCGAGAACAACCTCGGCCGCGAGGGCCTGTCACGCGCAATTGTCGTGGCGACGCCCGCGGATCGGCCGCCCCTGTTGCGCCAGCACGGTGCGATGTTGGCGACCGCCATCGCCGAGTACTTCCGGGATCAGGGTAGGCACGTATTACTACTCATGGATTCGTTGACGAGATATGCCCAAGCGCAGCGTGAAATTGCGCTGGCGGTAGGTGAACCGCCCGCGACAAGGGGTTTTCCGCCGTCGGTCTTTGCCAATATCCCCCTGCTCGTGGAAAGGGCAGGCACCGGTCCAAAGAACGCCGGAACCATAACCGCTTTTTACACGGTGTTGACTGAAAGCGATGGGGAGTACGACCCCGTCGCTGAGTGTGCGCGCGCTGTGCTCGACGCGCATATTGTACTGTCACCAAGGCTTGCCGAGATGGGACATTATCCGGCGATAGACATCGAGGCATCGATCAGCCGCATAATGACTGAGATTGTGTCACCGGAACATCTGGAGTCGGTGAGGCGGTTCCGCCAGTTATATTCCACGTATGAGCAAAATAGGGACCTGATTAATGTCGGGGCGTATGCAAAGGGCGGTGATCCTCGTGTTGACGAGGCGATCAAGTTTCATCCGCGACTAGTAAATTTTCTACAACAGGATATGCGTCAGCCTGTAAACATGATTGACAGCATCGATTCACTCACCGCGACATTGAAGATGGGTTGAATCGCGCAATGTACCAACGCAGTGTCGCGGCGTCCGTTCCCATCGCCATTATCCCGGATTCCTGGCGTGTTACGCGCTTTATATCGTTGACGCAAAAAGGAGGCGGGTGAGGCGGGGATGGTCATGAAAAAGAGTAAGCGTCTGACGAAGATACTTGATCTTGCGGCTGACGATGAGCGCAATGCCGCCAAGGCTTTGGCTGATTGCCGGCAAAAGCTATCTTCCCGTGTGGCGCAATTGGAGGAATTACAGTCACTGCATAACGAATACGTCCAACAGATGCAAACTAAGGGGGAGAAGGGACTCGACGCTGGCATGCTGCGAGATCATTGGGCCTTCGTCGAGCGCTTATCGAAAGCCGTTACGCAACAGTTGCAATGCGTAAGCCAATCAGAGCAGCTGGTCGATTCCAAGCGCGGTGAGTGGTCAACGCGTCGCGCCCACGCGCGGGCGATGGAAGAACTCGTGGCTCGCCATCGCGCGCGTGAGAAACGCGAGGCCGTGCGGCGTCTCGAAAATGACGCCGAGGATCCGGGGAATCACCGGCGTCGGAACCCCCACCCTGGCCCGTCCGAACCCGATTAGCGCGGTGACTGCACCAAGGCGCCCCGCGTCTATTCATGGTTCTGCGCTGGAGAGACCCGCGACCTCACTTCTATGCCATGACGACAATCGATGCTCGCTATTGCGTGGCAAGAATAGACGCGGGGCTATGGTGCAATACCCCGCCCCCCACACTGGCACAAGGTTTGCTTGATATTTATTCATCATATGGCAAAAATCGGAGCCGAGCGAGTTGCCCGAGGCATTACCCGTCATCGATATAGCCACCGCTGCACCGGCCGGTGAGGCGGCGGCGGTCGCATCAAGCCAGGCGTCGCAATCGTCTCAATCCTTGCGTACGCCCGCCGCGGTACCGGCGCCCGCGCAGGATTTCCATAAGCTGTTGAGCCAGGCTCAGGCCCCGCCCGTCAACATACCGGGGAACCTGGCGATGGGCGCCCGCATCACCGGCAATATGCTACCGGTATCCGGCAAACAGGTGCCGGTCGACGCGGCGAACACCGCATTGTTGGCGGGTGGTCCGGATTCGCAGACCGCCCCGCAGTCAATGCTGACGAATGCGACCCTGGAGCAGGCAGTGACCGGCAGCGATGGGGACGGGGAATTACCACCGTTGGAAGTTGCCGTGGCCGGAAATGGCCCCACGGAACTGGTCGACGAGCGCACCGTTGCCGCGCACGGGTCGACGGAGGCCGCATCTGGCCGCGTTACGGCTTCCGGTGCCGCCGCGCAGCCACGGTTGGTATTGAGTGATGTGTTGGATTGGGCCTTGCTACGTGCTCCCGCGGAGAATCTACCCCAAAAATCACCGGTGGTGTCGTTGGGAAACTCTCAGGCCGGGCCTTTTGTCGCGCAACCGACATCTACACCACCTGGCGGGACAGCGATCCCGCTGCAGGACGGACTCATGGCTCAGGTAACGGAGGGGTGGGCGGCGGCGTCAACGGCGCACACCGGGAGCCTGGGAGGGACATTCGAGTCATCACACCATACTCTTCAGTCGCTGATTCCGCATGCCGGCAACGCGAACGCCACGATTCCCATCGCCGGCGGTTTGTCTCCTGGTGACGCGGCTGTTGCATCAAACCAAGCGTCCACGAAGCTCTCCATCGAGCTGCCGCTGACCTACAGGGGTTTCGATGGGGAGTTGACTAATCGTATTAGCTGGATGGCCCGGCAGAATATTCACAGTGCGGAAATCCGGCTGAATCCCCCCAACCTGGGCCCGCTGGAAGTACACGTATCCGTACTCAAGGGAGAGACTCATGTGCTGTTCACCTCGCCTCATGCCGCCGTTCGCGAGGTATTAGAGGCGGCGATTCCCCGCTTGCGCGAAGGATTCAGTGACCAGGGGCTGGTGTTGGGCGAAGCCGATGTCGCAGATCACTCGGCACAGGATCGTGGCGCCGATCGGCGTGACTCCTCCCAGATGGCGCGATTGCCCGAGCATGCACTCACCGCGGCTGAATCCGCGACGGGTGATGCGCCGGTGATTGTCATGGGTATCAACGGCCTGCTGGACGTGTACGTGTAAAGAATGGTGCGCCCGGGGTATCCATCTTCGGCATCCTTGTTGGTTCGCACCGCCAGTTCCGCGATGCCCGTGTCTTACGCAGAATCCGCGCGCTGATTTCGCGTTTCTCGGTCGGATCCACAAACCGCGTCGGTTTTTCGTCGCCCCCGGTGTCAGTTTCGCCGTCGGCATCTTCGCGCGATTCATGCGGACTCGCCGTAAGTTCTTGTTCGCGATATGGTTTCTAAATTTCTTGTTGGCTGGCACGGCTCTTGCTAATTCGATCTAAAGAAGGTGTAACGAATGCGTACAGCAGATCCTGAGGCAAAAATCGATGGCGAATGAAGAAATCGAACTCGCAGACGACGAGAGTAGCGAGGCGTCAGCCGCGAGAGGCGGCATGCCGGTCAAAAAGATCGCGATCATCGCGATCGCGGGGGTTCTTGTACTCAGCGGATCGGTGGGCGCGACCTTGTATCTGACCAGTGGGCAAGGCCCCGCCGAACCCGTGCAGACACAAACCAACCCGGAAGATGCCGCTGATGCTGAAGTCGATTCGCCCAAGGGTGAAGCCATTTACCTGCCTCTGGACCCACCCATCACGGTCTCCCTCGACAGCGACGACTCCCGCAAATATCTGCAGATCTCCATGTCGGTGATGTCGCGCAGCGATAGTGTGATCCATGCGATACGTAAGCATCGTCCGGCTATTCGTAACAATCTGAACTTCTTGTTTTCGGGACTTAGATTCACCGATCTCGCCACCCGTGAGGGTAAGGAGCAAGTCCGCGAGGCGGCGCGGGACGAGATCAGGAAAATATTGCAGGAAAACGGCGCAGCGTCGGATGTAGAAGCCCTGTATTTCACGAATTTCGTTATCGATTAGTGCGATGAGTGATCCCGATCTGCTGTCCAAAGACGAAGTCGACGCGTTGCTGGACAACTCCGGTACCACCGATGCCGGAGATTCCGGCGGCGTACGCGACTACGACCTCGCGAGCAACGATCGCATCGTGCGCGGCAGGCTTCCCACGTTGGATCTGATCAACGAGCGGTTTGCGCGTCAGTTGGGAAGCAGCTTGTTCAATCTGCTGCGGCAGACAGTCGAAGTTACGTCCGCCGGAGCGAAAGCACGTAAGTACGATGAGTTTGTGAACAGTCTGCCGGTGCCGTGCAGCCTCAATCTTATTCAATTCGCGCCGTTATCGGGCACCGCCCTGGTAGTGTTTACGCCGGACCTTATTACCAACCTGGTAGACCGCTTTTTCGGCGGGAAAGGCGGTAACTCGGGTAACCCGCAAGATCGGGAGTTTACGCCTACGGAAATGGGGATCATGGATCTGTTGTTTCACGATCTCATCGCCGACATGTGTGAGGCTTGGTCGGTGTTGCTGCCGGTTGAAGTCGAAAAGATCGGGTCGGAGACCAATCCACGTTTTGCGTTGATCGCGAGCCCTCTGGATCTCGTACTCGACTGCACGTTCCAAATCGAGGTGGAGCAGCAGAGCGGGACGCTGCACGTGATCTTCCCTTACGCGATGATGGAACCCATACGCGATCGTCTCGAAAACGGCACGCAGAGTGATCGCAAGGTGGAAGACGAGAGATGGCTGCATACACTACGCGAGGAAATCGCGAAAGCCCGCGTAAACTTGACCGTCGCCGTCACCTCAACCGAAGTCGCGATTCACGAGCTGTTGAAACTGAAGCCGGGTGACGTGATTGCAGTCGAGATGCCCGAGATCGTGACGGCGTATGCGGAAGGTATACCCCTGTTCAGGGGTATGTTCGGTGTGCACAACGCAAAATACTCGATCAAATTGTGTGATCCGATTCAGATTTACCCCGATTCCAAGCAACCGGAATCTGCAGCACAGGGTGTGGGTGGATAGGGTTGCGTTGGACTGGACGCAGCGAGGCATGCGATGACTGAAGACAACGATCAAGGTGGCGATGAGACGACGACAACCAATGCAGACGACGGACAGGAGTCTCACGCCACCGTTTCTGAGCCGGGCGCCGATGGGCCGCTACCGAGAAGCGGCAAGACGGGTTTGGAGCCGGCGGAATTCGGCGATCTCACGGAAACGTCCAACGGCCCCGATGCCGTGGGTTGGGATCTGCAGATGCTCCGCGACATACCGGTCACACTGTCGGTGGAGGTCGGACGGAGCGCAATCAGTATCAATAATCTGCTGCAGATGAGTCAGGGTTCGGTGGTCGAATTGGACCGTACCGCCGGTGAGGCGCTCGACGTGATGGTGAACGGGTGTTTGGTGGCTCACGGCGAGGTGGTAGTGGTGAACGACAAGTTCGGAATTCGATTGACGGACGTCGTGAGTCCCTCGGAGCGAGTCAAAAAGCTCAACTGAGCATAACCGCATGAGAATCTCACACCTCCAACGTGTCTTGCTTCGTTTCACTCCGGTCTGGCTCGTGGCGCCGGTCAGCGTGCCGGCGATAGTTCTTTATGGACTCCTGATCGAGGTATCGTCGGCCGCGGATAACAAGCCGGGATTCCTCGCCAGCCGGGATACCGCGTCTGATATCGGCGCCAGCATTCAGACCCAGGCCATGACCCAGGTGGGCCTGGCGTTGATATTCATCATCCTGTTGATTGTATGTGGCGCATGGGTGTTAAGGCGCATGGGTCAGTTCAACCGTTCCTCTGACGGAGCCATGAAGATCGTCGGCATACTCTCCGTTGGGTCCCGGGAGCGGGTGGTGCTGGTCGACGTGGGTGGACACCACCAGCTGCTCCTTGGGGTATCTCCCGGCCGGGTGACCACGCTTCACGACTTCCAGGGCGATCTTGAAATCGGGGCGTCGGACGCCAACGGGTCCGCGGTCTCGAGCCCGTTTGGATCGATGGTGAAGACCCTGCGCCAGGCGGCGGGAGCGGGTTCATCGAGGTTGACCGGGCCGCGCTGATGAACGAGTCCAGTAGGCGCATGCGGTCGCACAGTCCCCGGCGAGCGGTCGTCTGGACCGCTATATTGGCCATTGCCGCGCTCGCTGTCGTGGCAGCGGGCGGCGCCTACGGCGCCGATTTCGGTTTTCCCGCTCTGACGATGCGAACCGACGCCGACGGCCAGCAGACCTACACGGTGAACATCCAGATCCTGTTATTGATGACCGCGCTGACGCTGCTTCCCGGCGCGCTGATGATCATGACCTCGTTCACCCGGATTGTCATTGTGCTTGCTATTTTGCGCCAAGCGATGGGCCTCAACCAGACCCCATCGAATCAAGTGCTGATCGGGCTCGCACTGTTTCTGACCATGTTCGTAATGGCACCGGTGTTCGAGAAGCTGTATGACGATGCGATCGAGCCGTACTTGAACGAAGAAGCGACCCAGAAACAAGCCCTCACGCGGGCCGGTAAACCCATGCGGGAGTTCATGATGGCACAGACACGATCCGCGGATCTGAACCTGTTCGTATCTCTCAAGGGCGACAACAAGATTGCCGAGTACGACCAGGTGCCGTTTTCCGTATTGATACCCGCGTTTATCACCAGCGAGTTGAAAACCGCGTTTCAAATCGGATTCCTCCTGTTTATTCCGTTCCTGATCATCGATCTCGTTGTGGCGAGTGTGTTGATGGCGATGGGTATGATGATGTTATCTCCCATGATGATCTCACTTCCATTCAAGATCATGTTGTTTGTGCTGGTGGATGGGTGGACGTTGACCATCGGCACCCTGGCATCGAGTTTTCTGGTTTAGTTATGAGGGGATAGCGGCCATGGGACCCGAGGCGACCATCGACGTCTTTCAACAAACCATCGAGATCATCCTGGTTATGGTGTCTACGATTCTCTTTCCGGCGCTGATTGTGGGCCTATTGGTCAGTATGTTTCAGGCCGCCACCCAGATCAACGAAATGACTTTGAGCTTCGTGCCCAAGCTTCTGGTCACATTATTGACGATCATGATCAGCGGACCCTGGCTGCTGCGAATTGTCATGAACTACACGCAGCGTTTATTCAATGACATTCCGTACCTTCTCCAATAACCAGGCCACTATCGGCGACCATGAATATCAGCCCATCGGAAATTCAAAACGTTGTTGGGATCTTCCTGTGGCCATTCCTGCGCATCGGTGCGGCAGTGGGCGTGGCCCCGGTATTCGGAGCCAGGACGGTGCCCGTGCGAGTGCGTTTGGCGCTTGCGATGGCCCTCACCGTCATCGTCGTCCCGTTGATGCCTTCGGTTCCAGCTATGGACATACTTGGCGCACAGGGCCTGCAGGTTGCCGGTCAACAGATACTCATAGGCTTATCAATGGGGTTCACGATGTTGGTCGTGTTTGCCGCCTTCGTTTTGGGTGGACAGATTGTCGCGATGCAGATGGGTCTGGGATTTGCATCTTTGGTAGACCCGCAGAACGGTGTGCAAACGCCGATGGTGAGCCAATTCTATGTCCTGCTCGCCACGTTGATCTTTCTTGCCCTGGACGGACACCTGACGCTTATTCATGTGCTGGTAGACAGTTTTCATACCATGCCGATTAACGCCACGGGAATTCGCACCGAGGGGTTGTGGCAGGTCGTCATCTGGGGACGCGAGATATTTATCGGTGCGGTCATGATTGCCCTACCTTCCATCGTGACGCTACTGTTGGTGAATCTCTCATTTGGAGTGCTCACCCGATCCGCGCCGCAACTCAACATATTTGCGGTCGGTTTTCCGGTGATTATCGTCTCTGGATATGTCGTGATTATGGTGACGCTGTGGACGGCATTGCCGAGACTGACCGGGTTCGTTGAGCGGTCTCTGGTGCTGGTGACTGATCTCGTGGATGGGGGATGAGTCATGCCAGCGGATCAGGGTCAAGACCGTACCGAACCGGCATCACCAAAAAAGCGCAAGGAGGCCTCGGAAAAAGGCCAAGTTCCCCGATCTCGCGAACTGACCACCGTCACGCTGTTGTTAACGGGCGCTGGTGGACTGCTGATGCTCGGGGAGGGTATGGTTGCTGGTGTAACACAGATGACGCGCGATAGTCTGACCATCAGCCGGCAGGAAATATTTGACAATCACGCCCTGGTGGTAAATTTGCAGAGTGCGCTGAAAATCATGCTGGACATGCTGGCGCCATTTTTCGTCCTGCTCGTGCTAGCGGCGATTTTCGCACCCTTGGCCCTCGGCGGCTGGTCCTTTAGCCCCAAGGTTTTGACCCCGAATTGGTCGAAACTGAATCCCATACAAGGGATCAAGCGGGTGATCTCCTGGCGTGGATTGATGGAGCTTGGCAAGTCGCTGATCAAGTTCATCTTTGTCCTGCTGGGCGCCATATTTCTCCTCACAAGCCTGATCGACACCATCACCAATCTCGGACGGGAACCGTTGCTGTCCGCGATGGCGCATTTTGGTGCGATACTGACCTGGAGCTTTCTGATGCTCTGCCTACCGCTGCTTTTCGTGGTTGCAGCGGATGTCCCGTTTCAGTTATGGGACCATTCCCGGCGTCTGCGCATGACTCGGCAAGAGGTGAAAGACGAGCAGAAAGAAACCGATGGTGATCCACAGGTAAAACGCCGTGTCCGCGAGCGGCAACGGGAAATTACGCGGCGCCGGATGATGGCGCAGGTCCCGACGGCGGATGTCATCATCACCAACCCATCGCACTTCTCGGTGGCGCTCAAGTACGAATACTCGAGCATGTCCGCGCCGGTTCTGGTGGCCAAAGGCGTTGATCTGATTGCGTTGCAGATACGCCGTGTCGGAACAGAAGCTCAAGTGCCGGTCGTTTCTTCACCCTTGTTGGCCCGGGCGTTGTACCACACCACAGAATTGGATCACGAGATTCCCGTGGAACTGTATCGCGCGGTGGCGCAGGTGCTTGCCCACGTGTTCGAGTTGCGTAACGCCGGCACGCACACAGGTAGCGAGCCTATCGAGATGGTCGATGTCGAGGTTCCTCAGGAATTATTGGCGCGCCAACGCTTTGGTGCGGGGCCGGAGAACCAATGAAGCTCGCTCAGAAGGTTTGATTATCGGGCAGGAGACCTATGCAGCAGATAGCACTTCCTTTTGATACGCGAAAAATCGGCGCCCTTGGCGTTGGCACGCCCATCCTGCTCGTTGTCATATTCGGCATGATGGTGGTGCCCCTTCCGCCGTTTCTTCTCGATGTATTCTTTACCTTCAATATATCACTCGCGCTGATCGTGCTGTTGATGGTTGTGTATACGAAACGGCCGTTAGAACTGTCCGTGTTCCCGACCGTCTTATTGATCACCACGCTGCTTCGCCTGGCCCTGAACATTGCATCTACGCGCGTTGTGCTGCTGCACGGCCATACCGGACCGGATGCCGCAGGCAAGGTCATCGAGGCGTTTGGACAATTTGTCGTGGGCGGTAACTACACCGTGGGTCTGGTGGTGTTCGCCATTTTGATCATCATCAATTTTGTAGTGGTCACCAAAGGGGCGGGGCGAATTTCCGAAGTCAGCGCACGATTCACGCTCGATGCGATGCCCGGAAAGCAGATGGCGATCGACGCCGACTTGAATGCTGGATTGATCACCCAGGAAGAGGCGGGGATGCGGCGCACGGAAATAAGTGAAGAAGCGGATTTTTACGGTTCCATGGACGGTGCCAGCAAGTTCGTTCGTGGCGATGCAATCGCGGGCCTGCTTATTCTGGTTATCAATATACTGGGTGGCTTAGCGATAGGAACGCTCCAGCACGATCTTTCGCTGGCAACCGCGGCGCAGTACTACACGTTATTGACCATTGGGGACGGTCTGGTAGCGCAGATTCCGGCGCTACTGCTCTCGACATCCGCCGCCATGGTGGTGAGCCGAGTCTCTACTAGTCACGATATCGGCCAACAGATTGTCACGCAGCTTTTTCAAAATCCCAAGGCCTTGTACGTCACCGCCGGGGTGATGGGATTCATGGGGACGATCCCGGGGATGCCGCACGTTGCGTTCCTGACTTTGGCCGCGATTTCTGCGGGATCGGCCTATATGTTGGAACAGAAAACGAAGACGTTGCTTGCCCCGGAGCAGGCGGTGCCCACCGAAGCGCCGCAGGAGACACGGGAATTGGGATGGGATGACGTCTTGCCGGTCGACAGTATCGGCCTCGAGGTGGGGTACCGTCTTATTCCTCTGGTGGATCGCAAGCAGGGCGGAGAACTGATGGATCGTATAAAAGGGGTGCGTAAGAAATTGACTCAGGAGTTGGGTTTTCTGATTCCCGCAGTACACATTCGCGACAACCTAGAACTCAATCCGAACGCCTACCGGGTGACGTTCATGGGCGTTGTCGTAGGCGAGTCCGAGATTCATCCTGAGCGCGATATGGCGATCAATCCTGGAAAGTCGTATGGAGAAATTCAGGGCGTGAAAGACAAGGATCCGGCGTTCGGACTCGAATCCGTGTGGATCGAGCGCAATCAGCGCGAGCGTGCGCAAAGTCTCGGATATACGGTGGTGGATGCCAGCACCGTCGTCGCCACCCACCTCTCCCACCTGCTGCAGCAGCATGCCCACGAACTGCTAGGCCGGGAGGAAACGCAGAAGCTGCTGGAGAACCTCGGCAAATCGGCGCCCAAACTGGTTGAAGAACTGGTGCCCAAGACCTTGGCGTTGGGGGTAGTGGTAAAGGTTCTACAGAATCTTCTGGCCGAGAAAGTTTCGATCCGGGATATTCGCACTATCGCCGAATCCTTGGCGGAACACGCGGGGAGGAGTCAAGAACCCGGCGTTTTGACGGCGTTTGTCCGCGCCCGGCTGGGGCGCGCGATAGTGCAGGATATCTTCGGTGTGGCTGCGGAGCTGCCGGTGATCACCTTGAGTCCGGAGCTGGAACAAATCTTGCTTCAGACTATAAAGATGGTGGACGACGAGCACGGCGCCGCCGGATTCGAGCCGGGATTGGCGGATCGCATCCACCGCTCCCTGACACAGACTGCGCAGCGTCAGATGGCGAATGGTCACCCGGTGGTACTTCTGGTGGCGCCCAATCTGCGCCCTGTATTGACGCAGTTTGTGCGCCACACCATTTCGGAATTGCGCGTGTTGGCGTTTAACGAGATTCCGGAACAGAAGCAGATACGCATAGTAGGCACGATCGGAGCATGATGCCACGCCGTCGCGGCAACAGTTGGAGAGATCGCTGTGCGATGAAAGTACGATGCACGATAACGGGGGATTGACGTGAAGATTAAGAGGTTCTTTGCTTCAGATATACGCGAGGCGATCCGCCAGGTACGGGATGAGCAGGGGCCTGAGGCCGTAATTCTGTCCAACACGTCGGTAGAAGGCGGTGTAGAGATCGTTGCGGCGGTCGATTACGACGAGAATCTCGTCCAGGATCTGGTACCACATCTGGCTGCCGGCAAAGACCCCGGGCCGAAAGCCGACAAACCCGACGCTCAGACTGCGGCGAACGAGAAGACGGTGCCCGTCCGGACGAAGTTCGCGCACAACAGTGCCCCAGACGCCACCACATCCGGTGCCGGTGATACGGAGCGTAGCGTCTGGTCGCAGGAGCCCACGCTGATCGCGATGCGAAGACAAATCGATGATCTGCGTAATCTTCTGGAGCATCAGTTGTCGGGACTGGCGTGGGGTTCTGCCGCCCGCAGCAATCCAACGCGGACGCGATTGTTGCACATCATGCTCGAGACGGGATTCAGTCCCAGATTGTGTATGGAGATCGCCGAGCAAATACCCACCGGTTGCGAGTTTGCGAGCGCGCGCCGGCGGGCGCTCGCTTTGCTCGCTCATCGAGTGAAAGTCTGGGATGAAGACATTGTGGAACGGGGTGGCGCCATCGCGCTGGTTGGGCCCACCGGCGTCGGAAAGACGACAACGATTGCCAAACTTGCGGCGCGTTTCTCGTTACGTCACGGAGTCGAAAATGTTGTCTTGATCACCAGCGACAATTACCGGGTCGGGGCCTACGAACAGCTGCGGACCTATGCGTGTTTGTTGGACATCCCCCTGCATGTTGCCCGGGACAGTCTGCAACTGCGCGAAATTCTGGATCGTGTGGACCCCAGATCCCTGGTGTTGATCGATACGCAGGGTATCAGTCAGCGGGCCAAGTCTATCGGTCATCAATTGAAATTCCTGTCGAACGTCTCAGATAGGCTGAGCACGTTTCTGGTCATGTCGGCAGCCGCTGAACCCGCGGTATTGAACGAGATTGCGCACGTGTTCGGTGCGGTGGACTTATCCGGCTGCATCCTCACCAAACTGGACGAGGCCGCCTCCCTGGGAGGGGCGCTCAGTGTCCTGATTCAGCGCCAATTGCCGGTTGCCTTCGTCAGCAGCGGACAGCGGGTTCCGGAAGATCTGGAGATCGCACGGGGTTATAGACTGATCACCCGCAGTGTGGTGGTCCGCCAGTACCATAGACGGTATCTGGCGAATCACGAATTGAATAACGAAAAACAGCAATCAGACGACCTAACCCGCCATGTTGCGATGGCGACTGCTTTCAGGAGGGCTTACTCGGGTGCTTAAATCGAACGGAAATTGTGACCAGGCCGAGGGGTTGCGACGCATAACTCGCGCCAAGACAACGCAGGTGCTGGCTATCACCAGCGGCAAAGGCGGAGTTGGGAAAACCAGCGTTTCGGTAAACCTGGGCGTGGCGATATCACGAAGCGGAAAGTCGGTCATGATTATGGACGCTGATCTCGGGCTCGCGAACGTCGATATACTTCTGGGGCTTCAGCCCCGCTTCAACCTGTCACACGTCATCGACCAGAAATGCAGGATGCGGGATGTCATTGTCCAAGGTCCCGCAGGAATCAGAGTCGTCCCCGGCTCATCAGGAATTATGAAAATGGCCTCGCTCGGTGCGGCACAGCAAGCGGCGTTGATCAATGCCTTCAACGATGTGGGTGGCGATCTGGACGTATTGCTGGTGGATACTTCGGCGGGCATCAGTGAGTCCGTGTTTGCCTTTGTCCGCGCCTGCCAGGAGGTGATCGTGGTTGTTTGTGACGAGCCCGCATCCATTACCGACTCGTATGCATTGATTAAGGTGCTAAGCCGTGACTACGACATCAACCGGTTTCACATCCTGCCCAACATGGTTCCGTCGGTTCACAAGGGGCGCGAACTTTTTACCAAGCTAACGAGGGTGACCGACCGCTATCTCGATGTAGTGCTTGACTTCATGGGAGTAATACCGGAAGACGACTACGTTAAGAAGGCGATTCAGGAACAGCAGAGTGTTGTCGAGCGGTTTCCTGGGAGCAGGTCCGCAATGGCCTTCCGGCGACTTGCCAAGGAAACGGACTGCTGGACGCAGACCAACCGGCCTAACGGTCACTTTCAATTCTTCCTTGATCGACTGATCCGTACTGATGTTGATGACGGGGGCCTCGGCGAATGACAGGAGTCGCGGCCTACGCATCGTCAACGGCGGGGAATCAACTCGATATCATGGAACACGCGGGGTTGGTCAAGCGTGTAGCGAACCACATGATAAGCAGGTTGCCTGCAGACGTGCAGATAGACGACCTTATTCAGGCCGGATTGATTGCGCTGATGGAAGCCGCAAAGCAGTATGATCCTTCCCAGGGCGCGAGTTTTGAGACCTACGCCACCATTCGTGTGCGTGGGGCGATGCTGGACGAGGTTCGGCACAACAACTGGGCGCCGCGTTCGGTGTTCCGCAAAGCGCGATTGCTCGCGGGCGCGGTGCGTGATGTCGAGAACAAACATGGCCGCGATGCACGGCCCGCGGAGATAGCCGAGGCTTTGAACGTCACACTGGACGAGTACTATCAAATGCTCTCCGAGGCGAATTGCCACGCGGTATTGAGCATAGACGCCTCGGGTTGTTTAGAGTACGAATCGGATCGAGATCCTGATCCCTCTCAGGAGATCGAGGACCACCAATTCAAACATGCGCTCGCCGAGCAGATATCCGATCTGCCGGAACGCGAGCGCCTGGTGCTGGCGCTTTACTACGATGAGGAACTCAACTTGCGGGAAATCGGCGAGGTGTTGGGGGTGAGTGAATCCCGGGTCTGCCAGATACATAGTCAGGCCACGCTGCGTCTGCGTGCCCGTATGGAAGAATGGTTCGATCGAAATTGATGGCATGAATATTGCAATCAATTATAATTAACACTTTCAACGGTGAACGCTATTTGTGAAACCCATCTGTCATGAGCGACATTCGTGATATTAAGCCGCTGGGTCCGTCCTGGCCCGTGACACCGGCGGACAAGGACAAAGCAAAGGATAAGCAACAGGGCCGCCGAGAGCCCCGGCCCGGACCCAATGGCGATGAATCTTCGGCGGACCAGGGCAGCGGGAGCGATAACGCACCCGGAAAAATAGACGAGTACGCATAGATGATGGATCTCGCAGGATACACATTGAACCTGGCACCGTTCATTCTGTTTATCGGGGTAGTGGCTCTGATCGTGCTGCAGATGGTCTGGGGTTCCCATTATCGCAATGAGATGGCCTGCCAGAAACTGCGTCTTGAACATCTCGAGAAGAGGTTGGTGGCCGCTCAGAAAGACAAGGAAAAACTGCACCGGGGATTGTCTGATATGAAACGCCGCCAACTGCAGAGCGACGCGCGTAACACCTCCGCGTATCGCGGTGACCGGACAGACCTCACCTACGAGTTGGCCGTTAAGCTCGCGCGTAGCGGTGTAGCGGTGGAGGAGTTGGCGGAAACCTGCGGTTTGACCAGAGGCGAAGCGGAGTTGTTGTCCCTGGCCAATGGTACGCGACGCGGCACGCCATTTAACTACAAGCAGACCTGAATTCGGCTTTCAACGAGATCGGGAACAGGAACTACGTCTCCAATGGATAACTTGAATCGACCATTGATCGATTTTCTTAAACCGCGCAATCATTTGGGCACGCTGATGGTTAGTGATGGCGTCACCATGTTCGACGATGCGGTCACGGACGAACTTCACGAAATATCAAGGAAGTTGCAACCATCGGTGCTGCGCAGCTTGAGAATATCCAACGCGTTGCAGATTACTCTGGAATTAGAGCGGGTGCTGCATTTGTTTTCACGAGAGGTGTCCGCCTACGTTCCCCATGAGAGCCTGGTTTACGAGAATCCGGATGCGGATATTTATATGGAGTTCGGAGACAAGGCCGCTAACAGCTGTCAATATGAACTTGTTGTTGCTGACAACAACATTGGGAGCATCATGATTACGCGGCATCAACCCTTCGATGAATGCGCGATCAAGGAATTCGAAACACTGCTGTGCAGCCTGATATATCCCCTGCTGAATTCGTTGTTGTTCCGAGATGCGGTTGAGTCAGCGCATCGCGATCCCCTTACAAAAACACTGAATCGCTCTGCCATGCTGACCTATGTGACACGAGAAATCGATCTAGCCAAGAGGCAGAATTCTCCGCTGTCATTACTGTTGATCGATCTGGACAACTTCAAATCCGTCAACGACAGTTACGGCCACTCCGTGGGTGATACAGTCATACAGCATATCTCGCACCGATTTCTGAGCTGTATAAGAAAGAGTGATCTGCTGTTTCGCTACGGTGGGGATGAGTTTACCGTGCTGATGAGCAGCACGGAAATTCAGCAGGCGGTCATTGTGGTGAAACGTATTCTGCGCAGCGTCCGTGAACCGGTGTCGGCGAGCGGTCCTGGACGATTCAATTTGACCGCCAGCGTCGGCGTCGCCGCCTTATGCCCCGAGGATAATTATGCGGGTCTGGTGAAACGTGCGGATGGTGCCATGTATCGTGCGAAGACCGGTGGTGGGGACAGCTTCCAGATAGCCGGGAGCTGAAGATGGTGTGATACGTGAGTTAGTCAGCGGAGGTTTTTACTTGATTTCGACCGTTTTCCTTCGCTCGATAGAGCGCGGCATCGGCGCGGGATAACATGGCTTCCGCGGTATCCTGAGGTTGAAAGCTCGTGATCCCCGCTGAAACAGTTATCTGGACCGTGTTGCCACGATATCGAAAGTCGCTGTCCGCGATGCATTTGCGTATGTCTTCCGCTAGATGCTGGGCTCCGGCCAAGTCGGTCTCCGGCAATAAGCAAACGAATTCCTCACCCCCATAACGAGCGGTGAAATCGGTGTTCCGCTGCCGTTTACCGAGTAGAGTGCTGACGACTTTCAAGACCTTGTCCCCGGCCTGGTGCCCGTAGGCGTCGTTGACTTTCTTGAAGTGATCTAGATCCCATACGATCAAAGAAAAGGGCACACCGTAGCGTGCGCAACGGTTGACTTCTTGTTCGAGCTGTTGATCAAGCGCCGCGCGATTATGTAGCTTGGTAAGCGGGTCGAGCAAAGCTCTGGCCCTTTCTTGAGTGACCTGCACGCGTAACTTAGAGGCTTCGTTTTCAAGTTCGTCCATGCGATTCAATAATCTTGTGATTTCGCTCTGCGTTTTGCTTGACGCTTCCTCCTGTTTGGAAATACCGGTAGCGATCGACACCTCAATAGTCTCCAGATGAGACTGAACTGATCGTTTGAGAAGTGAAATGTCGATTTCTGAATCCAGGGAATATTGAATATTTTTTAGATTGGATCGAACCGAGTCGCCCATGCTTCTGGTGTTGTCCGCGGCCTCTGTATTGCGTTTTGCGTATAGCGCCACGTGTTGTTCAATGTCCTTGAGTTTATCGGTGATACCGAGTAGAAACTTGTGAATCTCGGCGGCCTGTTCGCGCACGATCCGGCGGGTATTCACGCTAAGGGATAGAAATTCCTTGAGCGTGTTCGGGAAATCATCCTCGCTGAGTCCACTTTGCAGGGCCTGCTTGATTTTTAGCGTATCCTCGCTCAGCGCGTGTGGAACGGGAAGGGTCTCCAAGACCTCGAGCAATACCTTGTTAACGTCATGTCCGTCGTTTTTTTCGATGGCCGGTTCCGCAACTTTTAGTTCTGTGTGTCGGCAAACGAAACCGTGAATTGCTTTGGCTAAGTCGTCCATGATTACCTTTTGGGATTCCGCAGATCGGATGGCGCCTACCGCTCTCTTGAACTTGTGATGGGAATCTGCCGGCAGCAGGTCATAATGTTTAAGGCGGTCGAGAAGACAGATCAGTGAGCGGGTGTTGGCGACCAGTGCAGCCTGTGATGCAGTCCCGTCGACTTCAGGAACGGAACGTGGAATGGGACGGCTGGCGAGTCCGGATAGACTATCCAGACGCTCGGAAAGCTCCCGCAAGTCGCCGCCTTCCCGGATATTTGCGCGTAGGCTTTCGAGCTGTGCATCCAGTCCCGGATCGCCTTCCTGGATTAACAAGGAAAGCCGCGACACGCCGCGTTTCAGTATTTCCTCGATCTCGCGCCACTGGTCTTCCGCCAGTGTCGCATCGCGAAGCAGTGTCCGGTATTTGTCTTCCCAGTCGGTCTCCGGAGGTGGTTGTGGTTCTATCTGTCTGGCCATAAGTTGCTCTAATGGGGTGCCGAGGCACCGCATACGGCTTCTGTTCCAAGTGTAGTCAAAATTATTGCTCGGTGTATCCGGGTCCTGACACGTACTGCCTGCAGACCGCAATGCGCAGGGACACCTTTGATTTGCTATGCTCGATAGGGAGTACTCACACACACTGTTGATGAGTCGTTTGCGGTGCAGATGATGGGATCGTTCAGAAAATCGGCGTTGCTGCTACTGGTGGCACTCACACAGGGGGTAGCAGTGGCGGGCGACATCCACACCGTCGAACTGAAGTACCGACAGGCGGAACAATTGATACCGGTGCTGCGACCGTTGCTGGCGCCGGGTGAAGCCATCAGCGGGAGCGGCGGGACCTTAGCTGTGCGCGGGTCGCCGCAGACCCTTGCGCAGTTGCGGGACTTGATTGCCAGCCTGGACCGGGTGCCACGGAATCTGCAGATTACGGTACGCCAGGTTCCGGCGCGTCGGTCGAGCAGCGGTGGGTCTCATTGGCGCGGTAATGCGGAACGCCTTCGCCCCGATATCCGGCGTTTACAAACCCATGAACGTTCGCTCCATGCGTACCGGGTTACGGTCACGGAAGGGCAGCCGGTCTCGATCTTTACGCGGTTGCGAGGCGCCGACGTTGAATTCGACGTGCTGGTGGCGGCTTATCCCATCCTGGTCCGTAGTACCGCGTACGATTCGCCACCCGAATCCGGGTTCTCCGCCATCGCACACGTTGTCGATGACGACGTCCTGTTGGACATATACACACTGAAAGAAACGACTTCGGGGTGGAACGTCGCGCATTCCGTGGAGTCTAGTGAAGTTCGCACCCGTGCAAGGATAAAGCCCGGAGAGTGGCTGGACCTGGGTGGTGTGGACACGTCCTACGCCATCACCGCTGCTCCATCCACCGGCAAAACCGTTCGCACCGGGAACCGAGGTACGACAGTTGCCGTGAAGGTCGAGGTGTTGGACGACTAGACATAATGTTTTGACCTGCCCATCTCAACATGCGTGGATTATGTTGAGATAGGGATCTCAGACACAGAGCCATAATTGAGAGGGCAGATCATG
>CAMYKK010000009.1 GCA_947258975.1 uncultured Gammaproteobacteria bacterium
GCCGGTGTACGGTCAGTTAAACTAAAAGGCGGACTAAGCATGTAGATCCGGTGTGCGGAGGGCTTGCGGACGCGGGTTCGATTCCCGCCGCCTCCACCATCAGCACTTCCAGCAGCATCCCAAAGCCCGCAGAAATGCGGGCTTTTTCATTGGGTTGGCGTTCATTGGCGTCCGGGGGCTTCCGTTTGCGCCAACGAGACAACATGAACGGATGGATGTAAAGGGAAGCAGCAACGTCCTGCACCGCCACCCCCGGCACATGACTCAGGCAAACCGCCGTCGCCTTGAAGGCGTCACTGTATTTATAAGCCGTTCTTAGCCCGTCTTGGCACTTTCCGACACTCCTGAAGGGTTAGTCCAGGGTGTCCACTAAACCGTAGGAACTATCTATTGTCCGGCTTGCGCCTTGTTATCAGAAAATGTCAGAAACACGATAAACCTTATCAATACACCCATAAACCTTCTCAGGGTGAGGAAAATTGACAGCCAAAGCGCAAACTAGATACTGTGCGTGGTTACACCTTGAGCAGCCGAAGCGCTGCTCGCGGTTTTTTATAAAAATAATAAGCCAATACATCAACGACCCTTCGGAGGATTGATATGAATAAAGTTTTCGTTGCTCTCACTGCTACCGCGTTGCTCGGCCTCGCCGGCTGCGCCGGCATGGAGTCAAAAGAAGAGATGAAATCAATGCCAAAGGCGGCGATGGCGCCCAAGGCGGATACGGCCAGCGCGGACAAGGCGATCGCCATGGCGGAAAAAGAACTGGCAGCGGTTAAAAAAGCCGGCCACGAATGGCAACTCATCGATAAGGCGACCGGCGGCAGCTCGGCGCCGTTGAGCAAGCTGTTGGACGCCGGGAAAAAAGCGCGCGCCAACGGCGACAGCGCAGAAGCCATACGGATCGCGAACCGCGTCGCCGGGCACGCCAAGTTGGGTCAGCAACAGGCGCAGGAACAAGAGAAGGCCGGGCCCTATTATCCGAAGTAAACGATTTACCAGCACCGGAAAAGCCGGGCGTGTGCCCGGCTTTTTTTTGCCTTCGTACTGTTGTACCGGCTTCGAATGTGACAGGATGGTGCGTGGGAACACGCCGCGGCCGGCAAAGTGCGCCACGTCTTCCCGCCCCTATTCATATGTTAATCTCGGAGGCCCGAAGCGCATCGTCCTGGGAATGACCAACTATTATCCGTCACGGGGTCGGCCAAAAATAGGGGCGGGACCATCCCGGCGCCGGCGCGGCCGCGAGCCGCTGACATTGCGCTGCACGCAACGGAAACACAGGACTCCGACTCAGGCAATCCGAGCCCCCTTGTCATCGCTCCAGCGCGGCGTACAGCAGTGTGATCCGGTGGCCACGTTTCCGCACCTTCAGGCGCAATATACGCGATAGACGAAAGGCTGATGCGCGAATTACCTAAAGCCTTTACACCCAAGGCCCCGGAAGTATATACCGTCTCGCAACTGAACCAGCAGGTGAAACGGCTCTTGGAAGACTGTTATCCCGAGATCTGGGTGGAGGGTGAAGTATCCAACGTTTCCACACCGGCATCCGGCCACTGTTACTTTTCACTCAAGGACCAGCATGCCCATATCCGTTGCGCCCTGTTTCGCTCTCGCAGACAACTGATGGGCTATGAACCCGTTGACGGCAATCAGGTCCTGGCGCGCGCTCGGGTCACCCTCTACGAGACCCGGGGCGATTTTCAACTCGTCATTCAACACATCGAAGACGCCGGCGAGGGTGTCTTGCGCCGCGCCTTCGAGGCGTTGAAACATAAGCTGGGGAAACGAGGCCTGTTTGATGCGCAACACAAGCACGCCCTGCCCCCGATGCCCACCCGGGTTGGCATCGTCACATCCCCAAGTGGCGCCGCGCTGCGCGACGTTCTGAGTACGTTCCGGCGGAGGTTTCCGGCCGTGCCGCTGCTGATTTATCCGACCAGTGTGCAAGGCGCAAACGCGGCAGCCGAAATCGCGGCGGCCGTGCGTCTGGCAGCTGCACGCAACGAGTGCGACGTACTGATCTTGGCGCGCGGCGGCGGATCATTAGAGGACTTGTGGTCCTTCAACGAAGAGCGCGTCGCCAACGCGATATTCGAGTGCCCCATTCCAATTGTCTCCGGCGTCGGACACGAAACCGACTTCACGATAGCCGACTTTGTCGCCGATCATCGCGCGGCCACACCCAGCGCGGCCGCCGAGCTCGTCAGTCCCGACGCCAGGGAGTTGACTAGAACCGTCACCCGGCTTGGACAGGCTTTGACGCGTCAGATACAGCGCCGGTTGGAACAAGCCTCGCAGCGCGTCGATTGGATCGCAAGGCGTATCGTCCATCCACAACTGCGATTGATCAATGCCCGACAGCGCCTGCATGGGTCCTGCCGCCGGCTGACCGTCACCATGGACAGTCGAGTCCAACAACGGCGCAGAACACTGATGCAGATGGGCGCCCGATTATTACAGAAAAATCCCGCCGTTCAGCTGCGCATGTCCCGCACCCAGGGTCACACATGGTCAGCACGTATGCACAGTGCGGCCAAGCTGCACCTCGAGCGGCACCGCCACCGTCTCTCGGCGGCTGCGGGAAGGTTGCACGGCGTTAGTCCGCTGGCGACCCTAGAGCGCGGCTACGCCCTGGTTACCGATGCCGACCGCGACCGCGTGATTACCGAGACCAGTGGTTTAAAGGTTCGTGACCGCGTTCACGTACGGCTTGCCCGTGGTCAGCTCGAATGTATCATTGATGAGATTGTGGAACCTTAGTGGACCAACCGTGGGGATTAATATACGAACCTGGATATTGATCATTGGGTTCTTCTCCGTACACGCGCATGCCCAAAGCGTGCTGGACCTTCATCACCCGATACCTGGTGGCAGCGTCGCTCTAATCCTGGGTTCAAGCGGGACGCCGCGACCCATCGCCAAGTTTGGTGGACGGCAGGTTCTGGTCACCCGACACGATAACAACTGGGTTGCCCTATTAGGGCTTCCTCTTGACACCGTACCGGGCCGCTATATCGTCTCCGTCACCGACAACGACGAAGCCGAGATTCGGGATTTTGTGGTCAAACCCCACCGTTACCGTGTGAAACAGGTTGCGCAACAAAGACGGCGCCGGGAATCTTCCACCAACCCCATGCACCCTCCGTTGGCTGATCTCGAAGCCATGCTCTTGCCGATGACTTCCCAATGGAGCGAAGGTCCGGGCGTCGAATTTCCGTTACGAGCCCCCGTAAATGGACGCCAAATAAACGAGTTTGGATCGCGTCAGGTCAAGGGGGGTATATTGAGCAAACCTGTTGACTATGCAGAATTCGAGACCCAGACCGACGCACACGTGCGCTCACCGGCTCGCGGCCGTGTGCATGAGCTGATCAATTTTGACGATTCCGGGGAGATCGTGTTCATCGACCATGGAATGGGATTGTTGAGTTTCATCGGTCCGCTGCCACGTGTACGAGTCAAGGTCGGCGAAACTGTTGCCAAGAGTACGGTCCTGGGGGTGCTCCCACAAAGCGGCGCAAGTTCATTCAGGGTGGGTTGGCTGGTATCGCTGAATCAAGCGTTTATAAACCCAATGCTGCTCGTTGAGCGGCGTTGAAAAGCCCAGAACCAGGTTCCCGGTACCACACCGCCGCCCGCTGGGCGCGCCTGGTTAGAAATGCGAGTTAAGATACTGACACGACGCCAGCGGCTCCGGCGAACACAATCGTTTTCGCTGTCTTCACGTCTGACGGCTGCTTTGCACGGAATTCGGGTTGTGTGTCGCCGCAACGATCAGGCTATAACCGGAAGTAAAGAACAAGAGCCGGTCGAGCTGAGCCAAACACCACACGAACGGATAAATGATCGAGAAAACCTTGAATTTTTTTTCATGTGTCTTCATGTCGTCCGCCGTCACTACTACACCCTTTCGGCTTGATCGGCCGCGACTCAATCGATCGAACATCAAACTGACGGCTACATCGTATAATTCCACGAAAAAACGGCTATAGGTCTGATACTCCGTGACAACGAAATTCGGGGACAACAACTGCGTCAGGGCATCCAGGGTATAGCCGGGACGGACATGGCCATGCTTGTCATCGGTTAAACCTACCGCGAGCCGCAGCCGCCTAATGGGCGAGCGGGGCCTATCGTGTGGCACATTCACCACGAGACAGGCATTGTCCTTCATAATACGATGCAATTCGGTTATGAATCGTTTATCGGAGTGGATGTGTTCCAAAAAATCGATGATCACTACAAGATCGAAATGGTGATCGGGAAATTCAGTTTGTGCACCGTCTATGTGATAAACATTCTCTCCCACCATATCTCGGATAGACGCCACTACGTTTAACTCGAGATCGGCGCTGTACCACTCCCCGCCACGCTGACGCAACAGATAGCTCAATACCCCGTTATCCGCCCCAATATCCAGGCAAACCTTACCGTCAGTTTCGGAAAGATAATCGGTGATCGCGCGAAATTTTGCCTTTTTTAAGATGGATTTCTCGTAAAGCTTGAGCAGTATCTCCCGTCCTGGGCCGGCCGCCATGGTCATGATTCGCCGCCGTGCTCTGCATCTCTTCGCTCGCGGTTACATCGTGCGGGCACGCGGACTGCGATGGTGAACTCGGATTCCACTTGCGTCGCCGCCGCGTCGGCGCTCACGGCCATCGAACAGACGGACGAATCCGTCTCCGATTCCCGATCACATCTGTTCAACATAGTTTACCCATACACAAAGGATGTCCTTGCCTATCTTTAGACAGGGGCCTGTCTGATCGCGCGCGATTCTGCCAGTTTTGTATAAACCGAACAAGTCGCAAGACTGACGTCATTGTTTGAGAGTGGGACGTAACATTCGTGGATCCAGGCTGCACAGGTAAACGAGGCGGGTCGCCTCGGCGCAACATAGGGGCTAGTCCTTTACGATACAGTCATAGCTCGCGGCAATACTTTCCATCTCGCGTACCAGACGGGCATCGTCCCACCGATAGTGGGATGCCATCATACCCATACAGTAGTCCAAGGCTTCCTGTGGTGGGCGACCGAGATGACCCAGACCGGTGCGCCGCAGAATCACGTCACTGAGCGTGAATGCCTTTTCCGACGTCATCGCATAGTGTATTTCTGCGGCCAACGTATCCTCCGAACCGGGAATTATCTCTCTCAACGCATGACATCGCCCCATGAGCGCAACAACGTCATCGATATGCGTGCCGTAATGACACGCCAACCGGTATATAGCGGATGCGGATAGCTGATCACCGTATTGGCGTGTCTTACCATCTAGGAACTCCGCGAAATCATCGATCTCCCCGCCGGAAAGACGGGCGGCAAGTGTTTCCCTTCGCGGTTGATGATCGAGCTTGCTACAGATCAATGAAACAGACTGCTCCGCCACCAGACGAGCGGTTGTGTACTTGACGCTGACAATGCTGACTAATCCTTCCACACCTTGTTCCAGCTTTGCATCGATGATGCTGGAGCGTTCCAACAGTTTCCCCGTTTTAGATCTACGCGAGACGGTGGCGGGCAATCGGCCGATGTGTACGTGACGCACATCTGATTCCTCGAAGTCAAAATCACGAAACCGGCCGCGGACGTCGCGTACACATTGGTGCAACTCACCCCGGGTAATCGCGTGTCCGAGATCGCGCCGATCGGGGAAATACCACGTTCCAACGATTGTCGATTGCCCCAAGGGAGTAAAGAACAACAAGCGATCATCCACACGGCCTTGCGTTCGATCACTGCGGATGCTCAGACCTACCGCGTAGTCACTGATGCGACCCGGAAGAATCAGATTAACTGCACGGATAAACCTGGGCGCTGCTGTGTACGTCGGGATTGATTCGAACGGCGCCTCAAAAATGTCCGCGCCGGTTGCATTGACCAATACAGAACAGCGAAATCGATGCGATTCGCCAGTGAGGCGATTTTCGGTGAGCGCTGCCGCAACCCGGCCTCCCCTGATATCCAGGGCGTTGACTTTCGCATAGTTGAAAACATCCGCACCCTGTTCCTTGGCGGTCATGACATAACTCAGTGTAAATCGTTCGCTGTTGTATACCTGCGCGTCATACCAGATTGCGCCACCGGTCATGTCGCGAGTCAGGTTAACTGGAATCAACGTTTGCAAGTGCTCCCGCGTGATCAACGCCGATTTCTCATCTAGTGCTTGTTGGCCATTGCGGCTGATCAGGCGCTCGTAGAGGGATAATCCGCAGCACAGGGCTATACGGCTTTTACGCAGCCCGCGATAGGTCGGCATCACGCAAGGGAGCGTCCGAATCAAATGCGGCGCCAGACGCCGCAGGAACTGCTGCTCTTGGGCAGACTGCCGACTTCGCACCCAATCCAGGTGTTGCAGGTAGCGAAGTCCGCCGTGAATAATCTTCAGGCTGTTCGCAGACGCTCCGCTTCCGAAATCATCCTGCTCGAGCAACGCGGTAGATATCCCGCGGCGCGTCAATTCCCAGGCCAACGCAGCACCGTGTATTCCCGCCCCCACGATAACAACGTCATAGTGGTCACGAATCTTCACGCTGATCGAGTTCCTTTCATACCGTGCCTGCGGGGCTCTTGGATACGGGTGGATACAATTGCCGGACACTAGCAACGAAACGCTCATAGCTATGCTCGCGTTCTGCATAGGCCGCCGCCCGCTGCCCTAGCTGATGGCGCAGATGGGCATCTTCAAGCAACACCGCCATCGCCTGGGCGAACGCTCCCGGCTCCGGTGCGGCAAGACCGGAAATTTCATCGTTTAATATTTGCGTATGCGTCTCCAGGTCAGTGGCGACAATTGGCGTTCCCGAATGTAGATAGGAGTAGATTTTCATTGGTGTATTCGTACCGTGTATTCGTGGTGATACCAGAAGATCTGCCTGCTTCATATAGTGACCGATGTGGTCAACGGGTCTTGGCCCAATCAGATGTACCCGTCTCTCCAATTCCAACTCCAGCGCGCAGACCCGGTAATGCTCAATATCCCGCCATACCCCACCGATCAAAACTAAATGGACACCTCTGTTGGACCGGCAAAGCACCTTGAATGACGACAATAAGAGGTCGATGCCCTGATACGGCTCCAGATTACCGATATACATAACGATCTCACCGTCCGTGATCTGCAACTCCTGACGCAAATCATCTCCCTGTTCACTGCCATCATCCGCCTTGACCAGCGATACATCCTTGATGAGCACAACGCCCCCATCGCGATAACGACCCACTGCTGCTGCTAGATCATCACACATCGGCGCCACCATCTTTGCACGTTTAATAGGGAACGACTCCATCCAGTTCATCGGTTTAGCAACGAAAGACAATATGGGAAAACGTGCGATGAGTTGCGCAGACATGAGCGAATCCATGTCATATACGAAAGGTATCTTGAAAAAGCGACTAAATAAGAGCGCCATGAATGATGACTCTTCCACCGCGTGAATGAGATCATAACGACGTCGTCGTAGTAATTTGAATGCAGAAAACATTAAAAACAGATCGCAATATAGCTTCTTACCAGAGAAGCCCGGCCGTATGTTCTTCACCTCGATCCATGGCTTTATTCTATGGATCGCGACATTGCCGTAGGTGCGCTCTCTGCCTTCATGAAACGTCACTACGTCAACCTGATGGCCATCCCGAGACAAAACTTCCAATAACATATCCACCGCAATAGGCGTGCCTCGTTCCTGATAAAATGGATGCGGCGCGAGCAGCAGAATATTCATGGGAAATGATGAACAGAGAGCGGTCAGCCCGAATTTCGCCGCAAGGATCGCGGGTGATGGCGCAGGGACTTGCTCTGCACGCAGTCGCAGGGTCGGGCGGTTGCCACCGCAGGGGAGCGACATGTACAGCCGATGCTGGACGATGCGTGTCGCAGACGCCCAGATGTTGAAGGTCGCACCAACGCCGGGTTAGTCCCGCCGCTATTCTTGCTAAGAAGCCTGGAACGCCGAATATTCTCGTTGCCGGGACCAAGCGCTGTAGGCATCTCCAATTTTGCACCATGAATAAGGGAGAGACGGCTTGGTGCATCACTCGAGCCACTATTGGTTGATGTGAGACGCTCGCCCAAGCAGCCTCGTTGTTTTAAAATGATATCCAACGAATCCACACCCCTATATCCAGAAAACATGTTCGCCGCCAACAAGGTCGCCAGAACACCAAAACGCATCACACCGCATTGTACGGATGGAACACGCATACCACGCAGTTCTGACAGCGGGTGCCGTGTTCTACTCCAGGAATTCGCCTAGATGGCTTCTCCGGTAGCTCATAGTCTGGCGGGCGCCGTCATCTACTTTGCCTTTTCCCGTAAACGCACGTTTAACGCAAAAGAATTCGGGTTGGTTATTCTGGCCGCCAACCTGGCGGATTTCGATCTATTAGCGGGTCTTCTCGTCAGCGACGTGGATGCATTTCACCGCACCGCCACGCACTCTGTACCGGGGACCGTTTTCATCGCGTTGATCTTAAGTGCCTGCTTGTGGATCAAGGACGAAACCAATGTTCCTAGGCTGTACACCATGACCCTACTGGCCCTGGCATCCCAATTAATTATCGACTGGCTAAGCTACGATGACAGCATACCCCGGGGCATCCCGTTGCTCTGGCCATGGTCGCTCGAGCATTACATGTCTGACACACAGCTGTTTCTGCATGTACGGCGCGACAACCTGCTGACCATGCCGGTTATTCTGCACAATCTTAAGGCTATCAGCGGCGAGATGCTAATCCTCGGTCCGGTCGCACTCATCGGCTGGTGGGTGGCTGAAATCAAGTGTCCACGTAAGCAGGAATACCGGCGCGCAAGAGAAGCCTCTAAACATTAAGGCGTGTCGTTAAATCGGCCTCCGCCGCCACTTTTGCAACTAACAACTCTTCGCCGACATGCTCCCAAGGCGAACTCTCCAACGACACTTCTTCCGACACCCTCCGCGAAAACCTATCAAATGAGTAATCGCTGTATTCATGGATAAGATTTGCAGTCACCTCGAGAAAGGGGATTAATCCTTCGTACTTTCTGAGTTTTTCTCTTTTTGACCGCAAGTCTTCGTCTTCGGTTTTCGACTCGAAATACTCTTCGGTATTGGTGGTAATCGTTTCCACTGCTTTATTAAAGTTGTCAAAATCTAAAACGAACATGCCATATGCCCGCTGATACAACTTGAAGTAATCGACGATAAAAAGTTTAATCTGCTCGAGACGCGGATGATATTTGAGTGCACGGGTAAACCGCATAAATATGTCGTCTACCTGCTCCTTAGTCGCGGCGCTGTGTTCACGCTTCTCACGCTTTTCCCGCATGTCCGGGTTCATCGCCATCTGGCACATAAATTTTATTTCCATTAACAAGACATCGATCTGTTTCGCTTCCAGCCTGGACTCTCGTTGTGAGGCGGCAAGTTGCTCCTTTGCGCTGGCGAAATCAAAATTACCCAGAACTTCCTGCTTTATAGATTCTTCGACTTCACCGCCTGTTCGCATCGCGAGTTTCCCAGACAAACGATCTTTCAATCTCCGACTTGCATCTTGTGCAATTCGAAACTCATGAGTCCGTGTGGCCTCATCCTCACGTAACTCCAAGTAATGCAACATGACCTGATTAAAGCGCAGAAGCTTTTGCTGAAACAAATGTGTAAACGAGAGGAACGGCGCGAAGAAATCCGAGTTCTCCTGCGGCGTTAACTGCAGCTTCGCAACATACTGTTTGAGATAATTGATTTTTTTGCTGATTATTTCGACGCTCGTCGAAATGCTGGTACTGATTTTCGAGATCGCGCTAAAGGCTTCATGCAGCTCCTTATTGACTTTCAAGATCTCCACCAGCTTTCGAAGCATGGTCTCTTCACCGCTGGTGCGAATAAACAACGCCTGCAGACTGCGGCGCGCGTCGTTTAACTGCGCCTGAGTCATGAGTGCGTTTTGCTCAATAAAAGACAACGCTGTCATGACGACCAGCATTTCCTTTTGTTTGGACAGTAGATTGTGTTCGGATCTGTTATTCACTACTACCTACATTTGGGCGACAAGTGCACAGCCATGAATCAGCCTGAACCCCATCCCCACGCAAGACTATGCCCAAAATTATAGCACCGAGCCCAGCGCCGCGTTCACGTCAGGGGGTTGTTGTCGTCTCATTGCTGTGTCTCTATCAAATATGACCTTGTTAAATATAGCATTTTCATTTGCGGTAGGGGTTTTTGGCGCCCCTCAACGCTATTTTCACGGGGGTTCCGGCCAGCTTAAAATGGCGGCGAATCCGTTTCGACAAATAACGCCGGTACGAATCGGGAATTTCTCCCGTCAAATTACCGTGTATTAACACCAGTGGTGGGTTCTTTCCCCCTTGGTGGGCGTATTTTAATTTAATCCTGCGATTTCTCACAATCGGTGGCGGCACCGACGTCGTCGCCTCATGCAGGATTCGATTAAGTTGCGGGGTGGGTAAACTCGCCATTGCCGAATCATACGCGGCACAGATCGCAGGCATGACTGCACCGACCCCCCCTCCGTACTTGGCGGAAACGTACAGCGGCTCTATGACGTCCAGAAATGACAGTTTTCGCGTCACATCCAAACGCACCCGGCGGCGTTGCTCGGCATCCAGGTGGTCCCACTTATTGATCACCAATACCATTGAACGGCCGCTTGCCCAGACCAGACCCGCTAATCGGGCGTCCTGCTCGACAATACCTTGTTGCGCATCCAACACCAACACCACGACATGTACCTGATCCAGTGTTCGCAGCGCCTTGATCGCGGAGAACTGTTCCACGCGCTCAATAATCCGCGACCGGCGACGGAGACCAGCTGTGTCAACCAGCATGTACTCTCTGCCTGCGAACTGAAACGGCACCCTTACGCTGTCGCGGGTCGTACCCGGTTCATCGAACACCACCAACCTTGTCTCACCTAACAACACATTGGCCAACGTCGACTTACCCACATTAGGCCGACCCATGATCGCGAAATGTGGAATTTCCGGAATCGCGTCGTCCGATCCGGTACCGGGAACCTGATCAATAATTGTGCCGACTAATTGTTTGACACCGGTCCCCTCTCGCGCGGAAATGGCGTATGGTTTTCCAAGACCCAGAGAAAAGAACTCCGACGCCGCCAAGTCCATATCAATCCCTTCCGTTTTATTTACCGCAACGTACAGCGGCGTCTGTTGAATGCGAAGATGTGCGGCAATTTCCCGATCCGCCGCATTGGGACCGTCACGTCCATCGACCAGAAAAATAATTGCATCGGCCTCGGCCACTGCCAGATCGACCTGTTCCTGCAATAAACGTTGTAGCGCATCGTCATCCGCAGTCATACCGCCGGTATCGATGACCCAATAATCTTGGTCCCCGGCCCTGCCGACGCCGATAAGCCGGTCCCGTGTGACCCCCGGTTGGTCGTCAATCAAGGCATCACGGCTACGTGTTAATCGATTGTACAGCGTTGACTTGCCGACATTGGGTCGTCCAATAATGGCGATAACCGGTCTCATGAATCGCCGCCGGAGCTGCTCCCGTATGTTGCACCAAGACGTCCCGCTTCCATTATTGCCAAACAATCTGGGAGGTCGAGTGTTGCCATATCATAGAACAAGCGTTACGGGTTTTTCGGATGTCGACCAATAATAGAAGCGGGACCCCTTGGTGCAAGATTCAGGCTTGCGTTTCACGCAACAGAATCTGGGGTCCTGGCACCATATGCGGGCGAATAACGCGTGAGTCGAGTGGGAATTTTAGTTGTTTATGGTAAGAGAGGTTAAGGTCCCTCCCTGGGTCAACACCAGAAGTTGCGAACCTTGCGGGATCGGCGCACCGATAACTGCGCCATTTTTGAGTCTGGATCGCCCGACCATTTGCCCGTCTGATTTACGCAAAACGTGAAGGTACCCCTCCTTATCGCCGACAAACACATGGCCTCCCATGGACGTCGGGGGGCTGAGCCGTCGTCGTTTCAAGCCCTCCTGCCTCCAAACTGTTTTGCCTGTCAGTCGGTCCAACGCGAAAACGGTATCCTGCTCGTCGGTTACGTAGATATTGGCATCGTCGACCGACAGGTCATTATAGGTCGACACATCACGCGCCCACAGAATCCGCCGGCTGCCCAAGGCCAGCGCAGTGACCCGGCCCTGATAAGCAGCGACATAAATCACACTGCCGGCCAACACCGGGCGCGCATCGATATCGACCAAACGTTCGACCTCGTTGCGGCCACGAGGTTGCGCCACATTTACGTCCCAGATGATGCGGCCGGTCGCCACTTCCGCGGCGACGATCTTGCCGCTGGCAAACCCCAACACGACGACTTGCTTATACAGCGACGGCGTGCCGGCGCCACGCAGCGACAGACTCGGCACGGAGCGACGAAACGTCCACTGGGACGCCCCATCCACGGTCGACAGTCCATAGATACGCCCATCTCCAGCACGCGCCACAACGATGCCTTTCGACGTTACCGGCGGCGTCAAAACCTCACTGGAAACCCTGCTATTCCATAGTTCATTGCCATCACGCGCGTCCAATGCGTGCACCACCCCCTTCGAGGTCCCGACCAGCACCAAACCATCTCCCGCACCAACGCCCCCGGAGATCACGGCGTCCAACTTCTTCGCCCACCTGCGTTTTCCATCGGACAAACCGGCGGCGGTGATGCGACCCTCGGGGTCTGCCATATATACTTGCTCGGCATCGACAGTGGGCGTCAGGTGCCGACCCCCTTCGTCAAGGGCCGCGCCAATGTCGACAGACCAATCCCGATCCAGCGTTATTGACGTCTCGATTGCCGGTAATGGCGCTGCTTGCGGTTCCTTGGCACCGCCTCCCCGCTTGAACACCGATCCACAAGCAACCAGCGATGCAAGCATCAACAGTATCATTACGCGTTTCATTGGACCCCGTCTATCACTGCGTTGTCAGCCTTCATTTTCAATATGTCGCCGTATGAGGATCCTTCAGGAAGCGCCTGGGACGCAGCGAGGTATGCGTCCCGTGCCTGGTCCGCCTCGCCCTGCGCCATGTGGAGATCCCCCCATAGTTCCTTGTACTCCGATTCAAATCCTCCGAAGTCGTCTACGGAGATCAATGCACGGATCTGAGCATACTGTGTCTCCGCTAACAAAATGCGCGCCAAGCGCAACCTTGCGGCATGGATAGTCCCGGATTCAGTCGAATTCTGCATGGCCCAGCGCAGCTGCGACTTGGCACTGGTCGTGTCATTTTTGTCAAAACTAATCTTGGCGAGTAGTAACGCCGCTTTCCCCGCATAGGGCGTCGACGCGTAGCCGCCCATAATCTTTCCGCCCATGGTTTCCGACGCGGCCAGATCCTGCCGACGATAGCTACCGAGCATCCCTTCAAAGAGCGCTGATGCGGTCTCACCTTGGGAAGTCTTGTAGTCACGCCAAAAATTGACACCAACAATCACCCCGATACCGACAATGGCGCCAACGATTACCGATACGCCGTTTTCTTTCCACCAAGCCTTGAGCCGTTCCGCCTGTTCATCATCGCTTAAGTGAAGATCAACCATTGAATTCAACACCTCGCGACGGACTATTTTCTTCATCTCCACAGCGATCAATGACGTCGTGAACTGCGTCAATCAAACGTTCTTTCGCCACCGACACCTGCTCACGGCTGCTCCGCAACGGCTTTACCACAAAAGTCCCGGATTTCAATTCGTCTTCTCCCACTAATATCGCCACCTGGGCGTTACTCTTATCGGCTCGTTTCATCTGACTTTTTATACCGCTTTCGCCGCAATGACTGATGACCTTCAATCCTGCATCTCGCAATTTTTCTCCGATTACAAGGCCGGTGGGTTTGGCAATAGCGCCCATTATGACCAGGTAGACATCTACGCCACCTTGATTTGTCCGCAATGCCAACAATTCAATCAAACGCTCGAGACCCAACGCGAAACCAATGGCCGGGGTTGGCTTTCCACCCAATTCCTCCACCAATCCATCGTATCGCCCCCCGGCGCAAACCGTACCCTGGGCCCCTAAACCGCTGCTCGACCATTCGAAAACAGTCCGCCAGTAATAGTCCAAACCGCGAACCAGGCGTGAATTTACACGGTATTGTATGCTGGCCGCGGACAAATGTTCCTGTAATCCTTCGAAATGTGTGCGTGAGTAAGCATCCAGGCTGTCCAGGATGTTTGGGGCCTCAGCGATAATTGTCTTGGTGCACTCGTCTTTGCTATCCAAAACCCGCAGTGGGTTGGTTTTCAGCCGTTGTTGACTGTCCGGGTCAAGTTGAGATTCGTAGCGCGACAAAAATTCAACCAATTTCTGACGATATCGCTGCCGAGTTTCATGATTTCCAAGGGAGTTGATCTCCAGATCAATCTCCTTTACCCCGAGCTCACGCCAAATTCTGGATACCAATGCGATCATCTCTGCGTCAATATCCGGTCCTTCCCAGCCGACCGCCTCTGCGCCAATCTGATGAAATTGCCGGTGCCGGCCACGCTGTGGCCGCTCGTGCCGAAACATCGGGCCCAAATAGTACAACCGTTGTTGCTGATTGTGGAAAAGCCCGTGTTGAATACCCGCGCGCACGCAACCGGCCGTCCCCTCGGGCCGCAAAGTGATGCTGTCCCCGTCCCGGTCAGTGAAGGTATACATCTCCTTGCCGACGATATCGGTTTGCGTGCCAATGGACCGCGCGAACAATTCAGTTTTTTCGATCAACGGTAAGCGAATTTCGCGATATCCGTAGCTCTCCAACACTCTCTGCATGACGGCCTCGGAATGCTGCCAGGAGGTCACGTCGCCGGGCAGTATATCTTTCATGCCCTTGATTGATTGAAGTTTATTCATCGGACTGTTAGCCAAACCTCCGGTTGAACCAGCGATTCGGGATGAAGTCGACGGGACCGGTCGGCTGGCCGATGCGCTGGGACCATGAAAAATCGGCGTTCGAGCATTTGACCGTCACGGCGTTTTTTCTGCTGAATGCAACGCAAGCACAAACATCGGACACCGATCCAGCGCCGGGATTGGCCTGAAGCCGAGGACCAGTCATGGTATCGCACATCCGCCGCGTGTTTCATGTCGAACTAGCGCCTAGATCCTCTTGTCGCTGCCGTGATGCACCACACACACTGACTGCTTACGATGCTTAGAAACCGCCCGCATCGTCGATAACAAATCGCGCATAGAGTCCGGTCTGATAGGGGGTAATATCAAACTGTCTACCATTGTATTCCATACGTACACCGCCGGCGTTGCCGAGAAATATGCTGAACGGCGGCGTACCCTCTACCTCAACCTCTCGTCCAGCATGGAAACTTCGATGGAGCAAACGCTTGTTGTTCGCATCCCGGATCTCCGCCCAAGAAGCCTGGGAAAATTTCAATGCTATCTTGCCGACATTCATTGCCGGTACACTTGGCGATTGTCTGGAGGTAGTCGCCGTAACCGCTTGCGGCGTGGCGTTTTCACGCTCCGGTCGTCCATCTTGCGCATCGGTTACAGACGGCGTCGTTCGCAACTCCGTGTCCGCGGTGCTTGCTGCGGTCGGCTTGGATGCCCGCGGCTCCGGTTGACTGAAACCCGTTTCACTCGGTGTGGTTATGATCTGCACCGGCTTTTCTTCCTGCAATGGGGCATTGCCCGAGGTCCTGTTTCCGTCCATCTTCTCCGCAACCAAATCAGGAAGTTCGGCGAGAAAGTCTTTCTCAAAATCGAACCCGCTTTGCGATCTCCACCACACGGTTACGAGGCCGATCAACAGTATCCCAAGACCATAACTCATGAACCGCACCCAACGGTCGCTGCTGCGGGCCTGTCGCTGCACTGGCCTCGCGATAGCGTGCATCGTTCGTAATACCGGCTCCGGTTGTAAAGGGGGCAACACCGAGTCTTCGTCAATGTTGACCAACCGTGCATAACTGCGCAAATAGCCGCGAACGTAAGTAGCTCCGGGCAGCTCGGTGTAATCGTCTTGCTCCAACGCCTTGATCTGCGAGACGGACAATCGTAGTTCACCGGCCACATCATCGGTGGAAAGCCCGAGCCCTTCTCGTGCTTTCCTCAATCTCGTGCCGGAAGAAAGTGGCTCGGGAATTGATACCTTGTCTTCCGCGATCATTTTCGGGTCCGGGTCAGTTTTTCTAATTCCTGGGCCGCTTTCGAGCGCGCAAACTTGCCGCGGAGCAGCGAAGCATATTCCTCCGCAACTTCCGGGGCCTTCAGTTGATGCTCGATTTTATAGGCAAGGAGAAGGCTTTGGGGAGTCTTGGGAGCTATCGCAAAATAGCGCTCAATGTATCCACGCGCCGAAAGATAATTCCTGCGGCGAAAATTAATATCGGCCATATGGTACAGGCCTAACGACAGCCTGGGATTGATCCGCAATGCCTTACGAAAATATGGCTCCGCGGCTTGCGCATTACCATACGTGATCAGGCATTCGCCGGCGCGAAGGTTCGACATGTCCGGTTGCTGATAAAGTGGATTGGACAACGCGCTTTCATACTGTGCGAGCGCCTCTTGCACGCGGCCACGTCGGCACAGGAACGTACCGAAATCATGGGCCGCTTGCGAATTCTCCGCATCCGAGCGCACCGCTACGCGAAAATGTCGTTCCGCATCCTCATTATTACCTAAGCGCTCTTGCAGCGCCGCCATTGCGTGATTCGCCGCAGAGTGATCGGGGTCTATTTCCAGCGCGTGTTCTAATTCCTCACGTGCCACCTCGAGTTGATTACGCTGCATATAACTTACGGCGAGCTGAGTTCTGACATCCGCCCGCTTGGCGGGATCCGCCGTCTTGCCTATCTGCTGATTGGAAGCGCATGCGCTCAGACCGAGCGCAATTATCCCCGTCAGGATCTTCCTCATCATGCCGTCAACTCCACCGTGTGCCGATAGCGCCGCCAGCGCGTGGAACGATGGGTGCGATCGTGAAATTTTCCCGCTAGCTGTCCGCACGCGGCAGCGATGTCTTCACCCCGCGTCTTGCGCGTAATGGTCATAATCCCGGCAGCCAGCATCTGGTCGCGGAATCGATCAATCGTTGCGGTGTCGGAACGCTGGAAAGCGAATCCGGGGACCGCGTTGTAAGGAATAAGGTTCACCTTCGCCGGTACCCCCCGCAGAACCTCAATCAGTTCATGGGCACAGGATTTCGAATCGTTCAGGCCGGCTAGCATCACGTACTCAAAGGTGATGCGGCTACGCGATTCTCCCGAAACATAGCGGCGGCAGGCGTCAAGGAGGGCCGCAACGGGATACTTACGATTGAGCGGAACCAGCTTATTGCGGAGCTCATCGTTAGGGGCATGGAGCGAAATTGCCAAACTTACCGGACACATGAGTTTCAGCGCATCTATTTTCGGCACCACTCCTGCCGTACTCACCGTTACCCGTCTTCGCGAAAGACCGTACGTGAAATCATCTAGCAATATGTTCAACGTGGTCACTACATTGTCGAAATTCAGCATCGGCTCACCCATTCCCATAAAAACGACATTGGTGATCACCCGATTCTCTTTCTCGACGCACCCCAGCATTCTATGGGCAAGCCATATCTGGCCGATGATTTCCGCGCTGGTGAGGTTGCGGTTGTATCCATGCGCCCCCGTCGAACAGAAGGTACAATTCAGTGCACAACCCACCTGCGATGATATACATAAGGTGCCACGCTCGGACTCTGGTATGAAGACCATCTCGATACCGTTATCATCGTCCAGTCGCAGCAACCATTTACGGGTACCGTCGGCAGACACCTGTTCGCTGACAACCGAAGGTGCTTCGAGACAAGTCATGTCCTGCAGCTTTGCTCTGAGCGGCTTGCTCAAATTAGTCATCGAAGCGAATTCAGTCTCACCCTGCTGATGAACCCACTGTAGGACTTGATCTGCGCGATACGGCCGTTCCCCCAGGGCGTCGAAAAATTGTCGCAGAGCAACGCGATCAAATCCAAACAGATTTGCCGGACGTTTGAACATCAGCGTGTTCGCGCACAAATCTCTTCTTGTTTAAAGAAATACTCGATTTCCTGCGCAGCGGTTTCCGGGCCGTCGGAACCGTGAACTGCATTCTCATCCACCGTGGTCGCAAATTCTGCCCGTATGGTTCCGGGCGCCGCCTTGGCAGGATCCGTTGCCCCCATCAATTCGCGATTCTTTGCGATCGCACTCTCACCCTCGAGGACCTGAATCATGATCGGGCCTGATTGCATAAATCGAACGAGGTCATTGAAAAATGGCCGCTCCCTATGCACCGCGTAGAATCCTTCGGCCTGATTCTTCGTGAGGTGCATCATCTTTGCAGCAACAATCCGCAATCCCGCTTCCTCGAAACGCCGGTAGATTTCACCGATGATGTTGTTTGCAACTGCATCCGGTTTGATTATAGATAAGGTATATTCAGTTGCCATGCATAGTCTCCAAGACTGGATGATCCAATATAAAGCATCGCGCGTTGCGCGATTCGGAGGTAATTCGGAAATAGGGGCGCGTAGTGTACCGTTTACGCCATAGGGCGGGCAATTAGCCCGTCCCCATGGATGCCCTCATAACGCACTTGCCGCCAACAACCAAGCTCATGTGCGCCAGCCGGTGTGTAGACGGTCAGGTAATCTGCGGCACGGGCCCGCCGGTAGCCGGCCGGAGGTTTGCCGCCGCCTTCCATCAACACCCGATGGACTTCACCCACGCGCCCGCGCAAAAGCCGCGCTCTGATCAGAGTGGCCTTGTGCTGCAGACGTTTGGCCCGTTGCCTGCGTATCACGGGCGGTACGTGCCACCGTGACGGGATGCGCGCCGCCGGTGTTCCGGCGCGTTCCGAATAGCAGAACACGTGGGGAAATGCGATCTCAAGATCGCGGACCATTGCCTCGGTATCCCGGAATTGGTCCTCGGTCTCGGTAGGAAAACCAACCATAATGTCCGCGCTCAAAACCAGGCCGGGGACGCGCCGCCTCAATGTCCTGATCCGGTCATAAACGAGATCTGCAGTGTAGCGGCGTTTCATGCGTTTCAAAATCATGGTGCTGCCGCTCTGCAGCGATATGTGCAGATGGCGGCAAAGTCGTGGGTCATTCTCCAGCAAGTCAATTAGCGCGTCGTCGAGATGCGCCGGATCGATGGAGCTGAGCCGGATTCTAAAGTCTCCTTCCGTACGCAGCAAATCCACGAGCAGGCCGGCAAGACCGTGCTGACTTCCGTTATCTTTCAGGTCATCGCCATAGGCGCCAAGATCAATGCCGCAAATGACTATCTCCTTGTAGCCAGTCAACACTAAGCGTTGGAGTTGACGCGCGACAAGATGTGGGTGCAACGAACGGCTGGGTCCGCGTGCGCGATGGATGATGCAGAAAGTACAGCCTTGACTGCAGCCTTGCTGCACTTGGACGAAAGCGCGCGTGTGGCCGTGCATATCGGATACGAGCGCGTCCGGCAAACTCACCTGTTGATCCAAATCGCCAACCATGATCTTTGAGAGACGGCCGTGTTCAAGGTCCGCCAACAGCCGATGAATATCCAACTTGCGGTCGTTACCCAACACCAAATCCACGCCCGGAATATGCGCGCACGCCTGCGGATTCAATTGGGCGTAACAACCAGTGACCACAACCAGCGCGTCGGGATTGCGGCGGATGGCCCGCCGCACCTCCTGCCGCGCCTGCCGATCCGCCTCGCCGGTTACAGTGCAGGTATTGATAATGTAAAGATCGGCGGATTCCTGCTTCCCGACCGCTTCCCAACCGTCGGCGCACAGCGTATGGCGGATGAATTCCGATTCAAATGTATTGACTTTGCAGCCCAAGGTCGTGACACCGAAACGCTTTCCAGGTCTCTTAAGGGATGATCCGCAGGAAGATTCAGCACCCGATGCCATAGTTCATGAAGTGTATAATGTTTATATTCCAACGCCCAGATCAGCGAACACGACGCGTCCGCCCGGTCGGGCTACGCCCTGCTTGTCGAACGACGGCGAGTGGAGGGCCTGGCTCCACGAGATGCGCGTTGACAGGCGACACCGCGCGTGATCCGTCTGTATCTTGCCGGCGTCCGGACTGTTCGCATCGTGGAATCAGCTTGCAAGACCGGTGTTGCGGAATAGCGCAACTACTGACAATCGCGTTGACTCTCTTTCGACCCCGCGTGGCCAGGGTATGCGAACTAAGTGCTGAAGCTCTCGCCGCAACCACATGTACCCTTGACCTTGGGATTTCGGAATCGGAAGGTCTCGCTCAATCCGTCTTTTGTGAAATCGATCTCGGTACCGTCAACAAAACCCAGGCTCTCCTTGTCGACGATTATCTTCACCCCATGGCTTTCGAATACGTGATCATCTGATTTGATTTCATCGGCATAGTTGACGACGTAAGCGTGTCCGGAGCAACCGGTGGTCTTGACACCAAAGCGTAGACCTTCTCCGTGCCCCCGGGATTGCAGGTAGTTGCGGACACGATCAGCAGCGTTTTCAGTTAGGGTGACTGGCATCTATCTTTAACCTTTAGTGAGGAGGCTGAATTTCTACTCTTCCCCCTTGCCTCATGGAGACTTCTCTGACATGGGGTTGGTTGACAAGATTTCCAAGACTGATACTAGTTAGAAAACTCCGTATCTGAACGCTCAATTCCTGCCATAGGAAATGAGTCAGGCACGGATTATCATCGTGGCAGTTTTTCAACCCGCCGCATTGCGTCGCATCGATGTGTTCCTCAATCGCGTCGATAATCTGCGCCACCGAGATCTCGTAGGGGGAACGCTTGAGGCTATAACCGCCGCCCGGACCGCGCGTGCTGGCCACAAGACCCCGACGCCGGAGTTGAGCAAACAATTGTTCCAGATATGAGAGAGATATGCCCTGTCGCATCGATATTTCCGACAGCGCAACCGCACCTCGATCATAGTGTATCGCTAAATCCAACATGGCAGTTACTGCGTAACGGCCCTTGGTCGTCAGTCTCATTACACGCTCCCGTAGACCAGCCACAAGGGCGCGAATTATCTCTTAGTTGACTAATTTGATCAACTATTGTTCTCCGCCGCCGGGATGTTGCGGCTCGTTGCGGAATCCGCCGCGGCGCCATCTCCGAGGTGCTCCACCTCGATCTCTGGCATGCCAAGCTCTCCAACGTCGACCCCGGACTGTGCGAGCTTCTCCAGAATGAATATCAATTTTTCATCGGTTACGTGCAGATGATCGAGGATGCAATCCACCGCGTGCGCGACCGGGTCACTCATTTGACGTGTCAGACCGTAGGCGTCAAATCCGATGCGCTTTGCCATCTGTGCACGCTTTGCATGCGTCTCATCGGCCCGCGGTTTGACGGCGTGGCCAGGAATACCGATCACCGTTGCCCCCGCGGCTACATCTTTCACAACCACCGAGTTGGAACCGATACGCACGCCATCGCCAATGACAATCGGACCCAACACCTTGGCGCCCGCACCGACCACGACATTGTTTCCCAGCGTCGGATGACGTTTGATCTTTTCCCATGACGTGCCCCCCAGGGTGACCCCTTGGTAGATGGTACAGTCGTCACCGATCACGGATGTTTCGCCGACCACCACCCCCATCCCGTGGTCGATAAAGAAGCGGCGGCCAATCTTGGCGCCGGGGTGAATCTCGATTCCGGTCAACCAGCGAATCAAATGGGATATAAACCGCGCGAGCCAGTACCATTTCTTATTCCATAACCAGTGAGTTAGACGATGGCCAACGACCGCGTGGAGTCCCGGGTACGCAGTTAACACTTCCATGGTCGAGCGCGCCGCCGGATCACGCTCAAATACGTATTGAATCTCTTCTTTCAGTCTTGTGAGCATTTTAGTTTCCAGACTCGCAATTGCGGTTTATGAGGCCAGTGGTACCGGTGTTTGTCAATTCTTTTTGGCGACGTGCTGTTGAACAGCACTCAAGATTCCGCGCAAGATTTGCAGTTCCTCGTCGCTTAGACGTGCCTTATTGAACAAGCGAACAAGTTTTCGCATCAGGATCACCGGTGGCCTGGTAAGGGGGAAATCCAGCTCCAGCAATACCTGTTCGAGATGTTCGTAAAATCGCTGCATACCCTCCTGGTCGGCATATTGGGACATGGCCGGCATTGCGCTTGGTATTAATGCATTAGTCTTTAGAAATATCTCATAGGCCATGATCTGCGCTGCACTCGCCAGGTTTAAGGACGAATAGTCAGGATGAGTCGGGATGCGTACCAGGTAGTGACATCGCTCCACTTCCGGATTCGCCAAGCCGCTTCGTTCTTGACCGAAAACCAGTGCAACACACCCATGGCGGCTCTCCCGCCCAAGCTTCTCCGCCGCTTGTTGCGGCGTCAATCGGGGCCACTCTACGGAGCGTTTCCGTGCGGTGGTACCAATGATCAAGTGACAATCTTTTATTGCGGCGTCGAGGTCTGCATAGACATGAGCCTCATGCAATATATCCTCGGCGCCGGCGGCGCGACGTGTTGCTTCGTGGTTGGGCAGATGTACCAATGGGGCAACCAAAGTCAGCCTGCTCAATCCCATGGTCTTCATCGCCCGTGCCACGCCTCCGACATTGCCTGGATGTGTCGGGCGCATGAGCACAAATCGAATCCGCCCATGTTTTAATTCAGATTCGCTTTCTTTCACGGGTACGCGCAACTACAATTCGGCGCCCGAGCTTTGCTTGGACAAATGCCTGCAACCCTAGGAAATCGCCATGCACCCCTTGCTTAATACAGCAGTCAAAGCGGCACGACATGCCGGTAACTTAATTGTACGTTATATTGATCAGATCGACCGAATCGATATTGAGAAAAAGGGCCGCAACGATTTCGTCACCGAGGTAGACCGCGCTGCGGAAAGTGCAATCATCGACGTCATTCAAAAAGCATATCCCAAACACGCCATCCTCGCCGAGGAAAGCGGCTCTAAACCAGGTCACGACTTCGAATGGATCATAGATCCGCTGGACGGAACCACCAATTTCGTGCATGGCCATCCCCAGTTTTCAGTTTCCATCGCGGTTCGCAGAGCGTTGCAGCTCGAGCACGCCGTGGTGTTCGATCCGTTGCGCAATGAGTTGTTTACCGCTTCCCGAGGCGGCGGCGCACATCTTGACGACAGGCGCATGCGGGTAAGCCGGGTCTTGCACCTACCAGACGCGCTGATCGGAACCGGTTTCCCATTCAAGGCCCTGAATCACCTGGACGACTGGATACGCACGTTCCGCGAAGTTCTGCTTCGCAGTAGCGGTATCCGCCGCGCGGGTTCCGCGGCACTGGATCTTGCATATGTGGCATGTGGCCGATTTGACGGATTCTGGGAAATCGGATTGAGTCCGTGGGATATGGCAGCCGGATGCCTGCTCATTCAAGAATCCGGGGGATTGATCAGCGATCCGCATGGTCAACAAGAGCATCTTTCCAGCGGAAATATCGTCGCTGGAAACCCGCAGATTCACCCACAGTTGCTAAAGCTGGTCCGCTCCGCGACCCATTAACTATGTGCCCGGAACAGCAACACACGCCGATGATGCAGCAATATCTGCAGATCAAGGCAAAGCATCCAGATAATATGCTGTTGTATCGCATGGGAGATTTTTACGAGCTGTTCTTCCATGACGCCGAACTCGCCGCCAAGCTCCTCGGTATCACGTTGACTCAACGTGGCAAATCAGCGGGCAAACCAATTCCCATGGCGGGAGTCCCGGTACACAGTGTCGATCAATACTTGGTCAAATTGATAAGACTGGGCCGTACAGTGGCGATTTGTGAACAGGTAGGAGTCCCCGATAAAACCAAAGGACCAGTCAAACGCGAAGTGGTGCGCGTCGTCACACCAGGTACGTTATCTGACGAGGCCCTGCTCGAGGACCGCCACGAAAATTTGTTGGCGGCGGTGTTCACACACGACTCCGGATGTGCCGTCGCAACGTTAGAAATTTCGAGCGGTCGGTTCGAGGCACATGAGATCACGGATATCGAAACTCCCGCCGGCGACCTTGAACGTCTGAACCCGGCTGAGGTCATCATTGCCGAATCCAATGCCGACGCCTTACCCAAGTCCCCTGACTTTTTGGTGCGGATCGTGCCGGACTGGTATTTTGATCTCGATCTGGCCACCCGCTTGCTCACGGCGCAATTCAGCACCAAAGACCTGGCATCGTTCGGGGCGGACGGCCATCCAAGTGCGGTGATCGCGGCAGGTGCAGTGCTACAATACGCAAAGGATGCGGAGTACTCATCGCTGCCTCATGTGTTGGACTTCCGAATCGAACGCACGAGTGAACATATATTGATCGATTCGACTAGCCGTAGGAATCTGGAGATCGAAACCAACCTGCTAGGCGGTCGGGACAACACATTGATATCCCTAATAGACCACTGCGCCACGCCGATGGGTGCACGGCTATTACGACGCTGGCTTCACCAGCCACTACGCGATCAACCGCGCGTCAAGCAACGATTACATGCCGTCGCATGTTTGTTGGAGGACCGTAGTTCCCAGTTACGTATGCTGCTCACTGAGGCGGGGGATATGGAACGCATCCTGGCCCGCATTGCGTTGCTTAGCGCGCGGCCCGGAGATCTAGTGCGATTACGCCTGGCATTGGCAGCGCTTCCATCGATCATCGAGATCGCTCGTGGCTATGATTCCGCGATGATCCGCGACATCCGCGATGCGCTGGGCCCGTTCCCGGATACCCACACCCTGCTAAAGCGCGCCATCCGCGAACAACCAGCATCCATCATACGCGATGGCGGCGTAATTCGTTCCGGCTACGATCCGCAGTTGGACGAACTGCAACAATTGAGTCGAGACACCAGTGAATATTTGATGCGGCTGGAAAAACGTGAACGGGACGAAACCGGCATCAATAATTTACGTGTGCAATATAATCGAGTTCACGGCTTTTACATCGAAATCACCAAGTCACAAACTGATGCCGCACCGGAACATTATATTCGCCGTCAAACATTGAAGAACGCCGAACGCTATATCACAGCCGAATTAAAACAATTTGAAGACAAAGTCTTGAGCGCCAAGGAAAAGGCATTGTCACGGGAAAAATGGCTTTACCAGAACCTCCTCGAACGGCTGGCAAGTGAGTTGGTGCCGTTGCAATCTTGCGCGCGCGCCTTATCTAGACTCGACGTGCTCGACAATTTTGCCGAACGCGCCACCGCTTTAAATCTCTCCTCGCCCGTACTGGCAAACGAGCCCGGTCTCAACGTCACCGCAGGACGACATCTTATTGTAGAGCAGAATCAGAGCCATCCGTTCGTCGCCAACGACATCTCCCTGCACGACACACAAAGAATGTTGATCATCACGGGCCCGAATATGGGCGGAAAAAGCACTTACATGAGGCAAACGGCATTGATAACGATCATGGCTTACTGCGGGAGTTATGTGCCTGCCGACCGAGCCGTTATAGGCCCCGTCGACCAGGTCTTTACCCGCATTGGCGCCTCCGACGATCTCGCCGGTGGCCGTTCTACATTCATGGTCGAGATGACGGAAATGGCGCGAATCCTGCGCCAAGCAACTGACAACAGCTTGGTGCTCGTTGATGAGATCGGCCGCGGCACCAGCACCTTCGACGGCCTTTCCCTCGCCTGGGCGTGTGCTGTCGATTTGGCGCAACGGGTGCGGGCTTTTACCCTGTATTCCACGCATTACTTTGAAGTCACCCAGCTCGCCGACCGACTCACCGCCGTCAACAACATCCATCTTGATGCCGTGGAGCACCGGGAACAGGTCGTATTTCTTTACTCGGTAAAGCCGGGGCCGACGAATCAATCCTACGGGATTCAAGTGGCTCGGCTTGCCGGCGTCCCACACGACGTGCTTACCGTTGCGCGGGATAAATTAACGGAACTGGAAATTCATTATCGCGACCTTGCCCCTGAACGCGACTCGATGCACGCATCTCAGCTTGGTATTTTCGACAAATCAGTGGCACCGGTACATCCGGTGACGGAGAAGTTACGCGCTGTCAAAGTCGACGAATTGACGCCGCGGCAAGCATTAGACCTGTTGTATGAATTGACCGATTCACTACGCGCGGACAGTTGACCCGAATGTTGCACCAAGGCACCCCGCCTCAATACCTGCCCACCAGCCTGAAGAATCGAATGGCGCCAATTCCTGGGCAACACGCTGCGGGTCTTTCCGGTGCGGACCGTGAATCTAGGCGGGACCATCCGGGCCCTGGCTCGGTCGCGAACGCCTGTACTTGCGCTTCACTCCACCCATAGCCTGCTACGGGTTTCGTTCCAGCGCGGCGTTCCTACCAACCGACTCTGCGGCTACACGAAGTGCGGCTCCCTTCGCCGTCATGCGGGATCCTTCGTGCAGCATACGGGCTGAGTCGCCTCGACGCAGTTGATGACATAGGGTGCTCATCCTGCGCGCGTCGTCGTGAATCACCCAGGGTGATACACCAGCCGCTGCCGCTCCAGCGGCACATTCTGCAGCCGCCGGGTCATCGGGTGGCACACGCCTCCCGGTCGGCAACGCGACATAACGAATACCATGGTGGCGCAGAAACCCGCCGGGAAAGGACCAGCTGGAAAGCAGGTTCGAGTACACATCTGCGGTGCGTTGCTGGAAGTCCGAAACCAGCAACCGGCACTCGGCGGGAACGGGGCGTGGGGCACCCTGCTCCATGATGTGCACCACGCGTACGGCGTAGCCATCCTTGTCGATCCCGCGGGTGCGCCAATAGTCGTCGATTCCACCCACCAGAGCCAAGTCGGACCGTTGCGCTTGCACCCTCATGCCAGCATCAAAACGGGTGACTGGTACCAGCGCTACCAGGGTCAGCGTGACAACGATCCAGCTGACCGCCGCCGTCCGAGTCCAAGTGCCGCGATCTCTATCCGCCAACAGGACAACAAAGGCTAAACACGCGCCTACCAGTACCGGCCCGGCCACGCGCCAACCGGACGGTGTGACATTCAGCACCAGCAGAAATCCTGCGGCGCATCCGGTAAGTACACCCGGGAGCACGAGCGCAAGCAGCAGGCGTGGCCAGTTCCATCCTTTCACAACACCGAGGACAACGGAAAGGACGCCTAGAATTAAGTAAGGCCCCTCCCATTTGGAAAACGCAAGCTCGCGGCCAAGATAATAGCCCAGCGCGGGCTGTGTGACATTGGCGAGCATGTTGCTTACCCCATGCCATTTTTCCGCGAGATGAGTGGGATCGAAAATTGACGCAGCTGATGACAAACCACGCCCCGCGAACGTGGACACCTGGAGTACCTGAGTGGTGAATAGCATGAAGACCGCGTAGATCCCGATCGACGCGACAACCGGGACCCCGCGTAGATAAAGTTCCCGGCGTGACATCGAGTCATATTGCAGGTAACGAACGCTCCAGTTTGCGATGAACAACATGACTGGAACGGTCGCATATATCTGGTAACCGGCGATCCCGAGTGCCATGAGCAGCGCACCGAGCACCCCCCGGGAACGACCGGGTCGATCCCGCACCAGCCGATAACCCAAAAGCTGCAAGGCGAGGCCACCGCTGACGGTAAAGATCGAATTCCACAGCGTGATCCCGTTGGCGATGGGGTGAATAACGAGCATCAGGGACAGGCCGAGCGCACCGACGGCGCCGATCCCCCAGTCCCTTAGCAGTCCGTAAAACAACCACGCCGCCAGCGACGCGTACAATCCGGCGATCCACTTGGGGACGACGGTCAGCAACAGGTCCGGTCCGATCAGTGATTGCCACAGGGTCATATCCACGAGGAAAAGCAAGCGATGTGTGACAATGTTTCCAGTCTGACCGAGGACGAAATCGTCGCGCATGAGCACGTTCTCGGCGACGGCGTCATGGCGCACCCACCACCAGCACAACCACAACGCCGCAAAGATCAGACTACCGGTAAGTAGCCGCCCCACGCGGCCGGGGCCCCGGTTATGGCACCCCCCCTCCCCCATCGTGTCGCGTCGTCTACGCGACGGCTGGCGGATTCCGGGAACGCCCGGACCTGAGCCGCTACACAGACTCACGTCGCAACACGCGACTGCCGGCGACGGGATCGACCATCTTCACGATTCGCAAGCCGCAATCGGTGCCGGACTCAGGATCGCGCGCACGTCGAGGTCTGTTCGAACAAGGGATGGCAAACGCTTTGTGCTGCAACGCTATGAGATGACTGCTACGATCGGTTGGTGGTGATGATCCCCCCCTGCGGGACTGAGATCAAGCCATTTTGCGTCTATCCCGGATACTGCACCAAGGATTCCGGAAGCTGGCGAACGGACTTGCGCTGCGCGTAGTCCCAGGTTCAAGCGACTGAACGCCGCGCTGGTGAAATCTTCGGGTCAATCAGTCACGCGGCGGCGGAGCTAGCAATAGTTGCGCGAATGATGTAGTGCGTTCCATCAGACGCAGGGGAGTCGCGGCACGGGGGACACCGTCCACATCGACGACGAAAAGTTTTTCTCCGGGTTGATTTATACCGCGAGACACGATCAAGGAAGTCGGCGATTTGAGGGCCTGATTACCCGGCAACATCAGGCCTTCGAAGTACATGCTGTGAGATTCCCGTTTTATCGCTACTGCCCGAGCCTCGGGTCCCAGCATTTCGATGCCCAAATCCATGCCCGCATCGCTTAGACAGCGTAGCCACCGGACGACGCCGACACGCCACCTTTTGTCAATCGGCTCCTGGATGGCAATCACGTCACCAACATGCACCTGCAAAGATGAAGGTCTGGTTACATGCAAACACATGCCGGATGCGCTCTCGTTCTTCGTCCGGCAGGCATGAATCTGATGCACGACGCGGCTCTGCCACGAGTTGGACTCTGTACGATCTACACCAGTGTCATTTGCAGGCGCCCCGAGGTCGAGTTCACTCAAATCGATATATCGCTCGGCATCGTCATTGGATGACGGTGAACCGGTATCGGATTGCTCATCAGATTCGGGATTGCGGACGTCGGGGCCCGCTGCCAGCCGTTTTTCTCCGTTCATATAATAGTGGATGGAACTCACACCACAACAAAGCGAAATCTGCACGTCCTTCTCTATACGCAGGGATCGTCGTTTCGATTTTACACCGGTCAAAAAGCGTCCCACCCGCCTAAGCAGATCTACGTCATTCGCGTCAACCCCGATCTTCACCATGGTGCTTGACAGCGAGCCCAGCGCCAAATCGTGCTTTAAATTGCGCAGCACACTGTGAACCTCGCGCAGCACATCAAGGGCATTCAGTAACCTTAGATGGTCAGTCGCCTCCACGGGTTGTGTCTTGATAGCCGGAACGGGCGGAGAATCTGAGTTCACACTGATGATGAAGCGGCCAGTAGGATCTTTTTTTACAACTTCGGAACTGATCTGCGCACTGCTCTGCCAATGAAGGAAAAGCTTGTACATTTTTATGCATTCATCTTGTAACAGCCCATAGGGATGGCACGCCCCAAGCAAACAAATCTGTTGATAGCTGTCGGTAATCGTGCACAGTCCATCCGGCGAGTTGGAATCAGGCGCGGCTATGGGGAAATTCAGCAACCGATGATTTTCTGCATAAAGATAGATGTGATGCAGTTCCCTCCATACACCCGCGGGGCAGGTCGCGTATGTTTGATAGGCGTTTACCAACACCTGCCCCAAAAAGTGGGTCGCCCTCTGTAACGCCAGCACCAGGTCCGCCTTATTCGACTTGCCCTTGTCGCTGATGTCGTTGGCAACAATCTTATAGCCGTTGGCCACCTCGGTCAGCAGCTTTGCCACCAGGGAATACAATTCGAGACTTCGTCCCGATAGTGGATAGGACAAGGTCGCAGAATCCTGCCGCAATACCTCAGCGGCGGCGATTACGGGCTCCCGATACAGCTCCATGATGCTGAGCCGGTTTTCCGCGTCCAAGGAGGTGCGATTTTGGCCGAACAACGCCTGCAAAAGCCGCTCGGCACTGTCACGTGCACTGGCCCTGGGCAGGGACGCCAGCCAATGCTCAACTCGGCGTGGACGGACTTCAGCGGCTAATGGTCTTCTTGCTCGAATTTTCGGTACCGAAACCGCAAGCACTGTGGACGTTTTTCGCCTATCGAGATAGATGCTTTCAATATCTGAGCATAGCAGAAGTTGATCGGTAATAGACCGCTCAACTGCGTAAAAATACAGTTAGTCGGAGATATTAGCGTTTACCCATTGGAACCGAAACCGTAAAATACCGCCGCTTTACCCATGCTGGTTGCGAATCACACATCCCTGGAGTCTCACTATGACCTATGTGGTCACGGAATCCTGTATAAAATGCAAGTACACTGACTGCGTGGAAGTCTGCCCGGTGGACTGCTTTCATGAAGGCCCAAACTTCTTGGTCATTGACCCCGAAGAATGCATCGACTGCAGTCTGTGCGAGCCGGAGTGCCCGATCGACGCCATCTACGCCGAAGATGACGTTCCCCAAGGACAAGACAAATTTCTGGAGTTGAATGCCGAGCTGTCCAAGGAGTGGCCGGTGTTAACGGAAAAGAAGCCGGCACCCCCCGATGCCGCTGATTGGGAGAACGTCTCCGATAAACTGCAGTATCTTGATCGCTAGCAGTCAGCCGGACTTAGGATAAGTCTACTGCGGCGGCGGGACAGGCGGGTCAGTCCCGAAAATTGACATATTGCACCGGCAATCCGAGCTGCGCATCACGCAACATGGCGATTACCGCCTGAAGATCATCACGCTTCTTACCCGACACCCTAACCTGTTGACCCTGGATCGCGGCCTGCACTTTGCATTTGTTCTGCTTTATCATCTTAACGATCTTTCTTGCGGATTCCGCATCGATGCCGTGGCGAATTAAGATATCCTGCTTTGCTTTGCCGCTCGCGGTGGATTGGACCTCGTGTTCGGCTAGGCAATCCAAATCCACGTTGCGTTTCGCCATCCTGGCAAACAGGATATCCCGGGCCTGACCGAGTTTATATTCGTCATCCGCATACACGGTTAAATGTTCCTGATCCTGTTCCACGCGGGAGTCGCTGCCTTTGAAGTCATAACGATTGGTAATTTCCCGGTTCGCCTGATCCACGGCATTACGCACTTCTTGCCAATCGACCTCGGACACCACATCAAATGACGGCATCGATCTACCTCCACCCGTTAACCAACGAAACGCTGCGATCATAACAGCGTCCGCGCTTCGTCCAAAGGCCGTTGAGCGGCTGCTCTACGCAACCGTGGTGGACCAAGCCACCGTCCCCCCCGCCTTACCTGCCGAGCAGGCATCTAACCCGCATGGTGCGCCAAGGATCACGGAGTCAGGACCGGGGTCGTCCCGCACCGCTGCGTGCCAAGCAACAAAAGGCATCGAATGCCTCTATTTCCTCGCGCAAAGGCTGGGGGTCTCACCAGTGTATACCCATACATAGGGGCGCCGCGCCGTGGTGCACTATCGGCGCTAACTGTCTCCCCATGCGGCGTTTTTGCGGTTATACTTATTCTCAATACCAGCTACAACAAAGGTTTTAATATCAATGACTTTCGCTTGTTTCCGTGATGCGATTCTGGTTCTGGTCAACTAATTCAGCAGCTGTGGTCGGCGCCACCTTGTTTTACCTCAGCGTGGCCTGGGCAGCGAACATCTACGTTTATGAGCGCAGCGATGGCTCGCGGTTGATCACCGATCATCGTCATCTGGAGGCGGGGTATCGTCTCATCAAGAGTTATGGCGTTGATAACGACGGGTGGGCGACCAATCGTTCTCGTCGGTCGCGCCGGCTGCGGCCGATTCCTTCGCGCTTCGACCCGTTGATCCGTTATACCGCGTCACAATTTGGTGTCGATGCCGCCCTCGTCAAAGCCGTGGTACATGTTGAATCGGGATTTGATCCCCATGCGGTTTCTGCCAAGGGTGCCTCGGGGTTGATGCAATTGATGCCGCAAACCGCCAGCCGGTACGGTGTGCAGAAAGTCTTCGATCCACGCCAAAACATCACCGGGGGAGTGCGGTACTTACGCGATTTGCTCAGTGAGTTTTCAGGAAGCATGCAGTTAGCGTTGGCCGGCTACAACGCCGGAGAAAACGCGGTGCTTAGATACAATGGGGTCCCGCCGTATCCCGAAACCAGAGGCTATGTTGCCCGGGTGATGTCACTGTATCAGCATTACCAAGTACGCCGCTAAGTTTAGTTCACCATCCCAAAGCGATCCCCAGCTGTAACACCGCTGCGGTGTAAACTCCGGCCATAACGTCGTCGATCATCACTCCGAAACCGCCGGTGACATGACGGTCCAGCCAACCGATGGGCCAGGGTTTGAGAATGTCGAACGCGCGGAACAGCACGAACCCAGCGACGATTACCGGCCATGTGATGGGCGCCCCGACCATAGCAAGCATATAGCCCACCACCTCATCCCAAACGATGACCGGGTGGTCGTGTACCCCAAGGTAGCGTGTAGTCTCGTCACATACCCACACACCCAGCCCAAACAGACCCACGATCAGCATGACATAAACCCACAGCGGCAGCACCGCCGTGACGAATAGCAGAGGTACGGCCGTCAACGTGCCGGCGGTACCAGGGGCGCGCGGTACCAGTCCGCTGCCGAAGCCGATTGCCACCAGCCGCAGCGGATGTTTCAGAAGTCCGCGCGCGTCTATCGCGGACATAGGATTTTTAGGTCCGGAAATGCGCGTAACCCGTGGTTTTGGGTGCAAACCTGTGGCCGTCTCTATCCACGAAGTGGATATCGGAGTCGGTGGTCATGGTGCCAACCCGGGAAACTGCCACATTGCATTGCGCCGCAAGACACATGATCTCGCTGTGATGATCGGGCACTGCGGTGAAACACAACTCGTAGTCGTCGCCGGCGCTGAGAGCCGCCTCCCAGCCGATGTCTTCAAAGTGAGCCTGATAGACGGTTGACAGCGGCAGATGCGTCAGCAATAACTCCGCGCCTGCGTCACTTCGCGCCGCGAGGTGTCCTAGATCGGCGGCCAATCCATCCGATATATCTATCGCGGCACTGGCCAGCGTTCGCAGCCGCTCACCCAATTCGACCCGGGGCCGAGGGTAATCAAAGGCCTCACGCACCGCCGCCGCTTGGTCCCGCGACAGGTCTAGTGCGCCATTGGCGTGCATCAAGGCCAATCCCGCATCGCCCACACTTCCAGTGACGTAGATATGGTCGCCCGGTTTCGCCCCGCTCCGCCGCATGGCCATCCCCCGCGGTACCCGTCCACTGAGTTGCACCATGACCGTTAACGGACCTTGGGCGGTGTCACCGCCCACAAGGTCAACGCTGTGCTGTCGTGCCAATGCAAAAAAACCGGCGCCGAAACGCGCCAACCAGGATTCATCAAGCGCGGGCATCACCAAGCCCAACGTCGCCCATGCCGGCGTTGCCCCCATGGCCGCCAGATCACTCAAATTGACCGCAAGGGCTTTGTGGCCCACGGAGTGGGCGTCGGCGGATTCATGGAAGTGCACACCGGCAACCAACACGTCGACGGTAGTGACCAACTGGTGTCCCCCAGGGACGATCGTGATTGCCGCATCATCCCCAATGCCTAAAGCCACATCCGATCGCGTCGCAGGCCGGTTAAAATATTTGTCGATGAGAGAGAATTCGTCCAAACGGCCGCTAGCCCGGATATGGCGCCAAGGATTCTGGTTGACGGCGACGGGGACGGGACGGCCCCACCCTTATTGTTGCCAAGATACCTGGAGGGTCGTTTTTAGTCATTTCTAAAACGCGTAGCTGCGGTCGTTTCCTATGCGCTATACGAATAGGAGCGGGGCGCCTGGAAGCCCAATACGGGTTAATCTTTGAGTGCGGTCCCGGGTTCGTTCAACGCCTCCGTTGTTAACCCGGAGGGGCTTTGCTCCGGCCTTGGCCGTAGTCTTTCTGCTAACTTATCGAGTACACCATTTACGAATTTATAAGCGTATTCAGCGCTAAAAGTCTTCGCCAGCTCAACGGCTTCGTTGATGATGACTTTTGTCGGAATATCGTGTTGATACTCCAATTCGTAAGCGCCGATACGCAAGATGACGCGTTCGACCGGATCGACACTAGCGAATTCGCGATCAAGACAAGGCTGCAGATTTGCCACGATTTCCTGCCGGTACAGCGGAACGTCACGAACCAAGGTATGAAAATAAGCTCGATCGATACCTTCCAAGTCGTGCTGCTGAATGAAGTGCGCTTCAATGTCGTCAGGGTCTTGCTCGGTCAGGTCCCACTGGTAGAGCGCTTGTACTGCCGCCTGTCGCGCCGCATGTCGGCTACCGCCTGCCATTTTCCTCCACCCGTGTCCGGATACGTGTTGACGATGTCTACTCCCTGAGTTGCTTCAAGACGTTCACCATCTCCAAAGCCGCGATCGCGGCATCTGCACCTTTGTTACCTGCCTTGGTTCCCGCGCGCTCAACCGCTTGCTCAATAGTATCTACGGTCAACACCCCGAAGCCAATCGGAATATCGCAATCCATGCTCACCTTTGCGATCCCTCTCGCGCACCCTCCGGCAACAAAGTCAAAATGTGGTGTCGCGCCGCGAATGATCGCGCCCAACGCAACTAACGCATCGAAATTACCTGACTCAGCCAGCGTTTTTGCCGCGAGGGGGACTTCGTAGGCGCCGGGTACGCGTACGATGTGCATGTTAGCACGATCCACGCCGTGCCGTTGCAAAGTATCGACCGCCGCTTCCAGCAGCCGTTCGCTGATGAAACCGTTAAACCGGCTGACTATTAATGCAAACCGCGCATTGCGCGCAATCAATTCTCCCTCAATTAGCTTGATATCTTTCATTTTCGATCCAACATGCTCAATTCGTCACATATTCCACGATTTCCAAATCGAACCCGGACAGGGCGTGGGCTCGTTTCGGCGCACCTAAGACACGCATCTTGCCAACCCCGAGGTCGGCGAGGATCTGGCTACCGACCCCCAACATCCTGAGATCTCCTCCGGATTCATGCCAGGGAAATTCTATGTCTTTTCCAGTCATACTGGAATGGTGCAGGCGTTTCACGATTTCTCTTCCCGGTTCCTTGTAACGCAGGATTACCAGTATCCCTGGACCTTCCTCACGGATACGGCGCAACGCCGACCGGATCGGCCACTTTATGGCTTGCCGGAGTTCGCGAAAAACATCAAACAATCCCGACTCCACGTGCACCCGCACCAAGGTGGGGTTCTGATGGGAGATCTCGCCGTTTACCAGGGCGATGTGTGTCTCGTCTTCGATCATGTCATGGTAGGCGATAATCCGGAATTCGCCGTCCCCGGTGGCAATCTTGCTCTCCGCAATCCGTTCGACGGTAGGCTCATGCTTCATTCGATGCCGGATCAACGCGGCCACCGAGCTGATTTTGATCGCGTGACGGCGGCCGAAGTCGATGAGATCCGGCAACCGCGCCATCGTCCCATCCGGCTTGAGGATCTCGCAGATGACGCTCGCGGGCTCCAGCCCAGCCAGCCGTGCCAGATCGACGCCTGCCTCGGTATGGCCCGCGCGGGTCAGCACGCCGCCGGGTTGCCCCATCAGCGGGAAGATATGACCCGGGGTGGTGATGTCGTTGGGCGTTGCGCCGGGTTTGACCGCGGAACGCACGGTGGCCGCGCGATCCGCCGCCGAAATTCCGGTCGTCACCCCTGTCGCCGCATCGATCGACACTGTGAAATTGGTTGAAAATCGGGAGTTGTTGGCCGCGACCATCAACGACAACCCCAGCTGCTTACACCGCTCTTCGGTCAGCGTGAGACAGATCAGTCCGCGCGCATGGCTGGCCATGAAATTAATAATATCCGGTGTCACCTTCTCTGCCGCGATAAGCAGGTCGCCCTCGTTCTCGCGTTCTTCATCGTCGGTCAAAATCACCAAGTTGCCGCGACGATAATCTTCTATGATCTCGTTGATATCACTTAATCCCATGGTCCTATCTATTCCTGATCCCCGACCCTCATAAAGCCGTATGTGGCGAGCATTTCTTTATCTAGCGTCGTCGTATCGACAGCGGTATTTTTCACCGCCAACAGACGTTCCACGTATCTCGCGATCAAATCGACCTCGACATGCACCTGTTGGCCGACAGAAAATGCACCGAGCGTGGTTTCTTGTAAAGTGTGCGGCACTATATTCACGTTAAATACCTGTTCTTCCACGTTATTGACGGTCAAGCTTACACCGTCGATGCTAATCGATCCCTTTTCAGCGATAAATCGGGACAGGGCGGCCGATACGCGGAAGCGCATGCCCACCGAACTTCCTGCTTCCTCGCGCTCGATGAGCTCTCCCAACCCGTCCACGTGTCCGGTTACGATGTGGCCCCCAAGGCGATCAGTGGGCAACAGCGCCAACTCCAGATTTACCTTAGCGCCTTTGCTCAGCCAAGCAAACGTCGAGCGCGATACGGTCTCCGCGGAGATATCAAACTGTAAATGATTGCCCGCTAACGATACGACAGTTAGACATACACCGTTAACCGACACACTATCTCCAATACGGATCGCAGCACGATCCAGTACGCCGGGGGCAACAACCAGCTTCATATCAGGACCAAGACGATGTGCCGCCTGGACGGTGCCAATGGTTTGTACAATACCCGTGAACATGATGGTTACGTCTCGAACATCAAGGATACAAACTCAGCCGCAGATCCGGACCAACGCGCCGCACATCTCCGATCGTGAACTCGACGCGGTCGCTCAACTGCTCGATTCCCGGCAGCCGGAACATCCCCCGCGCCACATCACCCAAGACATGCGGGGCCAGGTAGAGAATCAACTCATTGACCAGCGCCTGGCGAACCAAAGTTCCACTCAACGTGCGGCCCGCCTCGACAAGCAGCTCATTTACACCGCGTGCAGCGAGATCTGCCAATATCGCCTCGAGATCGACGCGGCCCTTCGGCGCAGGCAGATGCACCACATCGGCGCCTGCCTGCGTCAAGCGATCGGCCTGCGCACCATCCGCTAACGCGGTGTAGATCACCACCTCCCCCGGTTGTGTCAGCACCCGGGCATTTGCATCCATGGTCAGATGACTATCCACAATCACCCGCAGTGGTTGCCGGTCGAAGCCCGCCAAGCGTACCGTGAGCGCCGGATCATCTGCGAGTATGGTGCCACTGCCGGCCAAGATGGCAGAGGTCTTGGCGCGTAGCCGTTGTACATCGGACCGTGATGCCGCACTCGTGATCCATTTGCTTTCTCCAGATGCCGTGGCAGTCCTGCCGTCCATACTCGCGGCCAATTTAAGCACCACCCAAGGCCTCTGGTGACGCATACGGTGAACGAATCCACGATTCAAACGCTCCGCTTGCTCATGCATAAGACCGACGTCGACTGCGATTCCCGCGTCACGCAGGCTGGCAATCCCGCCGTTGGAAACCTGTGGATTGGGGTCCTCCATCGCCGCCACCACCCGGGCGACACCGGCGTCGATGAGGGATGACGTGCAGGGCGGAGTAAGTCCCTGATGACAACAAGGCTCGAGATTTACATATACGGTCGCGCCGCGCGCACGCGCTCCCGCCTGACGTAACGCCAACACCTCGGCATGCGCCTCACCCGCTTTCTTATGCCAGGCCTCGGCAACGATCTCACCGTTATTAACAACAAGACATCCCACCCGCGGATTGGGATGCGTCGTACATAATCCGCCTTCCGCCAGACGCAGCGTCCGCGACATAAACCGGTAGTCGTCACTTCTTGTCATTGTCGTTGGGCAGCAGCGACATCTGTCGTTTCTTTCCCGCCGCGTTCGGTTGTTCCTGAAGCCTCTTTACCTCTTTACTGAACTCATCGACGTCTTGAAACGACCGATACACCGATGCGAAACGTACGAACGCGACTTGATCCAGGTCATTGAGCTCCTGCATTACCCATTCACCCAATTCACGGGAATCGATTTCACGATTACCGCTGGTCAACATCTTGTGTTGAATCCTGTGAATCGCACTTTCCACAGCCTCTGTATCTACCGGCCTTTTCTCCAGTGCACGTTGGATACCGGCACGCAATTTGTGCTCACTGAACGGTTCGCGCTTACGGTCCGACTTGATAATCTGCGGCATGCGCAGGAAAGCTCGCTCCAAGGTCGTGAATCGTTCCCCGCAATTGCTGCATACACGGCGCCGACGGACCGCGTCACCGTCTTCGCCGAGCCGCGAATCAATTACTCGAGTTTCTTCCGATAGACAAAATGGACAACGCATCGGTGCTCCCCAGGAACGGGTCCCGGCCCGGATGTACCACCATGAACAGGGACGCGGCGCCTCAGTGCAATGTACTGGCTAGAATAGCCTGACGAGCCGGAGTAAGGCTACACATAGACCGGAAAAATTTGACACATGCGAAGCACTTCTTGTCTAACTTTATCGCGGACGGCCTGGTCATCAATGTGATCCAGAACGTCGCAAATCCATGCGCCCAGCCGTTTGATCTCCGTCTCCTTAAATCCACGCGTCGTAACTGCCGGAGTTCCCACACGTATACCGCTGGTGACAAATGGGGACTGTGGATCATTGGGAACCGCATTCTTGTTGACCGTGATGTTTGCGTCCCCCAACGCGGTTTCCGCGTCCCGGCCGGTAAGCTTCTTGCCGATCAGGTCGACCAAGAACAGGTGATTGTCAGTGCCTCCGGAGACCACTTTGTAACCGCGATCCATGATCGCCGTCGCCAACGTGCGGGCATTGGTGAGCACCTGCTGCTGATAATCCTTGAATTCCGGTTGCAACGCCTCCTTGAAAGCCACCGCCTTGGCCGCTATGACATGCATCAGCGGCCCACCCTGGGATCCCGGAAACACCCGCGAGTTGAGCCGCTTTCCAAGGTCCGGATTATCCCTGGCCAGGATGACACCACCGCGCGGCCCACGTAAGGTCTTATGCGTGGTGCTGGTAGTCACATCCGCGATGTTGACTGGACTGGGATATAACCCCACGGCGATCAGACCGGCAACGTGGGCAATGTCCGCCACCAGATAGGCGCCCACCTTATCGGCAATGTCCCGAAAGCGTTCCCAGTCCAGAACCCGCGAGAAGGCGCTGAATCCGCTAACGATCATCCGCGGTTTATGTTTGAGCGCAAGCGCCTCAACCTGATCGTAGTCGATGTCTTCGGTATTGTAATCGAGCCCGTATTGCACGGCATGGTACAGCCGACCGGAGAAATTTACTTTGGCGCCGTGAGTGAGGTGGCCGCCATCCGCCAGGCTCATACCGAGGATGGTGTCGCCCGCGTCCAGCAGAGCCATGTACGCCGCGGCGTTCGCTTGGGATCCTGAGTGCGGTTGCACATTGGCATACGGGGCATTGAAAAGTTCCTTGGCGCGCGCTATGGCGAGTTCCTCAGCCTGGTCCACGTACTGGCAGCCGCCGTAGTAACGCTTGCCCGGGTAACCTTCGGCATACTTGTTGGTCAGCACCGATCCTTGGGCCGCCAAAACCCGGGGACTGGCGTAATTCTCAGAGGCGATGAGTTCAATGTGCTCCTCTTGACGGCGTTGCTCTGCGGTAATCGCCGACCACAGTTCGTCATCGAATCCCGATATCGTCATGTCTTGACTAAACATCAGCTCTCCTCACGCGTCCCAGTCATCGGCCTATGGCGCGACGCTTTCTTGATCTGCACCTTCTTTTTTCACCGCCATCATGTCCTCGCGGGTGACACCCAAAGCCAGCACCACCGGGCTAGCGACGAAAATCGAGGAATAGGTGCCGACAACGACACCGATTATCAACGCGGTGGCGAAGCCATGAATCACCTCACCGCCCAATGCGAAGAGCGCGAGCAACACCAGTAAGGTAGTGAGCGACGTGAGCAGCGTGCGCGGAAGTGTCTGGTTAATAGAGCGATCCATAATCTCTGTTACATTTCCGCGCCGCATCTTTCTAAAGTTTTCTCTGACGCGGTCAAAAACAACGATGGTATCGTTCAGCGAATATCCAATCACCGCCAGGAGCGCTGCCAGTACCGGCAACGAAAACTCGAGCTGCAGCAGCGAGAACAATCCGAGGGTAACCAATACATCGTGAATCAAGGCCGCCACGGAGCCGATGGCAAACCGCCATTCGAATCGCCACGCGACATACATCAGAATGCCGATCAGGGCGTAGATCATGGCGAGACCGCCCTTCTCGGTCAGTTCTTTTCCGACCTGCGGACCGACAAATTCAACCCTGCGCATCTGCACCCGGCAGTCACTCGCCGCATCGCCGGTGTCTGTGACGCACTGCTGAGCAGCTCCCTGGCTGCTCTGCGTCAAGGTTTCGTTATATGGTTTTCGCACCGCTTCCATCAACCCGCTGCTGAGTTTGGCGCCAGCGTCGTCATCGCGCACCGGTAATCGAACCATGATGTCACGCGATGTACCGAAGTACTGCACCAGAGCATCATCAAATTCTGCCTGCCTCAACGTAGCACGCACCGCCTCAATCTTGATAGACTCATCAAAGGAGACTTCCACCAACGTCCCACCAGTGAAATCGATACCGAAATCCAACCCGCGAACGACCAACGACACAATTCCCACGACGATCGTCACCGCCGACACGATGAGGGCGACGCGGCGACGCGACATGAATTTAATATCGGTTTGTTTGCGAAGTATTTCCATTAGATTGACAACCTTTGCACCCGGCGGCCCCCGTAGATTAAATTGATCACCCCCCGTGTCCCCAGAATGGCCGTGAACATTGAGGTGATGATCCCGATACTCAAAGTTATCGCGAATCCTTTTATAGGACCGGTCCCAAAATTGAACAGTACGATCGCCGCGATCAATGTGGTGACGTTGGCATCCACGATAGTCGATAAAGCACGATCATAGCCCACATGGATACTCGACTGAGGCGTATTGCCATTGCGTATTTCTTCGCGGATGCGTTCAAATATCAATACATTGGCATCAACCGCCATACCCACTGTGAGCACGATCCCAGCCACCCCCGGCAGTGTCAGCGTCGCCTGGAACAAGGACAACACGGCCACGATCAATACCAGGTTGATCATCAACGCGCCACACGCTACGGCACCAAACAACCGATAGTAGATCACCATGAAGATCAGCACTAATATGAATCCGACTAGAACCGACTTGAATCCTTTATCGATGTTATCCTTGCCGAGGCTGGGACCGACGGTTCGTTCCTCAATAATCTCAATCGGCGCAGCCAAGGCGCCGGCACGGAGTAACAGCGAGAGATCCTGAGCTTCCACAATGCTGTCCAGCCCCTCGATTTGAAAACGTTTGCCTAACTGATCGCGAATAACCGGAGCGGTAATTACCTCTTCGATCCTGCGCTTGACTTTAATTTCATTTCCCTGGTCATCCAACACCGGCCTGCGATCGGCGTCGCGTTTGGTTGCGGACTTTATCTCAATGTAAACCACCGCCATTCGCTTACCGATGTTCTTGCCGGTAATGCGCTGGTTGATCGCCGCACCGCGCGCATCGAGGGTTATGTAAACCACCGGACCACCGGTGCGGTTGTCGATGCCCGCAGCGGCATCGACTACGTTATCACCGGAATAGATCACCCGGTTTTGCAATAGGATCTGGCCTCCGTTCCGATGTCGGAACAGCTTAGAGCCCGGGGGTACCGAGGTATTCTGTGCGCTTTGCAGGTCGTGCTCTTCGTCCACCATCATTACTTCGAGGGTCGCGGTACGGCCAAGAATCTCTTTCGCCTTGGCCGTGTCTTGCACGCCCGGCATCTGCACCACTATTCTGCGGTCTCCCTGCTGTTGCACGACCGGCTCCGCCACACCAAGTTCATCAACACGATTGCGCAGAGCGGTCATGTTCTGATCCAGCGCGAACTTCTTGATCTCTTCGAACTGCTGCGGTCGAATTTCCGCAAATAGTATTGGCTTGCCTTGCTGATCTTCATCCTTGAGTTGCAGTTCGGGTAGTTCGCGCTCAATGATACTGCGGCCCGAATCGCGCTGGTCGTTGTCGCGAAACTTGATTTCAACACCACCGCTTGGGACCCTGCGAACCGTGATATACCGCACCTTGGCCTCACGCAGACTGGAACGCAGATCGCCCACATATCGGTCTTCCGCCCGCTTCAACGCGCCTTGGACATCCACTTCCATCAAAAAGTGTACGCCGCCGCGCAGATCCAGTCCCAGATACATCGGCGCACCACCGATACTGGTCAGCCAATCCGGCGTCGCCGGCATCAAATTCAGGGCAACCGTGAAATTGTCGCCCAACTCGCGTTGCAGCAGATCTTTGGCTTTTAATTGCGTCTCGGTATCAGCGAACCGTAATCGGGCACCGCCGGCGTCGAGACTCACTTTCTGCCAGCGAATACCGCCTTCATCGAGCGCCTTCTCCATACGGGCCAGGACCTGCTCGTCGACTTTGAACGAGCGAACACCGGTTACCTGCACACCGGGATCCTCGCCGTACAGGTTGGGCACGGCATACAGCAGTCCTGGAAGGATTACTGCGAGAATTATCAGGTATTTCCAAAACGGATATTGATTCATCAGCCTGATCAAGCTTCCTTTATCGTTCCCTTGGGCATCATCGACTGGACCGAATGCCGCTGCACCTTGATTTCCACGCCATTGGCGATTTCCAAATTGATAAAATTCTCACCGACGTCGGTGATTTTGCCTAAGGCTCCGCCTGCAGTTACTACTTCGTCACCCTTTTTCAGGCCGCCCACCATCGCCTTGTGCTGTTTCTGACGTTTTTGTTGTGGACGAATAAGCAGGAAATAGAACAGCACGAAAATCAGCACGATCGGCAGCAAACCAAGCAAGCCCCCAGTCGGGTCACCGCCCGCGGACTGTGCCCAGGCGTCTCGTATCAACAGGCTCATGAGCGTGTATCCTCTTGGTAATGGAATATAATGCGCCGCTGCCAACAGCCACGGTCAGAGGTGGCGGGAGCCGGGCGGCGCGGCGCGGTATTATGCCACAGGGCACTGGAAAAACGAGGGTTGAACCGTCATATCGCATGCAAAACCGCCGAACTGGGAAGCGGTTTCATGCCGCGCCTGGCGAAAAAGCCGTCCGTAAATCGGGCAAACCGTCCGTGTGCGATCGCGGCGCGAATCTGTTCCATCAGTGACAAATAATAATGGACGTTGTGGAGGGTATTCAGCCGCGCGCCTAAAATCTCGTTCGTACGGTGGAGATGGCGAAGATAGGCCCGTGAATAATGCGCGCACGTGTAGCACCCGCAGTTTGGATCGAGTGGCCGCGTATCATCGGCAAACTCGGCGTTTCGTATCTTGATCACTGAATCCTGGACGTACAACCAGCCATTGCGCGCGTTACGGGTCGGCAGCACACAATCAAACATATCAATTCCCATGGCGACAGCAAATACGATGTCCTCGGGAGTACCGACACCCATGAGATAGCGGGGGCGGTCAGCCGGCATTAACGGTACCGAATCCTGGATCACGCGGTACAGCATCGCCTTGGGTTCACCCACCGACAACCCTCCCAAGGCATAACCGTCAAACCCTATGTCCTTTAACTCCCCAAGCGACCGCCGGCGCAATTCGGGATACATACCACCCTGCACGATTCCAAACAAGGCCGCTGGATGATTCCCATGGGCGTCCTTGCACCGCGCCGCCCATTTCAAAGACAGTTCCATTGACGCTTGCGCCTGTTCTCTCGTGGCCGGGTACGGCGTACAGTCGTCAAAGATCATGGCGATATCCGCATCTAGATCGTGTTGCACTTCCATAGCCCGTTCCGGTCCCAAGAACACCGGGTCCCCGTCGACCGGAGATCGAAACGTAACGCCTTGCTCGGAGATCTCACGCAGTCTTGCCAAGCTCCACACTTGAAAACCGCCCGAGTCGGTAAGCACCGGCCGCTCCCAGTGCATGAACTGATGCAAGCCGCCGTGACGTCGAATGACGTCGGTGCCGGGACGTAACATCAAATGGAACGTATTCCCAAGGATGATTTCCGCACCTGCCGCGACGAGTTCTTCCGGTGTCATCGCCTTCACCGTAGCCGCAGTGCCCACCGGCATGAATGCTGGTGTATGCACGCAGCCACGGGGCATCACCAGTCGCCCGCAACGTGCGTTGCCGTCCTGGCTGAACCGCTCAAACTTCATGCGCATAGTCCGCTACAGCAGTCGCGCAGGGAGTCAGAAACATTGCATCTCCGTAGCTATAGAATCTATATCCACGCTCAATCGCGTGGGCATAGGCGGCAAGGGTATACGCGGTCCCGGCAAATGCACATACCAACATCAGCAAAGTAGAACCCGATAAGTGAAAATTTGTAACCATCGCATCGACAACGCGAAACCGGTATCCGGGATAAATAAACAAGCTGCTGTCGCCCGCGAAAGGCTTGAGTTCCCCCGACGACGCCGCGGTTTCTAACGCCCGTACCACAGTAGTGCCCACCGCTACGACCCGCGCGCCGCGCGCATGGGCATGGGCGATCCGTTCGCACACCGCCGGCGCCACCTCGACACTCTCCGGGTGCATGCGGTGCTCTCGAACATCCGTCACGCGCATAGGCTGAAAACTACCGGCAGCGACGTGCAAGGTCAAAAATGCGGTTTCCACGCCCTGGCCCCGGAGTCGATTCAGCAGCCCATGGTCAAAATGCAAGCCGGCCGTAGGCGCGGCGACCGCACCGGAACGGCGTGCGTACACGGTCTGATAACGCTCGGTATCGACCGCTGTGTCGTGCCTATTGATATAGGGCGGCAGCGGCACATGGCCTTCGTGTTGCATGATCCCGGTCACCGGTGCCGAGAATCGCAGCACATAAAACTCACCTCGACGCTCTTGCACAACGGCTTGAAACGCTTCCGCCCCGCTTTGCAGGTCGACGATACTGCCAGTTCGTAACGCCTTGCTGGCGCGAATCTGGGCAAGCGCGCGCCGCGAATCAAGAATTCGTTCAATGAGCAGTTCGATGTGACCCCCACTTTGCTTGTGTCCGTACAGCCGCGCCCGGATCACTCGGGTATCGTTCAGCACCAGCAGATCCCCCGGCTTGAGCAGATCCGCAAGGTCCGTGAAATTCAGGTCAACCGTCCGCCCGCTTGCACCGTCCAACGACAACAACCGACAATCGGTACGGTCCATGGGAGGATCCTGAGCAATCAGGTGCTCCGGAAGCTGATATTGAAACTGGGTAACATCCACTAATTCGTATCCGCGGGAATTTTGCCCGACGTTGCTAACCCCGTTATACTTTTATGCCTGCGAATTGTGCCGAGGTGGCGAAACTGGTAGACGCGCCAGACTCAAAATCTGGTGGTGGCAACACCGTGTCGGTTCGAGTCCGACCCTCGGTACCACACGAACGAGACGCGCTGCGCCCAACCGCGCGGCTGCGAGAATAACCAGTGACCTGTCTCCAGGACCGGGATCTCCCAGGTCTCCTTGCCTGCGTACGCTGAAATAATCCGGTGCAAACCCAAGATCAACCAGCTTCCGGTATCCGTCGGTCTCGATCGCCGATCTGTCAACCGCGGTTTGCTGCAGTTCGTCGTGAGCTTCGCGCAAAGTGCGATACAGTCCCGGCGCAATTTCCCTTTGTTGCGTGCTGAGATACCGGTTACGCGAACTCAATGCAAGGCCGTCTCGCTCGCGAACGGTATCCACACCAATTACATCGACCGGCATCGCCAGATCCGACACCATGCGCCGTACGACGATCAGTTGTTGGTAGTCCTTCTTACCGAATACGGCGACGTCAGGCTGGACAATGTTGAACAAGCGATTCACCACCGTCGCGACTCCGACGAAATGACCGGGCCGATGCTCACCGCATAGCGTTTCGCTGAGACCCGGCACCGCGACCTTGGTCTGGTCTTCGACACCCCCGGGGTACATCGTATGGTCATCGGGAACAAACAGGATATCGATGTTCGACTTTGCAAGCGCTGCCTTATCCGCCTCCAGGGTGCGCGGATAACCATTGAGATCTTCATGCTGACCGAATTGCAGCGGATTGACATAGATACTGACCACCACTGCGCTCCCCGCCTCGCCCGCAACGCGCACCAAATCGAGATGGCCGGCGTGAAGATTTCCCATCGTTGGCACGAAGGCTACGACCTTGTCCTTGCGCCGCCGCAAGCGCATGGCCTCCCGCAGCGGCGCGACACCGTGAATCACGATCATTGTCAAACCGCAGCCAGCGGATTAAAAAAATGCCGGCCGCTTTTGGTTTTCTTGATATGTTGCAACAGTGTGTGAAAATCCCTGTCATTGTCTACGAAATTGATTTCCGCCGCGTTCACGATCAACAATGGTGCAGCGTCATACTTATAGAAAAACGTCGTGTAAGAATCGACCAACTGCTGAAGATAGTCCCGGTCGATGCCGTGCTCATAATCGACAGCCCGCCGGCGAATCCGCTCGGTAAGCACGTCTACCGGGGCTTGCAGGTAGATCACCAAATTCGGAATCGGCACCTCGGGTGAGAGCTGGCCATACACCTGCTGATACAACCGGTGTTCGTCATCATCGAGAGTCACCTTGGCGAAAATTGCGTCCTTTTCCAACATAAAATCCGCCACTTTCACCGGATTGAACATATCGCTTTGCTTCAATTCGCGCAGCTGACGGGTGCGCTGGAACAGGAAATACAGCTGCGTCGGCAACGCGTACTGTTTACGGGATTGGTAGAATCGCTCCAGAAATGGGTTTTCCTCCGGTTGCTCGAGGATAAGTTGACATTTAAACGCCTTTGCCAACCGGCGTGTGAGGCTGGTCTTGCCCACACCGACCGGTCCCTCGACTACCACGTAGCCGGGGGCTTTATTAGCGGACTGTGTGTTTTCGATCCGTTGCGACACGTGAGCGCTTCGTACCAAGACCCAGTAATATGCCGGTTGATCTTGTGGAAAAGCAACCGGCTAGCGAGCGCAATACTATATCAAGTATTATTGCCTAGTTTAGCGGTAGTGGTTCAGTTTGATGTTTTTATCAGTAAAACTCAGCGAGGCGCGGGTTCGCCACCGGCAAGTATCGGCAGATATTGTCACCAACTACGAGTCCCGGGCGCCGTTGGCCACGGATCAGGTCACGCCGTCTCAGCTGGCGGAGGCCATTGAGCAATTTTTTGCGGTTGCGATACGGATCGATCGGGAGCACGGAGAGACCGGCGCCGTTTTAAACGACGATGTGAGCCAGATCGGTGACTACGGGCTGCAGTTGTTGCATGATCTTGCCAATTGGGCGCACCAGCTTGCGCTAGAGGACGCACGGCATGAAATTGCGCTGGTGTCACTCGGCGCCGCAGATTGGGTGATTCGCCACCAGGGGGAGCTTAGGGCCCCAGAGCTTGTCGTGGACGCCCTCGCGAATTTGGCCAACACCACTCAGGATCCCGACGAATTGAAGCAAATAGAACAATTCATGACCGCTGCCTTAAAGGCGCTGACAGCAGTTATCCAACTGGATCTTGAGAAAACGAATCCGGGCCGGCCGTGGCGAGTGCTGCATGTGAACCGCGCGATAGTCGCCACGCGAATCCAAGACCCCGATACAATGATTCGCGTTTTCGATGAACTCGAGCGGGCACTCCCGGAAGAAGCACCGCGGTTTTTTGCCGAAGGTATGGCGCAAATGAACAAACTCGACTACCCGCAACACGTGCGTGACGTTATGGAGAAATACCATGACGTATGGTGCGGGCGGACAATGCATTAACGACCGCAACAAATCGATGAAACTACTATTTGACCTACTTCCATTACTTGTCTTCTTTGGCGTATTTTCTGTCTATGACATATTCGTCGCCACCGGTGCGGCAATCGTCGCGTCGCTGATCCAGGTGGGCTGGCTCAAATTTGCAGGCCGCAAGATCGAAACCATGCACTGGATCACGCTCGGCGCCATCGTCGTGCTGGGCGGCGCTACGGTTTTGCTCCAAGACGATGCCTTTATACGTTGGAAGCCCACCGTCGTATATTGGTGTTTCGCAGCAATCTTGTTTACCACTCAGATACTTGGACGAAAAACCGCTATTGAATATGTGATGGGCAACCAATTGGAATTACCTCGCCAGAAATGGCGTGTCATGAACTTGAGTTTTGGCGTCTTCACCCTGGCTATGGGATTCCTGAACTTGTATGTCGCGTTTTACTACGGCGCCGATCTGGACCCCGACATACAGCGAAGGCACTGGGTCTACTTCAAAGTCTTTGGCACCTTGATACTCACCTTCGTTTTCATTTTTCTAATCATGTTAGTCGTATCCAAAGACATCAAGGTCAAGGAGGGTCAATAGCAGGTGATGTACTACGTCATTGTCGCGACCGACAAACCAAACAGCCTCGCTGACCGGCTGTCGGCACGTCCCAATCACATCGCCCGCCTGGAAGCCCTGCGCGAAGAGGGACGCTTGCTCACCGCGGGGCCGTGTCCTGCGCTCGATACCGAGGATCCGGGAGACGCAGGTTTTACCGGCAGCGTGATCATCGCCGAGTTCGAGTCGCTGGATGCCGCGCAGCGCTGGGCTGATGACGATCCCTATGTCCATGCCGGCGTGTACTTGGATGTGGCCGTGAAACCTTTCAAGAAAGTGTTCTGATGTCCCACGACCGTGTGGCGCTGATCAAGGATCGGTTGAACGCGGCCTTGGCACCGGAATCGCTGGAAGTAATCGACGAGAGCCACCTGCATGCAGGCCATGCCGGTGCTCGAAGCGGCAAAGGCCACTTCTCGGTCACCATTGTCTGCGCCAAATTTTCGGGTCAAAACGCGGTGCAACGCCACCGAATGATCTATGCGGCCCTGGAAGATGCGATGCACGCGCATATTCACGCCTTGAGCATCGATGCGTACGCCCCGGATGAAATATGATAGACAGGGTTCGTATGCTAAGTGTCGCCCGGCAAAGTGATTGACAATAACGGAAGTTTGGACGGCGTTCCCGGCGCGAAGAGCTGACAAGGCGAGTTTGCCGTTCCCCGATCGATCTCCACTTACTTTCGTTTCAGGCCGAGCAGGACGTTGAGTGACGGCCGGTAGAGGGAGTGGAGGCGCCTCGTGGAATGGAAGCGCTTATTGATGAGGCGATCGGATTCTTCAATATCGAAGTGATGAGCAACAACCTCGTCTCCAGTAAGTTTTTCCCGCAGTCCGAAACGGTCGTAATCGCGTCTTAGCGGTTCATCGCTGTGGACGAGCAAAAAATAATTGGGCACACGATTTCGCTCTTTTCTGAACACAGAATAGAGCTTCTGATACTTGAACAGGGCACCGCCATTGTTCACCAGCACCTGGGCGCCCAATTTTCCCACTTTGCGGTCCGCCCAGAAAACCAAAACGCCGCCCGGTCTGAGCAGCCCTTTGAGGCCGCGTAGATTCTCTGTGTAATACAGCTTTGCGGCCTTCTGTAGGTACCCCGGGTCGACCGGCAAAACGATGAGATCATAGGCACCCCGATCAAACACGTAGGGCGCGGATATGCCATCCATGCGATAAAAACGTACGCCTTTCCGGTCCAGGATCCGCCAATTTTCATTGGCCAAATATTGCATTAGTTGCTTTACGGTCGATCCGATGTCGATAACGTCGACTTCGTTATAAACACGCGCCACGGTCCCGGCGGAGCGACCAGAACCGGCGCCGATGACCAGCGCACGGTCAATGCGGTGAACGTATGACATGCCAACGGCGCTGATTACCGACTCGGTTTTCAGATCCAAGTTGATGGGTGAATATCCGTTTTGATACAAACGACGATGCCGGACCGGATTATTTCTATTTCTTTTCTCATAGGTGTAGACGGCAGACATCTCGGCCGGACCCCGAAACACTTGATGTACCGCCACTAAGTTGTGCCCGGGATGAATGTGCTGGAAAAAATCCCGCTCGCCAAATACAGTATTGGCGACACCCAACAGCATAAGCGGGGCCAGCATCCCGTAATGAAGCCGACGTTTCTTTGGGATAAGCAGAAAAAGCACGACCGCGCTGAAAAACAACGCCTGGGTCGGTAAAACAAACCGCAGGAGGATCGCGCCGGTAAACAAGAGCCCGATTGTATTGCCAATACTAATGGAAAGGATCACTGCGCCCGCCCGCGCCCGATCTTTCGCGATATGCTGCATGAATGCCGGGAACAAAGCACCGATCGGAATCGTCGCAGGCAGCAGAATTACGCCAAGTTCCATAACCACCCGTGGTCGCGACTCTGCGAGCGGCATCGCGAGCCAGAAGGTGCCCACGAGCGCGGAAATGAGCACCCCCACAGAACAGTACACGAGGCTGTTTCTGAACGAACACGGCCACCTTACCCAGATCAGCGCACCCACGGTCAGGCCCATGAGGAAATAGGCCACAACGATAGGCTGAATAAAAAAATACGGCTGGAACAATAATTCGGCAAACCACAACCAAATACCCTGCACACTGCCGGTCACGGCGCCGACAGCAATCAGAAGACCATGCAATCGTCCGATGCGCAGGGGCTTTAGATCACTGGAGACATCCAGCAACATAAAGGCGATCAATAAATGAAATACGCCCAGAACAATCAAGGTCATTGGCATTCCCCACTCGGGATATAACCAGAACTCAACCGCCAATATTCCGCTCAAGGCGCCAAAGGCATGGGTGAGATAGGGTGTTCCAGCCCGTCCAGTTCGTTCCACGATGATCGGAAACGTCACTCCCAAAAAAAAGGCCGGTAGTATGATGTACACAAAGCCAATCAGGGACGAAGACACGTTGATACCGATATACGGCGAAAGAATTGCAAGAGCCTTGGCGTTGACGTTCAAGATTTGCGGCAAATACAGGGCCCAGGCGCCGTGATAGACCGCCAGGAAGGCTTCGATACGCGATGGTCTTTTTACTTTGGCGGAGATCAGACTGCCCAGACCCATACCCAGGATAAATCCGGCCACAACCGTGAACGCCACCAGCGGTGCCGATCCCACCGCGAAATCGAGAATTTTAAAATAAAGCGTCTCGCTGCCAAGGCCACAGAATCCGACCAGAAAGGCAACCAGGAAGTACTTAGCAACCTTCATCTATGGAAGGTGCATGCGAACGAGTGATCCGCTTATGATCGATGCCGCGACGCTAGAAGGTGAATTCCGGATCCCACCCGCGAATGGCAACGGCACCGCTACGACTCAGATCCAGCGATGGTGGACACTTCCCGCGCGGTACACGCCCAATTTGCGCAATTTCACGCCGCCCGTTGGCTGTCGGACACCAACTGGCGAAGCACAAAGTGCAGTATGCCGTCGTGCACGTAATAGTCCCACTCTTTCGGTGTATCGATGCGCACCCGCGCGCCAAAAGTGCGGTGATCGCCGTCGTTCGCTGTGACAACCACGGTAACTTCCCGGGCGCCCACCTCAAGCCCCTCAATGTCGTAGCATTCCTCGCCGGTGAGGCCCAGGGTGGTCCGGTTGTCTCCGTCTTTGAATTGCAGCGGTAACACGCCCATGCCGATTAGATTGGAACGGTGAATACGTTCGAAGGATTCGACGATGACCGCCTTCACTCCCAACAAACGGGAGCCCTTTGCGGCCCAGTCGCGGGAAGAACCGGTACCATATTCCTTGCCGGCGATGACAATGAGGGATGTGCCGGCAGCCTGATACCGCATTGCCGCATCGTATATCGTCATCTGATTACCACCTGGCTGGAAACGCGTCCAACCGCCCTCGGTGCCCGGCGCCAATTCGTTACGCAACCGGATGTTAGCGAAAGTACCGCGCATCATCACTTCGTGATTACCGCGTCGGGAACCGTAGGAATTGAAGTCTGCAGGCTTCACCCCCCGTTCGATCAAGTACTTCCCGGCCGGAGAATCCGCTTTTATTGCGCCGGCCGGCGAGATGTGATCGGTAGTAATGCTGTCACCGAGTTTGGCCAATACGCGCGCGCCCTTGATAACCGGAATACCCCCCGGCTGGCGCGTCATGCCGTCGAAGTAAGGCGCCTTTTGAATATAGGTGGATTCCGAGGTCCACGCGTAGAGACTCGCCTCCGGTATGCGGATCTTTTGCCATCTTTTGTCGCCCTCTAATACGTCGGCGTACTTAGTTTGAAACATCTCACGGGTGATCGTTTTACTTACCGCATCGTTGATCTCTTCCTGCGACGGCCAGATGTCACGCAAGTACACATCGTTACCGGCTTGATCCTGGGCGATCGGCTCATTATAAACATCAATGTTCATTGTGCCAGCGATGGCGTAGGCGACCACCAACGGCGGTGAGGCAAGAAAATTCATGCGTACTTCGGCATGCACCCGGCCTTCGAAATTCCGGTTGCCGGACAGTATTGAACAAGCAACCAGGTTGCCGTCACGAATAGCCGTGCTGATCGACTCCGGTAGCGGACCGGAATTACCGATGCAGGTTGTGCACCCATAACCGACGACATCGAACCCCATTTTTGCCAGATACGGCATAAGCCCCGACGCTTCGAGATAAGCGCTCACCACCTGAGAACCCGGCGCCAGCGAGGTTTTCACCCACGGCTTGACTCCGATGCCCCTCTCCACGGCATGTTTTGCGAGCAGCGCTGCCCCCATAATAACGTCGGGATTGGACGTGTTGGTGCAACTGGTTATCGCGGCAATGACCACGCCGCCGTCCCCGAGTTCGAATTCCTGGCCATCTTTGCTCACCCTCTGCGGCGGCGCGGGCTGGGGTTGCATATCGTGCATGTGTTCCGCGATTACCGCTTTGGCATTACGTAAGGAAATCCGGTCCTGGGGCCGCTTCGGTCCGGCTAAACTCGGTTCGACATCGGCCAAATCAAGTGCTAACACATATGAATACTCGGCGTGGGGCGCGCCGGTATCGCGGAACATGCCTTGTTTGCGCGCATAGGCCTCCACCAAAGCGATCTGTTCATCACTGCGCCCGGTCAATCGCAGATAATTTAACGTCTCGCCATCAATCGGAAACATGCCGCAGGTGGCGCCGTATTCCGGGGCCATGTTGGAGATAGTGGCCTGATCCGCCAATGACAGATTGTCTAATCCATCACCAAAAAACTCGACAAATTTGCCAACCACCCCCTTCTCGCGGAGCATCTGCACCACGGTGAGCACCAAATCGGTGGCCGTGGCACCTTCCGCCAACTGGCCGTCCAGTCTAAATCCCACGACTTGCGGAATCAGCATGGTGATGGGTTGACCCAGCATCGCGGCCTCCGCTTCGATACCGCCGACACCCCATCCCAACACCCCAACACCATTGATCATAGTGGTGTGGGAATCCGTGCCCACCAGAGTATCCGGATAAGCCTGTAATACCCCCTCCTTCGCGGCGCTGAACACCACCTGCGCCAGGTACTCCAGATTCACCTGATGCACAATCCCGGTGTCCGGCGGCACGACACGAAAGTTTGTGAACGCCCTCTGACCCCAGCGAAGAAACTGATAGCGCTCTTGATTGCGCTGATACTCCAGTGCCGCGTTCATATCGACGGCATCCTTGCTACCGTAATGATCCACCATGACCGAGTGATCGATGACCAAATCCGCCGGGGACAATGGATTAATTTTATCTGGATCCCCGCCGAGTACCCGCATCGCATCACGCATCGTCGCCAGGTCCACCACCGCCGGCACGCCGGTGAAATCCTGCATCAGAACCCGCGCCGGTGTGAACGCGATCTCCGTACTGGGTTCCGCTTGCGGGTCCCAGTTTGCGAGCGCTTCGATGTTGTCCCGGGTCACGCTTCGCCCGTCTTCAAAACGCAGCAGATTTTCCAGCAGAATCTTCAATGAGTAAGGTAAACGGTCGAGACGCGAACCCAAGGCATCCAAGGCATAGATCTGGTAATTCTTAGCGCCGACCTCCAGGGTGGTGCGGGCATTGAAACTGTTGTTCATGGTCGTCTGCTCTCCGAGTTGATTCCCGCGACATAGATATTGGGGTGGGTACCGATATTACCCCGTCGCACGACAAGATGAACGATTGGGTTCCTGCTGCCTGGGAGTGCCGTCAGCAACTGGGCTTTGATTCGTGTTACTGACGGGCGTTTAAGGTAATATTTTCGGCGATTATATTTGGTTATAATTGCCCTTGCCAACTGTTTATACCGCTATAATCGCGTCTTATTAAGCTAGATAACCGGTCGCTCACGACCGTCGTACCCGAATAAGCTCAACCAAAACGAGGAGTGACGATGGGAGACTATCAATCGATCTACAACCGTTCCATCAACGACCCGGATGGATTTTGGGCCGAGGCAGCCGAAGACATCCATTGGTACCGCCGGTGGGACCGGGTATTGGACGATTCGAATCCGCCTTTTTACCAGTGGTTCACCGGTGGTCGTTTGAACACCTGTTACAACGCCATAGACGTGCATGTCGAGAACGGTGCCGGCGACCGGCTGGCGATAATCTACGACAGTCCGGTAACCGACTCCGTACGCAAGATTTCCTATCTCGAGCTGCGTGACCTGGTGGCGCAATTTGCCGGCGCCTTGGCCGGCCAAGGCGTGCAAAAGGGAGATCGGGTGATCGTGTACATGCCTATGGTCCCCGAAGCCGCGATTGCGATGCTGGCATGTGCACGCATCGGCGCAATTCATTCCGTAGTATTCGGCGGCTTCGCCGCTAACGAACTTGCAACACGCATCGATGATGCCAAACCGAAGGTCATTGTCAGTGCGTCCTGCGGGATCGAACCCGGCCGTGTTGTCGAGTACAAGCCGCTGCTCGATGAAGCCATCGAGTTGGCGACCCACAAACCGGCGCACTGCATCATCCTGGCGCGGCCGCAAGCGACGGCAACCATGGTAGATGGACGCGACCTTGACTGGTCGGAGGCGGTGGCGGGTGCGGAGCCTGCAGACTGCGTCCCGGTGGAGGCAACCGATCCGTTATACATCCTCTACACCTCCGGTACGACCGGGCAACCCAAAGGAGTGGTTCGTGATCATGGCGGACACGCCGTCGCGTTGAAGTGGTCGATGAAAAACATCTACGATGTCGATGCCGGACAAGTCTACTGGGCGGCCTCTGACGTGGGTTGGGTCGTTGGTCATTCATACATCGTGTACGCCCCATTACTGCAGGGATGCACCACAATAATTTTCGAAGGCAAACCCGTGGGCACGCCTGATCCGGGCGCGTTCTGGCGAGTGATCGCCGAGCACGGGGTGGAGGTCATGTTTACGGCGCCCACGGCATTTCGCGCCATTAAAAAAGAAGACCCGCAAGGCGAATGCATCAAGAAGTACGATCTATCGAAGTTTCGAATTCTGTTTTTGGCCGGTGAGCGCTGCGACCCGGACACCCTGCATTGGGCCGAGGACATGCTGAAGGTTCCGGTTATCGATCATTGGTGGCAGACGGAAACCGGCTGGGCTATAGCTGCTAACTGCATGGGTATCGAATTTGCCACCGTGAAGCCGGGGTCACCCACGCGCGCGGTGCCTGGCTATGACGTTCAAGTGTTGGATGAAGCAGGCAATCAAGTCGCCGCCAACGACATGGGGTCCATATCCATCAAACTACCCTTACCCCCAGGGACCTTGCCAACCCTTTGGAATAATGACGCCCGTTACCAGGACTCTTATCTCAGCCGTTATCCTGGATACTACTTGACGGGTGATGCCGGCTATAAAGACGAGAACGACTATCTGTGGATAATGAGCCGCATCGATGACGTGATCAACGTTGCCGGACATCGTCTGTCGACGGGCGCCATGGAAGAGGTATTGGCAAGTCATCCCGACGTTGCGGAATGCGCGGTAATCGGTGCCGCCGACTCATTGAAGGGTCAATTGCCGGTCGGCCTGGTGGTGTTGAAGGCGGGCGTCGATCGCAGTGACAGCGACATATTGTCGGAATTGGTGCGCCTTATGCGTGATCAGATCGGACCGGTCGCCGCTTTCAAACAGGCGGTGATAGTGCAACGACTGCCGAAGACACGATCGGGGAAGGTGTTGCGAGGAACGATGAGAAAAATCGCCGATGGCGAGCAATACAAACCGCCTGCGACCATCGACGATCCGACAATCTTGGGAGAAATCACCGAAGCGCTAACCACACTCGGCTTCCCAAAGTCCGGTTGAGCCCTCGACGCCTGGTGAGAAATGCGGATTATTAATTTTTGCGATGACGACGCAATGATCGGACAGCTGGACGCCGTGGCAATTGAAATTCGGCCGCACACAGACCCATTTCCCGTGCATTGAAGCGCGAGGGCGGGCGTGCAAGACCGAGCCAGAGGGTCGATGCCGTGGTGCGAAATGATGTTCAACACCTAACAGTCCCCAGCAACACCAGGGTTCACCGTCCGTGGTTCACCCTGGTCCCATCCTTGGTAAAAGCGGCGATCCCTGCCGCCGGCCTCCAAGCATTCGTGGCTTACATTACTGATTTCAAGGACCGATTTCTTCACCCATATGAGTGATTTTGAGAAATATTTCGATGCAGCGGAATGTCAGCCCCCACGCCGCAGTGCGGCGATAAAAATCGCCGACACCATGGCTGAAACAACCCGTGCGATAACGGTTCCGTGGCTCCGGCCCCCATGTTCATCGGCCCGGCACGACATCCCCACGTTAGCCGAATGGCACTTACTTAAGGGACCACGACACGCTGAACCGAGTGACCATTCCCGGGACACGCCGTCAATACCTCCATGTAGGCTCGGCGCCAGCATCCTTGCTGGCGACGGTCCCGGAAATTCTCCCTCAATTCAGCACTTTTTAGTGGACTGCCCCTAATCGCAGGGTCGGGCGGCTGAATGCAGCGCGTTCGCGATCGCGCCAGTTGGGTTAGCCCGTAATACTCACCATTGTCCGCACCGGTTGTTCAATGTGCGGGGAGGCGGCAACCCTATGCAAAAGAGACGCAGCTGATCTTGGATGGGGCGCCCGCAGGGCAGATCGAAGACTGAATCGATGCGAAACATTGAAACGATATCAATGTGAACCGGTGATCGGTCCAAATTTCGACGGCGCAACGTCGCTGGTCGCTCCGAGAAACGGCAAGCGCGTAAATTCACGCAACCGCAGCCGCTTGGCATCAGCTAAATTCCAACCGTTACTTTCCGCTGTCTGTGGAGTATTGAATGCGATCGCCCCCTGCTTTGTTAACAGTAGGTATTGCTTCACGTCATTGGGCAGCATCGCAACGGCGAGAGTTCTTTGCACTGGCGTCAACAATCGTTTCACTACCGGCGCAATAGCTTGCGCGATCACCTTATAGCCAGTATCAATGGGGTGTCCATTCGTATCTCGCGGGTAAATCTGTACTGGCTGCAGAGCCGCTTGTTGCAACGGTGTGACTACATCCGTGTACGTCACGTTATGCAGCCGGGAAAAGCTTTCTGCCAAGCGTTCAATATTGGCGCGTTCGGTAAGCACTAAACGGTTATACAGTGGGTCGGGTTCGATCCCCTCCGCGAGAATCTTTTTTTCGTAAACCAATTCCTTGGTTGGAATAATGGTGAATACCAGCGTGACATCATATTGATCGCCCAGCTCGCTGATTTTCGTGCCCGCTTTCTCCATGATTGCCCAACCTTCGCGAACGACCGCAAAATCCACATCGTTGGATTGCAGTCTAAGGCTTGGGGTGAATACCGTAGTAGTGCCGTCGCTGAACGTTACCGGCCAACTTTCCTCGGGAGGTGCTGGGAATTTCACCGGCGGCGCGCGATCCGATTCGTCGAGCGCATGGGCGACTTTGAGCGGCGCCCACTTTTCTACTCCGTAGGCAAGCATATATGATTCCAACGGATCGTTTCCTCCGTAAAACGCCACCACCACGACCTGCGGGCGGAAGAACATACTCTTGGCAAACATATCGAGATATTGCACCGCTCCCCATCCGCCGGTTGCCATGCTGTATACCGACACTTGACGGCCGAGCAGACTCTGTGCCCGACTGGGCCAGTTGTACTCCAACAGCACATTGTTCCCATACGTCTGACTGTCGCCCAAGATGACGACATCAGCGACGTTGGGTATTCGATGATTGCGAAAACCGAGTAGATCGTGTGGACCCACGGTAAAACTCCGTGGCAGAAAGGGTTTCGCCCTTACACGGATATAGGGATCTTTGAGAAGGAATTCTTGCGAATTGATCGTGCGAAATATGCCCTCATAAAAAGCAGGAAGCGTGTCGCTTACGCGCACACTTTGCAAGTCAATTGGAATACCCAACAACTGGGGAGCAAACCATCTCACACTCACCAATACAATCATCGTGGTGACGGTCGCGATGCCCAACAGTACTGCCCATTCTTTTTTCATTAGATTCGTTCGCAAGGTACGTCCGTCATCAAATAATTTTAAATATTCTTGGAAAATATCCAGCCTGTGTGAATTCTAGTTTAGCCGGGAAATAACAAAAATTGAGGTTCATCGGTAATTAAACCTCGGCACACCAAACCCGCGTTTCGGGAACATTGGATCCGTCCGCCGAAGAAGACTATTAACATTGACGGTTTCTACACGCGCAGCTCGCCACAAGACCTCAGCCACCGCTTAACACGCACTATGCGGGATTTACCAAATCCTGGATGACAGCCATCAGGAACCGTGTTGCTTCGCCGCCGGTAACCACGCGGTGATCGAACGTCAACGACAGCGGCAAAATTCTGTGCACAACCGGCATCCCGTCCAAGGCGATTACGGCATCGCGTGCGCGACCGGCGCCCAGAATGGCGACCGTTGGCGGCATGAATATCGGATCGGCATAGCGTCCACCAAGACTGCCGAAATTCGACAGCGTAAAGGTATTACCTCGCAGTTGCTCAGGCGGCACATCACGTCTTCGCACCGCGTCTTTCATGGCCTCTAGACCGCGCCGCAGGTCATCGGGATCGCGGTTGCCCACGTCGTGCAAAACCGGAACAAATAGTCCCTCATCGGTATCCACGGCGATACCCAGATCTATCTTCGTCAACACCCGGCGGCCCACCGCATGGCTGTCATACCAGGCATTCAAAGCGGGTTCGACATTACACGCGGAGACGATGGCGCGAATCAGGCGCATGGTCGTATCACCGTTTTTCCACGCATGGATATCCGCGTCGTCGGAAACCGTCACCGGCACCACCTCGGCGCGCGCCATCGACATATTTCGGGCCATAGCCCGCCGCGGTCCGCGCAGCGCCTCCATGGGCCCTACTTCCCTGAGGATCTTGGCAACGCGCTGCACATCCGCCGCAGTGATCGCCCCATCCTTGCCGCTTGGGGTTACCAAGGACAGATCGACGTCCAGTTTACGGGCCAGCGCACGCACCGCCGGTATCGCGCGAACGCCCATGGCCGCCTTACCTACTTGAATGGCCCGTTCCGTCACCACTTCGTCGCCGACGTCCACCTTGCCAACCACAGTACCTTTGTCCGTCGACGCCGCAAACACCCCTGCCTCCTCGTCGCCTTCGAATTCCACCAATGAATCCCCGGTAGCGATGATGTCACCAATCCCGCCATATAACTTGGTGATTGTCCCGCCATAGGGAGCCGGTATTTCTACCACCGCTTTGGCGGTCTCCATCGATACCAGCGGCTGATCTTTTTCGATCTCATCACCAATAGCGACATGCCATTTAACTATTTCCGCATCCGGTAGTCCTTCACCCAGATCCGGTAGCTTGAACGTATTCTTGGCCATCAACCGAACTCCAATACTTCTCTCACGGCGGCCGTGATCTGATCCACACCGGGCATGTAATACTCCTCGAGACGGTACAGCGGCATCACGGTGTCGTAACCCGCAACACGTTTCACGGGTGCGAGCAAACTAAGCAACCCATGTTCAGATAGCTGCGCGGCGATTTCGGCGCCGAACCCTGCGGTACGCGCCGCCTCGTGCACAATGACGCAACGACCCGTCTTGGACACCGAATCCAAGATCGTGTGCATGTCCAACGGCTTCAAAGTCGCCACGTCGATAACCTCCGCACTAATGCCGTCATTGGCTACTTGCTCGGCAGCTTGCTGGGTCTCATGCAACATCGCCCCCCACGATACCAATGTCACATCGGATCCTTCGCGCAGCGTGTAGCAGGTGTCCAGCGGTAGTGTGTCTCCGTTATCGCCTACCTCCTGCTTGACCAACCGATAAATGCGTTTCGGTTCCAGAAAAACCACCGGATCCGGGTCGTTGATCGACGCCAGTAACAATCCGTACGCCTGCGCCGGTGACGATGGTATGACGACACGCAAACCGGGGATGTGGGCAAACATCGCCTCGTAGCTCTCAGAGTGATGTTCCGGCGCGTGGATACCGCCGCCATAGGGCGCTCGCAGAACCATCGGGCAGCTTAACCGGCCCCGGGTTCGATTACGCAAGCGTGATGCATGGTTAAGTATTTGATCAACGGCGGAATAGATAAAGCCCATAAACTGAATCTCAGCCACCGGACGTAAACCTTGCGAGGCCATACCCACCGCGACTCCAGCGATCAGCGTCTCGGCCAACGGCGTGTCCAGAACGCGCTCTGCACCGAAACGCTCCTGCAAACCCACAGTGGCCCTGAACACACCGCCATTAACACCGACATCCTCACCTAGAATCACCACGTTATCATCGGCAGCCAGCGCAAACGCCAACGCCTTGTTTACCGCCTCAATCAAGGTCAACTCTGGCATCTGTCTTTCAGCCTTCTCGACAAGTCTTCACGCTGTGACGTAAGCGCGGCGGGTAGATTCGCATATAAATATTCGAACATGCTCTCCGGCGCCGCAGGTGGTGTGTCGAGGTATGCATGGATCGCCTGTTCCACTTCCAGTTCACAGCTTTTGCGCAATTGCTCCTCCCGCCGCTGATCCCAACACTCCATGCCGATCAAATATTGGCGCAGCCTTTTTAACGGTTCGTTTTCCCAGTTTGCGCTCAGATCCTCATCGCCGCGATAACGGCTCGCATCATCTGCAGTCGTATGATCGGATAAACGATACGTAATCGCCTCGATCAAAGTCGGGCCGCCGCCATTGCGCGCCTTTTCCATGGCGGCGGAGAACCGGTCGAATACCGCAATGATATCGTTACCATCGACTTGTTCTCCCGGAAATCCAGCGGCAATCGCTTTTTGAGCAAGAGTTTTACAATGCGTTTGCTCAGCAACCGATACCGAAATCGCCCATTGATTGTTGTTAACGACGAAGACCAACGGCAAATTCCATGCGCCCGCGGCATTCGCTGATTCATAAAAATCACCTTTCGAGGTGGCGCCGTCGCCGAACATGGTTACCGCCACTCTGGGTTCGCGGCGGTATTTCATTGCCAACGCCACCCCCGCGGCTTGGGGAATTTGGCTGGCGATGGGCACACAGATCGGTAAATCCTCTCGTGGCCCGGCATAATCCATGCCACGTTCGTCGCCGCCCCAATACAATAACAACTCGGTCATAGTAACGCCGCGCAGCAGTTGCGCGCCGTATTCACGGTAGTAGGGAACGAGGACATCTTGTTGTTTCATCACCGCGCCAACGGCGACAAATACCGCCTCCTGCCCGAGAGAAGACGCATAGGTGCCAAGGTTGCCCGTTCGCTGCAGCGCGATCGCCTTCTGATCGAAGACCCTATTCAACACCATGGCACGATACAAAGAGATCAGTGCGTCAGGATCCTTGGCGACATCCGGAAGCACACCCACCACCTGCCCATCTTTGTCGATGTAACGGGTGTAACGGATGTCGAAACTGGCTACAGTTTTACGTTTGTCCTCTTTGTTTCGTTTTGGTGCAGGCATGTTCCCCTCTATTGTGTCACTGATTGGCATCCACTCTCATACTCGCTTTGAGTATACCGCTCACGGCCCATGGCGCGAAGACATCGTATAAGCGCATTCTATGAACCTGGACGCAGGCGGATTATGCAAACTTTCACGTTCTCGTAATGTGTTTCACCATTGACGTGGGGCGATATACGGTGTTAGGAGGCATCACTCATCCAGGCTCTCTACAATCGTGTGAATTGTGTGGTCGCAAGGTGCCTCAACTCTCGACACATCACTTGATTCCGCGAACGCGCCACAAGAATCGGAAAAACAAACGAACCTGCAACCGGTTCGTGAGCGGCCCATTCTGGTGTGCGTGCCCTGCCATAAGACTATTCACGCCGAGCTGTCCAACAAAGAGCTGGGACGTAACTACAATACGCGCGACGCACTGAAATGCCATCCGAAAATCAAGCGCTTCACACGGTGGATCATCAACAAACCATCCGCAATGCACGTCGGAGTGCGCAAGAAAAACAAAAAGTGATCACGCGGTTTCTGCCGGGACCGGTGCGTCACCGCGGTCGAGGCCCGGCCAATAACTCTAGAAGCTGTTCTTCATCCAGCATTTCCACCCCCAATTGCTCCGCCTTTGTTGCCTTGGAGCCCGGATCAGCACCGAGGATCACGAAATCCGTCTTACGCGACACACTAGCGGCTACCTTGGCCCCGAGTTCCTGCAACTTCGTTTTGGCTTCGTTTCGCGACATCGAATGCAAGGTCCCGGTAAGCACGATTGTCTTTCCAGACAACAGGAGGTTCGAATAATCCCGCTTGGTAGGTCCCGTTTCCGGCCACGTCACGCCCCGTCGACGCAGCTTACTGATTACTTCTTTATTATGCGGCTGACGAAAAAATGTATAAATATTGGTCGCCACAATGGGGCCGATATCCGTTATCGATTGCAAGTCATCCTCCGTTGCGTTCATGACTGAATCCAGACTACCGTAATGGTCAGCCAATTGCCGAGCGGTTGTCTCCCCGACCTGACTGATACCCATGGCAAACAAGAACCGTTGCAATGTCGTCTGCTTGCTCTGTTCCAATGCGTCGACCAGATTCTGTGCTGATTTCTCAGCCAGTCTGTCGAGCCCCGCTAGTTGCGCAGCGGTCAGCGCATAGAAATCAGAAATATCCCCCACTATCCCCGCATCTACCAGCTGGTCGATGATCTTGTCGCCCAGCCCGTCGATATCCATGGCCTTGCGCGACGCAAAATGCTTGAGATGCTCCTTGCGCTGGGCGGAACAATACAATCCGCCACTGCAGCGGGCAATGACACCTTCGCCCCCCTCATAGACCACTTCTGAGCGGCATACTGGGCACCGCTGCGGAAACTGAAACCGTTTGGCGGCTTGCGGTCGGTAGGTCTTGATCACCTTGGCCACTTCTGGAATAACATCGCCCGCGCGCCGGACCACCACGGTATCGCCAATTCTAAGGTCCAGCCGTTCTATTTCCGAACGATTGTGCAGGGTAGCATTGGAGACCGTGACTCCGCCTACAAATACCGGTTCAAGACGCGCTACCGGGGTGATTGCACCGGTACGTCCGACCTGTACCTCGATTGCATTGACGACGGTAGTCTCCTCTTGAGCAGGAAACTTGTGCGCAAGCGCCCAGCGTGGAGCACGCGATACAGTGCCAAGGGATTGTTGGCGGGAAACACTATCCACCTTATAAACGATGCCATCGATGGGATACGACAACGCCCCGCGGCGGTCAACCATTCTGCGATAATAGGCGAGACATTGTTCCACACCCTCCACGAGTTCCGCCAACGGCGACACCGCGAAGCCCCAGCGCCGCAGTTGCTTTAATAATTCATACTGACTCTGCGGCAATTCTTCAGTGTCCAACTCGCCCACGGCATAGCAAAACATCTGCAGCGGCCGCTCGGCGGTAAGCGCAGGGTCGAGTTGCCGCAAACTGCCTGCAGCGGCGTTGCGTGGATTCACGAATTCTTTCAAACCGGCGCTGCGCTGGCGATCATTTAATGCGAGAAACCCCTTAAAAGTCATGAACACCTCACCTCGCACCTCGATCAACCGCGGGGATTTCTCGCCCAACAAGCGCAAAGGGATGGAGCGAATGGTTCTGACATTCTGGGTCACGTCCTCGCCTGTCATGCCATCACCTCGCGTCGCGCCCCGCACCAGAGCGCCGTGTTCATATAACAGACTGATCGCAAGACCATCGACCTTTGGCTCGGCAACGTATTCCACCAAGTCAACCTTGATTCTCTCGCGGACCCGCCGATCAAATGAGATCACCTCATGCTCATCAAATGCATTGCTAAGCGACAGCATCGGAACCTTGTGCTTTACTTCCTGGAAAGACGACAGCGGTTCAGCACCAACACGTTGAGTAGGAGAATCTACAGTAACTAGATCATCGTACTTCGCTTCCAGATCCTGCAGCTCGCGAAGCAGAAGATCGTACTCCGCATCCGAAATGACGGGGTCATCCAACACGTAATAATGGTAGTTGTGCTGATTGAGTCGTGCGCGTAATTCTGCGGCTCGTTGCCTAGCTCGAATCGGCGCCGTCATACCGCGTTAAAACAAGCGTGTTGCGAGTTCCCCGCCCGGCGGTATATGGTCGTTTTCCATCTCGAGCTCGAGTTTGTGAATCTGCTGACCAATCTTCTCCAGACCCTGGTCTGTCATCGCCTTTCGATTTTGATCGACCAGCTTACCGTCCAAACGCTCGCACAAGGTCTTGGCACCCACAACCATCTCACGGAACGCGTCGGCCGGCTTCGAGGTCGCCGGAATATTCATGAAAACCGTAAGCCCATCGGTTCGAAAGTCATCCATATTCTCGTGGTCGAACTCGCCATTATCAAACAAATTAGCCATCCCATATAGAATCGGTGAGCCGACTCCCGAGACTCGTCGTTTCTGGTAATAGTGTCGCTGATTTACATCCAAACCCAGTTCCCGCGCATATCGATCGATATCGACGCCGCAGAATCCGCGACCGTGCCGTGCCAGAATATTCACGGTCGCCAATGCATCATATCTCTTACATAGCTCATCGACGGACCGACCCTGTGCGAGGGCGTCTTCAAAGCTCGATGAGAAACTGAACCTACGTCCAAACACTTCTGCAAATCTTAACACCATCTGCGAAAACTGGTTTAGCTCGGATTCGGTTACCGCACCATTCCGATCCGCCAACTGCAGTGTCATGCCAAAGTGTGTGAAGCGTGCAGTCGTGGATTCATTTTCCAAATCGGCCCACACTTTCGAGGGATAACTACATCCAAACAGTCGATGCCGTTTCTGCAGCTTGTATTCATACTGGCGGTACAAGCCCAAGGCTGTGTCTCGCTTAATGACATTCTTTCCGGGAACGCGGGCTACAAAATCTATCTCGATGCCCTCATCATTCGGGCTGGATTCTTGAATGGCGCGGATATTGATGCCGTGAATCGGTGTATGCGCCACTTCTTGGGCGTCGCGCAATTCATCATCGAATTCGTCAACGTCCAACGGTACACTGGATTCGTCCGCATCTTCCGTGGGAGACAATATGGTGCGTCCCGACTCCGCCGGTAACGCAGTATCAACTTCTATATCTTCCCTGCGTCCCAGCGTCGGTTCCTGCCAATCCGGGTCCAAGTCACGCATTTTTGACTCCCGCTCCCGTATCCGCGCGAGGCGATATCGATCGTAGGAAATCATCACGATGACAACAAATAACACCAGCCCGGCAATAATCAACGCTGTTCGCAGTTCAATCATCGCGCCGCCATTTCCATTGCTGCGTCAACGTCCACGGAAACCAATCTCGACACCCCGGGTTCCGCCATGGTGATACCGATGAGAATATTAGCGCCTTCCATAGTGATCTTATTATGAGTAATCACGATTAATTGCGTGCGAGCCGATAAGGTCTTGAGAATCTTACAGTAGCGTTCGACATTAGCATCATCCAGCGGCGCGTCAACTTCATCCAGCATGCAGAAAGGAGCAGGATTGAGATCAAAGAATGAGAACAACAAGGCGACTGCAGTAAGCGCCTTTTCGCCACCGGATAATAGGTGGATGGTGCTGTTTCGTTTACCGGGCGGTCGTGCCATCACGCTCACGCCGGTGTCCAGTAAATCGGTCCCAGTAAGCTCAAGGTGGGCGCTACCCCCACCAAACAATCGCGGAAATAATTGTTTAAACTCAGCATCAAGGGCCTCGAACATTTCCTTGAATCGCGCCCGGCTCTCGCGATCTATCTTATGGATCACATCCTCCAACATCGCCAGTGCTTCAGACAAGTCGTCATGCTGCTTGTCCAGGTACGACTTTCGCTCGGCTTGCTCCTCGTATTCTTCGATTGCCACCAAATTGACGGGGCCAATTCGATCTATACGGGCGGCGATGCGATCCAACTGCTCCTGCCAGGGCTCTTCCTGCGCATCGTCAGGCAATTCCCGCAGCACCGTTTCCGGCTCATTATCGGTTTCTTTTATCTGATCGGCTAAGGTGTCGCGACGCACCACCAATGCTTGCCTCGCTAAACGTAACTGCTCAACCTGTTCCCGCAGGTGTTGGGCGACGGTTTCATGTTCGATTCGATCCTGGTCTTTGCCGCCAATCGCGGAATCCAGGCGTTCTGCGTCCTTTCTCGCTTGCGCCAAACGCATTTCTGCCGCTACCCGCTTATCGAGCAATGAACTCAGCTCTTCTTGCAGCTGCTTCTCGGGTGGATCACCGTCAGTCAGCAATGCGCGCAGCGCCTGCTGACGCTCGGTTATGCCGGATTGCTGATGATCCATGCGTTGAATGCTTTCCTGCACCGTTTCTAACGCCGCCAAAAGCCGTTTTTCCTCGAATTGCTCGCGGTGTTTGTTTTCACGGTCGGCGTTCGCCGCCGCCTTAGCCTGTTCGAGTTCCTGACGCAAGCGGGAGCGCTCGTCCGCCAGCTTTTCTTGACGGGCGTGAAAGGTTTCTGTCAATTGCTGCGCGTTATCGAGCTTTTCGCGGGCCGCGATCAGTTCAGACTCCGCTCGGCCGAGGAATTGATCCAACTCATTCAATTCCGTCACAATCTGACTGCTGCGCGCCTGCAACTCGACAGCCCGCGCCTCCGCATGGCCCAGTTGTTTATGCAGCTCGGTGCGTTGTTTTGTCTTATCGCTCAGCGATTGACGTTTCGCGGCTTGTTCTTCTTCCAACGCCACCAGGCGTTGCCGTTGAGCCTCAATATCACCGTCGAGGCGCTTGATCTCATCGGCGAGTTCTTTCTTGTCTTGACACAGACGCTCGATTTCTTTCTCTCGCACCAGCAAGCCGGCTTTGGCGCCCTCACCCTTGGCCACCACTACCCAGTTCCGTCCCATCCACACGCCATCTTGGGTGACAATTGATTCATGCGCCGCAAGTTGTGCGCGCCTCATAACGGCGGATTTAATATCTGGGCATATATAAATATGGCCAAGCCAGTGCCTAAGGTCCGCGCAGTGACAGGTGACCTTGTTCAACAATATCGACGCAGACGACGGTGTTTCGACACGTGGTCTACTCCTATTCTCGACCATGCATAAACCTGATCCCGGAAAGCTAGACGCATCGGCCGTGACTTGATCGAGGGTATCAACACATAGTGCCCCCAATCGTCTACCTAACACGCAATCAACGGCCGTTTCCCAACCAGGTTCCACGTCAAGTTCACCCGCTAGGCGAGACACATCGGACAACCGATGTTTTTGCAGCCATGCAACCGCATCTTCATCCTGTGCGCCCAACGCCGACGCCTGCATTTCTCTTAGGGAGTTCAAACGCGCCGCTGTTTCCTGATACCGGTGACGCGCCTCATACAGTTCCTCTTCCGCGGTATCAACGACTGCACGTTGTTTCTGGATCCGCCCGTCAAGCACATCAACACTCTGCTCCAGCTCCGCATATATCCGATCCAGTTCCCTGACTTGTTTGCGCAAACCCGGAGTATCGGTCCGTTCCAAGACCAATCGAATTTCGTTCAAGTTTCCGGCCAGGCGCGCTTGTCGACCGGCAATATGTTCGATCTGACGATGATGTTCTTCAATACGGGCCCTTTGGACTTCGCGCTCGTGTTCTGGTCGCGCCGCATCGCGCCCAAACTCGTCCCATTCGGCTTGCCAATGCTGGAACGTCTGCTCCGCAGCACTCAGCGATTCCATGGCCTGCTCAAACTGCTGGTTCACTTGCGCCAGCCGTGGGCGACACTCGTCCAACTTCCGCCGCAGGTCGGACAGCCGGTCGTGGTCCGCCGCCACGTGCACCTGCGCTTCTTCGTGTGCTTCAGTAAGTCGCTGGAGCTCCTGTTGGCGCTGTTGCTGGGTCTGTCGCGCGTGTTCGATACTTTGTTCCTTGCTCGAGATCTCAGCGCCAACCTGATAGAAGTGACCTTGAGTTTGATTCAATCGCTCATTTGCGCCCGCCAACTCGAGGCGAAGTTGCTCGATTTCATTTTCGGCGCCGCGCTGGTCGGCGATTTTAGATTCCAGCTCGGATTGGCGCCGTAACAGATTACTATCTTGGCCCTTGAGTTGCTGATCAAGACCGCGCCAGCGAAGGCTGATTAATTGCACGCGCAATGTCCGCTCTTCCTGTTTGAGGATCTTATATCGTGCGGCAGCGCTGGATTGACGCTTGAGGCGGCGCAGCTGAGACTCCAACTCACGACTGATATCTCCAACCCGCTCCAGATTTTCGCGGGTATGGCGAATCCGATTCTCGGTCTCGCGCCGGCGCTCCTTGTATTTGGAGATGCCGGCTGCCTCCTCCACGAGTGTCCGCAGTTCTTCCGGTTTGGCTTCAATGATCCGGCTCACCATTCCTTGCTCGATGATCGAGTAAGATCGCGGCCCCAGGCCAGTGCCAAGGAAAATATCGGTGATGTCACGACGCCGGCACCGGGTCTTATTTACGTAGTAAGACGATTGACCATCGCGGGACAATTCCCGGCGAATCGCGATCTCACTGTAGCCAGCATAGGCGCCGGGTGCTTTACCCTGGCTATTGTCGAACACCAGTTCCACCGCCGCCTTGCCCACTGGTTTTCGCGCGGTGGACCCGTTGAAGATGACATCGGCCATGCTGTCGCCACGCAAAGTTTTTGCGGATGACTCACCCATAACCCAGCGCACAGCATCAATGATGTTTGACTTTCCACAACCATTCGGGCCGACTACGCCCACCAGGTTGGCGGGAAACGAGACGGAAGTGGGATCTACGAAGGATTTAAAGCCGGATAGTTTGATATGCTTCAGACGCATCAGCTATTCCAGTAACACCAACAATATTAAAGGTTCCATTTTTAGTAGCGCTGTTTTGGCAAGTCGAACAAATTATGAGGAGTCAAATGGAATACCTATATTCTGTAAAACAAACCTAACACATCAATTACTGATATGCCTACACAAACTAGGATTACGCTGGACACGTTCGATAATCCTAATCCAGGGCGTAATTATACTGTGCGAATTCGAATTCCAGAGTTCACTTGTCTGTGCCCAAAGACCGGTCAGCCTGATTTCGCGACCCTCGACCTCGAATACGTGCCCGACGGGAAGTGCGTGGAACTGAAATCGCTCAAATTGTATATCTGGTCGTATCGCGACCAGGGCGCCTTCCACGAGGCGGTGGCTAATCAGATTCTCGACGATCTGGTCGCAGCCGTCGGCCCACGATTCATGCGCCTTACGGCCAGATTCAATGTCCGCGGCGGATTGTACACCACTGTCGTCGCAGAACACCGTGCCGAAGATTGGGTCGCAGTCGCGCAGGAACGCTTGCCGTAAGTGCGGGAACAACAAATGTTTCGTATAAACAACTGGTTCCGAAAAACACTTAGTTTTTTACTTGACTTGAGGCATCATCGGCTGGGCATAAGACGTGCAAAAAATAGAAAATAGCCCGTTAGACCCAATCGTAAAGTGGCTCTTCCCAAAGCTGCTTCCCTATGTTCCCGGCAGACTCAGCGCCAATGTGATCTCCATCATCGGCATCATCGCTGCTGTGCTTGTCAGCGTTTGTCTGTATCTCACCGCGTGGTCGCGCTGGATGTGCTTCGCCGGGGCGGTATTGGTATTCGTGCACTGGTTCGGGGACACGCTGGATGGCGTAGTGGCCCGTGCCCGCCAAACAACGAAGCTCGGTTTTTATCTCGACCACTTTGGAGATTCACTGAGCGTGGTATTCATCAGTCTCGGTATGTTCTTGATCAAAGGATCACATTTCGCCATAGGACTGGTGGTTGTTACCTTGTATCTCTTATTGATCATTAACGGGCTGATCAAGGCAGAGCTGACGCGAGTCATGGAGTTGCCTGCGTTTGGACCCACTGAATTGCATATACTCGCTGTCGCTCTATTGGTTGCTCAACCGTTCATTAATTTCGGTCAGCCGCTATCCTGGTTTCCGAACGCCATCGGCGATCAAGGGTGGCTGACAAGCGCGCTGGGGTTTGATCGAGGCCTCACACTTATCGATGTCGCGGGATTGGGAATAGCCGTCATCGCGACTTTTATGCTGATTGTCGAAATTGTGAAGACAGTCGATGCAATCAAGCGTTTGGATCAGGATTAGCTACGAGGTCTCCCTCACGTCGCGCTAGTCCAGGAATCAACACGGTCGCGCCGGTGGTTCTTCGCGCCGTTAGATCTTCATGCGCCTGGGCAACGTTCTGTAACGCATAGGTCTGCCGCACATCGATCTTCACAGCGCCACTAGCCACCACGTCAAACAGTTCGCCCGCTGAGGCCACCAAATCCGAACGTTTGTCGATGTAGTCAAACAACGTAGGACGGGTCATATAAAGTGACCCTTTTTTGCTCAGGATGGAAGGCTCGATCGGTGCAACGGGTCCGGAGGACTGGCCGAAACTGACCATCAGGCCCAATTTGCGCAAACAGTCCAGGGACTTTATGAACGTATCTTTACCCACGGAATCGTACACAACCGGCACTCCTGTACCGCCGGTGATTTCCTTGACCCGCTTCGCAAAATCGTCTTGCGTGTAGATTATTGGATGATCACAGCCCAGGCTGGTGGCGTATTCGGCTTTTTCCTTGGAGCCGACGGTACCGATCACGGTGGCGCCGAGGTGCTTGGCCCACTGGCAAGCGATCGATCCCACACCGCCGGCCACCGCGTGAAACAGGATTACATCACCCGGTTTCACACTGTAAGTGCGGCGCAACAAATATTGCGCAGTCAATCCCTGTAACATCAGCGCAGCAGCGGTTAAATCGTCAATGGCATCGGGCAACTTTACGAGACGCTCGGCTGGATACAGGCGCTGCTCGCAATACGCGCCGATCGGCCCGCCAGCGTAAGCGACCCGGTCACCCACCGACACTTCGGTGACTCCCCGGCCCACCGCTTCAACCACGCCTGCGGCCTCCATTCCCAGGATCACTGGAAGATGTGGCGGCGGATACGTACCCTCCCGAAAATAGATATCGATGAAGTTTAGGCCGATCGCGCTGTGTCGTATCAATGCGTCACCCACACCTGGCTGTCCGAGACTGACTTCTTCCCAACACAGTTTATCGGGCCCACCAGTTTCGTGAACGCGAATCGCCATATTCATGATATCGATCCCCTTTTATAGTGATTAGCTGAAGGCCTGCCGACTACTATTGTAGCCCCTAGCCCGCATTTTTCACCAGGCGCCCCACCTCTATTCACGGTCTGAAGCATAAACAACCGCAGCGTTTCTTTCATGAAATGGGAATATTCCACTCTCCACATTGCTTGGCAAGATCAGGGGCGGGGCGCCTGAGGCAATATACGGGCTACACGAACCTAGCACGTTTTCCGAGCGTTACGGATTTGTTCATAGGCGCTCCGGATCTCCTGGGTTTTTTCAGTCGCCAGTTTGATCATTTCTTCAGGTAACCCTTTGGCAACGAGTTTGTCTGGATGATGTTGATTCATCAACCTCCGGTATGCCTTTTTCACCTCCGCATCACCGGTAGCGGACGTCACTCCCAACGTCTTATAGGCATCCCCCAGCGAAGGCCGCCCCCCGGTTGCGGCGCTTCGTTCATATGCGGATACGCCTTCGATGAAACCCAGTATCTGTTGAAACCGGCGCTTGGAGAATCCGATTTGCTCGGCAATGTGGAGTAGCGCTTCCCTCTCCACGTGATCCAGACCGCCATCGGCAAATGCGGCCTGAACCTGAATTTCCAGGAACATTTGCAACAGCGTGGTACGCCGACCGCACTCGTGGCGTAGCTGGTCCAATACATCATCTACCGGGAAGTCTGTCCGTTTGCCCTGCCGAAATAATCCGATGGCGGCATCCCGTTGCTGCGCATTGAGCCGCATCTGTCTCATCACGTCTTCGGCCATCGCGATTTCACTCGGACTCACACGGCCGTCGACTTTGGCAATGTATCCCATTATCGTAAATACGGCGGTAAAAAATACCGTTTGTGTTCTTTCGTTGTTGCCGATCCGCCCCCTGTCGCCCAGGTCTACCACACCTTTATCGAACTGATGACCCAGCGCGGCGCCCAAAGCGGCGCCAAGCGGCCCCCCCAACATAAAACCAAATGCACCGCCGGCTAATTTTCCCCACCAGGCCATATCATTATCCTACTGTTTGCGTCAGCGCTTTGCACAACCGTTGTGGCGAGTGGATGGTTTGCCGCCGCCGGAGCAACTCCTGAGTGCGAACGCCCCGCACTGGACACCCGCGCGCTATGAACGCCGATTTCATGCTCGGCTCCATAAGCAAATGCAAATTTAGCCCGCGGGAAACTCGACGACAACTTCCGTACCACGGCCACCGCGCGCGACGATATGCACAGCACCACCATATGCCTCGACAATGTCTTGCACCGAGGCCAGACCGAGACCTTGTCCTGCGACCCGGCTGTCCGACCGCACTCCCCGCTTCAATACTTGCTCGCGTAGAGACACGTCAATTCCCGGCCCGTCATCGACAACATACAACCGTACGCCGGATCTGCGTCCGGGCTCGGTAATCGGCCCGGCGCGGACGATGACGTGTCCACGGCACCATTTGAAGGCGTTATCGAGAAGATTACCCAGTACTTCGAAAAAATCACCCTCATCGCCATAAAATTTCAATCCCGGGCGAATCTTCTGCTCCACTTGGATATTACGATCGGCGTATACCTTACATAGTGCGGTGATTACTTTCTTGACGCTCGCGGGCACCGATACCGGAGCGGTCAGCGTACGCCTGCCCGCCGCCGCTGCACGCCGCAGTTGATAATCGACAATTTCCGACATCCGTTCCACTTGCGCGGCGACCTCAACCGACTTGATCGGGTGCTTGGACTCCATCGCGCCCTGAATCACCGCTAGCGGGGTTTTGAGGCTGTGGGCGAGATCGCCCAGCGTATTGCGGTAACGCGCTATCTGACGCCGTTCATTAGTGATGAAGGCGTTGATATTGCGAGTCAATCCAGATAATTCCCGCGGATACTCGTCTGCCAGTTGGGACAATTCACCCTGCTCCACCGCCGCAACGTCCTCCGCAAGCGCTCGTAATGGCGTGAGGCTCCACCGCAATACAGCAGTCTGCACCAACAACATTACCACTACCGCACCGCCAAGCCAGATCCATAGGCTGCGGCGAAAACTTTCGACTTGCGCAGTATAGTTTGCCAGGTCCTCGACAACGGCAAATTCATAGTCCACGGTCGCTTGGTCGTTGATCTCCCACGCAATACCGAATCGCAACCAAAATAATTCGCTGCCATCGCGAGTTTGGATTCGTTCGAACAGTGAATCGCCAGACGCCAATTTCAGGCGTGCCGGAAGACTGCTGCCCAGCAAAGACCCGGAACGCCAAACTACATTCGCGTCTCGGTCTATCACGCGGGCGTACAGTCCGGAATTTATCCGTGAAAATCGCGCCTCCGGCAAATTCGCCGGCACAATCAGGCGTCCACGGTTGTCGACATCGAACGCGGCTAATAATCCATATAGCTGGCCTTGCAAATGGTCGCGCACCGCGGTCTCGGCACTATCTTGAAACGCCTGATCCAGCACCCACCCGGTGACGCCCAAAAACGCGGTTGATGCCACACTGGCAGCCAGCAGTAACCGGCCGTACAGGGAGAGCGTCACGATGTGCGCGTGAGTTTGAAGCGATAGCCGCGGCCACGAAGCGTCTCTATGGGCTTGATCAAATTGTCCGGATCCAGTTTCTTGCGCAGGCGGCCGATAAATACCTCTATCACGTTGCTATCGCGGTCACTGTCCTCTTCGTATATATGGTCGGTCAATTCGGACTTGGATACTACCTTCCCTGAATTCATCATCAAATATTGCAGCAAGCGATATTCATACGCGGTTAGATTCAACGGTGAACCCGCGACTGACACATCCTGCGTAGAGGTATTCAATGTTACCGGCCCACATTCAATTGTGATTTGCGCTGATCCCGCGGCACGCCGCAGCAATGCCCGAACCCTGGCCAAAAGTTCCTCTACATGAAACGGCTTCACAAGATAATCATCGGCACCGGCTTCCAACCCATCTACCTTCTCTTGCCACCGTGACCGCGCGGTCAGGATCAATATCGGAAAGCTCTGCCGTTCGGCTCGCAACTGCTGGATTACTTGTATTCCGTTCAGTTTTGGTAATCCGATATCAACGATCGCCAGATCCACAGGATATTCCTTACCGAAATACAATCCCTCCTCGCCGTCCGACGCCGTATCCACGGCAAATCCTTCGTCGCGCAAACGCGCCGCAAGTTGCTCCCGGATTCCGGCCTCATCCTCAACTACGAGCACGCGCATTGGACTAACCCGTATTTCTCACCAGGATCACGGATGCGGGCACACAGTGCGGGGACAAGCGCCCCCTGCTGTGCGGGGACAAGCCCCCTGCTGTGCGGGGACAAGCCCCCTGCTGTGCGGGGACAAGCCCCCTGCTGTGCGGGGACAAGCCCCCTGCTGCGCGGGGACAAGCCCCCTGCTGTGCGGGGACAAGCGCCGCGCCTGGAGCGAGATCCATAGCGTGCTATGGGTCGAGTGGAGCGCAAGTTCAGGCGCTCGAGATCGAGCCACGTTCCGGATATCCACACCTGCTTTTCAGCTCGGCAACCTGGAATATTGAAGGTCAACATCCGGTGACGGAGACGCCGTGGTTCCCCGCCCTGTGCGCCCATGAATTGCGGCGGGACCCACCGGCGCAACATATGGGTATACGCTGATGAGACGGTCACTGCTTTTTCCACGGGTCGATGTATACGCTCCGAACCCGACCGTTCGGAGTAAGGATCTTGATCCGATACATCAACCGGCCATCCACCTTGCGTTTTTCTGCCGCCAACAACCGTCCGCCAGTGCGGCTTTTCACAGTCGAGGCCGCCTGATCGAGGCTGATCGGCGCCGGTTGTTCAGGAGACTGCGGATACCCCTGAATCGGCCATGAACACAGCATAAGCAACAGAACAGATCCGATTAGTCTCATCACATTAGCTCGACATAAGCCAGCCCCGGGCCGGGACGCTCGGTGCGGGTTGCATTATACACTGCGGGTGTAACTGTCTACCTACTGCGCGGGCGCGACGTTGACGCGCACACGAATGCGTTCACCCGGGTCATGGTCGGTACGCGAATTATAAATCCTATCACCGTAACGATACCGCACTTGATACCCAACGACATGCTCTTCTTCCTGCACCACATGGCGGGTCTCACAACGTTCCACCGGCTCATTATAGGCATAACGATAACGACGTTGCTTGACGTCGTGACCAATCGAACCACCCAGGACCGCACCCGCAGCGGTTGCGATATCCCGTCCGCGGCCACTTCCAAAACGGGTTCCGATAGCCGCCCCGACAATGGCACCGAAAATTTCTGGCGTGTAGCTATTGTGTCCCCCCTGATACCCATAGCGCTTGGGGGTCTCGATCCAACACTCCTGACGGGGAGATTCCACGCGTACGAGATCTATAATGGGTGTCACTTCCATTACATCTGCGTAGTCGTAAAAGGCCGGATCGTGTCGATTTCCAGCGAGCACGGGGGATACGGCAACTATCGTGGCCGCTACTGCGGCAGCGAACCTAACCATAGGTTTCATATTCAGACTCCTCAATAAGTGATATACGGCGTTCCCTGCACCTACCGGCCATTCTCAGTGCACCATAGATTACGCCCGCACTACTGAACCAAGCCTGAATTCAAGCTGAATGAAAGCTGAATACCGCCGACTTCAAAGACGATCGCCACCGCTCGATGTTCCTGATCGAATGGTAAGCTGATCGCCCCGTTGCAGCAGTTCGAACTGTTTTAGAAAACTCATACCAAGCAAGATCTGATCCCCGGTCATATGGGGACTAATGCTGGCAGACACCCCGGCCGCGGAAATATTGCCCAACGTCACCTGATCTAACCTGGTGGCATAAGTTTGCACAATTCCATTAGCCGTGTAGGTCGCCAACGGCCTACCACGCTTGAGTCCCAAATTGGCGGCCAAGCCTTGCGGAATCGCGACGTTGGTAGCACCGGTATCCAGCAAGAACTCCACGTCGATTCCGTTGATCTTTCCGCTAGCAACATAATGACCGAGTCGATTTCTTCGCAGCACGATTTCCTTGAACCCATCACTGCGCAGATTGATCTGAACCTGCTGGTTGGGATTGTGTTGACGCTCGAGAACCTTTGAAAATACCGTCGTCAACATTCCTATCAGCAACGCCCACGCCGCAAACACCATAACGCGCCCAAGCCGGCGCGTATTACCGGGTCCGGTTGCCATGTTGATGAGTCAGGGTAAGCGCACTGGCCACGGCCAAGGTCCAAAAAATAATCTTTACTTTAAGCCCATATTTTATATGGGGGTATCGTCAATTTTTGGGAAAAGCAAGTAACGAATATGTTACAGTTTTATGTCCCCGTGTGTTTCCCACTTTCCGAGCATACATCAAATTTGGAGGTCTGCATGCGACTGATTCTCTTAGGTGGCCCCGGCGCCGGCAAGGGCACACAAGCCAACCTGATAAAAGAAAAATACAAAATCCCACAAATATCTACGGGCGACATGCTCCGCGCTGCAGTAAAGGCGGGCACACCGCTCGGGCGGCAAGCCAAGGACGTGATGGAAGCCGGCGATTTGGTCTCTGATGACATCATCATCGGCCTGATCAAAGACCGAATACGCGAACCGGACTGCGCGAGCGGCTACCTATTTGACGGTTTCCCCCGCACCATCGCCCAGGCGGAGGCTCTACAGACTGAGCAAATACCGGTGGACTTTGTCGTCGAAATCGCCGTATCCGACAACGAGATCATAAGGCGAATGAGCGGTCGCCGCGTGCATTTGGCGTCCGGCCGAACCTATCACCTGATCTTCAATCCACCCAAGATTCAGGATAAGGATGATGTAACCGGAGAGCCATTGATCCAGCGCGAGGACGATAAGGAACAAACGGTGCGCAAACGTTTAAAGGTTTATCACTCGCAAACTGAGCCGCTGATCGAATACTACTCTGATTGGAGTCAGGGGGGTGATCCCGCTGCCCCAGGATACGTACGTGTTGATGGGATCGGAACCGTTGAAGAGATTCGCGACCGTATATTCAATGCATTGACTTGAGAGCAGACCCCATGAGCACCCAAGCACTGAGTGACGCAAACTTCAACAAAGTGATCGAAGACAACGATCTGGTAGTTGTGGACTACTGGGCCTCCTGGTGTGGACCCTGCCAGTCGTTCGCTCCAGTGTACGAACAAGCATCAGAGAAACACCCCGACATCGTCTTCGGCAAAATCGATACCGAATCTGAACAGGCGTTGGCACAGGCTTTTCAGATCCGTTCCATACCGACACTGATGATCTTCAAAGAACAAATTGTCATCTTTTCACAACCGGGCACCATACCTGCTTCGGCATTGGACGAATTGATCAGCAAAGCGCGGGAGTTGGACATGGATCAGGTGCGCGCAGAAATCGAGAAAAAGAAATCAGAGCAACCGGCTTAATGGTGCAACATCCGATCAGGTGGCGCGACCAAATCCCTTGAGATTGGAGACGAAGCCAGCAGTTCGTCGCTTGATTGCGGACATCGAGTCCGGCTCCAATGGCAGGTCGGGGGACGGATTAAAAAACTCCTCCGTCACAAAAAGTTCTTCATCCTTTTTGCGTTTCTGTTTTACCAGGGCGAATCTTATGCTCGACATAATCTCGTTCGTATCGTAACTGTCGGCACTTTTCAGCCGCAATAAAGGAATCTTTGCGCTAGTCAACGTGTCTTCCAATACATCCAGACCACCGAGCTTACGCCGCTTCCGCTCCGCCCTCGTCTCTAACTTGATTGCCAGTACCGGACTGATGCTCGAAGGACTACAGACCACGAAATCCACCCACTCGCGCAACACACGTTTCCAGTGATTTTCATAGCTGGGGTGATCTCCGGGGGACTTCACGAGCGAAGACAGGTTCACTCTAGGCAGGACCACTGAATACGCTCCGACCAACTTATTCAATTCCTGGTACAGAGCACGCTGCTGTGGGCTTAGCAACGAGCGTTGCCGTTCAAATTCCGGGAACCCCCGCCGGTGCCGGTAATGGCGCCACAGCAGCAACAGCAAGATGCCCGCCACAGCGGCAATCAAGACATAAAATATCGACTCAGAGAGGGACATGGTGGCGATTAAATTTGGCTATGGATTAGTTTTAAACCAGAAACGGTTCGAAGGCCACAGGGAAATTAGCAGATTTGCGGATGGCGCAGCGACAGCCGGTCGTATTTCCAGGAATTTACTTGCAATATTTCTCTTACCTTGTTGATTCATTTGCGCAAACTTGTATGTGGATCTTTACCTAGTCAATGCCGCCAATCGCTTTATTTAACACATATTCACTTCCTTACACTCCCTTATCTGCCGATTGCACCAAGGATCTTGGAAGCTGGCAAATAGGATCGGGTGTCTGCGTGCCGCGCTGGAGCGCAATGCCGACGCTGCGGGTTGCGAGAAGTGCAAATTCAGGTCGTCCGCCACCGGACCAACGCTGGAATAGACGTCGGGGGGGAGAGTAAAGTGTCGCGCTGGGCATTGATCGAATTCATCATTCCGAACAGGATGCTAACCCCGGTTTTCGCTACCTTGGTGCAGTATGCAGAGACACCGAGTCGCACCTCGCAGGACGGACTATCGTGACAACTCGATCCATACGTGAATCGAGACATCTCACAGTCTCATACGGAGTGGCGTTTAATGGCGCGTGGCCGAACGTGTGAAAACGGTAGTGACCGTTCTCAACTCAGAGGTCCAGCGACTGAACGTTGGCAGCTGCTTACGAGCAAACTTGATGATGGAGGGTATATCCGATCCTTCCGCAGGCATCTCTTTGGTAGCGAAAAGCTCACTATCGGTCTTTCGTTTTTCGCCGATCAATACCCATTTAATCTTCTCCATCAATTCCGTGGAATCGTACTGATCCGCCAGCGAGATCCTGAGTAGAGGGATGCGGGCGCTACTGAGCGTGTCGTCAAGCACGTCTATGCCACCCAACATCCGACGCTTTCTCTCCATCCGCGTTTCCAGCTTGATTGCCAAGATAGGACTTACTGAGGACGGACTGCAAATCACGAAATCCAACCAGCGACGGCAAACGCGTCGCCAGTGCTCATGATAATTAGGATCTTCGCCTGGATGTTGCATGAGATGCGCGAGATTTACCCGGGCAAACACCAAGGATTGTGCACCCACGGCACGGACGAGTGCCGCATAAAATGCCAGTTGCTGGGCACTCAATAAAGACTTCTTCCTTTGAAAATGCGGTATGCGTTTCTTGGCGTTTTGACTACGTTGTACCAACCACATCGATGCTGCACCAGCTACGCCAGCCGCGGCCAGCATTGTCGCTCCCGTTGATAACATCACAGGCCCTTTTATTCGGGTGATCTAAGTTAAGTTTTAGTACAAAATCCAAGCCTGCGTTACTCTATTCATCAGGAGTTTCGTTAAGTTCGTCTGCCCATCGATCTCATGTGCCGACGAAGCTACACGAAGTCACTGCGTTAACGAATTGAAACCTTTAACAATTTACTTGACTTCCAGCAATTCTACTTCGAATACCAGCGTTTGATTCGGTGCGATGCGGCTGCCCGAGCCGCGGGTACCGTACGCGAGTTCGGACGGAACATACAGTTCCCACTTGGCACCTTCTTTCATCAACGGTAGCGCCTCTTGCCATCCTTTTATCACCCCGCTGAGAGGCAGGGTAGCGGGTTTGTTTCGCTTGTGCGAACTATCAAATTCTTCACCGTTGAGCGATGTGCCGCGGTAATGAACGACGACGGTATCTGTACTCTGTGGTTGTTTCCCGTGTCCGGCGGTGATGATGCGATACTGCAAGCCGCTCGCAGTCTCCGTTACTCCTTCCTTGGTCTTGTTCTCAGCCAGAAATTGGCTTCCTGCTTTACTGTTCTTGTCAGCCAGCGCAGCAAGCTGTTGCGCGTGTTTTGTGCGGTAATTCAGTACCGACTCCTGGCGTTCCGCGGCTGACAACTTTGGTTTGCTCTGTGTCAGAACATCTTCAATCGCCTGCGTCAGTGCCTGCACATCGATATCCACGGCATCGCCTTTCAGCTTCTGCTCAAGATTCGTACCAACCTGATAACCAATAGCATAACCAAGTTTTTCCGCGTCCGTTGTATACGCGGGCTCTGCACCCCACGCGGTTTGCAGTGCGAGCGCACTGCTAATATATAACATCACATATTTCATATTTTCTCCTATATCTTGTGGATACCAAGCGACGATTTGCATGCACAATCATTCCCAGGCCTGCGCGCAGGTTTGGTCCCCGTGCAGCCACTCGATGTATGAGCACCGACACCGGCACTGCCTAAACATACTGCGGCGTCCAGCCCCAAGCCTCAGCGGATCCATGCGGTTAGCGGGTCAAAACACCTCAGTGGTGTGCCGCCTTGTCGACAGGCGAGATCCGAACAAACCGGCGGCCGCAATAGTAGCAATCGACATAGTCCTTGTCGTCAAAGCACAGGTAAACGACGGGATGGCCCATGGCCCCGCCGTCGCAGGCGACCGTACTAACGCTCGAGTCTATTTCCACGATTTCTGGTGGTTCCATCATGCGCTCCGAAATGTTCATGTCAATCTCCCGTATATCAACGATTATTCTGAATTGCGGCAGTCGGCATCGGTCCCGCCATGAGTTTCGGGTCCAAGCGACGTTCAAACCAATTCATGCCCCAATGCAAATGCGGTCCGGTGGCGCGCCCGGTAGCGCCGACTTTGGCGATGGTGTCGCCGCGCGCAACCCGCCGGCCCTCTTGCACATGTACCGCGCTCAAATGACTAAACAACGAGGACAGACCGTGTCCATGATCGATGATGATCGTGCCTCCGGTGAAGTACATATCACGATGGACCAGGCTGACAACGCCGGACGCAGGCGCGCGCACCGGGGTCCCCGCACGCGCCGCCACGTCAACGCCATAGTGAGGGCGCCTGGGCTTGCCGTTCAGTACTCTCTGGCTTCCGTACACTCCCGAAATTCGGCCCGCGACCGGCCAAGCGAAACCGCCGAGAAAATCCGTGTATACGCTATCGCGGCGCCGGGCTGTCTTGATGAGCGCCGCCTCGCGCCGGATTCGTACTAGGTCCTTGGCGGTAGGTTCCACCTTGCGTGGAGGCAGTCCATCGATGCGTTGAACGTCATACTCGCGCTGCGCCACGTGCACATTCCGCTGCTCGCGTTGCCCATCTGCGTAGCGTATGCGCAATTTGGTGATAGGTGGCTCATTACGGCCGAATCCAATCACAAACTCTCCGCGTTTCGATACCCTGAGGTTCCTGCCTTCATACCAGATTTGCGCGCCAGGGGATACACGGCCATGTATCAATCCTCCCTGCGTAGGCTCACCGCTGACGATCAACTTTCCGCTCGACGCGGCGCCCACCAAGGCCCACATTCCGCATATCACAGCGACGCGGCAGGCGCACAGCCGAAAATGATGTTCACGCACTTTGCGCGACCACCCCACCCTCTTTACACCGGCTGGCCTGACTGGGAGGGCAATTCATCGTAACGAAACGTTCGACGGCGTCATCCCACGCAACCACCTCCTGCAGCTTCACACCAAAGCGCCGCAGCGCCACGGTGCGCTGCTCGGCCTCACGGCGCCCGACTACCGCGATTACCGGAATCTTTTGCACGCTGTGCTCGCGCACCTTGTAGGATATCTTCTCATTGCGCAGATCGACCTCTGCACGAATCCCTGCTTCCCACAATGCCTGAACGAACTCTACGGCATAGTCATCGGCGTCGGAAACCACCGTGGCCACCACAACCTGCAACGGTGTCAGCCAGAATGGAAGCGCCCCTGCATAATGCTCCAACAAGATACCGATGAATCGCTCCAACGATCCGAACAGTGCGCGATGCAGCATCACCGGCGTGTGTTTGTGTCCATCTTCGCCGACATACTTGGCGCCTAAACGTTCGGGCAGATTGAGGTCCACTTGCAAGGTTCCACACTGCCAGTCGCGGCCAATCGCGTCACGCAGGACAAACTCCAGCTTAGGTCCGTAGAACGCGCCTTCGCCGGGATTGAGCGTGTACTCCAACCCGGTAGCCGCCGCCGCCGTTAGCAGTGCGTCTTCCGCTGCGTCCCAAACATCATCTGCGCCCACACGTTTATCCGGCCGGTCAGCATACTTTATGTGGATATTGTCAAATCCAAAATCACGATAGATATCGAGCACTAATTCGCATACCCGCTCGCTCTCTTTCGTGATCTGTTCGGTGGCGCAAAATATGTGCGCATCGTCCTGGGTAAACGAACGAACTCTCATTAAACCGTGCAATGCACCCGACGGTTCAAAACGGTGCACTTTACCAAACTCCGCGATACGCAACGGTAATTCACGATAGCTGCGCAACTTATGGCTGAATATCTGTACACAACCGGGACAATTCATCGGTTTTATTGCCAGCGTACGGTCGGCATCGGTATCGGTGGTAAACATGTTTTCCCCGAAAGTTTCCCAGTGCCCGGATGCCTCCCACAGGCTGCGCTGCATGAGATCGGGCGTATTGACTTCCACATATCCCGCCCGTTGTTGCCTGGCCCGCATATAGTCTGTGAGGGTCTGAAACAACGTCCAGCCCTTCGGATGCCAAAATACGGCGCCGGGGGCCTCTTCCTGAAAATGGAAAAGATCCATCTGCTTGCCCAGCTTGCGATGATCCCGCCGCTCCGCCTCTTCCAAACGTAGCAGGTGCGCCTTGAGTTGCTTTTCGCTGGCCCAGGCGGTGCCATAGATGCGCTGAAGCATCGGATTGCGGGAATCACCCCGCCAATAGGCACCGGCCACCTTAGTGAGCCTGAATCCCTTTCCCAACCGACCGGTAGACGGCAGATGCGGACCCCGGCACAAGTCGAGGAACGTGCCTTGCCGATAAACCGTAATCTCCTGTTCAGGATCAAGGTCGGCGATGATCTGCGCTTTGAATTCCTCACCCAATCCACGGAAATAGTCGATTGCGCGGTCACGATCCCACACCTCGCGGGTGATGGCTTCATCACGGTCGACAATCTCCCGCATGCGCTGCTCGATGGCATTGAGATCTTCCGGCGTAAACGGCTCGTCACGGGAGAAATCGTAGTAAAAACCGTTCTCTATAGCAGGCCCTATGGTGACCTGGGTCGCTGGATACAACTCTTTGACGGCTTCCGCCATAACGTGAGCGGCATCATGACGCAGCAGCTCGAGCGCGTCCTCAGAGTCACGGGTGATGATTTGCACCGACGCGTGGACGCCGATCGGGCGGTTCAGGTCCCATAACTGACCGTTTACCCGCACAGCCACGGCATTCCGAGACAACGTCTTGCCAACTTGATCTGCGATCTGTAACCCGGTGGGCGGATGATCGAAAACTTGCTGTGCCCCGTCGGGAAACGTGATTTCTACCGGCATGAATATCTTCCTGAATCGAAAACAGAGACGGCCTCCCCGTAACTGGCATCGTTGAGGATGCTCATCTCGATGGAACAACTTATGTTATAAGGGGATTTATGCACCATAATAATTACCGAGTCAAAGCCTAAATATTGGTTAAATTGTATTCGCAAGCATCAATATGTCGAAAAGACTGATCACGAATGTCCGCGTCATCAATGAAGACCGCATCTTCGATGCCGACGTGCTCATCGAAGACGGCCGAATCACGCGCGTGGATAGTGAAGTAGTGCCCGACGGCAGCACTGAAATACTGGACGCCACGGGATTGTACTTGATCCCCGGCATGATCGACGATCAGGTCCACTTTCGCGAACCCGGCCTGACCCATAAGGCGGATATCGCCAGCGAGTCCACCGCAGCCATAGCCGGAGGCGTGACCAGTTATATGGACATGCCCAATGTCATGCCGCCCACGACAACGCGCACTTTGCTCGCCGACAAGTACGCGATAGCGGCTCGAAAGTCGCGGGCGAATTATTCTTTTTATTTGGGTGCAAGCAACGATAATATCGATCAGATCCGCACTCTCAACGTCCATGAGGCCTGTGGCGTCAAAGTCTTCATGGGCGCATCCACCGGCAACCTGCTTGTAAACAATCCCGAAACCCTGGAAAAGATCTTTGCCGACTCGCCAGTGCCGGTGGTGACACATTGTGAGGATACACCGACGATCACAGCCAACGAGGAACAGTTTCGCGCCAAATACGGCGACAATGTACCGATCGCATTTCACCCGCATATTCGCTCCGAACAAGCTTGCTATAAATCATCGTCAACTGCCGTCGAGTTGGCCAAGCGTCATCAAACCCGGCTACATGTCCTGCACCTGTCCACCGCACAGGAGATGCAGCTGTTTAGTCCCGCTGCCACGGCCGACAAACGCATTACCGCCGAAGTGTGCGTGCATTATCTGTTCTACGACCAAAACGACTATCGCGACAAAGGGACGCTGATCAAGTGCAACCCGGCAATCAAAACATCACGGGACCGCGACGCCCTTGTCGATGCCGTTAACGAAGGCCGAATCGATGTCATCGCTACCGACCATGCACCGCATAGCTGGGAGGAAAAAAATCGCACGTATTTTGACGCCCCATCGGGACTACCTCTGGTACAGCATGCCCTGTTGATATTATTAGAACTTTATCACTGGAACCGTCTCAGCTTGGAAACCATTGTACAAAAGGCGTGTCATGCTCCCGCCCAGGTGTTTGCCGTCAAAGAGCGGGGATACGTCCGCGAAGGGTATTGGGCGGATCTGGTTCTCATTGATTTACACGGTGGCCACACCGTAACCGAGGAAAACATTCTATATAAGTGCGGTTGGTCGCCGTTCTACGGACGTACCTTTCATTCCAAGGTATGGGCGACTTTTGTCAACGGCGAATTGGTTTACCGGGATGGAGAAGTATTGGGCTCGCATCGCGGTAGACGATTGGAGTTCGACCGCGACTGAAGAACCGGGTGATTGATAACAGGAGCGGACCACTCCAACCGCAATGGTGAACATTGTCCGCTATGGTAATGTATTGATGTAGTTAACGGCTGCATCAATGCGACCCATGACCGCCTCCTTGCCAAGGATTGCCAGGGTTTCATCAATTGGAGGTGAAACTGCCACCCCGGCAACCGCAATCCGCAGCGGTTGTGCGATTTTACCCAACCCGATCGAACGTCGCTCCGCTAGCTGGTGCAGACGTCGGTGGATGTTTTCAGCAGTCCAAGGATCTAACGGCCCCAATTGCGCTCGCAATTCAACCAGCACCTCACCCGCTTGGCCCTTGAAGTGTTTCTTCACTGACTTGGCATCATAACCGTCAATATCCCGGAAGAAAAATAGGCTGCGATCAACCAATTCGAGTAATGTTTTCGATCGCTGCTGATTAACAAGAATTACCTCCTTCCAGTTAGCCTGCTCATCGATGTTGATTCCGGCATTTTCGAAATGCCAGCGGGCGTGATCACGCAAGTCCGCCGCCTTCGCTGCCTTGATATATTCGTAGTTGAGCCACAACAGTTTTTCCGGATTGAATACTGCTGATCCACGCTGGACATCACTGATATCGAACAAATCGAACATCTCTTGTCGCGTGAATATTTCCTGATCACCGTGGGACCAGCCCAGGCGCACCAGGTAATTCAGCACAGCCTGCGGAAGATAACCGTCGTCTCGATACTGCATAACGCCTACCGCCCCGTGGCGCTTGGAAAGGCGCTTGCCGTCCGCACCAAGAATCATCGGTACGTGGGCATATCTGGGCCGCTCGGCGCAAAGCGCTTCCAGAATGTTTATCTGCCGCGGTGTGTTGTTGATGTGATCGTCGCCACGGATAACATGTGTTATCCCCATATCCATATCATCGACCACCACGGTGAGGTTATAAGTCGGTGTTCCATCGGATCGCGCGATGATGAGATCATCAAGCTCACTATTGCTGATGATAATTCGCCCCTTTACCAGGTCATCGATCACAACGTTGCCGTCCCGTGGATTCTTGAAGCGCACCACCGGGAGTATTTCATCCCGCGGCTGCGTGCGTTGCCTGCAACGGCCGTCGTACCTGGGCTTGTCGCCCCGCGCCCGTTGCGCCTCGCGCAACACATCAAGCTCTTCCCTGGTACAGTAGCAATGATATGCCTGGCCGGCGTGCAGCAATTGATCGATCACTTCCCGGTATCGGTTCATGCGCTGTGTCTGAAAGTAGGGACCATCGTCGTAGTCCAGGCCCAACCATCCCATGCCATCCAATATCGCTTGCACGGATTCTTGGCTGGAGCGCTCTCGGTCCGTATCCTCTATGCGTAATACGAATCTGCCGCCGTGCTTACGCGCGTACAACCAGGAAAACAAAGCAGTGCGGGCACCACCGATGTGCAGATAACCAGTGGGGCTGGGTGGAAAACGGGTGATTACTTCCATGCTCGCGGACTAATGCTCGCCGGCGGCTTCACGCGCACGTTGATATATCGCCTCGATCATCGCGTGTAGACCATTGCTTCGTGTTGGACTGAGGTGTTGATCGAATCCGATGCTGGCGATGAAGTCAGGTTTGGTGGCCAAAACATCTCCTGGTTTACGATCGCTAAAAACCCGCAGCAAAACCGCTATTAAGCCGGACACGATTGCCGCATCGCTGGCACCGTTGATGCGCAAACGCCCGTTCTGCATCTGCGTTCGTAACCAGACCTGCGACTGACAGCCGTGGATTTTATTCGCTTCGGTCTTCCACTCACTGGGAAATTCCGGGAGGTGCCGCCCCAAGTCTATGAGGTATTCATAGCGACCCATCCAATCATCGAACAATCCGAACTCGCCCTCCAATTCCCGTTGCGCTTGAACAATTTCGTCGCACATCGATACGTCAGTCATAGTCATTCGTCCTGTGGACATAGGGTATGCAGCGTTGATCCGGCATCAGCCGGCCACCCGCCAGCGCGTGCCTTCTGCCACATCTTCCAATATTACGCCCTGTGCGAGCAGCGTATCTCGTATCCGATCCGCGGTGTCAAAATCCCTGGCGATACGCGCCGCCTCACGCTCCTTTATCAAACGTTCGATGTGTGCGGTGTTTATACCCGCATCTGCGCCGACAAACCATACCTCAGGGTCCTGCTGCAACAGACCGAGCAACTCGCCGGCGGCCAACATTTCGTTCTTAATCCGCGATTTATGCGCCTTGTCAGCGACGGTGTGCGCTTCCCGGGCCAATCCAAACAGAACCGCCAGCGCCTTGGGAGTATTCAAATCGTCGCGCAAACAGTCTAGAAACGTATCGGGCACATTGCGCCTTGAATGATCAATCACCGGTATGTCATACATGTCTCGCAGCGCTTGATACAAGCGGTCCAAACTGCGCCGCGCTTGAAGTACGCCCTCCCCAGTCCAATCCAGGGGTCCGCGATAGTGTGCGGTCAACAGCGCCAGGCGAATCGCTTCGCTGGGTGCCTGTTTGAGCAGGTCGCGCACCAACAAGATGTTTCCCACCGACTTGGCCATTTTCTCGCCTTCAATAGTAATGAGCCCGTTGTGAACCCAGTAGCGGCAAAACGGGACACCCTGGTGGGCGCAAACACTCTGGGCATTTTCGTTTTCGTGATGCGGAAAAATCAGATCGTGCCCCCCGCCATGGATATCGATCGTGTTTCCCAAGTGTGCTTCCGCCATGGCGGAGCACTCAATATGCCACCCTGGCCTGCCGCGTCCCCATGGGCTGTCCCATCCGGGAAGCTTGTCGCTGGAAGGTTTCCATAACACGAAATCCGCGGGATCGCGCTTATATGGCGCGACGTCAACACGCGCGCCGGCCAGCATATCCTCCGGGTTGCGATGCGACAGTTCTCCGTAATCGCCAAACGACGGCACATGGAACAACACGTGATTCTGCTCCTCATACGCGTAACCGGCCCGTAAGAGCTCATCAATCATGTCAATAATTTGCGGTATGTGGTTCGTCACCCGTGGCTCGACATCCGGTGCCATAACACCCAATGCCTCCAAATCCTCATGGTATGCCCGGGTAAAGGTGCGCGTGATGGCGGATATGGAAACGCCCTGCTCCGCAGCCGCCGCATTGATCTTATCGTCTATGTCGGTAACGTTGCGGACGTAAACCAACGTCGGATATTCACGGCGTAGAAACCGTGCCAACACATCGAATACGACGGCTGGCCGCGCATTACCGATGTGCGCAAAGCTGTATACAGTCGGGCCGCATACATACATGGTCACCCTGTTTGGATCCTGCGGGCAAAATTCCTCTTTGCGTTGGGTCCTGGTATTGTACAAGAACATGTGCTTCACATCAGTGGTCGTTGCCATCAGGGCAGCATGTATCAACGTCTATACTTTTAAATTCACAGGTCTCAAATCTGTCAACTAACATTAATGCCCAAACCTTAATATTGTCGCATATTTATTGTGAATTATTGATGATTGCGCCCGTATTTTGGGTGCGGCGAAATTAACACCCGAACCCACGGGTCGCAAGCCGACCGTTCAACACAACATTTTGCTTTAGTAAGTTGTATGAATATTCTTGGCATCTCAGCCTACTACCACGACAGTGCAGCGGCTCTTATTCGCGACGGACGTATAGAATATGCAGCGCAAGAGGAGCGCTTCACACGAAAAAAACACGACTCACGTTTTCCTCTTCATGCGGTACGGTCATGTCTTGACGACACTGGCCTGAGTTTCACCGACCTCGATGAGGTCGTTTTCTATGACAAACCGCTGATTAAATTTGAACGCCTGCTCGAGACCTATGTGGCTTATGCGCCGAAGGGGTTTCAGTCGTTTCTCGCAGCGATGCCCGTGTGGCTCAAAGAGAAACTTTTCCTCAAGTCATTATTGAAAAAGGAACTCGCGCAAATCGGCGGCGTCAAGACCGCAGAGCTTCCGCCTCTTCTATTCGCCGAGCACCATCAATCTCATGCCGCGTCCGCTTTCTTTCCGAGTCCCTACCGACGCGCCGCCATCCTGTGCATGGACGGTGTTGGCGAGTGGGCGACAACCTCTGTTTGGCTGGGTGAAGACAACACCCTCGAAGCGCAATGGGAAATCGATTTTCCACATTCACTGGGGCTCTTGTACTCGGCGTTTACCTACTACACCGGATTCAAAGTCAATTCCGGCGAGTACAAATTGATGGGGTTGGCACCGTATGGTGAACCAAAGTTCGCAAAACTAATCCGCGACAATCTCTTAGACCTCAAGGAGGATGGGAGTTTTCGTCTCAACATGGATTATTTCAATTACGCCACCGGCCTCACCATGACCAACGACCAGTTCTCACATCTGTTCGGTGGACCGCCGCGCAAACCGGAATCCGACATCACGCAACGCGAAATGGATATCGCCGCCTCGATACAAGAAATCACCGAAGAGGTCGTGCTGCGTCTGGGGACCACCGTCCACCGTGAGTTAAAGACCGATCAATTGTGCCTTGCCGGCGGCGTCGCCTTGAACTGCGTTGCCAATGGCCGCCTATTACGCGAGGGCCCTTATAAAGATATCTGGATTCAGCCCGCCGCGGGCGACGCCGGCGGCGCTATCGGCGCCGCTCTCGCCGGCTGGTTTCAATTCAATGGTCAACCCCGGGATGTGAACGGCGGTGATGCGATGCGGGGCGCCTACCTGGGTCCGCGCTACTCCAATGAACAAATACGTCAACAATTGGACCAGTTTGACGCGGAGTACGTTGAACTTCCCGATGAGCCGTTGTTCCAGCGGCTGGCGACGGTACTTGCCGATGAACAGGTTGTCGGTTGGTTTCAAGGTCCGATGGAATTCGGACCGAGAGCCTTAGGGGGACGGTCTATAATTGGTGATCCCCGCAGCGCCAAGATGCAATCTGTCATGAACCTCAAGATCAAGTATCGGGAGTCGTTTCGGCCCTTTGCTCCGGCGATCCTGGCGGAACGGGTAGCGGATTATTTTGAACTTGACCGCCCAAGCCCATATATGTTGCTGGTCGCCCCGGTAAGGAAAGAAATCCGCTTGCAACCATCAGAACAAACAAAGCAACTATTCGGAATCGAGAAGCTCAAAGTGCCTCGATCTGAACTCCCAGCCATCACGCATGTGGATTATTCGGCAAGAATCCAAACCGTACACGCGCATACCAACCCTCGTTTTCATACTTTACTCGGGGTGTTCGAGCAACTTACCGGCTGTCCAGTACTGGTGAATACATCCTTCAATGTTCGCGGAGAACCAATTGTGTGCGCCCCTGAGGACGCATACCGATGCTTTATGCGCACCGAGATGGATTATTTGGTGATCGAAAATTTTTTGCTCGCCAAGAAAGACCAACCTGCTTGGGAGAAGGACGATTCCTGGCAGCAGGAATTTGAGTTGGACTGATGAGTCAAATACCCGAGCTTGACCGATCCGGCCTGCGCAACTTCGGACTTACCTTCGGCGCGATCATCGCCGTCCTGTTCGGTTTGCTGCTGCCATGGCTATTCAGTTACGGCCATCCATGGTGGCCGTGGTTCGTTGGCGCCGTATTCGCAGGGTGGGCCCTCGCCGCACCCGATAGCCTTAAGCCCGTTTACATCCTATGGATGAAACTCGGCTTAGTGATTAACGCGGTAATGACCAGAATTATTTTGGGTATTGTTTTCTATCTGATAGTGCTGCCCACCGGTATCATATTGCGGCTCCGTGGCGGTGATCCGATGCGAAGAAAGCTGGACAAAGGCATGACTAGCTACCGGGTCGAAAGCCATCCTGCACCACCGGACCAGATGCGAAAACCGTTCTAGACGGATCACAATCTGCGCCGGCAGCCGGGTTCCTGGCGAGAAAAACGGGCTAAAACCGTAACTTCATGGTAGTCAGAAACGTTACGTTGGTATCGGCATCCGTAATGTGATTCGGCTGGTCCTGCACCATGAGGTGTGCACCGATCAAGGCGTTCCTACTCAGTCGAAATCGATAGTAGGTTTCCACTGTACGTTCAATACCATCCGGTTCCAAACCGATTCTGTCTACATGTTTATAGATATTGCCGTCGAAGTCCCGCGCATAGGGTATGTGCATATCGACTTCACCGTCACTGACACGCAGCGGTTGTGAGAACGCAACACCAATTTGATCACGCTCGCGAAAAATGTTGTTCGCAACCAAACCAAGGCCATACCAATTAGTACGAATATCAGAGAAATTATGAAGTAGACTGTAGCGCGCCTCGTCCACGCGGCTGTAACCCAGGCCGAAATTACCGATAACAGATAGATCCTTCGACACATGCAAGGCGCCGGACAGGTTCAGGGAATACGTTGTACTGTCGGAAACGCCGAACGCCCCCCCCGATGATCCGCCGAATAAACTGCCGGATTCCTCCATCCGCCCAAGTTGCACGTTGAGCTCTCCCAGGTCGTCAAACCTGTACAATCCTTCCAAAACTGCCGCAGAACTGTTCTCGCCGTACTCGAAATCCTCGTTTGTCGAGACCAAGCCGAAATGCATGTTAAAGCCCGTACCGCTGACAATGCCCAGGCGCATGCTATCCGATCGATGCGAGAACCCGAGATAAGGTGTAGAGAAAGTCTGCCCAGACAGAAATGATAACGGCGATACGTCGGCTTGCCGCTGCAATGAACGAACCGAGCCGAAGTTGTAATCGGGGTTGGTGTTCGACTCAATCTGATAATTGAAGCCCTCGCTGTCACCACCCCGCACCGACCAAGACCAGTCGAGGGATTGATCTGCAAACGCAGAATGTTCTGCTAATGCGAAGTGGCGCTCAACGTCTAAGATCATAGTATCCACGGTCGTGTAATACACATCTAGGTCCGTAGCGTTTCCCAGGGAGAAGCGATGACCATTGAAACGTTCGTCGATGCCGGCTAACAATTCCGAAACCGTCGGCCTATGATCGTTAATCCTGGCTAGCTTAGTCAGGTCGATGCCGTAGGGCCGCCCGTAAGAATCTAAGATCAAGGTTTTCTTGAGTTCCTCCTCGGGCTTATAAAGCAGCGCCCCACCCAATGCAGCCGCGACCAGCAGGGCCGGCAATGCAAGGCTTGATCCACCGCCACCGGAACTGTCACCGGTCGCGACCGAGGTGGGTCCGGCCGGGCTGTTGATGACCTGAGCCGCATCGAACACCACGCCTCGGCCATATTTGGAATCCGTGCCAACATCACCAAAGTCTATAGCGGTCGCGAATAAAACTTGCGCCAATTCTTCTCCGTTCAAGAATGGGAACTGGCGATGCACCTCGGCGGCGATGGCTGCCATCCGCGAGGCAGCGAAGGATGTCCCCTGTACCGATGAAAAGCCCGTCACTCCCAAGGTCGCCAAATAGCGTTCTGCGGTAATCCCCGCTTGATTGCTCACCGCCAACAGGCCGCCCGCGCCGTCGGTACCGCCAACGATCACGACACCGGGCAAATTGAACGACGCGACAGAGACGGGATTGGGATTGGGATCCGCGCCGTTGCCGGCCCGAATGGCGATAAGTTTGTTCGCGCCGGAGGCATCGTCGATGGCACTCGACACGCCATCGGACCCCTGACTCAAGGCGATACTTACTACCACCGGGTTGGCAGCTGCAGACAAGATCGCGGCATCCGTTGCGGCTTGTGTGGTGTTGAATGCGCCGTTGGCCACCTTGAAGTTTCCGATACCAATTCCAGGCGCCATTTGATTGATGATCAGTGACGACACCGTACCGTGTTGACCTGTTGTCGCGTCAAAACCAGCCGGCGAATTGGTTAAGAAATCGAACGCGAATACGACATTCACATTGGCATTGGTTCCGGTATCGACCATCGCGACGACCTGCGCATTTACCAACGACGTCGATCCCACGCAAGCGGCGGACAGGAAAAACGTTAAAAATCTACGAAACAACATCAAAACCTCCCAAACAGCGCGCTTGGTTTGTCCCCAAGTGCGAACCCGTTGTCATCAAGCGGAGTCGACCTCCAACGCCTTATTAATTATGTGCCCCACGGCGAAGCGGGCGTATTCTAGCAACTGGCGGCCCTGGTATAAACAATGCGCTCAATATAGATGTTTGCCGTTGGCGGCGCATGCGAATTCAACGTTCCTGACCACTCGGATCTTGATCCCACAGCCCGGTGGCCTTCACCGATACACACGTATCGATCGCTGCATCCTCCATGCCGTGGCGGTCTGCAAATGACCGTCATCGGTCGTGAATCTCGGCGCGCTCAATGAGCAGCCGCACGTTGTGCTGCGCAGGCACATAGTCCTCGGCATACCATTTCCAGTCGTCGCCCCAGTTCTCGTAGTCTTCCAGGTAACTGGCCAATGCCAGTCTGAGTATATGAAATGAGGACCGGGCGTTGCGGACCTTCTTCGGTGCCGTTTGCGCGGCCTCATGCTGGAGCAATTTTTCGGCCACTTCTAAACCCTCGTATACGTCGGCAGCTAAATCCTCGATCGCGCTCCAGTCAACCTGCGGCTCCAAAGACAATGACAGTATCGACTCCAAAGATGGATAACGCATATTTCAGGCCCTCGGTTTGAACCACACGGCAGTTATCGTTCCCGCGATCATGCCGCACAAATGGCCGTCCCAGGACACCTCTTTGGCCGTTGGCAAGATCCCCCATAATAACGTTGAACCATACATCAGACCCACCAAGGCCGCGATCACCAGCGGTACAAATCGGCGTTCCAGTACTCCGGACACAATCAGGAACACAGCAAGCCCGAATATCAAGGCACTGGCGCCAATATGCAAAGCGGGTCGTCCGAACACCCATAACAGGCTACCGCTGAGCAAGACAATGTTTAACACGATCAACCAGGAACGCGCACGCGATCCCGCCAACAACATCAACAGTACCGTCAATGGCACGGTGTTACTCGCCAGATGATTGAGCCCGGCGTGTAGAAACGGCATCGCGGCAACACCGCTCAGGCCCGATAAGCTGCGCGGTTCCAACCCGTATTGTCGAAGTGGAATTACGAGATCCAACAGCGATATCGACCACACCGCCGTCACAAACAGCACGACTCCGGTAATCTCGTCTTTGACGCGGTGGGCGTGAGTCTTCATAGATGCGGGAATATGCGCTGCTGAACCTATTAAAAGTGCGTGAATTGTCGTCTGCTCGGCAATCTACCCCCTGCCGAGACATGTGGCGACATATCCGTTTACAATCATTGATAATCGTTTAACTGCAATAGTCATCACCCTATGCATCTCCATTCCAAACGACCCACCGGCACTTTATTCTGGTACGGCTCGACGGTGTTGTTGAGTTCCGCATTTCTTCTGGTATTGGAAATCGTCGCCGGCCGTCTATTAGCGCCATACGTTGGCGTATCGTTGTACACGTGGACATCTATAATCGGCGTCATCCTCGCAGGATTGTCCCTCGGCAACTGGGTGGGCGGGCGTATCGCGGACCGCGGCGCTGGTGAACTGACCGTGGGTATCACGTTGGCGGTCAGCGCCATCGCATGCTTTGGTATCCTGTCATTATTGATGTTGATCGCACGCCCGTTGCAGTCCGTCGAGTTGAGCTTGCTGAGCGCAAGTTTTACCTATGTGCTGGCATTGTTCTTCATTCCGGCCGTTCTGCTTGGCATTGTAACGCCCCTTCTGACGACACTAGCACTCAAACTCGACACCCGCACCGGCCATGTGGTAGGTCGCATGCACGCGCTCGCGGCCTTAGGGAGCATCGCGGGCACCTTCATCACCGGTTACTGGCTCGTGCAAACCGTCGGTACCAAAAACATTATCGTCGGCACATCAGTTGCGCTGGCAATCTTGGCCATCCCGTACCTACGAGACCTTCGCCCCAGGGTGCCGCTTATGGCCGGCGCGGCACTGATTATCGGCGCGTTGTTCATAGCGACCCAAAAAGTGGAGGGCTTTGTGAATCCCTGCGATCGCGAGAGCAGCTACTATTGCTTACGGGTTATCGACGAACACGATTTCCGTGGTGAAGTTGCGGCCCGGTCGCTGATTCTCGATCACATGAATCATAGCACCAACGTGAGATATCCCCCGGATAATCTGTGGGTGCCCTATGTGCACGCGATGGATGAGATTATTCATTTTCACCTACCCGACGCTGGGTCGCTACGGTATTTCTTCGCCGGAGGCGGCGGCTACACGCATCCTCGGGCCTTGCGCCATCGTTACCCAAACGCTGACATAACAGTCAGCGAACTTGACCCAGCCGTGACCGCAATCGCACGCTCTAGCCTGTTCTTCGCTTCACAGAACATCCGCATCATCCACGCGGACGCCCGTATTGCGTTGAAATCACTGGCAAAAGAACGCTTCGACGTGATAGTTACAGATGTCTTCCATGATGTCGCAATCCCGTACCACCTCACCACTGTCGAGTATCATCGATTGGTTAAATCCCGCCTTAGTCAACGTGGCTTGTACCTCTTGAATGTGGTGGATGTGTTTCCGGACGCGCGGCTGGTGAAGGCGATCTCGAAGACACTCAAGACGCTATTTCAGCACGTCCACGTTTGGTTGGAACAGCCGCCCGGTATGCCGACTCGCCTTACCTACGTGGTGTCCGCCAACGATCGATTTCCCGCCCCGGATTTTGTTCAGTCTCGACGCGGCGAACCCCGGGTCTGGTATCGAGTCACGGAAATGGTGGCCGCTGCAGGAACGCCGCTCGAGCGTATACCGATCCTAAGCGATGATTTCGCCCCCGTGGAAAAATTGGTATCGGTGATGTTTACCGGACGGGCCGGCCTGTAATGCGACCATTGCATCGCTTGGACATGAGCGGAATACGAACGCTCTATATATCAACATATCCACGATCTGGATGACGGCAACGGCAGAGCGCGCGGCTGTTCGCCGCTTTGTAGCGACAAAGACTGGTTTAGCGGCTTTGGTCCATGCGCTCGCGACGTTCGCGCGCCGCGTTGTGCAGAACTTGCTCTACTTGCTTCGCCTTGTCGAGGGCGTCCGTCTGCGTTTTCCACACATGGTCGCCACGATCCACGGCGCCGGATCCGTTGTCGGCGCAGCCGATGAAAACAGCGGTGATAACGGCTAGCAAGACACGAATGCACGTACGCATATCGCCGCCTTTAAAGGCTCTGAACCTTTTGCGTGCGCGATATATCCAGCACCCAAGTGGCTAGTTCGTCGGCCCCGAGAGGCGCGCTCAGATAGTCTCCCTGCAGGCTGTCGCACTCTAGCTTCTTCAATGCCCGGTACGCGTATTCATTCTCTACGCCCTCACCGACGACTTTCATATCCAAGTTATGACCAAGATCTATAATCGCATGAACAATGTTCGCATGTTTGGAATTTTCCTTCATATCTACCACAAACGACTTGTCGATCTTAATCTCCTTTACCGGTAGCACGCTCAAGTGAGCCAACGACGAGTATCCGGTGCCAAAGTCGTCGATGGAGATGCGGATACCAGTGCCGGCCAGACGTTCCAGCATGTTCGTAGCGCGCTCTTTATCGAGCATAATACTGGTCTCCGTCATTTCCAACACCAACTGTGAGGCGTCAAGACGGTTGGCCGCCAGCAGTCCGGTGACCCGATCGTACAGATCTTGATCATGCAGGTCCTGGGTCGAAATATTCACCGACACACCAAGCTCGATTCCGGCACGCGACCACTCGCTGAGTTGTGACAAGGCCTTTTTCAGCACCCACGCGGTGACTACCTTGATCAATCCGGTGCGTTCCGCCAAGGGAATGAACTCCTCCGGTGGAATCACACCGTGACGGGGATGGCGCCAGCGACTGAGCACCTCGACTTCGGTAACCTCATTGGTTTTAACATCGACTTTCGGCTGGTATTGCAGCAACAATTCGTCTTGCTCCAGTGCTTGCCGCAATTCACCGACAAGCGTCACCCGACGCGGGCTGTTTTTTTCTTGTTTGTCCTCGTAGATCGTGTAACCGGACTTTTCCTGTTTTGCGCTATACATTGCTACCTCAGCGCGTTGCAAGAGGTCTTCCGCGCTGGTACCGTGCGCCGGAAACAATGCGATGCCGATGCTGGCTTGCACGTCGAGCCTGGATGGGCCGAGGTTAAACGCGGCTTTCAAGGCGTTACCGATGTTTACCGCAGTGTGAATCGCGTCCTGCTCCCCGGAGATCTTCGGGAGCAACACGACAAACTCATCGCCGCCGGACCGGGCAATGGTCTCAGTTTCCTGGACCGCTGCCTTCAGCCGCGCTGAAACCTGTTGGAGCAGCCGGTCCCCTTGATCACGCCCGAGGGCATCATTGATCTCCTTGAACCGGTCCAGGTCCATGACCAACAGCGCCATGTTCAACTCGTCCCGGTGTGCGAGGTGCACGGCCTGCTCGAGACGATCCTGCAATAGAATGCGATTGGGCAAGTTGGTGAGTCGGTCGTGGGTCACCTCGTAGGTGGCGCGACGCTCAATCGCCTGGGCCTGTGCGCGAAGTTCGTTGGTCTGATCCACGACCATGGCCCCAGCCTGAAATGCCATGACATTACTGACATACTGGCCCCAGATGGCGAACCCAAACGGGGACAAGTTCAATAGCCACAGGGCAACGTTGGTTTTTTGCGCTTGGATTATGCCGCCGAGCGTGACTTCTCCGTGTTCAACAAAACTCACCATACCGGTGGCAACGACGATGGCACCGACCGCGATCAGCACTCCATAGATCGCATGCTTGCTTGCCGATGCCTTGAGCAGCTTGACGTTGTCGGACAGGACCTGCAGGGTACTATGACTCATATGCTGCTATGCTGCACCGTAATTTGCTATTCTCCCCGTTCTGTAGTCCGCATAGATAGCCCAAGGTCGTTGCAGAACAGGCTTTTTTACTCAACCAGCGCCGGGTGCCGGCTATTGGCTTTTCAGTTGTACTAAGTTTAACGCAAAAACAGCCGATCGCTAGGAACAACCGCGATAATTCACATTCGAGTCTCCGCGCAGCGCGGCTAAGCAACCCGCACCTCCAGCATCGATCAATCCATGACACTGGCAAAAATCAAAGCTCTGACTTTTGATGTATTCGGCACTGTTGTCGACTGGCGTAGCTCGATTATGCACGAAGGAAGCCGGCTCAATCGTGAAAAAGCATTAAATGTCGACTGGTCAGAGTTCGCCGATGCCTGGCGCGGCATGTATCAACCGTCTCTGTCCCGGATCCGCAACGGGGAGCGCCCGTGGGCCAACCTGGATCAACTCCATCGGGAGAGCCTGGAAACGCTGATACACCGATTTGGACTCGACGCGCTCGATCAAACCGAGCTCGATCACCTCAACCGGGTCTGGCACCGGCTGGAACCCTGGTCCGACGCGGTGGAGGGACTGTTGCGATTGAAACGCAATTTCATTCTGGCCACGCTTTCCAACGGGAACGTCGCGCTGTTGGTCAATATGGCACGGCACGCAGGTCTCCCATGGGACGTGATCCTCGGTGCCGAAACGGCGAAATGCTATAAGCCGCTTCCGCAGTCCTATCTAGTCACCGCACAGCTGTTGGGGCTGGCGCCGGGGGAGTGCATGATGGTCGCGGCGCACAATGACGACCTTGAAGCAGCACGCGCATGTGGTTTTCACACCGCCTATGTGCGCAGAACGACGGAGTATGGCCGAGGTCAGACCAAGGACTTGGAGCCGACGCGCGATTGGCACGTAATTGCTGATAATCTTATCGATTTAGCGATGAAGCTAGACTGCTGATCCGTTTGGACGCTGTTCCGGGCCTGGGAACAGGCGCTTCGGAACCATTGGGCCTCCGGCGACGAATTCTCGTCACCGGAAGCGAAACCACGACTATGTTAGTCTGTTGCTGGTCTATTGGTCATCGGATCTGCAGCCGGGACCCAAAAAATAATGAGTTGGAATTGTCAATACAACATACCAAACAGCCTTAGCGTGCGCCGCCTTACCCAGGGGCTGAAAAGACTCGTATCTTGCACCGTAGATACCCAGCAATCTATACAGACAACTTTCTATGACACTTACGACTGGCGTTTGTACGCGAGTCGCCATGTGTTGGAAAAACAGTGCGAAAACAGCAACGCCGGAACATTGCACCTGCGTTCAATGGAGAAAACTGGTGCACACGCCGTTGTAAAAATGCCGCACGAACCGATCACTTTTTTACAGGACCTGCCGAACACGGCCATAAGACGGCAACTCGCTTCGATAATCGAAATGCGCGCGCTCCTGCCGGTTGCGAGCATCCGCAGCTGCACGACAACACTGCGACTGCTCGACACCAACCAGAAAACAGTGGCCTATCTCGAGTTGCAAGAGAGCCACGCGTTGACTTCCACCGGTCGCACCCAGGGACAAGTCATACGCCGCGCCTGTCTGGTCCCGGTCAGGGGTTACGCCACCACCGCTCGCCGGCTGTCGCGTTTGTTAACAGAGGATCTTGGGCTCGAATCCGCCGGCGGGGACCTGCTGAACGCAGTCCTGGCTGCCGGCGGCCGGCGGCCGGGCGATTACAGTTCCAAACTCGGGCTCCAACTCGATCCGAACATGCGCGCCGACGCCGCGAGCAAGCTCGTGCTGCACCGACTACTCGACATCATGCGGGCCAACGAGCACGGCATCCGCAACCGCGTCGATACCGAGTTTTTGCACGATTTCCGGGTCGCGGTCCGACGTACGCGTTCGCTGCTCGTGCAGTTAAATAACGTGTTTCCCGGTCGCACCCAAAACCGATATCGGCGCGACTTTCAATGGCTGCAGCAGATTACCGGTCCGGCACGTGATATCGATGTGTATTTGTTGAAATTTGCGGAATACCAAGCGATGGTGGAGCCTCCTTTGCGCCCGGCATTAGCCCCATTACGTGTTTATCTCGAGCAACATAGCACTTCCCTGTACCGCCGCTTGACGCGTGCATTCGACACCGCCCGCTACAACAAATTGATCGCTGATTGGCGTGCATTCCTCGATCAACCGTCACCCAAAAAATCGGCCGTACAAAACGCTGCGCGAGCAATTCATGATGTCGCCAACGAACGCATCTGGCGACTATACCGGCGCACAATCAAAGCGGGCCGCGCGATCAACCATGACTCCCCCGCGCAGGACCTGCATGAACTCCGCAAGACATGCAAAAAATTGCGCTACATGTTGGAGCTCTTTCAAAGCATTTACCCGAAACGAGACATCAAACAGCTGATCCGGACACTCAAACAACTGCAAGACAACCTCGGCGACTTCAATGATCTCCAGGTCCAATCCGAGGTCTTACAACAAATCAGCAAGGAAATCCACGCGAAAAACCGGGCCGGACCTGAAACCTTGATGGCTATCGGAAATCTGGTGGCGACACTGAGACAGCAACGGGAATTCGAGCGGCAGGCTTTTTTCGGCCGCTACAAAAAATTCGCGCGACCGGCGATGGCGGCCCGCTTCCGCCGTTTGTTTCGCGATGCTGGCAATGATGCCCGAGCCAATAAAGCGGCATGAAGGTTCTCGCCAGTTACAGTATCAAGGGCGGGGTCGGCAAGACCGCTACGGCCGTCAATCTCGGCTACCTCGCAGCCTGCGATGGTGCTCGCGTGCTGGTTTGGGATCTCGACCCCCAGGGTGCAGCCAGCTATTATTTCCGCGTTAAACCGAAAATCGAAGGCGGAAGCAAACGACTGCTGCGCCGCAAGCGCAGTCTCCTTGAAGTCATCAAGGGCACCGATTATCGAAATTTAGACTTACTTCCCGCGGACTTTTCCAATCGTCATCTAGAGCTTCTCTTGGATCACGGCAAGAAGCCCAGGCGGGGCCTGCGGTCGGTCATGAGGCCACTTCAAAATCACTACGATTACGTATTCATTGACTGCGCTCCAAGTATCTCCTTGGTGTCTGAAAACGTTTTCGATGTCTCAGACGCGCTTTTGGTGCCGACGATTCCCACCACGCTTTCCCTGCGTACACTCAGTACATTGATCGATTTCCGGCTCAAGCATGGCCTGACGGACGTCCAATTATTGCCCTTCTTCTCAATGGTTGATCGGCGTAAAAGCCTGCATCGACTGATCGTCGAGCGTCCTCCCAAAAAGCTATCCCTCGCGATCAAGACGTTTATCCCATTCGCCAGTGAGGTGGAAAAAATGGGCGTGCGCCGTGCCCCATTGACCACCTATGCCGCCCACAGCCGTGCCGCGGTTGCCTTTGAGCAACTGTGGACAGAGGTGAAATCATGCCTGGCCAAGCACCACGAGACATCCCGATGGGCCGCGAAATCGAACGAAAATTTCTCGTAAACAGCGACCACTGGCGATCACCCGCAACTACCGGGGTCGTTTTTCGGCAAGGTTATTTATCATTGGACCCTCACAGGTCGGTACGAGTGAGACTCGCCGGGGAGACGGGATCGTTGAACATCAAGGGAAAGATATCAGTGTTGTCGCGGCACGAGTTTGAGTACACCATTTCGGCCAAGGATGCGCATGAGCTTTTGGACACACTATGTATACAACCGCTTATTGTGAAAACCAGGTATCGGTTGACGCACAGCGGACGCATATGGGAAATCGATGAATTTTCCGGTGACAATGCCGGTCTCATCATCGCGGAGGTCGAGATTGAGTCCGAGGATCAACGCTTTGATACGCCAGAATGGCTCGGAAAAGAAGTCAGCGACGATCCACGTTATCTCAACATCAACTTGGTTAAAAGACCGTATTCGCGATGGCCGCAACGGGAACTGCGCAGGAGCTGATCATGCACAGATCGGCGGGCGGGCGGAGTTGAAATCCAACTAATTGATTCCACGGAATAGTCGAGCATGCGCGAAACGAAAATCAGAGCACTCGATGCGACCACGTCCACGGCCGCTTTAGCGGAGACCTTTCTCGACCGGGATCCCGGCCAATTCGATCACCTCGAATCACTGATTGATGCCAATAACAAGAGCGCGGTGCTCGATATCGTCAGCGATTGGCATCCTGGCGATATCGTTGACCTGCTGATTCGTCTACCGTTCGGCCTTGCTCAACGCGTCTATGACTGGCTGCCGGTACCTGCCGCGGGACGTGCCCTCGCCGAGATGAAACCGGCATTCTTGGCGACCTTGTTGGGCGGCATTCCGCTACCGCATATCGTCGCCCTGGTGGACGTGCTGGAAACCGACGATGCCACCGATGTCGTAGCTCATCTGCCCAGAGAACTGGCGCGAAAGGTATTACGCGGCCTGGAAGACGAAATCGAGGTCAAGGAGTTGTTGAGCCATGAAGCCGACACCGCCGGCGGCATTATGTCCGCGCGTTATATTGCGGTATTGGTGGGTGCGACCGTGGCACAAGCGACGGAGCAGGTTCGCGCCCACGCCGACCTGCTCGAAGAGATCTTTGCGGTTTTCGTCACCGATGAAACCGGCCATCTTGTAGGAGCGGTCAACCTCAAGACGCTCTTGCTGTCCTCTGCCAGCGCAAAGATAGCGGATATCATGGATACCGAAGTGTTATCCGTGCAAGCCGAGCTTGATCAGGAACAAGCGGCACGCCTTATGGAACGCTATGACCTGGTTGCGCTGCCGGTGGTGGATGGCGAAAGCCGTCTGGTCGGCTGCATCACCATCGATGACGCGGTGGATGTCCTGCGCGAAGAGGCCGAGGAAGATATCAGCCGGATCAGTGGTGCGCCAAGCCAAGAAGTTCCGAACCTGCCGCTTTTTCTCATGGCCGCCGGCCGCCTGCCGTGGCTGCTGGCTGGTTTGCTGGGCGCTGCATTATCGGGCGTGGTAGTCGGCTCATTCGAGAGCGCGTTACAACAAGCGGTGATATTGGCAAGCTTGATCCCGGTGGTAATGGCGATGGCCGGTAATGCGGGTATTCAAAGCGCCGCAGTTGCGGTGCAGGGACTGGCGTCAGGCGGCGCATGGCCGGGCGGCATTGGACGTCGGCTACTGCGTGAGTTGCTGGTAGCGTTGCTGAACGGCGCCGCCGTAGCCCTGCTGATGACCGGGATCGTCCTGGTAATATCCACGGTGATCCCTTTACGCGCGCCACTAGACCTGGCGCTAACCGCCGGCTTATCACTGGTGATCGTGATCTTTCTTGCCGGAACGATCGGTGCGGTAACGCCGATAGTACTGGACCGGCTCGGCATCGACCCGGCGCTGGCCACCGGACCCGTGATCACAACCAGCAACGACGTTCTGGGCGTGCTGGTGTTCTTTTCGGTCGCAACGCTGTTGTACGTCTGAGTCGCCAGTCCATGTACCGCAAAAAACTGAGGGATTTGTTACTGCAGCAGCCGCTCTCGATCCGCCACATCGCAGAACTCATGGAAATACCTATTCGTGATGTTGCGAGCGACGTCGAGCACTTATCCAAGAGCCTGAAACGCACGGAATATACCCTTAAGATCGAACCCGCCCAATGCCGTAAATGCGGATTCAGGTTTCGTAAAAACAAGATGACCAAACCCGGAAAATGTCCACGTTGTCAGGGAACCTGGATACATCACCCCTTACTGCACATTGATCCTCGATAACGGGAATCTTTCGCCAGGACGGCATCGACCCGGGATGCCGCACGTGATCAGCGTCTGCGCATCGTGGTGAAAATTGAGTGGGTATGGCCGGTTTTGCGCGCGGCCTTTGCGATCGAACCAGCCTGTTCGAGGAGTGAGGGATTGCGACCATTGGTAATACCTGCGTGCTCGTGCATCAACATGCATGCAATGACAACAAATCGCCTCCATGAAAAACAGCAATCTGTTTTCTGCAGTTGCGCGCGCTGTTCACGAGATAACCGATGAGCCGACCAGATGCGGGACAGCAGCGGTTGGCTTTGCGGCCACGTCCACCTTCTACACGAAACCCGGCGCTGACGAAAATACCGAATAACGGCGATAACTCATCGCCCGCTTCACGCGTGTTGCAGCCATTTCCAGCGCCGCCTGGCGTGGCGGGATATTGTCAGTTGCCGCCGCGTCCAACACCCGCCGTGTGTTGCGTCGAATCTTGTCCTCGATCATCGGAAACACCATGGCCTCGCCGGCACCTTGATACTCCATCGCGGCACAGATCACGCCTCCGGCATTTGCGATAAAATCCGGGACACAGACGACACCTTTTTGATGTAAGGTCCGCTCAGCGCCGGCGGTGACCGGAATGTTCGCCCCCTGAATCATTAACTTGGCATTCAAGCGGTGCACATTTTCTTCATTGATGACATCCGGACGGGCCGCTGGAATCCAAATATCGCATTCGATATCGATCACCGCTTCCGGCGCGAGCCGGGTAGCGCCAGGAAAGTCGGCAACGCTCTTACCCGCTTCCTTGAGTTCCATCAGCGCCGTGATATCCAGGCCCTTTGGGTCGTGCACCGTGCCGCGTGAATCGGATGCCGCTACCAGCACGGCACCTTTTTCAGTGAGAAATCGAGCCGCATGTTTCCCAACTGCACCGAATCCCTGCACCGCCACACGGGCGTCATGCAGCGCCAGATCGCAAAATGACATGGCAACGTCGGCGCATTGGGTCAAGCCCCAACCGGTAGCACCGATTTCATCCAAAGGAATACCGCCTACCTCCCGTGGCAAACCCACCGCGCGCCCGATCTCATCCTTTACCCATGCCATACATACCTCGTCGGTGCCCATATCCGGAGCAAAGATGTAGTCCTCAGCATTGCGCAGTGACGACGCCAGCGCCCGTAATAATTCTTCTTTGTGCGGGCGGGGCATTTTCGGATCCCCAAACACCACTGCTTTTCCACCGCCATGCGGCAATTCCGCGGCCGCGTTTTTCAATGTCATAGCGCGGGCCAGCCGAAAGCACTCCTCGACACTGACGTCGGGCGCCATTCGCACCCCACCCATGGAGGGACCGGCGGCGACGTTATCGATCACCAGGATGCCTTTTAGATTGATTGTCGGCTCGTAGACGTGAACAACCTTGGTGGGACCCAGATCATCACCAAAATCAAAGATATCCGACATCGGGCGAATCCTCCACAACTGTGTACACGCAGGTTTGCCCGCTCATCGCAACAAGGCACGCCATACGCGGGTCGGTAAAGCACCGCGGCAATAACAGATTAATGATTCCGATCAAGTTCCGGATAGGCGACGGAAAATTCGTATCCAAATAGACACCGCCATGATGACGCGCTACGGTCAATCGGCTTCAAACGAGGTGACTATCGCGCCAACCTCGTCAGCGCGAACCGCCGCGCGCAAAGCCCTGTTGAATCGCCGCAAATCACGGGCGAGCTGGCGCGCAACCAAACGCTGGAAATGCAACGCGATGGGCGCATGTGTGTCGAACAACAATTCGAAAGCACTGTACGGCAAAGACGCGACTTGCACGGCACCGACCGCAAGCGCCATCGCACCATGTTTTTCATTATTAATCAGAGAAATCAAGCCGAAGATCTCGCCGCCACGTTTTCTGTCAATTATTGCATAACCTGCCTTATTCTTCCGCCTTCGTCTGACTTCTATCTCACCCTCGAGAATAAGGTACATTGCATCCGCATGATCTCCCTCGTTCATGAATACATGGCCGTCCGAAAAAGTATCGACGCGGAACGCCTTCTCGAACGCCGCTAATTCGGATTGACTAAAATCTGCAAATTGCGGAATGGTCTGCAAGAACTGCATCACGGTTGTCATCTTCTTCAACCACGCACGCCGGTCAGTTGTCCACCGACTTTCTTTATCCAGTCTCGCTCCGGTGAGGAAACCAGTTGTTCGTTATCGTCGTGGCTCAACACATCGAGCAACAGCCGGTTGGAGGCGCGCAATCGTGATGCCAGTTCCTTGGAAAACACCTGCAAAATAAGGCTTGCAATCATTGGATGATGCTTTTCAAGCAGCGCAAACACTTCCGTGGTCAGGGCAAGCACAACACTATCCTCCGCCGCCACCACGGTCGCGCAAGCCGGGCCAGGGTCCATCACTGCAATCTCACCGACCCAGGCGCCGGGACCCACAGATCCGACGATCAAATCCTGTTGATCGAAATTAAGCACGATGGATAACCGCCCCAACCACACGAAGAACATCTCGTCAAACGATTCACCGTCCTGAATGAGCCGGTGATTCGCAGATATCGTGCGCGGATCCAAGTACTCGATCAGTACCAGTTGCTGGTCCCCTGACATGTGACGGGTGAGTTCAGGGAACCTTTGATGCAGTTGGTCTGGCCTTATATCCATGTCACGTCTCTTGCATAAGCAATTGATTATTATAATGTAACGCAGCGAAAATCCCGGCGTGATGCAGCAAACTAGATTACAGGCGCCAATTTGTTAATGACACAGATCAATACTCCAGCATTGATTCATCAAGTATCCCCGATCCCCGTGTTGTCAACATAAAAGTAGTTGCGGCAATTCCCTGCCGCCGACGCTGAATGTTACCGTAAACCACACCGAACGCAACGAACCAATAGGGAGAATGCATCTGGTATCGGTATTATCGAACGCGATGGGGGAACATTGTCATCTGCGCAAAATCCGGTCGTAGATACGGCCCCCCACAAATTGGGCCCGATTCCCCAGCGCACGACTGATGCGGATTAATTCGTTCCACTTGGCCATGCGCTCACCGCGGGCAAACGATCCCACCTTGATCTGTCCCGCGTTGGTAGCTACCGCAAGATGAGCAATGAAAGTATCTTCCGTTTCTCCTGAGCGAGCTGAGATGATCGGCAGCCAACCGTTGTTCTTGGTCAATTCGATTGCGGCGATAGTCTCGGACACCGTCCCGATCTGGTTGGGCTTGATCAACACCGCGTTAGCGGCGTTGGTTTCACGGCCTTTACGGATACGCTGCGAATTGGTGGTGAAAAGGTCGTCACCCACAATCTGCACGCGCCCATTCAATCTGTGTGACAATCGCTCCCACCCGGTCCAGTCACTGTCCGCCAACGGGTCCTCAACGGAGATGACCGGATAGCGATGGCACCAATCGACGACCAGATCGATGAATTCATCGCTCGTAAAGTGACGGTCTTGCTTGCGAAACCTGTAGTACTCGCCGTCATACAGGTCACTTGCAGCAAAATCCAGCGAGATCATGCAATCACGACCGCAGACGTAACCGGCCGCGTCGATTGCATCAACCAAGAAATCGAGCACCGCATCGTTGGTGTCGAACAGCGGCCAATATCCACCCTCGTCGGCCACACCCACCGCTCGCCCCTGTTGTAGCAACAGGTCACCCGCCGTTCGGTAAACGTCGTAAGTCACCTTGAGCGACTCCTCGTAACTCGCCGCATTCATTACCACCAGCAAAAAATCCTGGATATCTACTTGCCAATGTGCGTGAGCGCCGCCACCGATGATCTGAATTTCCGGCAACGGCAGCAATCTGCCTTGACCGACTCCAAGGTAGTCATAAAGCGCCTTCCCCAATGCCTTGCTCCCGGCATCGGCAACCGCGAGGGATACTGCCAACGTCGCGTTGGCGCCGAGCCGGGATTTGTTTTGCGTCCCATCCAGATCGATCAACCGCGTATCGATGGCTTCTTGGTTACACACATCATTGCCTTTGATAGCCGCGGCAATTTCACCCTTGATGTGTTCAATCGCGGTAAACACCGACCGACCGCCGAATTGACGTGGGTCTTCATCTCGCAACTCGAGGGCCTCATACTGGCCGGTCGAGGCTCCCGACGGTACGCGGCCAACACCGGTAAGCCCCGGTTCAACCGCGATCACGCACTCAATCGTGGGGTTTCCCCGAGAGTCGAAGATCTGATAGGCGTCAACGGTGTGGATCTTCATGGATGGTCTATTGGATTTGCGATCTCAGCAGATCGCGCCAATCACGGATGCACTCATGCAGACCGTGACTGCGACCGAGGATCCGCCGTTTCGCGAAATCTCGAATCAGTTTCCGCTTAAGTTCGTCACCCAGATACTCCACCGGAGACTTGCCGTCCACGCGAGCGAGCATCAACATCGGCAGTAGCTTTGCGATCCGTTCGTCAATACTATTCGCACGCGCCGCACCCAAGGTCCGCTGATAAACCTTCCAAGCCTCGTCGGCGAGCGACAAAAACCCGTTGCAGAGCGGCAGCAGATGAATCGCCTTCAGCATGAAATGATTGAGGAAGAACGCGACATCGAATGCCGGATCTCCGTACCAGGCGGCTTCGCAATCCAGAATCACTACGCGATGTGCGCTGACGAGAATATTCTTGGGGCTGAAATCACCGTGCACCAGCGCCACATGGGTCGCCGCAACGCGATCTGCCTCACTCGTTAATGCCTGCCGAAGGGCTGCATTTCTTTGTGCTGCAGTCAACAGATAGGGGTCGAGCCGCAACGACCAGAATTGATCGGTGGTCTGAAATTTGGCGGCCACCCTCTCGTTGTGCCAAGATCGCCGGTGCAGCGCTGCCAGAACCGACGCGGCGCGCCGGGCCGTTGCAAGTTTCTGGTGTCCGGAAAGCAGCTGTGTCTTGTAATTGGAATAGTTTGATCCCAAGTGCTCCATACAAAAATAATTGAGATTGGGATTGTGATGCAGAACCCTGGGCACCGATTCAGGCATGACGCGCGCCATAAAACACAAGCAATGGTATTCAGTCTGATTGCGTCTGACATCGGCATGCCAATGGTCCTTGACCCGCAACTTTGGTAACGCGCGCTTCAATACGAACGCCTCGCCGCCTGATTTGATCAATAGCACATCACTAGACACCCCTCCCGCGAGCGCCTCAACAATGGGATGCTTGTCTTCGATTAGGTTTTGATTGCGCAAATCATCGATAATTATCGCGTCAAGCACGATCGCCGACTCCGCCCGTACTTTCCAACAACGTCTTCAAACGCGACAGCCGCCGGTCACGAACACCGAGCCGCTCTAATTCTTTTACGGTATTCAAAACATAATCCCTGTTTGCCCCACTCGGTCCGCGGCCGGCACGGACAATCTCTGCCTCATGCTCCACGGACAGGCCGCGGACGTATTGATGATGATTTCGGCGCACCACAAATGCCAATGCAATGCGTTTGTATCCGCCCATATGCACATTGATGACCTGTGGCTTGTAGACGCCAGTTGCCAGTTCCCGCTTCATCAGATAGTCCAGCACCTTCTTTCTGTGCGCACGGTCAACACGAAATCCGCGGCCGATACATGAACCGCCGGCATCGAGGCCAAATACCAGTCCGGGTCGCTGGCGGGTTCCTCGATGTATCCACGAGCGGACACACAAAGCGCGATGATAGCCATAGATCCGCGCAGGCAATACCTCGCGATGACGAAAACCCGGATTCCACAGTAACGATGCGTAGCCAAAAATCCATAAATCTTGCTTGCGCAATTCCGGATGCTTATGGATTAATCTTTCAATCACTTTATTTCTGCACGCACCACTCTACCTCAAATTACACCATTTCCTGTAAATAATGTCGGGCATTTCCTCGGTGCATTGCCATGCAGGGGGGGCACGCCTCGTTGGTGCCGTATGTGCGTCAAGCGCCTCTTATTTGATCGGCCCCGATATGAAGCAACTGCGTTAAATTTTCTCCTGACAATTCATAGGCCTGACCAAACCCCGTGACAAATCGTCCCGAAATAGGCGACAACTGGAACAGGTAGAAATCCGGCAGCGAACGAAGAATGTTTACGACGTTGCCGAAGCGCGCCGACATCGAATCCAGAACCGTTTCGTAATTAGAATGGTTACGCTGCACCAATTCGACGACGCACTGATAGGATATCCGTTTTCTGGCGAATATCTGTTTTGTGTTTGATTCATCCTCGATCAACAAAATGGCCGCAACAGGATTTGTTAGCAGCTTAGTGGTGTGTTCGGACAAACCACTAAGATAGATAAAGAAGTTACCGGCCTCATCACCCACAAATGGCGCATAACTAATGTTGGGTAAACCATTGTTACCGACAGTGGCAAGCACCAAACTGGAAGTCTTCTCACGAAGTTCATGAAACAGCTTGGCGGTGTTTTCAATCCGTTCGTGTTCACCTGGCGTCATATATCACCTGCCCAAAGTCTCTGCGTGACCGTGCGATCAATAACCCGCTGTCAAGGCCCATCTGTGGCATTGCGCACGCTCATTATCCTCCGTTGATTGTGTGCATCACAGTTCGACCCATGATAACGGAAAGACCGGGTTCGTTATACCCGCCGCTGCCCACACGAATTGGAACCGGAAGAGATGTGGACTCCCTCTGGTACACCAGGGATATTGCAGTCCATCCCATACCGCAACCGAGCGCGCCCGCCGCCTATTCCGCCACTCGGATGGCGGTGGAAAATATTTTTATCTCTGAGTTGAATGGCACTTACTTAAGCCTTACAGAGGCTAAAAAGTGCTGAATTGAGGGAGAATTTCCGGGACCGTCGCCAGCAAGGATGCTGGCGCCGAGCCTACCGGGGGGTATTGACGGCGTGTCCCGGGAATTATCACTCGGTGCAGCGTGTCGTGATGCCTTAAGTAAGGGCCATTCATCTCTGAGTTGATTCCGCGTGTATAGCAGAGATTGAAACTGCGCTATGCCACCGGTTGCGATGGACTAGCCATTGTTCTATCGTGTCACTCACCCCATGCCCGCTTGAGCAGTGCCATCACCTTATCCTTGAGCTGTTTGATAAACGGCCTGCCCAGAAGTGGGATGCTCACGAGAAAGGTCACCTCCCCTAGTATGAGCAGAAAGGCTGAAACGCCGGCTGCCGTGGATGCCGGCAGACCGATAAAAAAAACAACTGGCGCAAGGCTCCACGGCACCCAACTGAAGAGAAATAACGTCATACCTGTATAATACTTCCAGTCCTTCATCGTTCACCGTGCAGCAATCATGGATGTTTCCGCGGCCAACACAAGATGGTATTCGACTGCAGCGGCCATATAGTTGTATAGCCAACACCTACGCAGCATCCCACGACCGGGCGCGCGCGCAATCCGCTGGTACAAGGTGATAGAGTTTTACACATAAATCAGAAAGAAAAACTCATGATAACATTGAAAATTAACGGCGCCACCTACAAGCTTAATGTTGCTCCTGATACACCGCTGTTGTGGGCGATTCGGGATGCGGCAGGATTGACCGGCACAAAATACGGTTGCGGTCGCGCCCTTTGCGGCGCATGCACAGTGTTTGTCGACGGCCAGCCAACGCGGTCCTGTATCATGCCGGTCTCGGCGGTCGCCCGGCAGCCTATCACCACTATAGAAGGTCTGAACTCAAAGACGGCGCACGCGGTGCAATCAGCGTGGAGGCAGCTTGACGTAGTTCAGTGCGGCTATTGCCAGTCAGGCCAAATCATGTCTGCAACCGCGCTGTTGAACGACAATCCGGATCCATCCGATGAACACATCGATGCAGCCATGTCCGGAAATATCTGCCGCTGCGCGACCTATGTGCGGATTCGTGCCGCGATCAAACTGGCCGCAAAGAGTTTGACATGAAGAAACAAAGGACTAACCACGAGGCGAAGATTGTCAACGAAAGTCGTCGCGCTTTTTTAAAATCCGGCGTTGCGACTGGCGCTGGGCTCACTTTGGGAATTTACTTGCCTGCCGTGTTGGCGCGTCCGGTGCTGGCCGGTCCGGTCAAAACCGGACGTCAAACGGTCACGCAGCCTACCCTCAAACCGAACGCCTTTGTGCACATCGGCACGGATGAAACGGTGACCGTGATCGTGAAACACTTAGAGATGGGACAGGGGACCTACACTGGCTTGCCGACCCTGGTGGGCGAGGAATTGGACGCGGCGTGGTCACAGATACGCGTTGAAGCGGCGCCTGCCGATGCGACACGGTACAACAACCTATTCTGGGGACCGACCCAAGGCACCGGGGGCAGCACCGCAATAGCGAATTCCTACGATCAGATGCGCAAGGCCGGCGCCGTCGCCCGGGAGATGTTAGTGCAGGCGGCGGCGGAGAAATGGAGCGTGGCCGCGGACGGGATCACCGTCCAAGAGGGCATAGTCCATCACCGGCCGTCACAACGAAAGGCTAGTTTCGGAGCACTGGTGGAACTCGCCGCCCAACAGCCGGTGCCGGCGGAGGTGTTCCTGAAGGACCCCCATGAATTCCGGCTCATTGGTAAGGTTCTCCCGCGTAAAGACAACGCCGACAAGGTAAACGGCCGCGCCATGTACACGCAGGACGTCAAGCTTCGCGGCATGCTCACCGCTTTGGTTGCGCACCCACCGCGATTCGGAGCCACACCGAAGCAGTTCGACAGCGCTGCGACGAAAAAGGTCGAGGGAGTGGTTGACGTCGTCGCCATTCCCAATGGTGTCGCGGTGCTGGCTAAGGATTTCTGGAGCGCTAGCAGGGGCCGGGATGTTCTACAGGTCGATTGGGATGAAACCCAGGCGTTCACACTCGGCTCCGATGAGGTTATGACGCGGTACAAAAGCCTAGCTCAGCAGCGGGGACGTGTGGCGAGAAACGTCGGCGACTCGCAGGCGGCGCTGAAAGAATCGGCGCGCGTGGTCGAGGCCGCCTATGAGTTTCCTTACCTCGCCCACGCGGCGATGGAACCCATGAACTGTGTGATTGTGCTCAACCAGCAAGGTTGTGAAATCTGGAACGGCGAGCAATTCCAGACACCGGATCAGATGGCGGTGGCGTCCGTGTTGGGACTGGAATCCGCACAAGTCAAGATCAATATGCTTTATGCCGGGGGTTCTTTCGGACGGCGCGCCAACCCGCAGTCGGACTACGTGGTGGAGGCGGCACATATTGTCAACGCCATTGGGGGCCGAGCACCGGTCAAGTTGGTATGGACCCGCGAGGACGACATGCGCGCGGGATACTACCGGCCTATGTATTATCATCAGTTAAAAGCAGGCATCGATGCCAGTGGCAACCCGATCGCCTGGCAACATCGCATTGTCGGCCAGTCGATACTGAAAGGAACGAGTTTCGAACAGGCATTGGCGCAGGATGGCATCGATCAGACTTCGGTCGAGGGCGCCGCCAATCTACCGTACGGCATTCCCAACATCACCGTCGATCTGCACTCGCCGGACATCGGCGTACCGGTGCAATGGTGGCGTTCGGTGGGGTCCACGCATACCGCGTTCGCGGTGGAGACCTTTATCGATGAGTTGGCGACCACGGTTGGCAGCGACCCGTTCGAGTTGCGCCGGGATCTGTTACGCGAGCACCCGCGGCATCGCGGGGTGTTGGAATTGGCGGCGCGTAAGGCGGGATGGGGGCGACCGCTGCCGGACGGGCGCGGACGTGGCATAGCAGTCCACGAATCGTTCAACTCCTATGTCGCCCAGGTGGCGGAGGTCACCGTTGCCGGCGACAGAACATTTACCGTGGACCGCGTGGTGATCGCGGTCGACTGTGGTATCGCTGTGAATCCGGACGTCATCCGCGCACAGATGGAGGGAGGCATGGGTTTCGGCCTGTCGGCAGCCCTGTCGAGCAAGATCACGCTCGACCAAGGGCGTGTAAAGCAGTCTAATTTCCATGACTACACCGTGCTGCGGCTGGATCAGATGCCTAAGGTGGAAGTACACATAGTCAAATCGACCACCGCGCCCACCGGGGTGGGAGAACCTGCAACACCGGTCATCGCACCAGCGGTGGCCAATGCGCTGCATGCCGCCACGGGTCGACGCTTCTACGAGCTGCCGCTGCGGTTTGCGCCATGAACATATTCAGCCCCGACCGTGACGTGCTGCAAACAGCCACGGCCTGGTTGGCCCAAGGTCATCGCGTCGCCGTTGCGACGGTCGTCAAGACCTGGGGCTCATCCCCACGGCCAGTGGGTTCGCTCATGGTGGTACGTGGGGACGGCGTGCACTTGGGCTCGGTGTCAGGGGGATGCGTGGAGGATGATCTAATCGCTCGCGTCCGCGATCAACAGCTCGCCGAGCCCGTAGCTATGGTCGATTATGGTGTCGGCGGTAGTCAAGCAGGCCGCCTGGGACTGCCCTGCGGGGGGCGCCTGGAAGTTCTTGTGGAGCGTATCGACACAGCAGACACCCTCCAGCCGTTACTCGCTGCATACGCTAGCGGTGCATTGCTGACCCGGCGCGTCTATTTCCGCACAGGTAAAGTAGCGCTGTTGCCGGCCACCGTCCGCGACGAATTTGTTTTTACGCAAGAGTATGTGCAAAAAGTGTTTGGACCCGCCTGGCAGCTGCTCGTGATCGGCGCGGGACATCTGTCCAGTTTCGTTGCGCAAATTGCGCTCACCCTTGACTACCGGGTAACGGTATGTGATCCACGGAAAGAATATACAGAGTCCTGGCGGCTAGACGGTGTGCGCATGACGACAATAATGCCCGATGACGCGGTGCGAAAGTTTGTCACCCATGAGCGCAGCGTCGTGCTTACCCTGACCCATGATCCCAAGCTGGACGACATGGCCTTGGTGGCGGCGCTGGATACTCCGTCTTTGTATGTCGGCGCGTTGGGATCTGCGCGTTCCAATGAAAAACGCCGGCGGCGCTTACTTGATCTGGGGGTCACAGAACCGCAGCTGCAGCGGCTGCATGGCCCGGTAGGACTTGCCATCGGCAGCCGGACGCCGGCGGAGATCGCGGTTGCAATCATGGCCGAGGTAACGGCAATCCGCCATGGAATAACGATTAGCCGCGCGTACTCTGCAGACGCTGCATGACCAGCGGTATTGTTGGGATTCTCTTGGCCGCGGGCGCTGGCTCGCGATTTGGCGGTAATAAACTACTCTCTCTACTGGACACCGGCATGGCGGTTGGAGTCGCGTCCGCGCGGCACCTAATCGCCGGCATTCCAGAATGCCTGGCCGTCGTGAAGCCCGACGACACCGAGCTTCCCCCGTTGCTCGCTGCACAGGGCCTGTCCATCGTGGTCAATCATCACGCCGGCGAAGGCCTCGGCACCAGTCTTGCATGCGGCGTCGCGGCTGCACCCTTGGCCACCGGCTGGGTTATTGGACTCGCCGACATGCCCCGGATTCAAGCGGCCACTATTGCACTCGTCGCGAACCAGCTGCGCAACGGTGCGGCGATCGCCGCACCGGCCTACCGCGGCCGGCGTGGTCACCCGGTCGGATTCAGCGCGCGATTCTTCAACGCGCTCACTCACCTGCACGGTGATCGTGGTGCTCGTGATGTACTCGAACGACATGCGAATATCACGGAACTGATCGAGGTCGACGATCGCGGCATACTCGCGGATTTGGATTACCGCAATGCCAAGCAAGCTCATCACATGCCACGCAATACGTGAGGCATTGCGGAGAACTTAAGAGCGCCGCCTGGTCGCTCGATTTGGCGGCGGCGGGACCAGAACCGTAGGGATCTTAGCCCGGGCATTGCACCAACGATCCCCGGGGGCCAGCGAAAAGATCGTGCGGCCGAACGCCGCACCGGAGTGATGACCGAAAAGCTCAGAGTCTGTGCAGCCGATCCTGCCGCCTTTGCGGTGCAACCTGAGTTTCGCGTGTGTTGCAAGAACGTTTATGAATTCCAGGCTAGGGGACCGTGCACGTAGTGTGCGCATCCAATCAGTCGGCGAGGATGATAAGTTGATCAATAGTTAAAATGATTTAAATTTCGCGGCAATGCCAAGATTTCATGCGCCGGCCGTTATACTCTGCACCCTAATGATTCAATTTTCCTGCTAACCGGCAAATTAAATATGTCAATTTTTACGGCGACCTCAGCCAAAAAAGAATCTTCCATGGAACAACTCAAACGCATACTCTATGTGGACGATGACCCGAGCATTTGTGAACTGGTAGAGCTGGCATTCGAAATATCTGGTGACGTTGAACTGCGCATTTGTCATTCCGGCAAAGAAGCATTAGCGCAGGTCGAGGAATTCGATGCGCAGTTAGTAGTCATTGATGTCAACATGCCGGACATGGATGGTCCTGAAACCGTGACCTCACTCGCGCAGCAAGGATTCCGTATACCCGTGGTATTTGCCACTGCCGAAACCAGTCCCGAAATCCATCAACAACTGCGAGGGCTGGGCTCGCTGGACATTCTGATCAAACCGTTTGATCCGCTTATGTTGCACCAACGGCTAGGTAATATCTGGAATTCATCCATTGGCATTGAATAACACGCTCTAACCTGCACGTCGCATCGAGGATCCCGGTTGGCGGGTTAATGATATAGCTGCGTATGCGGCAAGTAGATATGAAAACAACTGCCCTGTCCGAGATGACTCTCCAATTCTATGGTTCCGTGATGTCTCTCGATAACAGTTTTCACGAACGCTAGTCCCAGACCACTTCCATATTCGTGCTGATGTTCTTCTCGTTCAATACGTTTGAACCGTGCGAATAACTTTGGGCGGTCGTCTTCCGCAATACCATAGCCGGTATCTTTCACCCAGCAATGCAGCCGCCCGTCAACAAGTTCAATTCCCAACGTGACCTGGGCACTCTTGGGGCTGTACTTAATCGCATTGGTAAGCAGATTCATGAGCGCTCGTTCCAACAGCGCCGCATCGCCAACCAACACCGCAGCTGATGGTAGTTCCTTTGTGAGCCGGATCTGTTTGGCCGTGGCCTGTGCCTCGACCGCATCGAATGCGCTTAACGCGGCCTTGACCATATCCACTTCGCCAAACGACGTCGATTCGGCGCTCTCTGCGCGCGTAAGGTACAAAAAATCGTCCGCGAGCTTTAGCGTGCGACGCGCATTATGCTCTATGTTTTTAATATATTTCGGGTCTTCCAGTTTTTCGGGTTTGAGTTTGGCTATATCGATTACCGCCAGGATTGATGTGAGCGGTGTACGTAAATCGTGAGACAGAAATGCCATCAACGCTCTGCGGCGGCGTTCACTTTCTCTCAAAGCAGTGACATCGGCGAGGTTTACGAGCACACCGCTGAGATTATCTTGTTCGTAATCGAATGGCGACACTTGCACCAGCAGATCCTGCCCCCCCGGCCCCCGGGCTGCAACTTGTACTGTCTCCCCGTCCAAGAGCACGCTCTGCAATACTTGCGGCAGCGTGTCCTCAGAGGTGATTTCCAACCTGTCGAGCAAATCTGTCAACGATTCTTCAATATCTTCGTCCTGGGCCATGGACATGTAATCCCTGGCGCGTGAATTACTCATCAAAATACGCCCCACCGCGTCAGACACCACAACGCCATGCGCCAATTGCGCCAACGTGTCAGTAATGAACTGGCGTAACGATCGGAGCCGCTCTGTCGCGGCCTGGACCTGCATGATCCGCGACTGCACAAATTCAACCGGGCTCCTTGGGGTCTTGGCATCGGGCAACTCGCAGTTTGCCGCCAGCGATGCCAATAAGCGCTGTTCACCAGCCGTGGGCGGTGATTCGCCGCTCCAGTGTATTCCCAACCTCCAGACCTCCCCTCTGCGGCGCAACGCGGTCCAGATAGCCGGAAGCCGGACGCTCCAGTTTCCGATACGAGGCGGTTCCACGAACACTCGCGGCGGTTCGCCCCAACTCGCCTTTACCCGATCAGTCTCATCCATCAGCACACAACCGCCTAGCGGCATGATCTGGCCGAGAAATTCCACCATGCGGGTAACGTCGGATTGTTCATGGCTCCGGGTGATCGTCCGTTCTTCGTGCAGCCGAATCAGTTCCTGATTTAGATACCGCACTGTTTGCACCAACCGTCGCCAACTCCATACTAAATAACCAATGGTCACCACTACCCAGGTCTCCACCGGCGGGTACCACAGCTGAAACCCGCGGAGCAAACCCACACAAACAACCAGAGTCGCCAACACGACGCCTATCCAAACCGCCAGTGACCATCTGGGCACGCGCGAATACAGCACCACTGGCGTCAACACGAACAACACGGTAAGCACCATGCGCCATGGGGTCGCCAACGGAAGAATCGCCAAACCGCGGCGTAGCGTATCGAACTCATTGGCGACGATCTCCACCCCTGGCATTGGCTGGCGATCGCCGGAGACCGGCGTTGGCAACAGATCGCCCAGACCGGCGGCCGTAGCGCCAACCAACACAAATTTATCTGTAAACAGATCGGCGGACACCCGATCACGCAACACATCCACATAAGACACCCTGGGGAAATGTCCCGGCGGACCCGCGTAGGCAATCCAAATCTGATAATCCCTTGTCCACTTATACGGTGAGGCATTAGCGGATGCCGGGTTTCTCAGCCCAGGCAGGTCGTTCCAGCCACCGGGTACCGCCAGTTCCAGCATCGCCAGGGCGAAGCTCGGCCAATGGGGATCGCTCAGCCCGGCCCGCAGGTACGCGCTGCGCGTAATCGCATCGAGATCAAGTTGTCGATCCACATGTCCGAGTTTCGCGGCGGCGGAGGACAGCTCCGGTATCGGGAGAAGCTCAATCAACTGTCCTCCTAAGCGGGTGCGACCATTAACAACCGGGAGAACGACGCGACCGTTATCACTCACTGCCTTGGCAAGCCGTTGATCATCCCCGGCGGCGCTTGCATCCGGCTCCGCGAACATGACGTCCAATCCTATCACCCGCGGCGACGCGCGGGTCAGCTTCTCCAGCAACTCAACATGAGTTGACCGTGGCCAAGGCCATCGGCCCAGTTCATCAAGGCTTTGCTCGTCGATGGCTACGATGACAACGTCACCAGCGGGCGCTCGCTGCCAATACTGGATTTGCAGGTCGTATACGACCTGATCCCACTTCCATAGGTAATCTGAGGTATCCAGCAGCAACGCCAGCGCGACGAGCGCCAGCGACAGGACGAGTTGTTCGTTGAGCCGCCAGCCCTGGAAAACCTTGGCAATCACAAAGCGATGGCAACGAACGCGAGCCAAATCAGCAACGGTTTCCACCATCCGGTCAGGGGCACATCCACGGTTTGCACCGCGTTATAGGGCCCCTGATAGCCGTTCTGCTCAACGGTGGCGACACGCACGTAGTAACGGCCCGGCCCCGGCCGGGGAAGCGCGTACGAAGGTTCGCTGACTTTTTCATCGACAAGTAGGTTTTCGAATTCCGAGTCGGTTGCAATCTGAAGACGGTAGCTTTGTGCGGCTTCGATTCTTGACCACCGAAGGTTAAAGGCATCCTCGGTCAGCTTCGAAGACGCGGCGGCCGGCCCCGGTGGCGGTGGTCGGTAGGTAAACGCCTCCACGTCACCATAAGGACCAAGCGCTCCGTCATTGTCGCGTGTCGCGAGCCGCCAGAAGTATTTGCCTGGATCCAGTGGTTCCTGGGGCGTGAAAGCCGATTGATCTTTCAGTTCCAAATTGATCAGCGGTGCGCCGAAGTCATCGCTCGCGGCCAACTGAAATCGATAACTCCGGGCATGGTGAGGCATGGTCCAACGGAATTGGGGCTGCGCCGTACGGATGATTGTCTCACCAATTGGCTGTGTGTATATCGGTGGTACCGGACGGGCATCGAGCACAAACTTGTGCAACGCGTCCAAGCCTTCCAGGCCAACTTCGTCAATGCCGCGAACCTGCAAATAGTAATCACCATCTTTGTCAAGATTGATGCGATCGATTTCGGAACGTGGCACGGTGCGATCGACGTACAGTGTTTCGAATTTTTCGGTACCGGCAATCCGTACGCGGTAGGCTCGCGCGCCCTTCAAGTCCGGCCAACTGAATTGAATCGACGATCGCTCGAGCCAATCGGCCAGCGCCGATACATCGGGTTTCGGCAACAGGCTGCGGGGTGGATCCGGCGGTCTTCCCCGCTTGGACACAACCCCAAACGCCTCTGGCACGCGGCGGGAACGGCCCTCTCCGGACACCGCGACATTGCCCAACAAAACCTCGGTCCTCGCCACGGGCCGGCCGCTCTCCGCCCGCATACGATAGACCGTGCCCCGCACCGCGGACACCGCGGCCGGCGTATGGATCTCGTAACGGCTGGCGGGACCTTGGGCAGGAACCACCTCTGCTTCGACACGGCCGCGCTGCAGCCGAACTCGTGTGTCGGCCATCCCGGTATCACCCCACGCCGACAGGGTATCCAGAATTACCTCGCTTTCGCTGCGAATAATGAGGCGGGATCCATCGGCGAATGTCACCACCACGTTACCGTCCTGGCCCGTCACCACCGAATCTCCCACGGTGAGTATTTGACCCGCCACCAGAGATCGCCCCTGTTTGTCCTCCCCGACGAATGCCTTGGCGTTGCCCGAAACACTGGTGACGGTGGCCGGCACCGGTTGGATCTTCAACCACCGGATAGGAAATCGGAGCCTGGATCCAGGCTGCAGGTGTTCCGGATCACTGACCTGATTCAATTCCTGCAATCGAGCCGTGTATGCCACGCCTCGGGTGAGATATTTGTCACTCAGATTCCACAAATTGTCGCCGGGCCGAACTGTGTACATATAGTCTTCGGCCGACGCAGGTAGAGCAGCAATGACCATCGCCACCAGTGCGATGACGACGCTGACCCTATTTGACACGCCCCTCATGTATCGTTCTCCCGCCGGTAACATTCAACGAAACCGCTATGTTGTAAGACACATGTTATGCTTATATCGCCTGATTCTAGCGAATTCTTCGACTACATACCTCTAATTCAGCATCGCAACCGGTAAGTGATTACAGCGCCGCGAATTATAAACGATCAAAAATAACGAAATTTAACACCCTTGACGTGGATTCCGTGCCTCGTATAGGCGGCAATCGCGCATGATCCGGGGTATTGATTGATCTGCAGGTGCGTATATCCGTCGCTCCACTTGACTTGACAAGCATACACCCGGCGCGGGCGATCATCTCGTCAATGCGGTTTGCAAAGGCCGGTTGTGTGAAACTTTCATTACGTCGATGCTTGCGTCATAGGGTGCGACTTCACCGCGCCTCGCGCTCGACACATTAATGCCCTACGATTGTAGGTCGCAGCACACATCCCCAACGAGAGAATCTAATCCATGACCGACCACGTATACAAAAAACTCGAACTCACCGGATCGTCGACGACAGGAATCGAGGGCGCCGTCAGCAATGCCATCGCGAAAGCCGCAAAAACCATCCACAACATGCGGTGGTTCGAGATTAGCGAGATCCGTGGCGAGATCGACGACGGGGCGATAGCCCATTGGCAAGTATCGATCAAGATCGGCTTTACCCTCGACGACTGAAACTCAGTTGATCTGGCGCGCAAGACACAATGCGTGGCGCGATCCGTGCCCACCGCAGGTAAAGCAGAAACATGGCCGTTGTAACACGGTTTCCCTAGTATATACAGCGCGAAAATAGCGCTTGCAATAGTCAACTCTAATATATTAGAATATTCTTAATTACCTATGAGGTAAGGCTATGACGCTAATCGAATGGCGGGACGAGCTCCGGGTCGGGATTCCGGAAGTTGATGACGATCATCATGCGCTCGTGGACCTCATCAACCGTCTCTACACACAACTCAAGTCAGGTCAGTCCGCCGCCACCATTGTGGATTTTCTAGGTGAACTATATGCGAGTGTCGCGCGACACTTCGCCGGCGAGGAGGAGATCATGAAAACGCATGAGCACGCGCATTATGAGGAGCACGCAGCCGAACACAAGCAGCTGCTCGACGACATCTGCAACATGATTGATGACTATCAAGATGGCGTGCTCAACGACGACCAACAGATGGCTGATCGGCTCGACGACTGGTTTTGTACGCATTTCAAGACCCAGGACATACGCCTACACGAATTGGCAAAGTAGGGCACGCACGGGGGTTTGCTGCAAACAACTACTTGCAAGAAATGATAGCAACGTTGTTGATCCTATGTGCGTTGTGACGGTCGCTTAATCCACGCCGCATAGGATTTCGCATCGTAGGCCTCGACACTGTAAATGTCAGAAACATGAGAATAATTATCGATCACCGTACGCGGAGGACAATATTGTGGAACCAAAAATAGTGCGCGAATTCCATCAAGCTGCAAGGCACCGGTCACAGCAAACCCCTCGGATTGCGCTAGTGTTGATCACCGTTGCGGTGCTGTTGAGCGGCTGCGAGAATTCAAACGACGCTCGACAAAGCGCGTCCATTGCATCGAGCGCAACGACCACTATCGCGTCCGCCGCCGTACCGAAACAGTTCGTTGATAGTTCCAAACCGACGCGTGAAACAAGCCGTGTCAGTTATCTACAGAGCGCCACTGCGGATGGCATCGCCACCATCACAAACATTGACACCGAGGCGGAGCAACTGAGAACGAGCCGGTTATTGCGTCACGCAGACCGCACATCGTCCACCTTCAAGGTTATCGGGCCACACACAAAAAACGTGGTCGCTTTATATCAATTTTTCGACTCCGCGGGGTGGAACGACTTTCTCGATGGATTGACGCTGAAATCCTGTCCTGAGCAATACGAGTTTTTTTGCCAAATCCGGGGTGTAATGATGGAATTTTTTGACAAATCGGGGGGCGACGTGAGTACCGTCGTGCAGCTGGCCAGAAATATGGATCTTCGAGAGCATTTTTATCACCTCGCTTCTGCCGCCGACATGTACGCACCGCAATATCAGCAGTATTCCCGCCAAGTCGAAAGTAATTAAACTGTAAATACCATTAGGTCTGCACGCTTGTTGTTTGAGGCATCAATGAATCAGTTCACTTCATACGAAAGACGCCACTTCTTCGCGCTCATGTGTTTTCTTGTGCTCGGCCTTTGGGTTTCTCAAAGTGACGCACAACCGCGGCCACGCGTTAACTTCAATGCAGACGTTATGCCCCCCCGGGAGGCATTTATCAGTTCTGCGGACGTACTCGCGAGGGTGGAGCTGCTCAGAGACGAACTGGACCTCATTCGCAGAGAAATTGGCAATCCACCGCCGGTGCGGCTGGAAATCAGTGTCCGTGGCGCGGCACCGCGGGAAACGTATTTTCACGCGTATACGCTGTCAGATAAGGCTCACAGGTTGGCATTCGAGTTTACCGGTCGTCCGGAACGGCCGCTGGGAATTTTACTCAGCGCAGAAACGACACCGGTTAATGTCTACGCGGTGGTTAGTGAGGCATTGGAAAGCATCTTCGACGCAAAGAACGCCCTCGCCATTGCAGAGACCACGAAAGAAAACCGCTATGACCCGAACACCAATTCGAGCCAGGTCTTGGACGCCATCATTCAAGCGAATCGTGAGTTGAACAATATTCTGTATCAACAGTACTCACCGCTGGATGTGTATGAGCAGATTTCCCTATCCGTTAATTTTGCGACACGGCTTCTCGAGCAATTCGCTGGAAGCACGCCGGTCCCTGCGGCACCCGGGTTGCAACGCCGCAAAAAGCCTGCGGACGTATTTCACCAACTCGTGCGGCTTTTTGAGGATATACACGATATCGCGCGCACATCCGGGGAATCCACCTTGGACCTCAAGGTCCGGTCCGCTGCTCCCCACTCTATTACCCCCAGCGACGTCTACGATATGGCAAAAATGGCGCTTGCGGAATTGGCCTATTTTTACAGTCTTTTGAAGAACCCCGAACCGGTGGATGAACCCCGGTATCCCCGCAATCGTATACTGCCGTCTCACGTCTACCAGCAAGTCGGCGTGCTCAAGGCGCAGTTAGCGCAATTGAAAACATTCGCCGCTGAGCATCCCGATTGGTTGCAAAGCAAATGACTATCTCTGAGAGGACGCAGCGAAAAGAGACTGCAATGAAGCCTGATTGTCGCGTTACCAGCGCCCTTTTTCTCGTCGGTATCACGCTGTTTGCCGCCGGCACGCACGCGGTGTGGGCGGCATCGCCCTTGATGTCCCAAGCCTGGGCGGCGCAGGCCTGCAACGCCTGGAACGCCGAACCGCTATTGACGGATGGTCTGACCGAGTCTGAGTGGATACAAAATGATGCTGACCGCGGATACAAAATCATTCAACTCTATCGCTCGGATTGCCACCAGAGCCCGCGTGTGCAAATACGTATCAGCCGTGTAAATGATATGGCGAAATGCGTGTATGGTGGCGGTGTAGACAAGCAGTTGGATCTGGAAGTCGATTACATCATGTACGCTGACACCGCTCGCTGGACCGAAATGGGCCGCGGTGAGTATGGTCCAATGCGCGGTATGTTGTTTGGACGTCTAAAGTTCGAGGGACCGAAATGGGAAGCAATGAAAAATATGGGTCCGTTTCGAAAGTTTCTGTTGCTGACTGGGAAAGTTCCCAGTAATGTTGACAGCTGCCCGTAAAATCGACTTTCAATAAAACTCGAATTTCGCCTGACAGCGCTGCGGTGGTGTCGTGAGCCTACCAGCTGGACAGGAAGGATTTGTTCTCCTCTCCGGTTTGTGTTCTTGGCGATGTATCCTGTCAATTCGATCGCGGCTGCAAGCCGCTCCCACATGGAGGATTCTTACAATCCGTGGGGAGCCTAACAATCTGTCGTGGACCTTAACAACCTGTGGGAGGCCTTAACAACCTGTGGGAGAGCCTTGCAGGCTCGATTAACCAACAAGATGCATCGTTGTCCGTGGCTTTCGATTGCACTTCCTTACGGATCAATACCGGTCAAGCCCAAAGATCGCGCCCCATACGGATAGCGGATTCATGTCCAGAATAATAACCGGGAACAACGCCGGTTTTCCTGTATCCGAGTTTTTCGTAGAATGCCAGTGCACACTTGTTGTTGGCACGTAATTCCAAATAGATCATCGGTGTTCCCGCAACAAGGGCAGAATCCTCCAACCATCCCATCAATCGCCGCCCTACACCCCGGCGTCGATAGGCCGGTTTTACGGCCAGAAGCTTCAGATGAGCTTCCGCATCAGCGCATGACATTACCGCGAATCCAATCGGCTGGGCCGCAACTGTTGCTATCAACACTACCGAATTTCCGTCTTGGATGTGCCTGGAAATTCGTCCGGTTGCCCATTACATATAAGATGTGGCTCCAGGATCAAGTTTAAATGACTTTTGGCTCGCTGTTAGATGATCGATGCTAGCGTAATTGCTCGCCTTGACTTATGTTATGGATCTTCTCAGATTGATCTTTCGGTCCTAGACTTAGTTCCATGCGAAGAAGTTTAATTTTACTAGTAGGCCTAATTGGCATCGCGGTATTCGCAATCAGTTGGCGCTGGAATACCCTTCATCCTCCCGCATTGGCTCCCCTGGTTGAAAGTCCAAGCCATGAACGGAATTTCAATCAAGACGCCGTGGGCACGCTCCCCGTCAAAGAAAAACGTCCATTGCCGGCCCTGGCTGCTGTAACTGCTTCCAACTACGGGAGAGCCCGAGATGTGTTTGAGCGACTTCTCGCCGACCGGCAGTTCTCGAAAGCCATCGAGCTTTACCAGGACTTCTATACGCGTTACGACGAATCGGTTAGTAGTCGTTTACGTAATGTACTGTTTGAAAAGTCCACTGAATTGGCCAAACTCGATCTAGAACTTGCCGCCCAAGCGCTGACGAGTTATGTCCTGGTGTTTTATCGTGATGTCGATGCATTGCTGAGATTGGCCAGAATACATGAACAACAGCAGGACCATCAGCAATCGCTGTTACGCCTACAAGAGGCTCACGCAGCGGCCCATACGCCCGCGGAACTGGCACATATTCAGGCGCGGATTGACCGTGTTCTGGGTGATTTCACACAGAAGCTGGCGAGCAGCAAAGATCATAACGGCATAGTGTCGTTGTATCGTACAATGATTGAGCGGCAACCAAATCACGCGCCGTATTACCTGACACTGGCCCAGGCACATATCGCCGCTGACAGCCCCCAGGCTGCATTGGCCGCCCTTCACTATATCGAATTCGATCCAGTCGTGGGAACTCAAGCACGAGAGATGATGCAGCATCTCGATGACGTGCACAGGGACTCCATCTCCGACCAAAATTTATCCACCGTTCCGCTGATTCCTAAAGGTAAACACTTTATCGTTAATGCATATGTCAACGGACTCCCCGTGACACTCATGCTCGACACTGGCGCATCGATCACAGTGATAAAGTCAAGATTAGTACGTTCCGCCGGAATATCGATTGATCACTCACACATCGTCACCTTGTCTACCGCAAACGGGCGCACAAACGCGCCCATAGCGAATCTCAACGAGATTAAATTGGGAAATCAGACTATCGCCCCTTTCACAGTGGTGGTTCTCGATCTAGAGGAACTCGCCGGCGTGGATGGTCTGCTTGGAATGGATTTTCTCGGCCGTTACCGCTTCACGATAGACCGTGAGCACAACACGTTAGTATTGAATAACTAGCCCACATATTGCACCAAGTCGCCCCGCCCCTATTCTTACCGGGCAACCTGGAGAGGAAATGCCGCCATTTCATAGAACAGACAATACGGATATCTCCGCTGCGTACTATGAATGGGGGTGGGACTATCCCGGCCCTGGCTCGATCGTGAACGCCGGCACTCGCGGTTCGCGCAATAAAAAAGTAGGGTCAAAGTCACGATCTCCGACCTCCGTTTTTCATCGCTCCCGGGCGGCCTGCGGCCGCCAGATACCTTCGCTATCCTCAGCAATCCTGGGTGCTTTGCAAATACTGGTTGATCTCATGCTTGATCGCCCAGCAAATGCTGTCCTATTCCGTAACGGGACTTGAGTTCCTCATGCAGTAGTTCAATGTTCACGAAATGGATGCCGTGAACACCTTTTGAACGTGGATATGCCAGATTTTCTTTTCGGTCATCGATATATAAACACTTGCCCGGCTCAGTCCCGATTCCCGTCAGCGCGATGTCGTAAAGAATTTCGTCGGCTTTTACATATCCATGCTCGTCCGAAAAGATGCATATCCGGAAAACACGCTGAAATTTTCTGCGAACGTCTTCGGTTAGTTCTCGCGTGCTGTCTGAGATTAGACACAAGTCATATTCCAACGACAACTGCTGCAACAGCACCTTCATTCTCGAGACCGGTTCGTTGCATGCAACCAGTTGCCGGGACATAACAGCTATATCGGCATCAATCCCAATTGCGTGAAATTTTGAAAAAAAATCCTGCTTGCTCATCTTGCCGCGCATATACTGCGCAAAATGCTCGCCCTGAAACAACCGCGTGACTTCATTAATGTCCAAACCATAACGAACGCTAGCCCAGGTGCTAAAGCAATGTGATCTCCTGGCCTCGGTGATAACGCCACCGTAATCGAATAATATAGTTTTGATCACGAAAGTGCTCCACCCCCATGGAAGGTTTCATCAGTCATATATCCCACTCCCCCGTCAGGATCCGCGGAACCAATGGCCTCAAGATCCGGTAAGTTGCACCCCACAGCTGGTATCCACCAACCTTATAGAACGGAACTCGACGCGGCCTTGGCCAGTTTGGAAAGTGCATAAGTTCTTCGCCATGCCGATCAACACGCGCCAAGTCGGCCAGACGCGTGTCAATGACCTCTGACACTTCCGCCATCTCCGGCAACCATGTTCTGGGCGGCACAATACTCGCCAAAAATGGATAAAGCCGGAAGTCTGAAGTCATAGTATCGACCAAAGGCAATACTTCCAATAACGTCACGCCCTCGGGATCCAGGCCAATCTCCTCCTGGGCCTCGCGCAATGCAGTAGCGAGCATCGTGCTATCTCCGCTATCGCATTTGCCGCCGGGAAGCGCGAGTTGTCCACCGTGAATACCGCGCTCCGAACGTCGAATCAAAATCAATCGCAGGTCGCCTTCATCATCACGATACACCGGGACAAGCACGCCCGCCTTCGTTCTCCTACTATTGAGATTGCGCATGGATGCACGAAACTTCATCTAAGCCTTCGATTTCCACCCTGTCATCAAGCCGGCACTGGTTAATATATCACCAGAATCAACGCACTAGAGCAGCATAATCGCAGCAGCGGAGAAGAATAGAAACGTCGCAAAAACACGTCGTAACAGACCATCGTCGACATGGCGCGCAAGGCGCACCCCCAGCGGCCCTACTATGGCGACAACAATCGCCATCACTGCAAATGCCGGAAGATAAACAAATCCAACCGAGTGCCTCGGAAGGGCAGGTTCGAACCACCCGGCGCTAATGTGTCCCGCGGTACCGGCTAGCGAGTAGAGTCCTGCAGCCGCCGTAGAGGTCCCAACTACGGTCTTTATCGGTAGTTGAAACCGCGATAGATAAGGGATCGCGAAGATTCCTGATGCAATCCCAGCCACACTGCTGCAGGTGCTGATCAGAAGGAGTACCGCAAGAACTTCGAATCGATGGGTCGATATGTCGCGATCCGGTACCACCGTGTTCCGGTTGGACACGAATAAAAATACTGCAACGATGGTCATGACCAACGCCAGATAAGCCCGCAGTATGGGGATCGGCAACCATAGACTAAACCAAGGGCCGGCGAGCGCACCAAATAAATAAGGGAAAGCGGTAAGTCTGAGCAACGACGTATCGACCCGGCCGATCCGGTGCTGCGCAAGGGCTGCAAAAAAAGCGCCCACCGCCATCGTCGCCATCGTCGTACCGGCAGCGAGGCGTAACGCATGTTCACCCGCGAGCACCTTCGGGAACGTGACCGCTAACGTTGGCATGATCACCAACGCGTTTCCGGTTCCAAGTATACCGACCAATAAACCGCCGAGCGTGGCGGCAAGCACATAAACGAAGAACGTCACATTCCCAAATAGCAGTGCGATGCGTCAAACAACAGCATTATTATGTGAATCTCACCGAGTAGATCCGCCGTGTAATAGCAAAGCGGCGCCTGCCGTGACAAGAAGTTTTTAAATATATTTTCTGGATCAGCTTATGTGCATCAACGTTCCACGCCACAATTACCTGGCGCCCTGCTCGATCCATTGTTTGAGCAATTCGACTTGTTGTTGAGACAACTGCTCACCATCAGGCGGCATCTGCATTCCTCGTTGACCCGTGTTTGTGAGCGAATAGGTCAACCAGCCCTTCTGGGGCGCACCGGGCACAATCGCCGGGCCCGAATTGCCACCTTTATATATCGCATCGATAGTATCCAACCGAAGACCGCCGTCTGGAAACCAACCGCTATGGCATTCCACGCAATGCTTGTCCAACAATGGGCGTATGTCTTGTGCATAAGTCACGATGCGCCGGCCTACCTGGGGATCACCCGCTGACGCATGATCATCACATAACAGCACGGTGATACCGCTTATGCTGACAAGTAGTGGGACTTGTACTACGCGTTGAAAGAGGTGTATCGCCTTCCCAAACATAACGGCTTCGTACCGTGGGGAAAAAATGATGCCAGGGGGTGCCGAACGCGTGATGCTACCACTGTATTTTTATACTGACCCCGCGTCGTGCAGCATGTTCTCTCTACGCTGGGCATTACGCTCCATTAATTGCCGCATCGCGGAGCGGCCTGTCAACACCGAACGATCATGCTGCAGACGGATGCCATCCGGCGTCGGCCCAAAGCTCCCCACTGACCGCCGAATTAGTAATCATGAAACATATAGCATCCGCAATTTCTTCGGGCCGGATCAGACGGCCGAGCTGAGTATCGGGAAGTACATATTTATTGATGTACTCCTCGCCTAGGGCCTGGACCATCGGCGTATCCGTAAAACCCGGGTGGATTACGCCGCATCGGACACCGTAGTAAATTGATTCCTTCATCATCGTGGCCGCCGCGCCCTCCAGGCCCGCCTTCGACGACGCATAGGCGATCTGCCCCTTGTTTCCCTGGGAGGATACGGAGCCGATGAAGATCACCGTTCCCTGTATACCCTCGGCCGGATTCCAGCGTCTCATGTGCCGACGATAGCGGTAATGCGCGATGCGCGACACCGCTTCGAGCGCCCAGTACACGGGCGCAACCAGATCAACCTCGGTGACCAGGCGAAAGGTCTCTTCCGGATAGATTTCGACAGTATCCGTTTGTTTGTCGATCTTCACCGCTAACGCATCTCGTGTCAGACCCGCTGCCGGTACACAAATACTCACTACGCCATGCTGTCCACACACCTGGTCGTAAACGTATCTGCGAAAATCACGGTCAGTCACATCCCCTTGAAACGGCAACCCGACCTCACCACCGACACCCTTGTTAATCTGCTCGGCAATGGCAGTCACTTCCGAATTCATGTCAACCAAGCCGATGGCCTTGGCACCCCGTTGCGCGAGTTCGAGCGCCAATGCGCGGCCGATACCGCTGGCAGCCCCGGTTATCATCGCTACTTTATTGTTTATCAGCATGTCTTCCGCCTCAGGGCCATACCCCAGTTCCGGTGATCTTGTTGTTCAATCAATCAGGATTGAACCTGCACGCCCTCAACCAAGATAAAAGCATATACTATGTTTTTGTGCAGTGCAACATTTTTACCTTGGGCAATCCCCCTAGAAGAGAATAATCCTTTTGTGTTTCCGATAGTTACAAACCTGCTGACCATAAAACCATACCCCTGCGCCCACCGCCAACATCGGTTCATTAGCCCGCATAGTGCAGCAAGGAGTCCGGAAGCCGGCACGGAGACTTGCACGGCGCGTAGTCGCGGGATCGGTGATTAAGAACGCCGCGCTGGAACGAGTCCGTAGCCGGCTATGGGTTGCGTGACGCGCAATTGCAGGCGTGCGCGATCGAACCAGGGGCGGGACGCCTTGGTGCAATATTCGTGTGAGCAAACTGCCGAACTTCGGTGATAGTAGCGAGGCGGGGGGGGGGGAATAGAGACAGATTTAACGATCTATTGAGGCGAATTGCGGGCGATTCAACGAGAAAGATTCGTTGAAGTGGGCCGTTTTTCCGCCGCCGCGGTTGATCTATCCTTAGTCCGACAGACCGCTAGGGACAAAACTGGCTCAGATTAGCCACCTTGGCTGCGGCCAAAGTCTGACAACGATTTTTTTGCAGGCTGCCAAAACGCCGGATCCAGGCCGATTTTGGTTCAATATTCATCGCGGTAATCGCGGCCCTGGCGGCATCACGCGTTGCATAGCTGCCGAACAGCAGGTACCACCAATCCTCCCCGTTGCGTGTTGTTCTGAATACCTGCACCTTGCCCTGTAGTTGACGTTGAGCAATGTAAGCCGCCACGTCCGATATTTTTGTGCTGCTCAGCAACTGCGCGGTAAAGAATTTCGCCGGTTGTCCGTATAACCAGGGATCATTATCTGCTGCATCGAGCACTTGCTCAGTTCCTCTCGCAGTCGATGAACTAGCGGGTGGTGCCTGCTTGGCGTCGACCGCGCTTGCCGCATCGACCCTTTGCGGCCCGGTCATAGTTGTCCCGCCCGCAGTCGATGAACTGGCGGGTGGCGCCTGCTTGGCGTCGACCGCGCTTGCCGCATCGGCCCTTTTCCGCCCGGTCGTAGTTGTCCCACGCACGGAATCGAGAGCCCGTGCGGGTGGATCGGGTGACGACGCAACGCCGGACTCTAGCAGTGTCAATAATTTTAACGCGCGCTCATCATTCCTCCTTGCGGCTCTGCGTACCCACAACAAAGCCTGTTGATGATCCTGTTCGACCCCAATTCCACGGAAGTAGGCGAAGCCAAGATTATATTGTGCCCGTACATGCCCGTTCTCAGCGGCCTGTTGCCACCAATGGACCGCCTGTGCCAAATCTTTTTTGACGCCGTTGCCGTTCAGGTACAAATGAGCGAGATTGTACTGTGCATCGACGTGGTCTTTCTGTGCTGCTTCGTGGTACCAATAAAAAGCTTGTTCATAATTCAGCGGTACCCCGGCGCCATCGCTGTGCAGCAACCCGAGTACAAACTGTGCTTCCGTATCTCCATCACGAGCGAGACGTTCCCAAGTTTCGGGATCGTGACGAAACGGCTCCCGTTGCTGGGTGTGTGTGTTTGTGGTCTCCCGGTCAGCGATCGCAAAATCCGGATGTATCCATGATATCGAGACCAAAACTATTAGGCTCGACACGATCAAAACACGAACTAAGAAATAACTGTAAATAGCCACGCTGTAAATAACCGGGTTATTTGTCTGTACGGGAGGATAACTACCGAATTTGTGACCAATAATAATTTTTCGTCTTCAATTAATGAGCAAGACTTGATGATACGAATTTTTAGTCGCGATTACCTGTATTAACCCTCACTGGTTGGCACAATGCTACCGAGCGAGCGCCCTCCGATTGAGTCCGGCACTTTTTGCGTGGGAAAGCGCGTCATCTGCCGCTGCCGGGAGTCATTCCCCATTACTACCATAAATCTGGGCCATAGCAACACCAAAACCAAAGGTCACGGAGACCTGATGTCCGTCTTGGAACGGAGTGGGCGTGGACTCTAATGCGGCCCGCACCCGCTCGGCAGCCACCATTACCGCGTCGGTGCCTGATCGCCAATAAGGCATGGATGTGCACGTAGTATTTAACCAAATACCGCATTTGCCGACAATCGCATCCTTGGCCCGATATCGCTGAGGTCTTTGGATCGAGTGATGCGTCTTGCGACCGCACGTAAGCATCCGCAGGGGTACCGCCTGGGGATCATCGTGCCAACCTTTCGACTCGCGTCTGGTCGTAGTGGCAGATGGACTGGCTAATAAGCAATAATTAATATATTAAAGTTCTTCGTGCGCGCTTGTCTGCGCCGCGGTCGTGAGGTCGCCATGATCCGCAAGGCGACGCTCGATGGGGAAGGTCGAAAACAGCGGTTTTCCGTCACGTCCCGCCTTTTTGGTGGACACATTCATGTCACGCCTGGGGCTGGATGGTCTTGCCTTTGTCATGCAGTTCACGGGTTTCGGCTGCGATGTGCCTGCGCGCATGGGTATGCGCATCATGCGTTCCCGCGGGCTGCGATTTAAGTGTGCCGGCGTCAGCATCGCTGGCCGCAGAAATACGAATTTCGCTGGTTCCCAATCAGTTGATACGGCCTGTTCTAACCGGCATGATTATCGAGTATGGTGTGTCCTGAGGTAGTCTTTACGCCATATTTGCGGCAAACGAGACATAATGCTTATGCCGGCACAGATGCGGTCGAAATAATCGCCAAAGTTTATTTCAACGCAACCAAGTCATTTCAAAATGGGGTCTAATACCGTGAATTCGTACAAACAGATTCTTTTGCCCACCGATTTCTCAAAACCCAGCGAAGTTGCGGCGGCGCGCGCCGTGAATTTGGCCAAATGGTACGATTCTCAGCTGATCGTAATCCACGTTGTTGATTATGTGCCGCCCGGCTACGCCGCTGCAGAATTGCCGCAATCCCTCGCTTCGGAGGATTTGCTGGTCGAGCGCGCGAGAGACCACCTCAAAAAATGGACTGCGGATCATGGTTTAGTAGATTGTCAACAGATCGTGAAAGCGGGTTCACCGAAGGGCGAGATCGTGGCCGCGGCCCACAACGCCGCGGTGGATCTCATCGTAATGGGCACTCACGGCGAAAAGGGCCTCGCTAGACTGCTGGGATCGACGACCCAGGCCGTCATTCACGACGCTGAGTGTGACGTGCTCGCGGTGCGTGCAAAGCCCTAACCCACATATTGCACCAAGGCGGCGATAACAGGGGCTAACAAACGAATATGCCGCTCACAGCATAACCCGACGTCGATAACGTCAACGACGTATCGTGGGCCCCAGAAACAGGCTCTTATGCATCGGGAATGTATTCTTTCTCAAGCAACTTGGATTGCGCCGCTGCCAACCGCGCGATCGGAACTCGTAACGGTGAACAAGAGACGTAATCGAGACCCGCAAAGTGTAAGAACCGGATGGAGTCAGGGTGCCCGCCCTGCTCGCCACAAATCCCGACGATCAAACCCGGGCGGCTCTCGCGGCCCCACGTCACCGTGGTGCTTATGAGCTGACCGAGTCCTTTTACGTCCAATACCTCAAACGGATTGTCCTGGAGGATATGAGCGTCATTGTAGAAAGGCAGAAACTTGTTTTCCGCATCTTCTCGAGAGAAAGAAAACGTTGCCTGCGTAAGATCGTTGGTACCAAAGGAAAAGAACTCTGCCACCTCCGCCAGTTGACGCGCCCGCATGCAGGCGCGCACGACTTCAATCATCGTGCCAAACTTGAAATCGAGTTTGACTCCGTATTGTTGCTCCACCGTCGGCGATATTTCATCTACATACACCTTTACCCGCAGCAACTCCTGGGCAGTACATACCTGCGGCACCATGATCTCCGGATGAATATCAACGCCATCCTTAATGCACTGCGCAGCCGCCTCGAGTATCGCCTGTATTTGCATTTGATAGATCTCAGGAAAGGTAATCCCCAGTCGCACGCCGCGATGTCCAAGCATCGGATTGATCTCCGACAGCTCTCGCACCTTCTGCAGCATCATATGCTTGCGTGCGATCACCCGATCAACATATTGCGGCCCCCCCTCACGAAGAAAATCCGGCAACACCGCTCCACTCACCGTCTCCGGAGTCATCGTGCGCAAAGATTGCATTAAAGTGCTCATCCCCTGCAGATTCGCGCGCAGCTGCCCGAGACTTTCCAATTCTTCCTCCAGCTCACGCTCGGTAGGTAAAAACTCATGAATGGGTGGGTCCAAAAGACGAACGGTAACCGGATACGGAGACATGATCTTGAATAAGGAGATGAAGTCATTCCGTTGAATCGGCAGCAATTCGGCCAGTGCCTGCTTGCGCTTGTCGGGGCTCTCCGCGAGAATCATGTCGAGCACTAGAGGTAAACGCTCCTGAGCGTTAAACATGCGCTCAGTTCGGCACAGGCCGATACCCTTGGCACCAAGTTCTTTGGCACGGTGCGCTGCCTCCGGCGTATCGGCATTCGCCAGCACCTGCAAGCGGGCAACGCCATCCGCCCAAACCAGCAACCTTTGAAGCTCGTCGGTAAAATCCGCGGGAACGGTGGCGATCTCGCCCTCAAACACCTCACCCGTCCCTCCGTCGAGGGTGATCACATCACCTTCGTGGAGTATATGATCGCCGATGTGTGCAATCCGTGCTCGCACGTCCACCATGATGTCCCCCGCACCCGCGACACACGGTTTGCCCATGCCCCGCGCCACCACTGCCGCGTGTGACGTCTTGCCGCCGCGGCTGGTCAACACCCCTTCGGCGGCGAAGAACCCATGAATGTCCTCTGGTTTGGTTTCCTCTCGTACCAAGATGAGCTTGTTGCCGTCTTTGGCCAGCAATTCGGCGCGGTCTGCATCAAACACGACATGACCTGTTGCGGCGCCGGGTGAGGCCGATAAACCCCTGGCAATGGGCGTCGCATTATGTGTGGGATCAAGCCGGGGATGCAGCAATTGATCAAGCTGTTCGGGATCGACACGCAGCAGGGCCTGTCGTTGGGATATGAGCCCTTGCTCCGCCATCTCTACCGCAGTGCGCACACGTGCTGCCGCGTTCATCTTCCCATTTCGTGTTTGCAGACAGTACAGGGTCCCGTTCTCAATTGTATACTCGAAGTCCTGTACTTCCCGATAATGGGATTCAAGTTTGTTCCGCAATTCTTCAAGTTCTCCGTAGATCTCCGGCATTTCCTCCTTCATTTCTGCGACCGCCTTGGGCGTGCGGATCCCGGCCACGACATCCTCCCCCTGGGCGTTCGTTAAGTACTCTCCGTACATGAGATTCTCGCCCGTAGCAGGATTGCGGGTGAACCCGACGCCGGTCGCCCCATCGTTTCCCAGGTTGCCGAACACCATAGCGCAGACATTAACTGCCGTGCCATTGGCGATTTCTGGTGTGATATTGAACTGCTTACGGTAATCCACAGCGCGTTTCCCCATCCACGATTTGAATACCGCTCGTGTGGCCCACTCAAGTTGTTCATGCACGTCCTCTGGAAACGGTCTGCCCGCCTGCTTCACCACCACTTCCAAGAAGGTCTCGGCGATTTCACGCAGGTCTTCGGCGCGCAGTTCCACGTCCAACTGAGCACCGACACGACGCTTTATAGCCTCGAACGCTTCATCAAAATATGCATCGGCAATCCCCATCGCCACCTTGCCAAATAACTGAATCAAACGGCGGTATGCATCATAGACGAAACGTTCGTCGTCGGTTTGATCGATAAGCCCCTTTACCGTGTCGGTGTTGAGACCAAGATTGAGTATGGTATCCATCATGCCCGGCATGGACAGCGCCGAACCCGAGCGCACGGAGACCAGAAGTGGATTGTCTGGACTCCCAAACCCTCTAGTCGCGGCCCGTTCCAAGCGAGCGATGTGTTCGCGCACTTGGTCCTGTAAGCCGGCAGGAAACTGTTGTTGCGGATGCTCCAGGGTGCGCAAACAGGCCTCGGTCGTAACGACAAAGCCCGGTGGAACCCGCAGGCCTATCTGGGTCATCTCGCAGAGGTTGGCCCCCTTTCCGCCCAGCAACTTCTTATCGCTTCCATCACCTTCAGTAAAGGAATATACCCACTTGTGGGATTCGGACATGCTTGAGAATCCTCCTACAAAGTCAATTTTTGTCTCATGGATTGGAGTTCGCGGACCAGGTCACAACACACTGACGGACCACGTCTGACAGGGATCATAGGCAACCGATTTGCGTAAATATACCGTTTTTCAATAATTTAAGATTAAAATAGATTCATGAGAGAATAATATCAATGATCACTGTCCGCAAAAATTACGAACGTGGTGTTACCGAACTCGCGTGGTTACACAGCAAACACACGTTTTCGTTTGGTGATTACTATGATCCGTGCTATCGCGGAGTTTCCGCATTGCGAGTTATTAATGACGATCACGTAGAACCGGGAAAAGGCTTCCCGCCGCATGCGCACCAAGACATGGAGATAATCAGCTATGTTACGGACGGCACGATTGAACACAAAGACAACTTGGGTAATATCGAATCGATTACCGCCGGTGAAATCCAAGTCTTGAGTGCCGGCACCGGAATAACGCATAGCGAATTCAATGTCTCCCAAACCGATCCGTTAAAATTCCTGCAAATCTGGATCGCCCCTCACGAAATAGGCGTAACACCCAGCTACCAGAAATATAAATTCGCTCGCGAACACGGCACGCAACTGATCGTGTCTCCCGACGGCCGCGACGGCACATTGCGCATTCATCAAGACGCTTTTGTTTACCGGGTCCTCCTTACGAAAAACGGCCGTGCCTTCCAAGAACAGTTCGATGGACGCACCGCATATATTCATGTTGTCAGCGGGGTCATGGATGTCGAGGGAAAAATCTTAAAAGACGGTGACGGTGCAGTAGTTCAGCATGTCGGGTTATTAAAGCTTAGAACGGATATGGGCACCGAGGCCTTGTTTTTCGATCTACCCTAAAGACTACGAAAATTCTTCGTACATTCAATACACAGGCGGCGAAAGTTTGTCTCCAACGTTATTGTTTGTCAACGAGAAAAAGCGCTCTTCGATAACTGCACTGAAAATGCATCCTACCGAACAGCGATCACACCATGTTCACGGCGCCTGGTCAACGCCAAGACCATAACCAAAGCGCCAAGCGATGCCAACAAGTGTTTGACTGAATGGCCACTGATCACTCCTGACGTATGAAACACGGCTGCATCGTAATGTTCGGCAATTTTTGAGGCCACGTAAGCGCCCAGAACGACCCAGATATATCCACTTTTGGAAAGTTTGGATTGGAACATAGCGAGGATGAGCGGAATCAGTACCAGAGGCAGGAATTGCACAAGGCCATATGGCCTTAGATCACCCACCCCCCGGGCTTCGGTGATATGCCAATAAATCACTGCGCCTAGGCCGACCATCAAGGCAGGCACCAATAATCTGTTTGCCGTTCGCACCGATATATTTTCGCCAACAATAACGCACAAGAAGGCCATGAATGTGATGGTCATGGGTAGTCTGTCCCACACCAGCGTCTGTGTGGATGGATTATAGTGGTAATACGCTGATCCGAATCCGACGAGCAGAATTCCGAGGAAACACACACGGTATCCGGAACCAAGTTCCGGTATACCTCCGCGCGGTACGGAGGCATTGCAGACATATAATCCCATTGCACCCGCAATGATAAACGGTAAGTTCGTGACCACATTCCAGAAATTGGGGATCCCGAACAGGCGGCGCTGGTCTATAAAGTCATGGTAGCTGGGGTCTTGCGGAACTCGCGGAAAGAATAACATGGCAATTATGCCCATCAGGACAACGCCCACCAACAAGATCGCCTTCGCTTTTTGCCGACGCACAGCATGCGTCGTCCGGCTCGTGGCTGACTCCACCCGCATCATTTCGTAGCCAGTCCATGCATACTCATGTAGAAGCAAAGCAATTGAGTAGCCACAATTGAATCTCTAGCCGTCCGCTGCAACGATATCTCGGACCTGCTCACGGGTTACCACGTGTAAATGAACCCTGTCATCCTTTGCTGTGTTTCTGGCAAACACGGCATCGGCTGAATTCGCGACAGCACCAATATTCCCGGTACACACAACTGCCCGGAAGCGATTGAAACCACAGCTGTCGCGTTCTGCTTGTCCGTCACGAATCATGACCGGAAGTTCGCGCGCAACTGTCTCCAAGCTATCGGTACACATGAGGTAAATCAGCAATCTGTCGCCCACCGCGATTCGCGACACAGGGCTTTCACATTGCGCGAGCGACGCGTCCGCTTCATGTCTTATCTCGTCGAACACCTTATCAGGACAAGTGCAACCTAATGTTCTCTTGACAAATGCCTTTATGGCAGATTTGTTCATAGTATCCGCATCACGTTATCGCCAGAATGACGGCCTTAGTTTGATCGTGAGGAGCTCCCTGCGAAACGACAACTTTCCCATCCTCAATCATCGACCTAGCCGTCTAATGGTTGGCCACGGTGTTGATGACTCTTTTGCCACCTCTGCCCAATTAACACGATCAAACCGTAAACGGCACCGGCTACAACGATCAAATATCCAGGCAGCACGGCGAAAATCAACGAAGATATCGGTATTGGATGCTCATTCATGGCTTGAGTGTAGTAACCGTAAAGCCATACAGCCATTAACACGGTAACACTCGAGACCGTTAATGCCGCTATCTGCAGCGACAGCGAACCATCGCCGCGTGGAATCAAGGCACTCAGTCGCGCCAGCAGTATGAACGGCGAGATCGTAAGTCCGATGCCGATTGCCAGGGCGACCAATTCGAGCAATAACCACGTAACGGATAACACCAGGCCCGCGTCGGACCCAATTACAAAAACATCGGTAGCCCATTGGGACAATTCAATCAATATCACTAAAGCGCCAATTGACAATACGCTTATTTCTATTCTTCGGAGATTGCTTGTCGTTTGGACCATAGTTCTGTCAAGCGCGACCATGCAGCCACATCGAGTCAATCAGTGGCATACGGCTCTTCGCCATGAGTCTCTCTATTGCACCTGTACCGGCGCGTGTTTGACCAAATCCAACGCGTTTTGATAATCCTTCCAAGGCATGACATCAACAATTACCTTGTACTCGAACCCGATATCGGCTGCCCGCAATTCATAAAACTCTGAACTAAAACATTGCTGTCCGCGACTGAGTTCCAGTTTAGCTGGATAGCATTCGATTTCGCTATAGTTGTTTGGTTCCGACAAGCGAATCAGTTGCGAGATGCATTCATACAAAGTGACGCATTTGTAAGTGCCGTCCTTTTCCCGGAAATGCTCGTTTGCGTAATCTATCGCCTTTTCGCTTCCGTAATGAGACAGAATGGCAACTTTTTCGTGTTGAATATATCGATGAAAATCCGGATAAATCTCATCCGGCTTGAGTATTTCCGGTTTATGTTTAAATGAAATATGGAAAGATACGATCGTTGATAAATTGGAACTGACTTTCGCCATTTCTTCACGATCCCAATATAAACTGACTTCCATCGCTTTCTTTTTGGCTTTCATACTCTAGTTCATATGTCAGGGAATGATAAACGCAAGCATGCAACTCCGTCGCGTTCTGCATGGCGCCTCGCCATGGGCCACCCGAATCGCCAGCTTTGTGGCCACAAGATTACGCAAATTCTCAAGCGCTGTATACGGCGCGAACACGGGCACGTCACAACTGCGGTGGCGCTGCCCGTATATTGTTGTCAGAATTTCTCTCACAAATCAGCATTGGTTCCGTTCGTTGACGCGCGCAACACGCTCCATGCCCACCCATATGTGGCCAGGCCAGTGGCGTGGCTGGTCGTAACGCCACGACCGACGTTATCAAGTATCGGGCCCACTTTTATCCTATTTCGCGCTTCTATCTCATCGTACAGGAAATGCTGAAGATCACTATTTGCAACATTGTCGGTAATGCAGAGTGTTGAGAGATATTACGTTTCGATCTGGGCTATACTCATCGCATAACATATAAAGGCTTTAACGCACGACGCTATAATGTCGGATATGTCGTTTTTATCGAACCATTCCGGCTTTTCAAAGACCGTGACCGAATTATGTGGGAACCTGTTCAATCCGCTACGACAGACATCACCAGGGCCATCTCATCTCAGTACCCATTGATCTATCTAGTGAGTTGGGAGGAGGAACGCTTGGAACAGATGTTGCAGTCAATCTCGGATACACATTACCAGGACAATCGACCCGTCGTGCTGTGGACCGCTGCGCGTGGATTTCACACCAAAGACGCTGAGCTGGATCATATAAAAGACCCTCAGGCGGCGTTACAACACATCGCTTCCGGAAATAATCATGCTTTGTATTACATGAAGGATCTACCAGCCTATCTAGAAAGCGATCAATCCTTGGTGCGTACGCTGCGGGATCTGTATCACCAGTTGAGACAACGCAACACATACATCGTTTTGTCCCATCCATTGATAAAGATCCCCGACGAACTCAAGAAAGAGATGTTTTTGATCGAAGTTGGATTGCCGGCCGACCAAGAGATCTTTGATCACTTCACGCAAATAGCAAAGGACACCCAACTCAAGGAAACGATCTCAGAAGACTGGGTTTTCAAGTGCGCATCGGCCATGCGGGGATTAGCGTTGAATGAAGTAAGACATCTGGTTCTCCGCCTGATCAGCGAGAACAAACTCGGATTGGACGAGGCCCTCGACGAGATCTACAGCGAGAAAGCTCAGCTGTTGCTCAAGGAAAGCTGCCTCAGAGTCATACCAATTAATTTCGATATGGAGCAGATAGGCGGACTCGAGAATCTCAAGGAATGGGTGCTGGCACGCAGTCATCTGTTTACGCGCGAGGCTCATGATGCGGGAATACCGTTGCCGTCCGGCGTTTTGTTCATGGGCGTGAGCGGTTGCGGCAAGAGCCTGGCTGCAAAAACCATCGCTGCGGCATGGGATCTGCAACTCGTTCGGCTCGACATGAACCTGATCCTTTCGGGTGTCTATGGACCTGCAGAGTTTGCTTTTGACCGTGCCATCCGTGTTGCAGAAAGCGTATCGCCCGTGGTGCTGTGGATAGACGAAATCGAAAACGCGTTCGGTTACGACGACGAGTCTTCGACCCGGGGCAACATCAACATCTTCTCGAGTTTTCTCACGTGGATGCAGGAAAAACCGGCTTCAGTTTTCGTCGCCGCAACGGCGAACAGGATCCAAAGACTGCCGGCTGAGATGATACGTAAAGGCCGTTTTGATCAACTGTTTTTTCTAGACCTACCGACAGAAAAGGAGCGCGAAGAAATTTTTCGCATACACATCGAGCGAAACGGTGGAAGATTGGAAGAGTTCGATCTGAGCGTCCTGGCAACACTCACGCAGGGACGGTCGGGCGCCGAAATAGAACAGGCGGTCAAGGCGGCGCGTGTTGATGCATTCGCGGCAAAGAAGACGTTTACACAGCGCGACATCTCCCGAAACAGCAGCCAGATGGTGCCGCTATCTGAAACCATGCATGAACAGATCAAGAAACTCCGAGATTGGTCCTACAACCGCGCCACACCTGCTTCGCAGACAAAACGCCGGTAACAGAGCCGATCGCATTGATAGCGGCAACAAATCCAATTCTGATTTGTAATTATTCAGAGTAGAGTTCTGACAGAGATTCTCAGATTAAAGAGGATCGCGTCCACCGACTCTAACCTATCGCCCATGCTATCGCCGGTCCATATACGCTTCATCCAGCAACGACCTATTTTCTCAGCAGGGGGCTACCACTTCGATCCGCCCAGAAGGCTTCGCTCCTGCCGCGGGCCGCGATGGCGAAATTCAATCAATGACCAATGTATGGAGGTGCGACGACGGCGGATCTATCGCTCGAATACCTCGGACTGGAGCTATAAATATTTCTTGATGCAGCGTGATAAAACGGCCGCGGCACATTTTATCTCAGACAACGACTACGCTTACGGATGAAGCGGCTGTCCTTTAATGTAGATCCCTTCTTCTTCCATGGTCTTGGCAAGCAGCTTGACGCAAGCATAGATCGCAGTCATGTAGGGCACCGGCGTAGCGGTTACCTCTCCCAACTCAACCACCGCACCAATCAATGCGTCGGTCTCGATCGCTTTACCAACTTCGACATCCTGTAACATGGAAGTCTTGTGTTTGCCGACTTTCTCGGCACCGTTGATCCGTTTTTCCAAGGACACGCGAAAGGTCACGCCAAGTTTATTGGCGATCGTTTGCGCCTCTGTCATCATCATCTCAGCCAGGTGGCGGCTCAACGGAAACTGGCATATGTCCACCAGGGTCGAGTGGGTCAATGCGCTGATTGGATTGAACGTGAGGTTTCCCCAAGCCTTGAGCCATATCTCCGAACGTATGTCGGGAAGGATCGGCGACTTGAACCCGGCTTCGATAAACATCTCAGATAGCATCTTTGCGCGGTCGGTCTCCGCACCATCGAGTTCACCGATGGGATATCGCATACCTTCGATATGGCGGATCACTCCCGGTTCCGCGATCTCCGCCGCGGGATAGGCGATGCATCCGATAATCCGCTCGGGCTCGATATTGGCGGCGATTACACCATCAGGATCGACCGCTGCAATTTGTTGGCCTTCGTACTCGCCCCCGTGTCGTTGAAAATACCACCATGGGATCCCGTTCTGGGTCGTCACCACCGTGGTTTCGGGTGTAAACAGGGCCGGTATCTGGTGCGCAATGGGAGCGATTTGGTGTGCCTTTACCGCCAGGATAACAACATCTTGCGGACCGGCCTGCGCGATGTCATCAGTCGCCTTGACGTCGGTCGCGACATACTGCGCACCGTCATTCATGATTAGTGTCAGGCCATGCTCATTGATGACCTTAAGGTGTGCTCCACGGGCGATCAACGTGACATCCTGTCCCGTTAATGCCAATTTGACACCCAGCATTCCTCCAATGGCACCGGCACCGACAACGCAGACTCTCATGGCTTTTCCTCGACGTTATTGAATTGGTTTTCGCACGAACATACACAGCCGCACCTTGCCCCCCAAGCGCGGTGCGCTGCGATTCGACACGATTTCATTCTAGTGGCGACAATATCTGTAAAATAATTAGTTTTTCAAGGTTCCGCATCAAAATAATTGATGGGATCACTTATCGGATTTTGCTAATCACGAAACAAGAACGCCGTCACAAGATAACGAGTTGCCAAGCAAACGCTTGAAGTTGTGGTACGCGCGAAGGTTGCGGGCCCATCTTGCAGGTAGGCGGCGAATATTCCAGTTTATTGAATTGAATACTAGCTGGAGACGAATTTGCTTCTATCAAGTTCGCGGTCTTCCGGGTAGATATGTATGGGCGGCACTTTCCCCGCTTGAAGATCGTTCTGAATACGCTCCCAGTATTGCGTGGTAAGCAAATCTCCATGTACCTCACGAAACAAACGGCCCAAGGTTCTGGTCGGGATTCGCAAACCCGATTCGATTTCTTCTGGAAGAAAGACGATGCCATCTTCAAAATACCAATCAGGGATGTCTTCCTCGCCGTCGATCCTATCTTGATTAGTACGTATCTTAACTTCCGTCAAAGGTTCCAGGGCATCATAATCAAAGAGATACACTTTCAGGAATCTACTTACGCCATAATTTCTTGCATCAAGATCTTTGTTGAAAATATTCGCAGCCATGTTGTTTTTTATCGAATAACCCAGATTAACGACGACCGTCTTTGCATCTTCATCGGAAGCGGATTGAAAAAACACCGGCAACGGTATGACCTTTCGTTGCACAATCAGGGTCTTGAAGATGACGTTATGTCCCTCCAAGGAAACACTTTGACCAGCCTCACGCAGCAATTCATCCAGCAGACTTTCCTCGAATAATTCCTTCTCCAACCTTAAATTAAAATAAATAGTGTTATCCAACATGCTTCCAGTTCGGTTGATCTCATGTACTCGTTTGTACTTTTTTAACACCGCATCAAATCCTTCATATGCCCCCCATTTATATTGTGCCGTGGGTTTGTCGCGGATCACTTTCAGATTATATGAAGACGATGGTGTCGAAAAACCGATGGTGACAGTCCCTCTAAAGCCAACCGCCGTGCCCAATACCTCTTTTGAAACATTCAATTCTTGTTTCAATTCGTTCATCACTGCCACTTTGCCGACGTGATTATAACCAACCGTGGAGTAGTGTAGGCCAATGGGTCTGCGCGGCATGATGCTATGCAGGAATGCCGATAACTCGTGATAGTACTCTGTCGTGACGTGAAAGTTCGCCAAGGTTGAACTGAAAAGATTATGCGTGTCTGCCACGGAAATTAGGGCCGCATCCACATAGATGCCGTGATCCCCATTCAGGAGCGCGATGATCAAGGGTATGATTCCGCCACGCTCCAAGACAAAGCGTCCTACGAGATACGCTCCCCGGTTGCGATAAAATCCGGCATCGACCATCACGATGGTCCGGACATAATCGGGACCTTCGTCGTTCAGACCCAGCACTCGATTGGCCCGTTCAGCAACCAGCGCGGCGTCGTCATCAAGCCTCTCATAGGGCGTCGAAAACCCAGGGATTCCCAGAATATCAATGATTGCCTCGGGGGAGACTCGATGGCCTCCGGGAAATGCGCGGCACACCTGATGACTCCGGTTCACCTTTTTTTGAATTGTCTCCCCAAACGCATACTCCACGGGTTTCCACTCACCTTGATAGAGCTTCCGTCGTACCGAATTGATATATGCGAATGCAAAATCGGCTTCATATCTTCCGATAATAAGCGGGAGATAACGCTTCTCTACCATGCCCCAAAGATGTTCATTTTCAGCCAAGTGCGGAAAGGTTGCTTGCAACTTGGGACCGAGTTCATTGATGCTTTCGCTGTACATGGCTAGCCGCCTCTTACTCAATGCAAGCGAGGTCGTTGGATCCTGATTCTCAAATGCGTGTTTGGCAAGAAGCGGAATCTGCCGGGACTCGGAATAGTAGGAATCAAACTCCTTTAAAATCCACAGCGCCGTCAATTCGACCAGGTCACCTTCTGACTCGGCTTGCATAAGCCGCGACCTATAATCGACATTCTGTGAAGAACCAGCTGTCTGAGGCAATAAAGATTCAATCATCGGGGACCTTTTTTCCGCTTACTTGCCAAGAGGACTTTGTATCCTACCCAGGCGCAAACAGACAGTATTTGACGGTAGCTGTGGGTTGGGAGCCCCCACGTTGATCTCATCGCGCTGTAACGCAAACAGAGATTGAAAATCATGTTCCATGACCGGCTACCGACTCGTCTCACGCACGATACGCCATTGATCGTTTTCGCGCGCCAACACGAGCGTTTTCAATACTTTATCCTGATAGCGCTCGGCGCGATAGGTCTGGCGAAAAGTCACTTGTGCGCCATCCTGGCCTAAGAGCGTGATGTCCAGATCGGCGATACCGACCTCGATGAACGAGGGGCGCGTTAGACGGCGGCGGCGGCGTGTTTCCCACGCCTCTCGGGTCGCACCGCCGGCAGGTCGAAACGCATGAGAATAAAATGCCAGGTAGGCACCGACGTCCCGTTCCGACCACGCAGTAGCCCAAGCGTGGACCAAGGCATCGACGTCCACGGCCACGCCAGATTCCTTAGATACCGCTTTCAGTGGGGGCAGGGTTTCCGTGCCGGACAATCCAGGTGGAGGCTCTGCGGACAGGGACCGATGCGAGTTTTGGCGGTGGTGTTGCGGGCTCATTGCGACGTCTTCACTCTGCGTTGCAGTTCCGCCGACTTCGAGTTCGCGGATTCGCGAGCGCAGCCGCTCGCGTTTGGCGAGTTCGGACCGGACGGCAGCGAGTTCTTTGATGTGTTGCTCGTGTTCCCCACTGAGGTGTGCAAGCCGCTGCTTTTGGGTCTTGCTCTCCTCGTTCAATCCCGCCAGGTCGGCGGCCAACGCGTCCTTCGCGTCCCGTTCCTGCTGCAGCGCCTGCTCGAGATCGGAATTCTTAGTGTGGACGGCGGCGAGTTCTTTGGCGCGTTCCTCGAGTTCCTCATTAAGGTGCGCGAGCCGCTGCTCTTGGTTCTTGCTTTCCTCGCTCAATCGCACCAGGTCGGCGGCCAACGTCTCTGTCGCGCCCCGTTCCTGCTGCAGCGCTTTCTCGAGTTCGGAATTCTGAACACGGGCGGCCTCGAGTTCGTCGACGTCTTCTTTGTACGCGGCCTCAAGCCGCACCAGCCGCTCGCTTTGTGCCTGGCGTTGGTCACGAGAGCGCCGCAGATCGTCGGCCAGGACCTGCTTCTCGGCGCCTTGTCGCTGCACGGTACGCTCGAGTTCAATGACCCGGATGCGGGCGGCGTCAAGTTTTTCCGTGCGTTGATCGCGCAGAGTCTGATAACCTGCCCCCAGACGCGCCAGCTCATCGGTCAAACTACCATTCGCCGCCTGTTCTGCCTGCAGTGCACGCTCTAACCGCTGACGTTGGCTTTGGTGTCCGTCTTGCCGGCGCGCAAAGTCATCAACCAGATCCTCCTTTGCGGCAAGTTCGCCGTTCAATAACCCCTCGAGCTTGGTGAGTTGGGCGCGTGCCGTATTGAGTTCCCTGGTTCGCTGCGCCTGGTCGGCCCCCAACTGCTCGAGCCGCCGGCGTTGGGTCCGACTGCGATCACGGATGCGCTCCAATTTTTCGACCAGGCCTTGCTTGGCGGCCTGTTCCTGTTGCAGCACGATCTCCAGGCCAGAAAACTGCGCGCGTACCGCATCGAGTTCTTGCCGACGTCGCTTCTGGGTGGCGGCATAACGCACCAGCTGATCACGTTGGGCTTGTACTGCCCCGCGCAGGTCGGTTAGATCAGTGGTCATATCCTGTTTGACGCGCCGTTGTTGTTGCAGCGCATCTTGCAGCAAAGCTATGTTCTTATGAGCAGTATCGAGCTCTTGGGCGCGTTGCTTTTGCGTGATGCCGGCAACTATGAGTTCCTCGGCTTTGGCTTCGTATGCCCGTTCCAGGCGTGCCCGTGCGATTACGACCTTTCCTAGCTGTTCCGAGGTGCGCTCCAGTTCGTGCTGCATATCCTTGATCGATCGTGTCGCGGCGGTGGCCTCCGCCTCGCTCGCCTGCTGCCTCGCCAAGAGTTGCCGCACGGATTTGCCGATCGCTGTTAGCTCTGCGGCCAAGTCGTTGTGATAGGCATCCGCCGGAGGCAGCTCGACCGTTACCAGGAAGTCGGAATGAAGCCAGCCCTCAACTCCGTCGATATTCGCCTTGAACCATGCCCCGTCGCGCCCGAGCATCGGGAATTCGGTCCCCGATTCGATGTGCCCCAGCGAGGCACCGTTCAGGTTCGGTTCGCGGCGGAAATTGATACGCGCGGTAGTACGGTGCCAGAGTGATGGAGAATTCGTAGTGAGCAGTGCCTGCAGATCTTGCACCTGGGCACGCACACGATCGAACCGGGACCTAAGGGCAATCACAGTTTCGGGATCACCACCAATCGAGTCGTTGCTCCGCACCGCGCTAGTGCCGCGCTCTGCATGTTCGTTCGCGGCCCTATCGATGATCGTCCATCTATTGGTAGCGGCATCAGGCGGTTGCCCCCGGGTCATGGCATCAAGTTCGGTTGTACGCTTGACGACTGCCCGCGATGCCGGGGCGGATTCCTCGGACTTCAGTGACAACCAATCAACGTAACCCCAATGTAACCACCCCATATGACTATTGATCCGCCCGCGCACCCATTCACCATTACGCTCGAGCAACTCGAGTTCACTGCCCTCGACGATCAACGCCAATCGTCTGGCGCGCTGGTCCGGTTCAGCGCGCAGGTTGACATTCGCCGCCGCAATCGCCGTCACCGATGCGCCGGCCTGTCCGGTGTTTGTTCCGTTTGGCGCTGACAAAAGTATTGGCGGTGGCATGGATGGATCCACTAGGCTGTTCAGAACGCCACCCTTGAGCAGTTCGAACAACCTTGCTTCCCAGCGGTCGCCCTTGGATACCGCGTTGGATAATACGACAACAACGCTTTCATGGCGCGGCGACACTACAATGTATTGGCCACCATAACCGACGGCGGCAAAGCTGCCGTCCTCGGGTGGTTGCGTCCACCACAAGAATCCGTAATTACCGTAGGTCTCGTGCGGCCCGTTGTCCGTAGGAGCGGTGGACGCCGCTACCCACGATTTTGGAACCAGTTGACGGTTGCGCCATCGTCCGGCATCCAGATAAAGTTGAGCGAATCTGGCCGCATCGCGCGGCAAAAGTGAGAAATTATTGCCGCCAAGATGAATCCCGTTAGGGTCTTTCTGCCAGCCGGCAACCTCAACGCCCATCGGTTTGAATAATTCCTGCTCGGCGAACTCGCGTGTGGGTTTGCCCGTGGACGCAGCGAGAATCGCCGACAACATATGGGTGTTACCGGTACTGTAGCGGTACTCGGATCCAGGCGGCGCAGCGAGTGGCTGTTGTAACGCGGCCGTGATCCAATCCGGGTTGCGCACCCAGTCGTTGTACGCAGCGTAGCTCGTCGACTCGAGTCCCGAGGTCATAGTCAACAATTGATACACCGTGATCCCTTTCTTGAGCGGATCCTCGAGGAGCCCGGCCTGGGGCAATAGTTCGGCAATCGGCTGGTCAAGACGGAAGTAACCTTTGGAAATCGCGATACCGACCAACGCCGAAATGATACTCTTTGATGCAGACTTGAGATTGTGTGGTTTGTCCCGGGCGCCGCCGCGCCAATAATGCTCTTCCACCAGGTAACCCCGACGCGCCAGCAGAAATCCTTGCACACCTCTCATCCGCCCAATGTCAGAGATGGCCGCGGCGAGCCGTTCTGCGTCAAAACCCAATGTGGCCGAAGACGCAGCATACCAGCGCCCATGCCAGCGGCTAACCGGTTCGCCGCGAACCATCTCCGCAATTGCCCCTTCGCTCCACGCCAGGGGGACAACCAGTATCGCCGCAAACACCGCGGCTCTGGAAACTTCAAACGCGCGGACCAAAGTCAACCCCTCCCGCACCAGCGGAACACGCGCGCAGCCGACCGCATCACTCACCAGGACCCCGGACGCTGGCGCAGAACCCGTGCAGCTGCGCGCCGTGCCTGGATCGAGACCCATAGCGGGCTAAGACATACACGTTACAATATATCCTCTCCATCGTATTGATTCGTAAAATATACCCTGAAACGCAATTGTTTGCGCATCGCTAGCGCGATTTCCCAAGGACACGTCTCTTGCCTGGGTAAAGCTTACATGCGCGTCGTTCACACGGCGCGCTGGGACCGGGCATTATCGAGCAAGTTGCGCTCCAGTTGCCTTAACGCACCTGCTTTGACGGTCATACCTGCACGATCCATTTGAGCTGTAATTCGTCAACTGCTGGGTGAACGCTGCACGCTAAGATCCACTTGCTGCCAGCTGCCGCAGGCTACGCCGAAGACGGTGATGGTCATTGAACCGCTGCAAATAGTCTAGCTCACACTGCCCACCTTTGGCGCGAATCACGCGCACGAGCGACCGCTTGTCCGACCGCGGCCAGTGTTCAATATTTGGAAGAATGAGAACCAACGGCGCCCACCATTTCCATGCCAATCGTTCGCCGGCCGAAAACCGGCTGCAATCGCGCACCCCTAATATTTTTTGTGCATCCCGACTGCATGCGCGGGCTGCGTGTTCGCGATCCGCGCCGAATTGCCGAGCGAGGAAATTTGACAGCTGCAAGCCGATGTCCGCCAAAGGCAACAAGCCAAGCACATCGTCACGCGCATTTTCGAGATTTAAAAACAGATCATGCTCAGCAAGTTGCGCCAACGTTTTTGTGTCGGAACGATGCCTCGGGTCGTTCTTGATATGCTTCTGTTCGCGCCGCATGACGCGCAATGCCATTCGATCACGCGGCCGGAATCCTAATTTTTGATAGAACCACCACGCTCCGGAGCGCAAAGCATCCTCGTTGTCCTTCCCGATCTGATACGCGTCGATAAGGATCGTGTCGGCGCCGAACCGCCTCTGGGCTACTGTCAGCACGCATCCGAGCATCATGGCCGCTTCGGCAGACCGGAACGTATCAAAGATCGTATAAGCGATCTCGACCGAGTTGAACAGGCCGGTGATGGCGCCGTAACCGACAGGGACGCCGTTTTTTATCACCATGTAACCATACAGGGTCTCGAGCAACAAACGGCGCTCCGGCACCACGCCGATACAGGCAATCTGTATTCCGCCTGCACACTCATTGATCAATACATCTTGGTAAGATCCGTACGCGAACGCGTCCAGATCCCGGCTACGGGTCGCCATTGCGGCCCGCGCAAGCTCCACTACTTTCCGTCCTTTGCGCGATGAGAGTGTGCGGGATGTTATTCGACGTTTGGCTATTTCTTCGATGGTTGGCCGCTGCCGGCTCAACGGCCGTGTTTGATATACGATCGCCGCACTGAGGAACTTCTCACGCGTGCGCGCCGGCGTATCTGGCCCGGGCTGCAGAGCGAGCGGAACGTCCAGGTCTTCCAACAACACCTCTCCGGCACGTCGACTCATGGGCAACCGTTCGAAACGATGCAGCAGAAACTTGGCGTCGGTCTCATCGGGTCCTTTCAACCGATCGATCCACTCGCGTACATCGAACGCATATGCGTCCAAACCTTGAGTTTCGCAGTAGAGCGTCATCGATGTTAACCACAATTCCAGCTGATCACGACGTTCAAATTCATCCCAATCAATCGTGAGATATGCGCCCCAACGCCGAGCCAGCCAATACGCGCTCGCCGCAAAAAAACGAAAGTGGATCGGCGTCCCGGCAATTCCCGTATCCGCGAGCTCATTACGATGTCTTCGAACATCGACACGCTCCGCGAATACCGACAACATGTGTTCAACCTTTGTGAGCAGGCTCGCGTCGTCAGGGAATGCCCTCAAGAAGCAGAGAGCTTCGTGCAATTCCAGGACATCAGCCGCACGTGGTAGCGCACGGTTTTCCAGCGTGGATAATAGTTCGTGCTTTCGCTGCCCGCAGCCCCGGCCAAACTTGTTGACGCAGCGAGTGAGCTCTCTTAGCGTTCTTGCAGCTTTGGATGTCATGCATTTGGGTCCATTATTCGTTCTCGCTAGCGGCCGCTTGCAAACTGCTGGTCCGCTTCAAAATCGACCGCAGTGACAAGCAATACCGGTATGATACCCGGTGTGTACGCCGCGCTTCGTGGCGATCCTATGGGTTATTTTTTGTACCGCAAAGACCATTGGCAAGCGGGGATGACTTGGCATTTCCGGAACTAGCAGTGATAAGGGAACCAACGTTGAGAAAACGCGGAAATCACTCGCATCGTCAGTTTGCGCTATACCTTTGTCGCACTGCTCAAGTCCTGCGTGCTCGTAGGCGGACCTTCTCGGCGATAAACGATTTCCGACTCATGGCATCAGATCTCCGAAGGCGTTCCACAGTCGTCTGGGTCAACCGCCGGAACTCTGCCGCCAATACACGAAAGCCTTCACGGTAATCTGCTTTAGAACACATGTGAACACAACGACGTCCGGATCTCGATGAACTGCCATCTTATCAATTTTTTGAGTTTACACCCAGTTCTTCTCGCCGCCGGACAACACAGCCGGACCATCGAAAATACGCGCATCTCTGGTTCCAGGTACGCGGCGCGTTCCGTACGAGACAATGGGCAAGGGGCTCGGCATCGGAATTATCCGTGAACCAACTAGAATACTTCGCATGGTGTGCGATGCAACACCAATCCGCAAAAACACTAGCGACACGCCGGTGCAGCGGCTAATAACTCATCTCGCGAAAGTGGTATTGCCTATTCAGTTGATCACCGCTCCAGTCGGACCGAATCGCAAGAATGTCCCGTCACCCAGTATGTTGACCTTTGAATTAGCATCGGTGTAAACCCGCAGAACCTCGTCGCTGCCATCGACTTCCCCGACCACGCCGGTATTATCAACAAATACGATCCAACCCGTATCCCAGCGTGTGCTCACACCGCAACTCGTGCCATCCGCACTGGCGCAGATCGACACCGGCGTATTTCGGGCAATGGCGTGTACCCGGGCGATGTTCAAATGTGAAGCTAGCTCGTTTGTCGTCGACACGATACGATTATTCGCCACGAACTCCGTGAAGTTCGGTATCCCGATTACCAGCAGAATTGCAGCGATAGCCACGGTAATCATCAGCTCAACAATGGTGAACCCATGGCTCGCACGCCCGCGTAGTCTTATGTGATGTGTTGTCATTTGCGTCACCTGCCAGGATTCTAGTCGCACGCGTAGTTATCCACGGCGCGGCGTCCCGCGACGTTTACATGCAGGCTGCGCCCGCTTTCGTCGTGGCGTCGGTCGCACAAGACAAATGTGAAATTGGAAGTGGATGTGGGGCCGCCGGTGGCACCACCACCGAGCCCACCGCCTCCTCCGGAGCATGCGCCCTCGGAATCACCATGGGCTATATGCGGCCCAACCGCAGCCGGCGCAATCTCAATGGTGAACTGGCTATCGGGATCGCCGGGTGGTTTGTGGCAGATAGAGACCTTGGATCCACCAGCGACGGCAACGGATGGCATCCCTGCAGTGCTGAAACATACAATCAAGGCAATCCCCACCAGCCATGGCCTCAGCCAACCACCGCCGCGGGTCCGTTTTTTAGACACCATAATACACCCCCATGTATATTGATAAGTGTAGTATCTACGCATTGGGTGTCAAACAAAACACGCTCTAACTATTGTACTTTTCACAAGCTGCCTTCACGACGGTCAGGAATGGTTTTACATCATTGTTTTTACGTTGAAGTGTCACGCACCCCGCAATACCTGTCGAACGGCGATCGAGCGTCGTGACCCGCCTTTTGGTGACTGTGTCACAGGTAAGTCACGTAAAATGCGCGCGATCCTGACGCCAACCAATCAGACTCGCGATGCGTGGGCATCGACATCCTTTCCGTACGGCTAGGAAAATAATGGTCCCCGCGGATGAATGACGGTATGGATCGAGGCTTAGCGGTAAGCAGCCGTCGGCATCTTTAATATATAAACGAACCGCGCACTGAATGTCTGAATCAAAACATTCGACAAAGGAAGCATGGGCACACGACTGCTTTGACCCGAGGTCTGTCACAGGTACGGGGCGCTATCGCGCCATGCAGGACTGCGGTTAACGGTGACTCTGAGACAGTAACGCGCTCCAGAGGATCACACAATTATCGGGGCTTGGCTGGCCGGCAGTCGCTGAGAGTCCGGCAATGGCCGGCTGCATCAAGCCGGTGGCGTACCCGCCCTGTCTGTGTATATCCACCGGCGTTAGAAACCCGACCGGCATTAGCCGGCGCACCCCCATGATTCTTTCGTGCCCTAGGAATCTGCGCGGTAGGAACGGAAATTTGAGATAATGAGCGCACATGTGATGCTAAGGGGAACGCGATGCCAACGAGTTTTCGACCGTATGCACCGGATCAAGATTTGTTACTCGCTCCGAGGTTAAGGGATTGGTTGCCGGAAGGGCATTTGGCGTATTTTATTAGCGACATGGTGGAAGAGCTGGACTTATCGGCATTTTATGCGCCGTATGAAGGAGATGGGAGGCGCAAGATGTCGTTTGAGCCACGGATGCTGCTCAAGGTGTTGATCTACGCTTATTCGAGCGGCGTATTTACGTCGCGTAAGATTGCCAAGAAGCTGGAGGAGGACGTGGCGTTTCGGTTGCTGGGGGCGGGCAATTTTCCCAAGCACCGAACGATCTGTGATTTTCGTAAGCGCCATCTTAAGGAGTTCAATACGCTGTTTGTTCAGGTGGTGCAGATTGCGCGGGAGGCGGGTTTAGTTGGACTGGGGACGGTCGCTGTGGACGGGACCAAGGTGCGTGCCAACGCGAGCAAGCACAAGGCGATGAGCTATGATCGGATGTGCCAAGAAGGGCAACGGCTGGAACAAGAGATTGCCGAGTTGTGCGCGCAGGCGAGCGATGCGGACGAGGAAGAAGACCGGCGCTACGGTGTGGGCGAGCGTAGTGACGAATTACCGGAGGAATTGCAGCATCGTCGAAGCCGTTTGGAGAAGATCCGCGAGGCCAAAGCGCGTTTGGAGCAGGCGCAACGCGAGGCGGATACGGCCCGAGGTCGGCATCCGGACGATGAGCGCCGGTCGCCGCGAGGCGGGCGCCGCTTCAAGCGGGATTTTGGTGTACCGGCCGATGACGAGCAAAGCAACTTCACCGATTTGGAAAGCCGCATCATGAAGACCGAGGAGGGTTTTCAGCAATGCTACAACGGGCAGTTGGCGGTGGATGACGAGTTTCAGTTGATTGTGGGGAACGGGTTAACCGACAACGCCAGTGACCATGGGGAACTGATCGGATTGGTAGAGGGTATTGAACAGGACCTGAATGCGGTGCCCGAATCGGTGTTGGCCGATGCGGGTTACCGCAGCGAGTCCTGCTTGGCGGAACTGGAGCGCAGGCACATCGACGGGTATGTGTCGCTGGGACGCGAAGTCAAGGACAGCGGCAAGATCGATGCCCAGACCTATCCGGCGACCGCGCGGATGGCGGCGAAACTGAGCAGTGCGGACGACAAGGCGCGTTATGCCGAGCGCAAGGGCCTCGTGGAGCCGGTCAACGGCTGGATCAAAAACGTGCTGGGCTTTCGGCAATTTAGCCTGCGGGGTCTGCAAGCGGTGCGCGGTGAATGGGATCTTATCTGTTTGGGCCTCAACTTGCGGCGGTTGCAATCCCTGATGGTCCGGGAGTGACCGGACGGGGTGGGAAAACATGACCTTTTCCGTGGAAAGGAAGCCGATTCGTACGATCCCATCCCTACTACCTGGACCTTGATCCCTCGATCTACATCGCCGTCGTATGCAGGCTATCGTATTCAGTCGTCTCGGCCATCGACACAATGTCCTACCGCGCAGACTCCTAGACATAATGTTTTGACCTGCCCATCTCAACATGCGTGGATTATGTTGAGATAGGGATCTCAGACACAGAGCCATAATTGAGAGGGCAGATCATG
>CAMYKK010000010.1 GCA_947258975.1 uncultured Gammaproteobacteria bacterium
AGAGAGAGTTGAGCTTGGTAACGCTGCATATCAATACGGATCTGCCGTTTACTAAGCCCGGCGTCCAAATACCCCAAGTCGATCGCCGTACGAAGCCACCGTTGTTTCGCGGTTTCATATACCGTGTGATCGACGATGTAACCGACCTTGATAGGAAAGTTTTCGAATAAATTTTGCAGACCTGGCTCTTCGCGGCCATCACCCAAGACTGCAATCTTGATATCTTGGTATCGTAGAGGCGGACCCACAGATACCACATAGCTCGCCACCCATTGTTGATCTCGTCTGTGCAGGCTGCCTTTGACGCTGGATTTATAGAATCCGAACGACTGCAGTGCGGTCTTGACCTGAGCTTCCGCTCGGCGATGCAGTGTCCGCAGCTGCTGTTCATCCAATGTATCCTTACCGCGTTCCCGGTATATGTCCAAGGTAGAGGTAAGTTTGGGCAAGATCCGTTCGGGCACACCTTCGATAATGACCGCGAGCGTTGGCGTGGACGAATATGCGGTACTGGACAGCAGGACGTTGGCTATGACCGAGATGAACATACAGATCCGGCCGGCGGCGCGGTATCGTTTGATTTTCACGCGGCGGGTGAGAACGATCTGCGCCGCACGATCCATTTGCTGACCTCTAGTACCGGCACGACGGTAAACGCGAATCCGGCAACAATCATCCAATCCCCGGCACTGAAGGCATAAGTCCCGAATGGTTGTTGCAGGATCGGCCAATAGACGATCAGGCCCAATATCACACACTCCCACGTAATTGCCAGGTTCAGCCATTTATTGGCGAACGGCCGCACCAATACGGAATCCCGGTCCGAGCGAAAATTATAGGCCTTGAAAAACTGAATGAGCGTCAACGAAACGAACGTCATGGCCATCGCGTGCTCGAGGCTGCGGCCCGATCCCAATGCCCAGGAGAATAATACGAAATTGATCATCATCGACCACACCCCCCCCGTCAACATCAACGCGACCACGGGCCGAGTAAAGACGCCACTGCGCGGGTCCCGGGGTGGCCGGCGCATGAGATCCGCTTCGGGAGGGTCCACGGCCAGGGCAAGCGCCGGTAAACCATCGGTCGCCAAATTCACATACAGGATCTGCACCGCGGTCAGCGGCAAGGGATACCCGGCAACCGTGGCGATGGCGATCAATCCAATCTCACCGATGTTGGAGGAGAGCAAATACATCAGATATTTCTTGATGTTACCGAATATGACCCGCCCCTCTTCGACCGCACCCACTATCGAGGCGAAGTTATCGTCCGCAAGTGTCATGTCGGCCGCCTCCTTGCTGACATCGGTGCCGGTGATGCCCATGGCCACGCCGATGTCCGCCTTTTTCAGCGCCGGCGCGTCATTGACGCCGTCTCCGGTCATCGCCACGATATGGCCAAGTTTCTGCCACGCCCCCACCACCCGCAGTTTGTGCTGCGGCGACACGCGCGCGTATACCTCGATGTCGCGCACCTGACTCTCCAGTTCCGCATCCGTCATCGCGTCGATGTCGATACCGGTTACGACACGCTCGGTCTGCGCCAGACCCAATTCAATCGCCACCGCTTGGGCCGTCTGCGGATGGTCCCCGGTGATCATCACCGGTTTGATGCCGGCCTGCGTACAAGTCTGAATCGCCGCCCTGGCTTCCGGACGCGGCGGATCGCTGATGCCGATCAAACCGACGAATACCATATCGTTTTCCGCATCCTCGATGGCTGCATCGTGTTTGACAGCCACCGCCAGGACCCGCAACGCACCGTGCGCCATCTGCTGCGCGGCGTCGCGGATCGACTGTACGGCAGAGGCATCGAGTGGCCGCTCGCCGTGCTCGGTGAGCTGGTGGGAACTGAATGTCAAAATCACCTCGGGGGCACCCTTGGTATATGCGATGTGACCGTTGCCGGTGCGATGCAGGGTCGTCATCCGCTTACGTTCCGAGCTGAACGGAATCTCATCCACCCGCAAGAACGACTGCTCCAGCTGCTCCTGCCCAAATCCCGCCTTTGCCGCGGCGACCACCAACGCCCCTTCGGTGGGATCACCCTGAATGGCCCACCGGCCGTCCTGTCTCACCAATCGCGCATCCGAGGCCAGCGCGGCGCCCTGTAACAACGTTTCCAGAACGCCGGCGATCCGGCACTCACGCCCATCTTGCTGAAACGCCCCTTGTGGTTCGTACCCGGTTCCCGATACCTCTATTACGCGCTCATCGACAACCAGGCGCCGCACCGTCATCTCGTCTTTGGTGAGTGTTCCGGTCTTGTCCGCACAAATCACCGACGTGCTACCCAAGGTTTCCACCGCCGGTAAGTGACGAATGAGCGCGTTGCGTTTGACCATGCGCTGTACACCGATGGCGAGCGAGATAGTCACCACCGCGGGCAGTGCCTCAGGCACCACCGCGACCGCCAGTGCGACACCGAACACGAACATATCCAGCAACCCGGCGCCGCGTGTCCATCCAGCAATGACGATGAACATCACGATGACGGCTGCCGCGATTGCCAGGATCCTGCCCACACGGTCGAGATTGCCTTGCAAGGGCGTACGTCCAGTGACCACGGTGTGCAGCATCCCGGCGATCTTGCCAAACTCGGTATGCACGCCAGTCGCATACACGACCGCTTGTCCGCGACCGTACGTGACTGTGGTTCCCGAGTAAGCGATATTGGTCCGGTCACCGATCGCACAGTCCCCCTCGGCGAGCCGCTCAGTTTGCTTGTCAACCGGTTCGGACTCCCCAGTCAAAGGGGCCTCGTCAACGCGTAGATTGACAGCCGCAATCACCCGTGCATCGGCCGGGATTTTGTCTCCCGTTGCCAGCGACACCACGTCGCCGGGCACGACGTCTCGCGCCGGCACAGCCAACTCTCGGCCATCGCGAAATATCCGCGCTGTAGGCGCCGTCATTTTGCGCAACGCCTCGATTGCGCGCTCGGCCCGGTACTCCTGGATGAATCCAAGCAGAATTGCGAACAGCACGATGACGGTGATGGCGATGGATTCGAGGTGGTGCCCGAGAAACGCCGAGATAACCGTGGCAATGAGCAGAATGATGATCAGTACATTTTTGAACTGCGCGAGTAATATCGACCACGGTGATACGCTATCCGCGGCCGGTAACTCGTTGTGTCCATATTGGTCGAGACGGCGTGCGGCTTCTTCCGTGCCAAGGCCGTTCCGGTCCGAGGTTAGACGTTCGATCGCTTCATCTACGTGGAGCGTATGCCATCGCACCCGGTATTCCTGCACATGATTGTGGGGGCTCTTTTCCACCGTTGATTACACCCATCACCGCTGTTGGGACAAAGTTTACTGATACTTTCCGTTTTACGCTTGAGTCATGTCAATGTTGGTGGAGATCCGGGACGGCAAACGCCTCAATAAAGACATATACTTGTTTATATCCCGCTTGTCTCGTTACCGCCCGCCGGTCGCATCGTGTTGTGCAGGTCGCGCCGGTTTTCGAGCAGCCACAAGATGGTGACATTGGATGAACGCAGAACAACAAGGCTTCACATTGATCGAACTGATGATTGTCGTCGCGATCATTGGAATCTTGGCGTCGATGGCGATCCCGACTTATCGCGACTACACCGTACGCGCCAAGGCATCGGAGGGTTTGGCGCTGGCGGGGCCGGCCAAGGTCGGAATCGTCGAGTATTATGCGTCGATGGGCGTCCTACCCGGCAACAACACCCAGGCGGGCATCGCGATGGCCACTGATATTGCCGGTGATTATACAAGTTCCATCGCCATACTGGGTGACCCCACGGGGCGCATCGAGATCACATACAACGGCAGGGAGAAGCTGCTGGACGGCAGAAAGGTCTGGCTGACGCCGCACACGGGGCGCGCATCCATAAACTTCACCTGCCGGCAAGCAAGCACCAACGGTGTCGATGTCCGCCATCTTCCGCCTGTGTGCCGATATAGGCAGAGGTAGACGAGCCGGTCGATCAGCGAGCCCATGTATTGCCCCAAGGCGGCGGACAGTGGCGCCGACCCCCTGCTTCGCGTGAAGTACTCGGTCAATGCCCAGGCGACAATTCTTGCCCCCCCGATGCACGAATCCCGGCGCTCGACAGGGCGACGTCAAGATGGTGTGAACAACACATGACAAAACGGTAACCCCGCGCGCCGTGCCATTGTGGCAACATAAATGTCCTCCCCAAAAAGTCTGACCCAACCTCCTCGACACACACGGGTCAGCGTTATTGAGACCCCGCCTCTGAGCGGGGTCTTGTTTTTTGCACGCATGGGCGGTGCAACCTTACCGGGGTCTCCACAGCGCCGCCGTCAACGACGCCTGCTTCGTCGTTCACTATGCTTGCCGACGAGGCCAACAAATCCCCCGATCAGGGAGACTGCAACGGGTCCGCAAGCGGTCTATTATTTTGACAGCTGCTTTTAGAAAATTTCGATCGCATCAATATCTGCGGCGGAAAGAAGCCCGGCCCGCCGCACCAATTGGACAACACAACATGCCGCAGAAAACTTCGCCGTCCAGCATCATCGGACAACGAGACACGAACACGGAAAGACGGGTTGCCATACCCGACTCCATGCAACCAGAGTTGTCGACCCTGCAGCAGGTGCGCCGGGAGATGGCGGCGCTTTACCGCGCCGCCCAGCGCGGTGACGTATCAACTGACGAGCTAAAAAGTTTGATCTACGCCCTGTCGCAGATGGCCAAGCTGATCGAGATAGGAAAACTCGAGGAGCGTATGGACACCTTGGAGAAGATGGCCACCGCCGACGAACGGACCCACTGACAGGCTGCAGCGATACCGCGTGCAACTCAAAGATCTTCTATTTCACTTGCTGTCTCCAACCCGAGTGCAGTCGCAGGGATAGTCCCACCCCTGTTCTTACCAGGAAATCTGGAGCATTAATGTCGTCGTTTCCAGGAATAGACGCAGCGGGCTTCCCCGGTGTACAACAGTGAATAGGGACGGGGCGCTTGGGGAGAATATACGGGCTGGAACTGACCGCTCTTTCCACCTTTGCCGAGTTGACAAGCGTGAGATTCCATGTTTCATGCGCAATGAAGACAATCCAGCGACTCTCAACGTGCGACGCTGGCTGCGCGCCCCGGGATGATTGTTTCGGGCGCCGGTGGCTATGCGTGCGCGCACAAACTGGCTCGACGTGCGCTTACCGTATTCTGACATCAATAATCGGCGGGAGATAATCGCCTGGGCTTTGTACGACTGGGGTAACTCGGCGTTTGCCACCGTAATCATCGCTGGATTTTTCCCCGTGTTTCTCAAGCAATACTGGGCCGCCGATACCGACGCTACGATCAGCTCGTTCCGATTAGGACTCGCAAACTCCATAGCAAGCCTCCTCGTGCTCTCCATGGCGCCGGTACTCGGCGCGATCGCGGATCAGGGGACGTTCAAAAAACGCTTCTTGGTGTGTTTCGCCGCAGTGGGAATCATTGCCACCGGTGCACTGTCTTTTGTGGCTTCCGGTCAGTGGCCTCTGGCGGTCGTATTGTACGTTTTTGGCGGGGTCGGTTTCGCAAGCGCGAACATATTCTACGATGCCCTGCTCGTCGATGTGACCCAAAAACGTCATCTCGACGGGGTGTCGGCGCTGGGTTTCGCCTTGGGCTACTTAGGGGGGGGATTGTTCTTGGCGTTCTGCGCCTACCTGAGCCTGCGCCCGGAAACATTCGGGCTTGCTGACAGCACCCAGGCCGTGCGCGTGTCCTTTCTGCTGGTCGCGCTGTGGTGGACAATGTTCACCGTGCCGCTGTGGCGTTACGTGCGCGAACGTCGCACCAAAGCGGTCACAACGTTTAAAGATGCTTCGATACTTGGAATCCGTCAGCTTCGAAGCACCTTTCGCACCGTACGCCGCCACCGGCAAATCATCGTTTTTCTCGGCGCATACTGGTTGTACATCGACGGCGTCGATACGATCGTCCGCATGGCGGTGGACTATGGCGTGGCGCTGGGTTTCACCAGCCAGCATTTGATTTTTGCGCTGCTGGTCACCCAATTTGTGGGGTTTCCCGCCGCGCTTGCGTTTGGCTGGATTGGGCAACGATTGAGCGCGAAGACCGGTATTTTCATCGGACTGGCCGTATACATCGGCATCACTCTTTGGGCGTACAAGCTGCAGCATATGTGGGAGTTCTATGCGATTGCCGCCACCATCGGACTGGTTCAGGGCGGGGTGCAATCTTTGAGCCGTTCGCTGTACGCACGCCTCATCCCCGACAACGCAAGCGCGGAGTTTTTCGGCTTCTACAACCTGCTCGGGAAATTTGCCGCCGTGATCGGGCCCGCGATGATGGGCGGAGTGGCCTATTGGACGCATAGCACTCGCCTGTCTATTCTGTCCTTGTTGGTACTGTTTGCCGGCGGCGCAATACTGCTGTTATTCGTTGACGAAAAAGCGTCGCCACCGGCGACATGAGAATCGGACAAGCTCCGCAGAACAGCCGTCAACCGGGCGGTTTCAATGACTGACAACAACAATAATCATCGCCGTTACTAGCGCGATGGAGACGGTACGGATACCGGACCACAACCAGAATTCGCCGCTTACCCGGCCGAGGAACGTTCCAAGAAAAAAAATTACAACGAATGCCAGCCCGATGACCGTATCCAAAGCCGGCCACGGTAGATCAACTGCGAACCGCACCAACCACAGGGGAGTGATAATGACCAGGGATATTACCAACGGGGCGAGACCGTTCACCAGCGCAATCAAAAACGGGACCAGGCGCGCCGCCATGCCGTGGGCCGTGTGATTCAGATCCGCCGCCATCGCCTGTTCTAATTCTTTGAGCGCTTTTTGCCGTTCCGCCGATTCGCTGATATAGGCACTGGTAACACCACTGACGCCCAGCGCAACGGCCGCACCGACACACGCGCTAATCATTAGCGGTAATGCGGCTTCACCACCAACCCGAAATCCCGTCGCCAGGCCGAGCATCGTCAATGCACCGTCAAACCCGTTCACGACGAAATAGCGCCGGATAATAGCCTGCGAACTGGTGATTCTGATAAACAGGCGCAGATCTTTTATCACTGTCACGAAGAAGAGATTGCGGCTGAGTATGATTTGCTCATGGAAAGCCGTCTGATCAATCTTGCGAATCGTTATCGTCTGCAATGGCCACCACCTCATCGATGCTGTGCAGCGAGCCACCGAGCTCCGTTATGCGCTCTACAAGGCGATCGAAGTGGATGTCGGAGCCTTCGACGACGACTTCCAATGTTTCGGTTTTGTCGTCCATCTCGAGGACGTTGATCGTTACCGCATAGTCAGCACCCTGGGCGCTCAATGCACCGGCAAGTTCAACGACATTGGGGTGGTGCGGTTTCAATACGTCGAGTATCAGTCGTCTAATTTTCGCCAAGTCCGGCACCTCGTCAGGCTATACATTTGTGAATCGGAACGGATCACTCAAACCGTCACAAGCGACGCTTGTTACCAGCGATACGATTATGAACGTTCAATGATGATCATTATGCGGATGACTTTCCAGTGCCTGATCAGCAGATTTTCCATGGCGGAGAGCGGTGGTGTCGCGGCCGTGGACACAAATTTCTGACGCATGTGACTTCGATCAAATCCGGCGATACTTTTTCCAGACCGCAAGTTCCTTCCGGTGCCCGCGCGCGCCCCGCTTTTAGTCCATGAAGATAACACCGCGCGACAACGTAATACGCTGAAAATAAACTGGAAATCCTCGGGTACCATAAACGATTCAAAATCTTGAAATTCCGTAGCAGCACCATCGGCATGTCCGATGCGCCCGTCGGTCGGACACCCACCGCCAGATCGCGGCTTCGGCATCGCGCGGCCAATCACTCCCAACGACCTCAACGGTCGAGACTATGTTCGTATAACCTACTGTTCTATATGTGAATATTTACGGCCTATCAATATAGGTCAATATTTTGAAAACTACCTCCTCAATCGCTGAGCACACCGCGCAACGCGGACGTGTGCGTCCACAACGCGAGCCGCACCGGAAGTTCTCCGGGGTCTAAACTTTTTTTCTGGAGGTAGGGGTTATGTATTCAAGTGGTCATTCACGCATTCTTGGCATCGGAATCTATCTGCCCGACAATCGGGTGACTTCCGCAGAACTAATGGATGAAATCAAAGCAAAGGAACGTTTCGGCCTTGCCAGCAGTTGGCTCGAACGCGCTACCGGAATTCGTGAACGACGCATCGCCGATACCGGCATGATGCCGTCCCAAATCGCCACCCGGGCCGCCGACGACGCGATGGAACGCAGCGCCATCTCACCCTCGCAGATCGATGTCGTCGTTTACGCGGGTATGAACCGGGACTACCTAGAGCCCGCGACGGCGCACATCGTGCAAGACGCCGTGGGCGCAAAACGCGCGGTGTGTTTCGACATCACCAACGCCTGTCATGGATTCATGAACGCCATCCATGTAGTGGACTCATTCATCGCCTCCGGTCAGGCGCGCACCGGACTCATTGTTACCGGTGAAGAGAACTGGCGGGTCGGGCGCACTGCTCTGGAGTGCTTAAAAAAATGCCGCGATCGCGCGGAATTCAACCGGCTCGTGGGGGGGCTCACGGTGGGTGACGCCGGTGCGGCCATGATCATCGGCCCGAAAACCGATCCTCAGGGGGGATTCGCCGGACTGATGTTGGAATCTCAGGGCCGTTTCAACCAGTTGTGCGTGTTCTCCGAGCGGGAAGATCAGCCCCCCGGACACATGGATATGGTCGGAATCGTCAAAGAGCACATTCAACTGCACGCGGACATGTATCCAGAGTTCATGCACCGGCTGCAATGGCAGCCCGAAGAAATAAAGAAGTTCGTTCATCACCAAGTTGGCCGCAAGGTATTTGCGCTGCATGCGAAATACTCCGGCGTACCGCAGGAGCGGATGACCGACACCGTCTCGCGCTTGGGCAATATTACGTCGGCAACCATCCCCGTCAATTTACGGCTGCTGGCGGAACAGCATGACATTGCGGAGGGTGAAAAGATATTCATTGCCGGCGCCGGCAGCGGTCTGTCCGTGAGTCAAGGCGGCCTGCTGTGGCAGGACGCCGCCTAAAAACTAACACATTCCGATAATCGGTGAGATAGTCACTTTACCGGGGCCCGGCGAGTACTCTAAACTATTACAAACAATAATAGGGTGTCTGACATAGTCAGCATAGTTGCCATTCCCTACCAACCATGTATGGAATTAACTACGCAAACAATAGTAATTTCTCCGCTTCTGGTATCGACGCCTGCCATGATCGCACTGCTGATCAAGGGGGGCATCTACTGGTATGCCAGACATTCGCCCACTCATAATTACCACACGCGGCTTTTTCTATTTTTCCTGTTCGCACTATCCGTACAAAACATCGCCGAGATCAGTCACTTCTATGTGTTGGCAAGCGGTGTCATTCCCGACTTCTCGGTCAGGATTTATTACATCGCAAGTATTGCCGCGGCGGCCTTGCTGTTACATCTGTCCATCGCCGTGTCGTGGAGACGCCCGTCGACCAACGCCGCTCGCGGGTTATACGGTTTTTGGCATCTGTATGCAGGCGCGTTGATTGTCTTGCTGGCATCCGGCGGTTCGCTGATCCGGGGATTCGAACCCATTGGGTACACCGTCACCCGCGTGCCTGGCCCGCTCTTCGCGCTGCTGGAGATTTTTATCCTCAGCACGTGTGGACTGGCCCTGGTGTTCTTCTCCTTCGGCATGTGCGCTCAGAAAACCCCGCATAAACGCGCGCAAAACGCCCTGCTGTTGATGGGGGTAGTGCCCATAATCGCTATCGTAGCCGTGGTCTTGACACTGCTCCATTTTGGTATCAAGTGGTTAAATGCTTCGGTGATTCTCCCCATGGGAATTACCTTCTTTTTGGCGGTCGCCGCCTACGCGACTCACCATCACAGGATCTTCGATATTAGTTTCTACGTTCCGTGGTCTAAGGTTCGCCGCAGGAAAATAAAACTCCATGGCGGTATCCGCAGGCTCGTCGCAGAGATCGCAGAGTTAGCCACGGTGGAACAGTTGGTCGACAAGCTGTCCCAAACCCTGCAGTGCCCGGTGTCGCTCGTGAACTCCTTCGCCCCTGTATCCGCGGGAGGCGACGCGCCGCGGATGATAAAGATCAGCCGGCCAACCCTCAACAAAATTCAAGAGATCACAGTAGCACGTGAAATCGCGGCCAGCGATCCGGAGACTCATGGAGAAATGGCAACTCATGGAATTGCCGCGGTGGTGCCGTTTAATCCAAGGTGCACCGATCTTAACGGGTGGTTGCTGCTTGGGGAGACGTTTGAGCGCAACGTCTACTCCAATGCGGACTTTCGTGTCGTCGAAGAATTGTTCCACAAAACTTCCGAGGTTTTTCTGGACAAATTCACCGCCCTGAGATCAAAGCTGCGCGCCGCCGATGAAGAAATCAAAACACTGCGGGCCGAGAATGAAACGCTCAAGACCAGCTTGAAAACAATGCAACAATCCGTTGTTGCGTCTAAAGACAATGTACTGCCCGCAGATAATGAAAGCGTGGGTGCAGACATCGCACACGCCGCCCGTGCGTCGGATTCCAGCCTTTCGCTATCGATCACCTTACTCGGAAGAGACAAAGACGTGGCCCGCCTCTTACGTGATCACTTTCGCGACGTAAAGACCTATGTCGGTGCGTCGTCAAAAGCATTTCAACGTGCCGGGCAGCCGCAGGCACTCGTTTGCAACTTGGATCAGGAACAGCCGGGGCTGGCCGCCTTACTCGGTAAATGGAAGACTTCGACGGCGGTTATCCTGTATGGAAGGTATGCGCGGGAATTTGCGAACCAGCACAACAGCACTCTTAGTGGCGGCCTGATTGACATCATCGATAGTGGTGTGTCCCCGGCAGTAATGGTGCAACGAATTCGCGCACTTTGCCACCTGCACAAACAATGTTATTTCCTGGGAAGCCAGGACGCACCACTGATCGGTGCGAGCCCCGCATTTAATTCCTACATGCGGCGTCTCCAGTTTTTATCGCGTTTTGCCGAACCGGCTTTGATTTGCTATGAAAGCGATTCCCAACAATTCATAGAATCGGTCCATTACATCCACGAATTCGGCAATCGCGACGGCCAAGCGATCAGCGTCGACCCGATGAATCTAAAAAACCTTTCTCTCGATCTGGATGATCATGGCACGATTGCGGTGCCGGACCTGGATCCTGAGTCTGCAGAGTCAAAGAGGTTGATGCAACTCTTGCGGACCCCTGTGGACAACAAGGTTCGATTTGTCATTGGCTACGCGAACAAGAATTTGGACATGCTGCCTGACGACTGGGAAAAAGCAGTTCATGGTTTCTCTGCGATCATGCCGACACTCGCAGAGCGCATGACGGATATTCCGCTATTGGTCCATTATTTTGGACTGCAGTTCAATCTTCACTCCCCGGTGCGGGTTACGTGCGACGATGACGATCTGCAGGCAATTACCGGATCCGAGGCACTGTTGAGCGTTGACACGCTGCAGTTTGCGACTTTTGAACATCTGTCCGGCAAAGGACAGCAAACAATGCAACGGGACGCCGCGCAACTGGTGGCGGAGCTAGATATGGGCGTAACCGATCGATCACTCGATGACATGGTGGGCGAATTCGAAGCGCAGATCATCGAGCAAACATTGCGCCGTTGCGAAGGGAACAAATCCAGGGCGGCAAGACTGCTGGGACTGCGCCCCAACACCCTGCATTACAAGCTCGAACGCCACGGAATCGGTACCACGACCCGGCGGCGCCGGCGACCACGCAAAACCGGCATCGACAACCTCTAACCCGCATTTCTTGCCAGGATCCCGGATGCTTGAAAAAGGGGGGTCGAATGGCACTTACTTGAGGGATCACGACACGCTGAACCGAGTGACAATTCCCGGGACACGCCGTCAAACCCTTCATGTAGGCTCGGCGCCAGCATCCTTGCTGGCGACGGTCCCGGAAATTCTCCGTCAATTCAGCACTTCTTTGCCTCTGCAGGGCTTAAGTAAGTGCCATTCGGGTCAGAGTCTGTGACTCCGACCCCGTTTTTTCCGATTCCCGCCGCCAAACGGAGCTGACCCCTTTGCCGCGGGCATCTGGCCTCGCCCCGATAGCAACCCTATAATCCTTTGGGAGACAACCCATTGGGGGAGTTGAGAATGGACCAGAGTATCGCAACATCCAAACTTGCTGCGGACTACCCGGGCATCGAGGGTTTCTATTTTTTGGGAGTACGCGGCGAATTCGGTTACATCACCGCCGACGGACACACACATCGCAAAGAGACATTTCCCCAAATCGACGACCCGGACTTTCTGGCACAGCATCCCCACTTCATGGAAGAGCTGCGTCACTTCACCCACGATCTCAATGCGTTGCGGGTACGCTATCTGGACGCCCACGAACCGGATATCGAGTTGGGCTTTGTGCGGCCCACCGACGCGGGCGAGTTTCCGTGGCGTTGCGCCACATTGGTGCTACAAAGGGATGTATTGGACACCTTGAACGCAGACTATGACGCGTTGTTGTCAGCCGGCGTCAAAGATCCCTCCGCGACGTCGGTGGACCACGAGTCATTGCAAGACATGCGCGGCATCCAGCACGGCTTGGACGATCTCGCCAATCACGCGGATAACTTCGGCGTATACCACTACTTTCCCCTGCTCTTCTATTGGCCGCCGTCGATGCGGGCCGGCGTGCGTGGACTGTCCCCGGACGTGGCAATCGCGCCGATGCGGGTTCTGAACCTCATGTGGCGCCCCGCGGAATCCGGTTACGGCGATGATGCGGGGGTCGCGCGAGACCATGGCCGCTGCTCAACGGTGTATACCGTCCTGCGGAGCAATCTCCAGGTGCACGGAGCCATTGATCGCAACCGGCGGGTCGAGAACAGGTTCCAGATTGAGTAACGCGGTGTTCGAAACCGAGCCGTATGGTGTACCGAGTTAGCTGAACGATCTCACCTGATGGCTGTCGCACAACCGCTCGCACGGGCCCGACTCCTGCTCGTCGCGTTCGTAGCCGAAGGCGTGGTCTTTGGTTGCGCGCTTCTCCTGGCGGCATGGTTACAGATCGACATCGATCCCGCACCCAGTGACGTCGCGCGCGAACTATCTATTGGCTTGCTGGCGACTGCACCGCTGGTTGTACTGTTTATCGCCATGATGTCGGACTACGGCGACCGCATCAAGGTGTTGGGTGGCTTAAGGCGGATAATGCTCCAGGATGTTCGGCGTGTATTCCTACACGCGCGATTTGTCGACCTGCTTGCGATCGCGGTGTCTGCTGGTGTTGCAGAGGAGATGCTGTTCCGCGGCGTGCTGCAGACTGAACTCGGCCTACTGCCCGCGAGCATTCTGTTTGGACTGGTCCACTTCGTCACCCCGGCTTACGCCGTTGTTGCGACGCTCATGGGACTATACATCGGTTGGCTATACAGTGTCTTCGAGAGCCTGTTCGCGGTGATCCTGCTCCACGCACTGTACGATCTATACGCCCTCGCCTATATCCGCTATCAAACCGTGCGAACATATTCCAAACCTTGACTTGCGGCTTTACCGTGTTATCACGGCCGATTCCACACATTCAACCGGTTAACGCCGCCTGCGATGATTGATGGCCTGCCTGCAGCTTGATGTTCAGCATGCGCATGGTGGCATTGATGCCGGCCAACACCTGGTTGGTGTTGACACCACGGGTCTTCATGGTCGAAGACCCATCCTGCCAGGTGATGAAGCACTCGGTCAGCGCACTGGTACTGCCGCCCTGTGGAATCCTGATTTCGTAATCCACCAGTTGCGGAAAATCGAAGTCCTGTTCATCCAGGACCTTGCGAATGGCCACGATGAACGCGTCGAAACCGCCGTTACCCGAGCCGGACGAGCGGCAAATATCATCGTACAGGCGCACCCGGATACTCACCGTGGATTCCAGGTCAAGGCCACTGTTGATCGAACAGTTGAGCAATTCTATGTGGTTGTAGTCTTTACCCTCCAAAATATCGGCGATGATGAATGGTAAATCCTCCGCCGTTACAATCGCCTTGGAATCCCCCAGTTGCACGACACGCTCCAGCAATCTGGCCTTGTCTTCTTCGGACAGGCTGATGCCCAATGCATCCAGATTCTTCTGCAACGACGCCTTGCCGCTCATCTTACCCAACGCATAGATCCGTTTGCGGCCGAATCGCTCCGGGCTGAGCACGGTTTGGTACAGATCGCCCTTGTGATCCCCGTCCGCGTGGATACCGCTGGTCTGGGTAAAGACATCGGCGCCGATGATGGGCGCGTTCTCCGCTACCCGCTTTCCGGAAAAGTTCTCCACCATCTGGCTCAGGGTGTAAATCTTGGACTCGTCGATCGCAAGGCTCATGCCCATCTTGTCGCGCAATACCACGATCACCTCCGCAAGAGATACATTTCCCGCCCGCTCGCCGAGACAATTCAACGTGCAGTGTATGGTGGATACCCCAGCCTTTACTGCCATCATGACGTTGGCCGTGGCCAGGCCGTAATCGTTGTGGGGATGGAAATCGAATTGCACCTCGGGAAAGCGGCCAATCATGTTGGACAAGCTGTCGTACACCTCATCCGGCATCATCACCCCCAAGGTATCCGGCAACATGACATGAGCTATGCCGATGCCGTCCAGGCCCTCCACGATGCGGTACACGTAGTCCCGGTTGTCGCGGTATCCGTTCGACCAATCTTCAAGGTAGATATTCACCTTGAGGCCCTGCTCCTTGGCATAGGCGACGGTGTGTCGAATATCCGCAAGGTGCTGATCCAGGCTGCGGCGCAATTGCTCCCGGCAATGTTTCTCGCTCCCCTTGGCCAACAGATTGAGCACCTTGCCGCCGGTACCGGTGATCCAGTCAACACTGCGTGTCCGGTCAACGAAGCCCAACACTTCGACGCTGTCCAGCATACCCTCACCGGCGGCCCACTGATTGATTTTAGTCACCGCTTGGCGCTCCCCCTCCGACACCCCAACGGAGGCAACCTCCGCGCGCTCCACGCGCAGGGATGTCAACAATGCCTTGGCAATGCTGACTTTCTCATCCTGGGAAAATGAAACACCACGGGTCTGTTCACCGTCCCGCAGTGTTGTATCCATTAGTTGAATATGGCGGCTCATGGTACCGGGCAGATCTCACTGTCGATGAACGAAGGTTCCTGTACAAGGCCCTGGATTGTAGCCGAATTCTAATCGAATTGGTTCATGGCGGACACCGGGTGCGGGCTGCGTACAGCGGTGCCCGCCGGTGCCCGTCGTGTCACGACTATCGCGGCTTCAAGCCGCTCCCACCGATGGCATCCTGAGGCCGCTCCTACCGATGGCATCCTGAAGCCGCACGCAGCCAAAGGATCTAACCCGCATAGTGCCGCACCAAGGCCGCGAAAAGAGGCGCTAACGGGGGCTAATTGCGAACGACGATGTCTCCAGTCATCTCGATGCCACGCTCGGTGATGTCCAGCTGACCTTGATACACGGCGTTGATCGACTGCAGCGCTTCCAGCAAGCGGCGCTCCTTGGGCGCGTATCGAGGGCCTTGATAGGGTCCCACTGCATTCGCCAGCAGCTTGAAGTAAGACCGGTAGTCGAATTTGTAGTACAAGAGTCCGTTGGCCTCGAGCTTACCGCGCCCAATCGCCCTGGCGAGACGTCCCGCCCCGGCGCCTGCAAAGGCCGTCAGATGATCCCCTGACAACGCCAATTTCAGCGGTAAACGCAGGTGCCCACCGGCCAGCGGAATCGGCAACCACGCGTCAACCGCCGTACCGTCTTCAGGGAGGTCGATCCGGCCCAGTCCGGGAATCGCGCCCGCGTTTTCCAATAGCCGCCATGGTTCTTCTGCGGATACAGCGAGCACGGCGTCAAGCCTATTCAATTTGAGGCCGCCGCCCGCACCATCCATGTCTAGGTCCAACAAACCAAAGCTCACTCCCTTTATGCCCTGCCCCATCGCGGCGCCAACGGTCACCGTCATCGACGCCGAGGCGGCGTTCTTGCCCCATTGGTTCAACGGCGCTAAAGCAGGACATTCGTAATGCCACTGTTTCATGTACCGCACCAGCTCCCCGGTGACTCGTCCCAGATTGCCGATGTCAAGGCCCAACGCAAAGGCGAACTCGGTATCTTCGTGGTCAATCAACGAGCGCGGAAGGTGGCCCCTCAATCTGCGCAGGGTTTCGAGAAGCTCCGGAGCGTCGATCTCAACGACGGAATGAAACTCGCTCGCGATACCGTCGTCGGTGAGTTCCATATTTCGGTATCCCGCCACTGTTCGCGGCCAGATTCGCGCAATGCTTTCGAATTCTTTCGCACACGTTGGGTTGCGCAGAAGTTTTATCCCCTCCGCATGTGCCGTGCCGGCGAGCAACTTGGCCACAGTGCGGCCAGCTTGATTCTCCGCAGAAGTCAGCGCGGCAAGAATGGCCTGATGATTCAGCACGAAGGTCCCTAACGAGGAGTATTCGTATTGTTGATTCAGTCTTCTTATCTGATCTGTTTCCGCAATTGAGGACGCGGGCTTGGTCGCACCAATTGCGGTGGATAGCGCCTCCGAATCGCCGAGATCAACGATGAATGCCACATCGGTGCCGTTCCCGGCCACCACCAGGGAGGGATGATCCGTGCCGGGAATCAACGGATAGGCTCTATACTCCACACCCCCAAGATTGCGCACCAACGGCGTTGCTCGCGCGTTGTGCTCGATGCCGGCAACCGTGCGGTCAAAGGCCGATTTGTCCGCGACCTGTATCCGCATTACGGGAACGAGCCCTACGGTATAGAACGTTGCATTAAACTCATCGGCGAGTCCTAGTTGGCCGAGCAGTTCCGCAGGATCATCGAGATGGTCAAAATAAAATACCAACAGTTCACCGAGCATCCGCACGCCGTCTGCCGCACTTTCCAGGCCCAACTGTTCATAGATCTGCTGCACGTCACCGTGCGCGAGCCACTGGGTGGATTCCAATCCAGACTGCTCCAACATTTTACGGACCGGAACCGGTTCCAGCCCCCCGGCGAACATCAGCGTGTCCGCCGGCACCAGATCGAGGTGGGCGTTGGCCACGCCCGGACCGCCACTGCTACCGGAACCGATGTAATACGCGGACCCGGCCACGGCCAGGACCCCTAAGACGAGGAATAAAGCCCTGTTAATCGTCACACTATATGCCATCGGGATGTTTTTAAAATCAACGGATTAGGGACAATAACATGCAGACAAGCAGCCATGTCCTGGCATCCCTTTTACACTCATGCTCACGTCAATCAATTGTAGTTGAACCTGACCATTAGAGAAGCGATACGCAAAGAAGCCTGCGCTCGCGCGACACTGATTAAACTGATTCGCTCCTTGTGCGCTCTGCGCTGCCGTAATTTATGCACCTAACGCGCGTTGCATTTTTGTTATCATTGACGTTTGCCGGCCATGCCGGTCGTATTCAGCTATGTCGGAGTACCCCACATGAGTGATGCCCTTAATTATTTGATCAAAGCCCGCCCGGATGCGATCAAGCCGTATTTTACGTTTCTCAAACAGGCGGGAACGCATCTTGATAAAAAGACTCGCAGTCTCATTTCGGTGATTACCAAGGTACATGCGCAGACGGAAACTGGTTTCAGGCAGTACCTCAGCCGGGCAATGAGAGACGGGGCCACTCCCCACGAGATACTCGATGCCCTGTTGATGGCGTTTCCCGCCCTCGGCCTTGCTAAGATTGTCTGGGCGGTGGACATCGTTCTTGATATGGACATTCCCGAATTTCGCCCTGAATTCCTGGATGCCGAGCCCCAATGGCATGATATAGCCCCGACCCAAGACATTGAAAATCAACAAATCAACTACCTGAACTGTGACGGGCGCAGCCTGTTCATCTATCGCAACGACAACGAGTTTCGCGTTTACGACAGCCGCTGCCCGCATCAGGTTACGAATATTCCACACCTTGCACTCGAAGATGGTGTGCTAACGTGTCCCAAACATGAATGGTCATTCGATGTTTCAACAGGGGAATGCATCAAGAAGGGGAACCGTCCGCTGAACCGATTCGAGTGGAAGATCGAAAAAGACAAACTGTTGGCATACTGGTAGGAGCTTGCGTAATTGTTTGCTGGGCCTTGGAAACCCCGTCCTTTGTCAGCAGAAAACTTTTTACATCCGCTATGAGCAACGGCGCCTCAATCTGAATGCTGTGCCAAGACGGGCAACCCGAGATTCATCGTTAGGATTGCGTAAGGAATTGTACGATTAGCACGACGGCGATGACGAACAGCACGCCTTTAACAATCATGCGGTAGGTATCAATCGGAAGGCGATTACGAATCGCCATACCGAACAGCAGCGCAATCAAGGCGACGCCCGCAAACGGCATCGTAGACATCAAGACCCCGGCACCCACAACGCCGGTACTGGTAAATATGCCGATTTGCGCGATCTTTCCGGCAAAAAAACACATATTGAATACCTGCACCATGGCGGTTGCGGCGAGACCCAACTCCAGAGTGTAGATGATCAATACCGGGACCATCACATTCGTGGTGCCACTCGCAGCTCCGGCGGTGAGGCCAAACGAAAGCATGGACCAGTGCGGATGGGAGGCAACCCACTGCATCTTGACCGCACCCAAATAATTCGCGCCCAGATAAAGCAATATCAAAGCCGCCAGCAATAGCTTAAACGGTGCGGGATCAGTGTTGATGAGGAACCAGGTGCCGGCGGCGCTGCCGATCACTGCGTATACGGCAAGCGGCCAGAACTTACCAATACTTTCCCGCCAACGGCCGCCGTGCACCATACTGACGATGTTGACCGTAACGGTGGGCAAGAGCGTGAGGACAATAGCACTGCGCACATCCATAACAAGAGCGAGCAGCGGCGTGGCTATTAACGGAAAACCCAGTCCCAAGGTGCCGTGTACCAGTCCGGATAAGAAAATAATCGCGGTGAGCAGCACCACGGTAAGGGAAGAGTAGTCATCCATGATTGGCATGGCTAATATGTCCGCAAGGGTATCTATAGGTGATCAGAATTTACGGCCGGGCCCAGGGGCAATTAAGTCTCGGAAGGAAACGGCCGGGGGATCAGGTACGCAGCGCGTCCGCCAGTTCTCTAAGCAGTGCCCGCGTGGTCGGCCAGTCGATGCAGGCGTCGGTAACCGAAACACCGTATTGCAGCTTGGACAAGTCGGTCGGAATGGCCTGGTTTCCCCCGTTGAGATTGCTCTCCAACATCAACCCGATAATCGACGTATTGCCTTCGAGGATCTGATTCACGCAGTCTTTGGCCACCAGCGGCTGAAGCGATGGGTCTTTGTTTGAGTTGCCGTGACTGCAATCAACCATGATATTGATGGGTAAACCGGCTTGCGCGAGTGCCTCCTCGCACTTGGCAATACTGACAGAATCATAATTGCGATGACTTCCCCCGCCGCGCAATACAATGTGTGCATCACGATTTCCGCGCGTACGAAACACCGTAGTTTGGCCGCTCTGGTTGATCCCCAGAAAATGATGCGGCCGGGTTACCGATTGCAGGGCGTTGATCGCCACTCCCAGCGAGCCGTCGGTACCGTTCTTAAATCCTACCGGACTGGACAGACCGCTGGCCATCTCGCGATGGGTCTGGGACTCAACGGTGCGCGCACCGATAGCGGTCCAGGAAATCAAATCGGACAAGTACTGCGGCATGATCGGATCCAACGCCTCGGTGGCCGCGGGTAATCCGATCTCCGCTAAGTGGAGCAGCAGTTCGCGCGCCTGGTAAAGCCCTTTTTCGATGTGGAATGAGTCGTTCATGTCCGGGTCATTGACAAGCCCCTTCCAGCCCACGGTGGTGCGCGGCTTCTCGAAGTAAACCCGCATGACCATGAACATTTTGTCTTCCAGCTCGCTCGCCAGCGCCGTTAACGCTTGCGCATAGTCATGGGCGGCTTTGATATCGTGGACTGAACACGGACCGACGATTACCGATATCCGGGAGTCCTGACGGCCGAGAATCCGCCGCATTTCACCGCGGCCCCGCAGCACCGTGCGTTCCGCGGTTTTCGACAGCGGCAAATCGCGGCGTAACTGGTCCGGTGTGGGCAACAGATCTTGGGCAACGACATTGATGTCACTGATTTGGTCGGTCATGCGCGCGATTCTGTGTACAGAAGTGACTCGATATCGGATTGTTGCAAAGATCGTGACAGAATGTCACTCCCACATCCAATGCGGCTCACTCACACAGAGGCATAGTACCTGTGGGAGCGGCTCGCAGCCGCGATAATCCTGACACTCGCCCTTAAAAAAACTGCAATTCAGGCGCGATAGACTAAACTTTCAAGTAGAAGCATAAAGTTCATGAGGTGTCTGACGTTATACATAGAAAGGCCAAGTGCTTCACGATTTTGAGGTGGGGCGCGAAAGTTAGCTTCAGCGCGGATGAACGTCCCGTTCCCTGAATCGGGGTGTTAATCCAAGCGGGCGCTCTCGCAAGGTCACATTCTTTGATGCCGTGCATTGAGGATGACCAACAAAGCAAAAACCGCGTGGCGAACCGGAGTGCTGGGATTATTGGTAGTGCTGATCCCCACGGGGATTTATTGGCATCGCGCACAGCAACGATTTGATCCTGAGGCCATGCTGGATGTCTCTGTGTGGCTGAAAACCGTTTCTCATGTGCGTGTTGACGCTGTCGGGGATTCTGTTTGGGAGGCGGCGTCGGGTTCTGGGTTTGTGGTGTCCGCACAAAAGTGCGAGATATGGACCAGTCATCACGTCATTGCCAACGCCGCTGTCATAGAGGTGTACCCAAGGCATTGGCCTCATAGCTCCGGCATCCCGGCATCTGTCGTCAACTCCAACCCGCGCACGGACATCGCGATTTTACGAATGCAAAATTGTGACGGCATTCGGCAGGCGCGCCTCGGAGATTCAGACACCCTGCATGCAGGCGACGATGTCTACGCAGTCGGAAATCCGTTGGGTCTCAATCCAAACTCCATCAGTCGCGGCATCGTCTCTCACACCAACAGAATCGCCAACAGCGCCTTGCCTTATCTACAAACCGACGCGGCCATTAACCATGGCAACTCAGGCGGTGCATTATTCAATCGCAACGGTGAGGTGGTCGGTGTTAGCACCGCCATAGTATCCAATAGGAATGGGAACAATACCGGTATCAGCTACGCGCTGCCTATTAACCTGGTGAAAAAGGAAACCCGGCTCCTTCATAATGGACCACCGAGTTGGGGCGATGCGGGGATAAACAACATCGTGACCCTGCTCACACCCGATGAAGCCACGGTGTTTCGGGCTCCGCAAGGATACGCTGCACTCATCCTAACGGAGACGCCCACGGAGGGCCCGGGTGCGGACAAGCTGTTCGCCAGGGATGTGATCTATCAGATGGACAACACGCCGATATCCACCGCCAGCCAGGCCGCGCAGTTTATCAGCAGTCACAACCCAAAGGACACGATTACGTTTCACCTGATCCGGGCCGGCGAGACGAAGCTCGTTGCCATTACGTTAACTGACGGATGGCGGGCCGGAGAATCACCGGCCGCCGAGTACTACGACGGCCATCTGGGGATGACACTGGAGATGTGGAGCGATGAACAGCCCACACGACCCCGGTTCGTGAATCCAGTGATCACCAAGGTGCAAAGCCTCGGCCCTGCGCACATGGCCTATATCGCAAGCTCGCAAAAAACCGTTGCGCGAAACGGTCCGATCGTATTTCCGCTCCAGTTGGATATAAAAACCGTTACCGGTGCAGTCTACAATGGGACTTATACCCCGGTGACCGGCATTGAAGCGCTGGAAGAACTCGCGATCACCGCTTTTGCATCGAATCTGCCATTATTGCTCGAAATTGAGACTTGGGCACGTCCCAGCCCCATGGTTCTGGAAGAGCCGTTCCAGCGGCGCAGTACATTGTTCCATAGAGTAACGCCGGCACTGACAAAGGCCGCAACCCCGGAGCTGATCCCAAGCAGTGCGGAATTCGCGGAGCCAGGTAATCAGGCCGCGACAAAGCAGGTCGCTGCCTTTGATACCGTTGGAAATCTTTGACCCGAACATCGCGCCAAGGCGCGCCGCCCTGACTCGATCTCGAACGGCGAGCCCGACCGTGCCACTATGCGCAATGCAAGTCTCGTCGCCGGCTTCCGGAATCCTTGCCCATCGTTCGCGAGGAAGGTCAATCGTAGTGGCGCGCCGAAATTCGGCCGCCCCGGATAGGAGTGAATCAACGGCACACATTCACTGACTGGTCGATATTATTGTTCCGTACCGGGAAAACAATACACCTAATGTGAGTAACGACAGGGCCGTGGTGATGACGACAGTGGTAGCGCTTTGCTGTACGTAGGCATTGTATTTCTGGGCAAACATAAACACGATTGCGCCGGTCGGCATGGCGGCCAGCAACACCGCGCTCGCCGCCCAAACGGGGTCCAGGCCCAGGACCGGGCCTACGATCACCCAGGTGACGAGCGGATGGATCAGCAATTTGAGCAGCGTCAGCCACGCAATTTCACGTCCCCCCGCGCGAATGGGGAATCCATATAGTGACAAACCCAAAGCAAATAAAGCACACGGTCCCGCTGCCCGGCTGAGTAGTTCCAGAAAGCGGTCCACCGGCACCGGCGGATGAATCTGCAACGCCGAGGCCGCTAATCCCAGGGTCGGCGCCACCAGCACCGGGTTGCTGAGCAACGCCTTGGCAACCGCCTTAACGGCCAAAGCGGAACCACCCCGGCGATGTTGGGAGATTTCCAGAACCAGCACCACCAAACCGATGAAAAACAGATTGCTGGCAACCGCGCCCACCACCGCCGGCGCTGCACCACGTTCGCCAAATGCTGCGACAAACAATGGAATTCCCATGTATACGGTATTGGCGAACACTGCTGCCAGGCCGTGCAGCGCGAGTGTCGATAATCCCCGATGCACGAACAACAAACGCCCTCCGGCCAGGGCAATCCCTAAAGTGATCAGCGCCCCGAAAAGATACGCAAAGATAAACGGCCAGTTGAGAATCGCTTGCACCGGCACTCTTGACGTCGATAGAAACAACAACGCCGGCAACGCAATATAATACGCAAAGCTGTTAAGAGCCTCGGCGCTGGCGTCTTGCAACAGACCGAAGCGCCGTGATGCATAACCCGCGAAAATGATGCCGAAAACAGGGAGAACGATATTGAATAGTTCCTGCATCGGCAAAGCATAACAGGAAGTCCCCGGCTCGCCTGGATGTTGCAGCAAGGACCCCGGGGGCCGGCGACGAGACTTGCGCTACAAGAGGACGCAGGGGGCGCGACGATATATTATTTATTGGTGCTGTAAAGTCCTCGCTTCCGAATCACCTACGGAGTGTCTTATCCACGTAATTTTGCACCGCCGCTACCACCTCAACAGCATTCCACGCCTCCTTAACTCGTGCCTCCATGTCCAGTGACCATTTCTGCTGCAGTTTTTCAAACACCGGCCGGCATGCCTGAGACTTGGTGAGCGCAAACGATCGAGGAGGAATCGAGGCAAGCTCCACGGCGCAGATCATCGCGCGTTCAGATAAGGTTTCGCTCGCGACGAGCTCATCGACAAGCCCCCATGCAAGGGCCTGGTCGGGGGGATAGGTCAATCCTCTGAATACAAATTGCCTGAAGTGCTGTGGAGGTGTTGCAAAACGCATGATCTCAAGCGCGATTGGAGGAAACGGCACCCCAACCGTCAACTCAGGCACTCCGATTCTTCCTCTCTCTTGTATCATGATGCGATGATCGGCTGCGCACGCGAGGATACAACCACCCGCGATCGCGTGGCCATTAAGCGCTGCTATCAATGGTTTGGGGTAGACGAAAAACGCGTACAGCATATCGCCAAGCGCGGTGAGCAGAGCGCTGCGATACTCGTCACCATCGCTCATCAGCCGGACCAGATCAACACCCGCGGAAAAGATGTTTTCCTGACCGGTCAGCACCACGGCCTGAGAACTTGACTCCACCTGCTGCAATGCGCCCTTCAATTCCGTGCAAAACTCTACGTCGAGGGCGTTGGCCTTGCCGTGTTGCATCTGCAAGACGGTAATACCGTTGGCTTCTTTGAACTCGATCATTTTTTATTTCCTCTTTAGTGAGCGCAGCGATGAGCCAGCCCGTATATTGCGACGGGGATCTTTATTATATATTACCTCATCCTCAAACCCTCCGGGACCTCGGTCTACGCACCATAAAAAAAACCCGGCTGCGCGCCGGGCTTTAACGATTACATCAGGTTTTCGTCAGTTGACATCGATCTTCTGCTTCTTCGCAGTTGCCATCTTGGGAAGCACAACGCGCACGATCCCGTTATCGAAAGTAGCCTTGGCCTTCGAACCGTCCACCTTGGCCGGCAAACCCACAGTGCGTGCGAATTCACCGTGTCCGGTCTCCTTGTAATAATAGTCGGCTTCCTTTTCCTCGTGCTCTTGTTTGATCGTGCCGCGGAGCGTGACCGTGTCGTCGCCCAACGTGATATCAAGGCCGTCTTTCGAGACCCCGGGCATCTCGGCACGAATCACAACTTCGTCGTCGTGATCCACTACATCCACACGCGGTAACTCCGTCTCGCCAAGGGGCTTCTCCAACGGCCACCACCTTGGACTCGTCCAACCTCTCACCATCGAGCGACCCAGTAAGCGGTCGAACATCCGATCCATCTCATCCCACGGATCCATCATCAAATCACGGCGTCCTTTCGCCTTTTCCCGTGTTACCGGTAGGTGTCTGATTTTCTCCGCTAATGTCATTGAATACCTCCTTCGGGCCTGTTGTCAGTCACATGCCCGGTTACCGCCGACGCTCCCGTACCGCCAGGCAAACGCCACCGGTTGTTTATTATATGGGGGCGCAAGGCCGCGATTTCCATATCGACATGGCGGTAGGGGGCCCTATTCTTGAGTCATTCACACAGATACGGTGGGCGCGGCGCTTGGCGGCCATCGCCACTCACGGTTGCGCTCGACACACACGAAACCGGATCCACAGAGGCGCGGTTCCGCTGGTGGATTCTGTGAAATCCGCATCAGCCATCGCAGTCGGCGGATTAGAATGTGAAATCTTCCAGATTGATCGGATAGTCTCCATGGGCCACGCCCTTCACGATGTCCAGCGGTTTTCCGTCAAACGTGTACGGCTCCTTGAGCAGATTGACCACTGGATAACTCCCGTATGGATTCTTATCCGCGTCCAACAGCAGCACGACCCGCGGCCGTAGTCTTCTACGGGGGTTCTGACCAATAATGATGGCGACCTCACCGGAACTCAGCTCAACCAGCGATCCCGTGGGATAAATTCCGATGGCCTGAATAAATTTATCCACCAACGACGACTTGAAATGCTGATCGCGCTGCTTGAATAAAGTCTGGACGGACTCTTCGCATGTCATCGCTGATGCGTAAGTTTTGGCCTCGGTGGAGGCGACGTAACTGTCTACGATCCCGGCCATCTGCCCAAATATTGGAATACGATCACCCGCCAATCCGGCAAGATAGCCGCTGCCGTCATAACGCTCATGATGGGTCGCAACCATCCACAATAATCGTTCATCCACATTGGAAGCCTGTTCCAAAAGATCCATACCGTAACGAACGTGTTTCTTCACCAGTTCCCATTCGTCGTCCGTAAGACGTTCTTTCTTATCCAGCAGGTCTTGAGGCAGCTTGATGTTCCCAATGTCCAGAGACAAACCACCCATCGCCAGCAACCTAAGTTTTTCATCATGGAATCCCATTGCCCTGCCAAAAGTCGTCAAACCGGCGGACACGTTGATGGCATGGCGGTAAGTAGAGGAATGATGCTCCTTGACGCGGCAAACCCAGTTGAATGCATCCGGATTGCGTTTAATGCTGTCTACCATGACATCGACACACGCATTGATATCATGTATGTCCAGCGTCTTTCCTTCTTTCAGGTCGGTCCAGATCTCCATCGTTACATTCTCGATGGACTCATGCACGGATCGCGCTTTGGGCAGTTCCTCAGTGAATTTAACTCGCGGCGCCGTAGATTCGTCATGATGACGTTTAACGAGTTCGTCGATCGCGGACACCGTCAGAACCGTTGGTGTCTTTTGCGCGCTCTCCAACGTGTACTCTTCGTCAGGGACTACGATATAGACATAACGACACAGCTCTTCGAGCTTTGCAATCTCATCGCTTTCCTGAATATAGAATCCTTGAAAGAGAAACGGCGTCTCCCGCCATGGTCGATCCAAGCGCGAGACATACATGCCAACCTGAAGTTGCCCTGTATTGATCCTCTCAATCGGCATATCGATTTTCGACGATCCGCATTAGCACCTTATCAATCACAACTGAAAGCTGCCGCACGTTTTTATAAATCGAATAGAGGCAGAAGATGATGTCCCTATTTGCGGTTCTGACCACGCGACCCTGCCCGTTGTTGAATATATTGAAGAGTGTAGTAGAGACGCAGGGCAATCACCACGAGGCACAACCGTTCAGGTCCTCTGGAGCAAAGCATATAAATGCCCAATACGCGTTGCCTATTTTCCAGTCGAACCGCCAGTGCTTGAAAATCATTTCTGGGCGTTGGCTCGGTCGCGAAACCCTGGATGTGCGCTTCTCTCTATCCATCGCTACGGCGATGCATTCCGCTCCAGCGCAGCATCCAACCGCCGGACCCCAACGCCATCATCCGGGAGCCTTGGTGCAATATGCAGGCTAGCTGTCTGTCGGGCTCAGCGCATCGTGGCGTAGATATATCCCAAGTCCGACAGACCGCTAACCCGATCTTTTCCGCCCATCCATCCATATATCCAACACCCGCCGATGATTCACCTGCACGGAGGTCTGAGAATTCCGCGTATTCCCCGCGGCGGGCTAGTGTTGGTCCTGCAAACGACTATATAAATAATCGAAAAACTTTTTAAAAAATAAAGTAATTCATACAGTTGCCTTGACTCTCTTGGTGTTTTTGCTAGTTGTTATATGTGGGGGCATGGCATTTTTTAGTGGTATCAATCCAGGCGCAGAGTCTACCGCGCTGAGCGCAATTAAACGAAGCAACAGGCTATGACAGGTGTGCACGCCAATCCAGGCGCCGATGCGGTCGGCCACGCAAACCGAGGCGTCGCACGGATCTCGCTAGTGGCCACAGACTCATGAATAGCTCGGCTGCGAAATCCCCACCGGGGGACGGCACCAATCTTCAGTTCAAGGGATTGCGCTACTTTTCCCTATCCAGTCTCTTGGTGGTGGCGATCGTCGCGTCGATCATGGCCGTGATGCACTACCGGAATTCAATCAACACGCACATCGACAACGTTGAGCACAAAAACATTCTTGTTGCCCAGTCGATCCAGGCACTCATGCAGCATCACCACGCGATGTTGCTTGCGGTTGACGGTCAAACCGCAGATGCGCCGGCACCTGGACTAGCTCAAACTATTGAAATCGATATCGTTCACGAGAATGAGCTACAAGCGAGATTACCACCACACATTGAAAAGCAATTGCCGTCAATCTTGGCACACTCCGACATATTCAAGCTCAAGATCTTCAGCCTCGAAGGCGTGACGCTTTATTCCTCCAACAAATCCGAGATAGGAGACCGGCATGCCATGAATCCCGCCCTGCGCCAAGCAGTGAGCGGACGGCCTTACTCTAAACTCGTTAGCGGGGACACGCTCCATGAGGACTTGCCCAACCTATCGGAATACGTGGAGACCTACACGCCGATGTATGCTGGGCTGGACGGCAGGGTCGTTGGTATATTTGAGATCTATACCGACGTAGCCGATGAATTAAACAACATAAGATCAAGGAGAAAACTAGAGTCAGGCGTATTGGCTTCACTGTTAATTCTCCTTGCCCCCACGCTGTGGTTTTTCAACCGTATCATACACAAACGGGACGTAGCCCGTGCGAAGATGATATTCAGGGTACATAATGCCTTGAAAGACAGCGAAGCCAAGTTTCGCAGCATTTCCGAGGCTGCGCTGGATGCAATCGTGTTGATGGACGATCGCGGGATAGTTACTTACTGGAACCGTGCTGGACAGAAACTTTTTGGATACAGCAAAGACGAAATTGTCGGCCAACAACTGCACAAGTTTGTTGTGCCGAAACGATACGGCGATCAATATGAGAATGGGATCGAGAAATTCCGCAAACATGGAACCGGTCCACTGATAAACAGGACCGTCGAGTTTTACGGGCGCCACCGCAACAATACGGAATTCCCGGTGGAGCTTTCGATATCAGAAGCAGTCATCGACGGAAAATGGCATGCAATCGGAGCGATCCGGGATATATCCGAGCGAAAGCAAAGCGAAAAACAACTGATCCACCTGGCTACCCACGACCCGCTCACCGACCTTCCCAACCGTACCTTGCTCCGCGACCGCCTGACACAGGCAATAATCCATGCGCGGCAACATGGGGAGGCGATCGCGACTCTATTTCTGGATCTCGATCAGTTCAAGCTGATCAATGAAAATCTCGGTCATGACGCGGGAGACGAAATAATCAAGATTATCGCGGCCCGTGTGTCTTCGCTGATACGGGAAGGAGACACAGTGGTCCGGTTTGGAGGTGACACTTTCGCGGTCATTCTCTCCGAAGTTGAAAGCCAAGAGGATGCGGAAGTTTTGATCGAGGATATCATGCGGATGATCAAGACTCCTGTTGAGATCGGCAACGAGCAAATGACCATAACCTGCACTATCGGAGCGAGCATGTTCCCACGGGATGCAGTGGAAATGGAGTCCCTGGTCAAATGCGCCGAAATCGCCCTGAATCAGGCCAAGGCGATGGGTGGTAATCACTATGGTTTTTTTCGTCGCGGCATGGACTCCGGGCTATCCAAGAAGATGCTCTTGCGCGGCGCGCTTCCGGGGGCATTGGAACGGGGTGAGTTTGTGTTGCACTACCAACCTGTCTTCGATCTGCACAACGGTTATCTGGTGGCGGCCGAGGCATTGCTGCGGTGGCAGAGGGCGAACCAGACGTTTGTCCCACCAAATGAATTCATTCCCATCGCCGAGGAAACCGGCCTTATTGCACCCATAGGCGAATGGGTGATGGCGACCGCCTGTGGACAGGCCTACGCGTGGCAGAAGGCACAACTCCCAAAGCTGCGCGTCGCGGTCAACCTATCGGCACGCCAACTGGATATGATAGACCTGGCCGAGATGGTCGAAGCAGTGCTGGGGAATTGCCATCTAGGTCCCCAATATCTGGAACTGGAACTTACTGAGAGTCTCATTATGCAGAATCCGGAGAAGGCCATTTCGACTTTTCACCGGATCAAGGAGATGGGGATCGGCCTGTCGATCGATGACTTCGGCACCGGGTATTCGAGCCTGAGTCATTTGAAGCGATTTCCTCTCGACCGGGTAAAAATAGACCGTTCATTCGTACGCGATCTGCAAAACGATCCCGATGATAAGGTCATCGCGTTGACGATAATATCCATGGCCCACAATCTGCGCCTCAAAGTAGTCGCTGAAGGCGTAGAGACCGAGGCGCAGCTGCATTTTCTGCACGAACATGGATGTGACGAGGTGCAAGGATTTTACTGCGGCAAGCCCATGCCGGCTGAGGATTTGACTCGATTGTTGCGCGATCGGCTTTGTCTATGCGATCGTGAAAAAATCCCACACGCATCTTTAGTCTCCGCGGCATCCAGTCCTTAGATCGTCTGCACCTACGCACCTCCCTAATCCACATCAAAGATACATCCTCCGGTGTCTGATCGGGATTGGCGATTCCCACTTTTGTTTACGGTCTGAACCATTAGCGTTCGATGTAGTCTTACACAGCAAACCAATACACCACATCTCTAAGCTTGCTAATCCGCCGCCTTGGGAAATCTTCGGACGATCTTGGGGCGGCGACACTTCCCTTACAGCACAGACACATGGCCCATCCGTCTAAGAGACTTATTACCGCGCTTCTGTTTGCTGCCTGGTGCACCGGAACCAACCCGGTGGCGGCATCCGACACGCAATTCGCGGTGATCGAGTTGTTCACATCCCAGGGGTGCTATTCCTGCCCTCCTGCGGATGCCTTGCTGGGAGATCTCATCCACTCGGACCGCCGCATTATCGGACTGGAATTTCATGTCGATTATTGGGATGAATTGACTTATGGACACGCCGGTAAATGGAAGGATCCTTTTTCCGACCCCCGATACACCGACCGCCAACGCAAGTATCATGGACAACGCTTGTCCGGCCAACGCGGTGTCTATACCCCGCAAGCCATTATCAACGGACGATTCGCCACGGTTGGCACGAACCGCAGAGCAATCGAGTCGGCGCTTAACGACGCTGCGGCACAATCCTCGCAGATGGACATCTCGTTACGCAAGCACTCCGATCGAGGACTCACCGTTTCTGTCAACGGAGATGCGAAGCAATCAGCGGCGGTCTGGTTGATGATATTCGATCACAAACGGGTCACGTCCGTGCGCAACGGCGAAAATCAGGGCAAGACACTGACAAATCACAACGTCATCAGGGAAATGAAGCACATCGGAAATTGGCATGGTCAACCCGTATCAGTCTCTATCGCCGACATTGCGATGGCCGATGATCAGGGCTGTGCCATCGTCGTGCAGCAGGCGGACCAGGGTCCGATATTGGGCGCCACCCTGTGTTGACATAGGTTCAGAACGACATCCTCCCCCGCTATGCGGGGTCAAGTGTGGATTTTCGCGGCTGGAAGCCGCTCCCACAAGAGGTGAGGACATGCCGCTCCCACAAAGCATTGCTAATAGCACGTCAGGCCCCAGCGTTTCAGATCACGACATTTTCGATAATTCAGGCGCCGGTTCAGGTCGACGCGCCGGCGATTCAGACCGATGGCGCTTTTTCTTCTGCGTTTCGCTTGTTGTTGTTGTCTGGCGGCGTCTCTCTCCCTGAGGTACTGTTGAATTTCCGTCAATTCGTCGCGTATCTCCGAATCATACAATTCATCATGCGCAGCTTTGTAATCTGGATCTTCGACATAAGTGACGCGCCCATCTTCGTCAACATGCTTGTTGAATTGCGCGTACGAGGATAGACAAGAAGTGAATAGCAATGCGCACAACAGCAATCTCATCAGACACGCCAATTTGCCCGCCTTTTATAAGCTTAGCCCAAGTTTAAACGATTCGTGGGAACGATTTTTGAATTACGAAATAGTTGCTTTCTCCTCGGTGATGGTCAACACTTACCCATAGCGTGGGTCGCGTCGATACGTACCGGCGCTGGCAGAATAATTCGCTGTGGCAGTCTGTCGGACTGAGCTGGGCGTCACGACGCCGGTGGGAATACGCGGCCAGTGTGACGATCTATCGCGACGAATAGAGCGCTATTAAACAAGAGAAGTCGTTACAGTGGACCGACTTTCCCGGCGCAAACGTAGATTTATCCTAAGCCCCACAGAGTACTAGCTGACGTAATTCATCGTGATGAGAAGGCCACAACTACTAGGAGCGCTGGCATTGACCGGCCTGGTGGTCGCCGGATGCGCCGATCGAGACGCGGCGCAAGGCAAGATCAACACGGCCGAGTCGAAATTGGCTCTACAAATAACCAGTAATAGTCCTTCACGATCCGCGCCCAGCGACGTGACAGCATCCTACGATATCAAAACCGGCCGATCGGTATTTACCAGAAAATGCCTCTCCTGCCATGGTGACGGTGTGAAGGGCGCGCCGAAGCTTGGGGATGTAACGGCGTGGGCGGATCGTGTTGAGCAAGATCTGGGGATACTCGTTCGCCATGCCATCGACGGACGTGGACGTATGCCTCCCAAAGGCGGTTTTTCTGAACTGTCCGATTCGCAGGTGGCATCAGCGGTTGCCTATGTCGTCAACAAGAGTCAGCGCCTGATTACGGCCGCGAACATACGCAAGCATGCGACAGAATGCCATCCGATCAGCAATCCCACGTTGTGCACCGAGGAGGAATTGCGGGACGCATTGACCCTGCATATGATGTGGCTGCTGACAACCAAGGAGCGCGGGTCTTAGTTCGCAATACCGAGTCGAACGCAAACCGGAAGCAGCGCTCGCAAACTGGCTTAGGATTGAGCGAAGTACTTTTCCAAGTACTGCTCAAAAGGCATGTCGTCGGTTGCTTCTATCTCGCGCTGACGTTGCAATGAGTCCCTGGCTACATTCTCAAAATACGCCTTGCGATCCGTCGGCATGCTGGCCTGCTTGAAAAAGTTCTCGTGTTTTTCAGACCTATCGAGGGCAAATTGAAAAAATGATTCCCCACCTTTGTGCATTTCATCGAGCAGTATTGCAGAAGGTGTGCGTTCAACTTCGTCAATTAACGCTTTTTGCGCCGCGAGGGCGTTCGAATATAGACAACCTGAATCACCCTGATCCAACAATTCAGCGATGGGCTGCATCAACTCGCATATTTCTGCGGCCCACTGCTTGAGAGGTTGTCGTGAGCCCAGACGATACAACTTTAGCGCCGGATCACGTCCGCAGCACGCCACCATCTGCTGGTTGCGTTCTGCTTCCTTTTGCTCGTCCGGGTTCATTAGCGGGCTTTCCTGCAATAAGCAGTAAATGACAAAGGCCTCCAGAAAGCGCAGTTGCGGCTCGTTAACACCGAGAGGGTGAAACAGATCGACATCGAGCGCGCGAATTTCTACATATTGGACTCCCCGGTACTTTAGCGCGAGCGTGGGCTTCTCCCCTGATTTCATGCTCTGTTTCGGTCGCACGAAGCTGTAGTATTCGTTTTCAATCTGCAAAATATTCGTATTGAGTTGCCGATAGTCGCCGTTGACCACCACGCCTACCCGCGCATACTCGGGATCGGGCGTCTCTATTGCCTGAGTCAGGCTGCGCACGTATTCCTCTAGATTGTTGTAGCAGACGCCAAGATCCGCTTGCGCGTTATTCTTGTAGCCAATATCACTCATACGCAGTGAAGTCGCGTAGGGTTGATAATACGTGCCAGCACCGAATTCAGAGAACCCTACCGGCGGTTCATCAAAGAATGACTGACAAACTGCAGGAGATGCACCGAACAAATAAGGAATGAGCCAACCTTGTCTCTGAAAATTCCGTATAAGGCCAAAGTAACAATCAGAGATAAAATCCTTGAGCGCCCTTGAGTCGTTTTCCATCTCTTGGAACACTGGCCAGAATTGCTCTGGCAGTGAGTAGTTGAAGTGCACGCCCGCAATCGCTTGCATCGTTCTACCATATCGATACTCCAGACCGCGCCGATAGACATGCTTCATCTGGCCGATATTGGAAGTGCCATAATATGCGATTGGTATGCTGCTCTCGCCTTCCAGCAAGCAGGGCATGCTGGTGGTCCACAGCATTTCATTTTCCAACTTACTGTGGATAAATTTATGAACCTGCGAGAGGAACCGGACGGTATCACCAATATCCGCAAACGGCGGGGTAATGAGTTCGAGCAGGGCCTCCGAATAATCCGTAGTAATATGAGGATTTGTCAGCGCCGAGCCCAACGCCGCCGGATGGGGTGTTTGCGCAATCCTCCCATCCCGGCTTACGCGCAGGCTTTCTTTCTCGATCCCCTTCTTGCCTCCTGCCAGTAATCCTTTGAGATCCTTCTCGAGGAGCCAGGTCATGCGTGGTCGTAGCACGTCGTTCAATCTAACGGGTATCCTTTAGGTTGGTTGCTGGCCGAATGACAGGGTCAACGATTATATGCCGGATCCGCTCGCCAGATTCCGGCAATTTCATTATTTCCTCAGCGCTCATGTGCCGTCCATTATCCCATAGTCCATGAATGCACCCAGATGCCAACAGGTCCCATGTTCACTCTGCAACAAAGGCGTTCTGAAATCTATTCGCTTTCGAATTCGGCTAGATTCAGGTATTGCAATAATGCGCGCGAAATGTTTAATTCGTTACCGTTGTCGCGATCATACTCATGATGGACGGGTACCTCCAAAATGAGGGCGAATCTTTGGCAAGTACGGCCCATACATGTCTGGTTAGACATAGATCACTATGTGGCCTGATTGCGTTGCCCAAACTCTGAAAGGCCTTACCTATGCCATACGTGATAGCAATCAACCTCTCCTACGAGCATCACACGCAGGATCAATGCGCTGCGATATGGGAATTGATCAGCCAGGCGATGTTGAGCGCCGGATTTCAGCGCGACGGCCGCTTGTTCATGGTCAACCTCCCCGAAAAGGACGCCACCACTCTGGCGCGGAGAACCCTCGATCAATTGGCGAGTGATCTCCACTCCCGTAACCAGAACATCTATGACTACCTCACACGATTCTATGGATACGACGTCGCGCATACCACGAATTTACTGCTGCCGCCCTTAGACAGTATTGAAGTGGAAGAGAACACGTGAGGCGGCCGTTACAAGCTTCGCACAATCAGACATTTTGAGAACTGGTTGAATACTTCATGGTCCGCAACGACATCCTCTGCGGGCCAGCCGCTTGCTGTCACTTGCGACCCATGCCATTCGCCCTATCTCGACTTGGAAACAGTGCTTTCAATAAAACCCGAGTCTCGGGGAAACGCCAAGCATTGGTAATTATCGTGCCGTCGAAATTGCGCATGGTATGTGGGTCTATCACGACGACTCTTGATACCTCCCACTCGTCATTGGACTGCAACACTGAATAGTCGGTGATGGGCGTTTTGGGTAAACACAGAAACAGATAAACCTGGTTACTATCGAGCGTCAGCAGCTGGGCACCTACATCCACATCAATTCCCGTCTCCTCCAACGTTTCCCGGGCCGCGGTTTGTCGCGGGTCCTCACCGGCCACATGCCTGCCCATGGGAAGCTGGATCTTGCCCAGCACCCGATTGACCCCCATCACGATCCCGTTGGGCGTCGGAATCAGGCAACCGGCGGCCCTGATGATTGGTGGCTCCGCGTTGACCTGGGCCATCGGCTCAACCACAAACATCACCGCCGGGCACATTAGAATTGCGACAAACGCGTTAGCTATTCTAGGCATTGAAAACAATCCCGGTTTGCGGCGTATTCACGAGCCAGACTTTACCTTTTGCACCATTCCTCAGCAATTTACATATGCGGGCCGGGTTGATGGCGCAGGCACCGGTCTGCTGAGAGGCCCGAAGCGCGTCTTGGTTCAAATAGGCCATGCAATTCGCCGGTGAGACTGGCAGGCATAGACGGGGATGTGTTGAATCAAGACGCGGATTATTGCCCGTGTAATCCAAGCCGGCACACCGACGAGACGATCGCCGCGGAACACATACCAGCCCACTCGAATAGACGAACGGCCGTGGTTCTCAGGTTAAACGGTCCGTGGTGTTCGGCCTGCACCTTGCTCGACTGCCGGATCTCAGTTATAAATTTGCGACCACTTGGGAACCCCGCATATGGAAGAGATCACCAGCATGGAACGCGATGACAATCGACGCAAAGAAGAACGGCGCGCCTGGAACCCGATGCCACGTACACCATTTCGCGACTCGAATGGGCATGTGGTCCGCAAAGACAGGCGTCGAAAACCCGACCGGCGGCTGAATAACATTCACGTTAAGGCAATGAATCGTTAGCCCCCATATCGCACGGCACCCCTACCCTGGTCGTCGCACGACTGTGATGACGGCGCCGGCGTCACCTTCACACGTCGTCGGCGGGCTCCTCGCGCGTTTGGGATGGTTGCGGGGTGACGCCCATTTGCATCAGTTCTTCCGCCCACATGTCGTGATGTTGCTTGACATAGTTCACGTCCGCGCGTCCGCACGTCATCGTTTCAAACGCGCCCTCAACACCAATACTCCCCAAATAGGCGTGCCCGAAAACAATAAGGGACCATGCCAGCCCGCCGATCACGTGCATGGTATTCGCCCATTGCATGGTACCCGCTGATTGACCGTGGTCCGGAAATTGCAGCATCAGTCCGGTGGCGCAAACAACGGTCCCCACGATCACGAGACCCAACCAGTACACGAACAATTTGTCGCCGGCATTGACTTTTCCCGCGGGCGGGTGCTTCCCGGACGCAAATCCACACCCTTGCTTGAAGTACTCCCCGTCATAACGGGCAGGGATGTTGATTCCCATCCACAGGACGATCATCACCAGCACACCAACGGCAAACAAAGGGCCCAACAGGTAATGGATCGATACGCTTATATCGGCCCATGTGGTGAACGCCTCCTGACCGCGGATCGAACGCGGGGCCATTCCTCCAAATAACCGGCCCAACCCGGTCAGGGCCAGACAAATGAAAAGAATCGCGACATACCAGTGAACAATCCTCTCGAACGGCGTCCAACGCAAAACCGTCATATTGGCCCGGACGGGTTTAATTCGAACCCGTCCGCGCACGGCATAAATGACAACAAGCACGAGCATCCCCAGCCCGAACACTATCGCTGCGTAGCCTGCGATCGTCTCGTTATTGACGTTTTCCATACCCATTCAACCCCGCTGGCCGCGGGCCTGCAGCTTGGCTGCCGCTACGCGGCACGCCATGGTTTGCCCCCTCAAGTGGTCCCGCAGAATGAATCACCCTGCATAATTCAGCATTCCGGTTGATTTGCATCACGTGTTCCTGATCGGCGCGAATCCTCGCCCAAGTCTTGGACTAGATCAAGTTTTGCCGGCAATAATTGTGCTTGAATGAATAAATGGGCCAGACCTTCACAGAAGGGACTCTGATCCGAATGGCACAATGCATCGCGGCTCTCGTCCGCGCCTTGTCCCCGCGCAGCAGGGGAATAGCAGGGTACCAAGCCGCTCCCACGGCAAGCCACTGCCACAATGAAGACATGGCGAACAGACCAGAATGGTACTATGTTTAGCCCGGGTTGCATCCGCTGCTAAACGCCCTTAACTTGGTGACATTGGGCTCTGATACCATGTGTTGGCACAACCGATGATTGATTGAGACCAGCGAGAAATCCATGTTCGCCACCGACATCGTCTTCCTTCATCCGCCGAGCCTGTTCGATTTTCGCGAGCGTGCAGTTCTGCTTGGCCCGATCAGCGATGTCATACCCTCAACACCGATCTTTGAGATGTATCCCATCGGTTTCGTGAGCCTGTGCCATCATCTCGAAAAAGCGGGATTTTCCACCCGCATCATCAACGTGGCAAACAAGATGCTGATGTCGCCACGCTATGACCCGGCGCGCGAGATCGCGCGGCTCAAGGCAAAGGCGTTCGCGGTGGATCTGCATTGGCTACCTCACGTCCAGGGTAGCCTCGCATTGGGTGAACTCATAAAGAACATCCATCCGGACCGGCCGGTGATCTACGGTGGATACTCCGCCACCTATTTTTCCGACGAGTTGATCCGCTATCCCTTTGTCGATTATGTCGTCAAGGGGGATTCGACTGAGGTTCCCCTCAACCTGTTGATGCGAACCATCGTCGACGGTGGTGATTACAGCCGGGTGCCAAACCTGACCTATAAGGACGCCACCGGCCGCGTGCATGCGAACGAGATCAGTCATGTACCTACCGACATCGACGATATCACCATCGATTATGGGCTGCCGATCAATAAAGTGCTCCGATTTTTAGATTTCAAGGGTTACGTGCCGTTTCGCTCATGGCCGCGGTACCCGATGACGGCGATTTTCCCGTACCGGGGATGTCAGTACGACTGTGTTGCCTGTGGCGGCTCGAAATCCGCCGGGGAGAGGGTATTTCATCGTTTCCAGCTGGCGGTGAAGTCGCCACAGAAAGTGGCGGCGGAGCTTGCCCAGAGCGCCAAATATTTCAACGCGCCCTCGATGCTCATCGGCGATATCCTCCAAAATGGCCGGGACTACGCGTATCGTCTTCTGGACGAGATCAAGCGGCTGCACCTACGCAACGAAATTGTCATCGAGTTTTTCGCCCCGCCCCCCAACGACGTGATCAACCGGATACAAACGTCGATTTCCCGATACAACGTCGAGATGTCACCGGAATCACACGATGAGAACATCCGCCACGCCTTTGGCCGTCCGTTTGACAATCGGCAATTGGAGGACGCAATCGCCAGCTTCATCGAAACAGGCTGCGGACGCATAGATGTGTTCTTCATGATCGGCCTGCCGCAACAAACTTACGAGTCTGTCCTGGAAACCGTGGATTACTGCGAGTACCTGCTTGCAACCTACGGTAAGCGGAAAAACCTGCATCCTTATATAGCGCCACTGGCACCGTTTCTCGATCCCGGGAGCGCCGTTTGGGAACGGCCCGAGGCCTACGGCTACCGATTGTTCGCCCGTACTCTTGCAGACCACAGACAGCTAATGGAATCCGCGGTCACTTGGAAGGACTTTTTGAGTTATGAAACCGACTGGATGACCCGCGATGAGATCGTCGATAGCACCTATGAGGCCGCACTTCGGTTGAACCGACACAAGCAAAAATATGGTCTGATCCAAAAACGCACAGCGGACTTGCTTGAAAATCGTATGCACAGGGCGCGCGCACAACTCCGGCGAATACAGGACATGACGGCAAGCGGGCAACGCAATTCCCCGGCGTGGCGCAAGCTGCAAGACGAGTTGCGCGGTGCGCTGGTGAGCACGCTTTATCACCAAGAAGAGCTCAACTGGCCGATCGGCCGGTCACGGTTCAATCTGCCGGGTATACTTTCGCGCTTGCTGAAGCGAGCATAGCGCTCTCAGACAGCGCCGGGGATGTGCGCAGAGTGTTACCCCGGTTACCCAGGTGATACACTGCCGGGAGCAGGCGACGGGGTTGGGGCCGTGGCTGCTTGTCTCGAAGCAAGGGGCCCGGTGCTGTGGGCAAGAAGCAAGGGGCCCGGTGCTGTGGGCAATTTGTTAATTGAGACAACAATGCAAGCAAGTCAATATTGATGACAACTGACGGAGGAGAGGACAAAATGGTTGATGCGATAAAAATACTCGGCAGTCTGATGGGCAACAATGCAGTGTCGTCCGGACTGGGCGCACAGGTGTTGAAGAGCGTATTGGGCGGCGCCATGGGTGGCGGTTCGAGCGCGGGCGCTTCCGCAGGGGGGCTCGGCGGATTGCTCGGCAGCGTGTTGGGTTCAGGGGGTTCTTCGGGAGGCGGCCTGTTGGGCGGCCTGGCCGAGGCCGCACTCAAGCAGTTCGGGCAAAGTCAAGTGAGTACCCCGACGCCGGCTGCCAGCGAACAATGCGTGCCCGAGGGCATGAGCCAACAACAAGCCAACGATGAAGCGACGCTACTGATCCGCGCGATGATCAATGCGGCCAAGGCAGATGGCCGCGTGGATCGCGAGGAGACAGAGAAGGTATTGCAGCGTCTTGGTGATATCAGCCAGGATGAAATCGACTTCGTAAAGCAAGAACTGGCCCGCCCTCTCGACACCGACGACTTCATTCGCAGCGTGCCGCGGGGCATGGAGCAACAGGTCTATGCGATGTCGTTATTGGCCATTGATCTGGATACCAACCCGGAGGCGAAATACCTGCATCAACTCGCCCAGGGATTGAGAATGGCTCCGCAGGTCTGCAATCAGATTCACCAGCAATTGGGGGCACAGCAGCTTTATTCCTGACGTCGCGATTCCACCGCGAATCACAGCCGGGCTGTCACCCAATGCGGCACGCAGGTTGCTGCGCTTTTTGACATATGTCACGTTTTTATTGTGAGCCGGTGTGCTATATTTTCAGCATGAGGGGTCGATTCACGCCAACCATATTGGGGGCCATGATGGCGGCGCTGCTTATACTTGCAGCGACCCCTACCGCTGTGCCCGCTTCTGCTGTTGGATTGACGGTTGCCGGCGCTGGGGACCATGCGGGCATGGCCGGCATGTCATCGGCTCACGAATCTTCGTCCCATATACCGTGCGCCTCGCAAGACTGCGCCCCGGAACCAGACTGCCCCGCAAACATGTCGATGTCTGATTGTGAAGTAAATGGTATGTCATGCGCGCACTCTGGCACGACCGTGATGGCGCACCGGACCAGCGAACTTGGAGTGCAACGTGATGTTGCCGTTGTATATCCGGATCCACCGAATCTAATCCTAGCGAACCCCTCGACTAGAATCTTCCATCCTCCACGACCTGCCTCCTGACCACCGTCGCCGGTAGCCGTTAGTTAATGCTGGGCTGCCGTGTCCCAAATGGATATCGGGCACTCAATTGCATAAGTTTGGCTTTGGGTGTGCCGCGATCGACTCTCGTTTCAGGAGACTGAGTAATGATTACTGTCAATACATTGTCCAAGCACAGCGGCGTGGCAGCACACACCGTCCGCTACTACTCCCGCATCGGACTGCTCAATCCGCGGCGGGATCCCAATAATGGATATCGCGTGTTCGATTCTGCGGATCTGAACCGCTTGCGATTCATCCGCAGCACCCAGCACCTCGGATTCACCTTGAATGAAATCTTCGAGATATTGGCAATTTCACAGAAGGGAAGCTCGCCGTGTCAAAGGGTCCGAGACATGCTGAGCCGGCGCGTTTGTGAAAACCAGAGGAAGATCGACGAACTCGTGCGCTTGCAAGCGCGCATGGAGAAGACTTTAGCCTTATGGCGGCACCTGCCGGATAGTGGTCCCGGTAAAAACGGCGTTTGCCGGCTCATTGACTCGGCGAACGCGGCCTTGGATGCGGCAAGTTACGAGATGACCGGGGAAGGACACTATGTCTGAGAAAACATCAATAGAGGCAACAGGGCGCGCGCTGCGTCCTCCGGCGTTCAAGTTCCTGGTGCCCCTCGCGATCTTCGTGGCGATCGGCATCTTCCTCGGTATCGGTCTGACCCTCGATCCGCGCGAAGTCCCGTCGCCATTGATCGGCGAACCGGTGCCGGAGTTCGATCTGCCACCGGTCCAGGGGCGTACCGTGGGCCTGTCCGGCAAGAATCTAGTGGGTGAGGTATCCCTGGTGAATGTGTTCGCGTCGTGGTGCACCGCCTGCCGGGATGAACATCCGCTGTTTATGCAGATGTATCAGGAAAACATCGTGCCGATCCACGGTCTAAACTATAAGGACCGTCCACAGGACGCAGCCGCTTGGCTCGACGCCTTGGGCGACCCTTATACCCGAACCGGTGCGGATATCAACGGCCGAGTCGGGATCGATTGGGGTGTCTACGGCGTGCCGGAGACGTTCGTGATCGGCCGGGACGGCCGCATCGCGTACAAACACATCGGGGCCGTAAACAAGCGTGTGCTCGACGAGACCCTGCTTCCATTGATTGCGAAATTGAGAGAATGAACATGAACATTTTTAGGGATTGCAAACCGGCCATGCCATCGAACGTGGACGGCGGTGTCGGGGACTGGTAATGGTGGGGGAGCTGTCTAGCTTGGCGCTGCCGGCAATCTTCCTGGCCGGTGTCATATCGTTCTTCTCTCCCTGCGTGCTGCCGCTCGTTCCGGCATATATCTCCTACATTACCGGCGAGTCGGTCACGGATGCACAAAATGCGCAGTCGATATCAGCGCGGTTACCCGCGGTGGCGTTGAGCCTGTTCTTTGTATTGGGCTTCTCCACGGTGTTCGTCGTCCTCGGGGCGAGCGCCTCGGTGCTCGGTCAATCGTTACTCAAGTACCGCTATGAAACCAACATCATCGGCGGCGCCATCATCATTGTCTTCGGCTTATTCATGACCGGGCTGATCAAGCTGCCGCACCTGCACCGCGACACGCGCTTTCACGTCGCCTTGGATGGAGGCGGCCCGGTATCCGCATTCTTGTTGGGCCTGGCGTTCGGGTTCGGTTGGACACCGTGCATCGGACCGGTGTTGGGCGCGATTTTAACGGCCAGCGCCGTAACTGCGACCTTGAATCAGGGTATTGCCTTATTGAGCGTCTATGCCTTGGGTCTCAGCCTGCCGTTTCTGGCCGCGGCGCTGTTTGCAGACAAATTTCTCATCCGGCTCAAGAGGATGCGCCGTATGGGCAGAACACTGCATATCGTGGCAGGCGTAATTCTGATCGTAACCGGGATTGCCATGATCACCGGTTATCTATCCACATTCGGATTCTGGCTGCTGAACACATTTCCGGTGTTTTCAACCATCGGCTGAATCAATCATATTAACTTTTGACGTAAATACTTTTGGAGACATGCTCATGAAGACATTCAAGTTCTTACCAATACTCGGATTAGCGTTGTTAGTTGCCGGTTGTAGCGGCAACGCCGCGCCCAAAGAAACGATCACCTTGTATAAATCCTACACTTGCGGTTGCTGCAATGGATGGAAGGAGCATATGGAGAGCAACGGCTACAAGGTCGATGTGGTGAACATGGAGGACAAGGATCTGCCGGCTATCAAACGCAAGTATAACGTGTCCAAATCGCTGCAGAGCTGTCACACGGCGATTATCGGCGACTATATCGTCGAAGGGCACATCCCATCCAAGGTCATAGACAAGCTGTTGACCGAAAAACCGGCGATCGATGGCATCGGGATGGCAGGCATGCCGTCAGGTTCACCCGGGATGCCCGGTCCTAAAAAGGAAGCCTGGAAGATCTACTCGATGAAAAGCGGCAAGATCTCGCTGTACGAACAGCTCTGAGTAGCCTCGAGCAGGCTGCACCGTACGGTTACCCATACCGCCGGCAAGTGAGCTTTGTGCACGGTTCTCAATGGTGCAATCCATCGCCCCCGGATACCCGCGTGCCACGGTCGCACAAGACGGGGCGCAGCAGCACGTGTTTTTTGTCTTCTATACTTAAATGATGTGGGGCCTGTTGGCACTTTAAACAACCACGCCGAACCGATGTGTGATGGGAGAGTGAGATGAAGGTTGTCGCAGCATTGTTAACCGGATTACTTGCGCTGCAGCTACTGCCGGTGGCGGCGTACGCGCATTGTCCGTTGTGTACCGCCGGTGCGGGCGTCGTGGCATTTGGCGCCGCCAAGCTGGGGGTGGGACCCATGTCTGTGGGCATATTCATAGGCGCGTTTGCGGTGGCGCTGGGATTGTGGGTGGCTCGATTGCTGAAAAAACAATACGTGCCCAAGCAGAAAGAGGCCCTGGCAATCTTCTCGTTCGCCACCACCATATTGCCGTTGCAATCCATGCTGGCCGATTACACCTCCGTGTATCTGCCGTTCTGGGGAGAATACGGAAAAACCCTGCTGATCAACCTCTTCTTGGTCGGCGGAATCATAGGTGGCGTACTGATACTGCTCTCGCCTTACCTCAGCAGGAAACTGGCGCTCGCGCGGGGCGGCGCGATGTATCCGTTCCAAGGCATGGTCGTCACGCTGGCGTTACTCGTTTCTGCTGCGCTTGTCATCGAACTTGCGGCATGAATGATCCAGTCTCGGCTCTGTCGGTCATAACCGTGCTGTTCGTGGCCTTATTGATTACGAAAAGCCTTACGCAATGGAAGTTCTGCGTGATCTGCGTTAGCGTCAGTGCCACTTGGTTGGCATTACTGGCGTTGTATTGGCTCGGATTGTTCAATCAACCGGTAATCATCGCTGTGTTGATGGGACAAACCATCGTCGGCTTGTACTATTTTCTTGAAAAAAGGACCGCAGAGGCTTTGCACATATTCCGTCTACCGTTGCTGCTGACGTTGACGCTGGCCGCGTTTGTGGCACTCAATGTCACTACCGATCTGGTTTACGGCGTGAGCCTGATAGCATTAATGTGGATCGTGCTTTCACTGTTGTATTTTTACCGGCAAAACCCAACAACCAAGACCGTAGTCGACCGCATCATCGCGTGTTGCAGAGACTGGTGAGCGTATTGAAAAAATTCCGTCATAAGAACCGGCTAGACACCCATCCACCGGGTGTTTGGCTGTATCCCACACGCCGCTGAAAAAGCACATGTCGTGGACACAGAAGCAGCGTTGTGGGAACGCAATAATCCCCGATCATTGTCTGGCAGGGACCGTCGGATTTGTGCGGCCGATCGATTTTTATGAAACTTCGCTACCGAAAACGTGTCAGTTTGTTTATGACTAAACTCAATTCGCGAAATTGACAACCCTGCTCGACAAGATAATCCGCTGTGTTCTCGCGGCGTTTCTGATTGTCGGCACCATGCAATGGTCATTTGCGGGCAGTTGCGACGAAGGGCGAGCCCACACTCCCGACGCCGCAATGGAATCTACGGTGTCGTGCGCCCACGCTAATCATCACGATGTTGCCAACGGCGCGTGTCAGCAGGGTTCTTGCTGTCAATCCGCACACTGCGGACAGTGTGTCAATGCCGTAACCATGCTTCAGTCTGCGGCGTTGCGAATTACACCGGACAACCCCTCGATTATTCCCAACTCCCACCAGCGACGACACCACCAACAACGGGCCAATACCGTCTTTAGACCTCCCCGGCCGTTAGCCTGATTGATCTGTCTTAACCTGTTGTACAAAAACCGCTGGCAAGGCGTCGGTGGTTGATCAGTCTTATGAGGAGGTTTCATGTATTTCCATATTCTGCGCGCCGGACCAAGGCGAATGCCACAGCGTCAAACAAAGGTGGCGGGTGTGGGTCGATACCTGACCCTGTGGATGAGCGTCGTTTCGCTGACTGCATGCGCGAGCAGCATCACTGTACCGCTCGCCGGCACTGACCATCCTGCCAATCCCAAGGCCCAAGAAGCGCCTGAGCCGCCCCGCTCGACGGCATTGGATACCGAGGTGATCGCGGCGCCCAGGCCCGCCCCAGCGGATCACGAAATGCACCAACATCACTAGATGACGGGGAGGACGTTATGATTATATCCATCGGTAAATATCGTTCCCTCGTCGTGACTATCTCGGTCCTGATCACCGGCTGCGCCACAGTACCCGAAGACGCCGGGTTCAGTGACGTGCAAGAACAGGTGAATCAACGTGGCGGCTACCAGGTGCGCTGGCATACCGGTGGCGCCGAAGACCAGGCGGTCGAACAGCGTGTAAACGCAATGCTACGGGAGGGGATCAACGCGGAAAAGGCAGTGCATATTGCGTTGCTAAATAACCCGCGCCTGCAGGCAACCTACGAAGACTTGGGGGTGGCACAGGCGAATCTGGTGCAAGCCGGATTGCTCAGCAACCCGCTGTTCCACGGTCAAGTGACTTTTTCCCGCGAAGAGGACATCACCAATTTTGATGTCGGGGTGTCGCTGAGTTTCTTACGCGTATTCACGATCCCGCTGCGCAAAAAACTTGCCGGCGCCGAGTTCGAGGGCGCCAAACTGGGCGTCACCGCCGCGGTGTTGGACCTGGCCGGCGAGGTCCGCGAAGCGTTCTACAGGGCCCAGGCGGCGGCGCAGACCCAAGACATGATGGAGCAAGTTGTAGAATCCACGGCCGCCGCGCTGTATGCGGCACAACGCCTGCATGACGCGGGAAACATCACCGATTTGCGGCTTGCGAATCAGCAGGCGCTGCATCAGGAGGCGCGGCTACTGCTGGTTAGCGCGGAGATGACACTCAATCAAACCCGAGAGCGCCTCAATGTCCTGATGGGCTTTTGGGGTCAGGACACCCAGTGGCAGATGGCGGGCAACCTGTCCGCGCTACCCGAACAGGCGATCGATACGCAACACATCGAGAACCGTGCCATCGAGCGCAGCTTGGATTTGCAGATCGCCCGGCAAAAGCTCGCGGCGATAGCAACAAGACTCGGCTTGGACACGAACATGCGTTTGGTGCCCGAACTGGATCTCGGTTACGTCCTGGAGCGTGACGACGGCGAATATGAAGACGGCATCAGCCTCGGCATGCAAATACCGATATTCGATGTGGGGCAAGCTCGCTTGGCGGCCGGTCGCGCCGAGTTTCGCCGCGCGCAGCAACAGTATCTCGCCAAGGCGATTGAGGTTCGTTCCGCGGCGCGCATGGCCCGAGAGTCGGTAAAAATCGCACGCGCGCAAACGCAACACCTGGAACAAGTACTGTTGCCGTTGAGTCAACGTATCGTGAACGGCACCTTGCTCGAATACAACGCCATGCAGGTGGGCGTATTTCGATTGCTGCAGGTGCAGGAACGGCAAGTGGAGCTGGGCCGGCGCTATATCGATAAGCTGCGCGATTATTGGATCGCGCGCAATCAACTCGACCAAATCCTACATGGCAGAATGAACCGGGGTGATTCCAGTTGGTCCACCGCCGCATCTGCCGCGTCGCTAAGTGCCGCTACGGGCACAGGAGGACACTAAACATGAAGTATTCGCGACGTCATTTCCTCATGGCCGCAGCCGCTGGCGGCGCGGCGTCGGTTCAATTTGCAAACCCCGCACACGCCGGCGAATTACGTTCCCGCTGGGAGAAATCCTACAGTGGTGGCCCGATGAACGTCGAGCCGCTGCCTCCCGGCCAACCGGGAAAGGACTACCGCCCGGTGGTGGTGCCGAACGGCGCAGCGCTGCCGTTCAAGATTGTGGACGGGATCAAAGTCTTCCATCTCGTCGCCGAAGAGTTCGAACATGAGTTTGCACCCGGACTGAAGGCAACGGTGTGGGGCTACAACGGCCGCCAGAGCGGCACGGTGATCGAGGCGGTGGAAGGCGAACGCATACGCATCTACGTCACCAATAAGCTGTCGGTGCCCACCAGCGTCCATTGGCATGGCATCTTTCTGCCCAATGGGATGGACGGCGTCAGCGGCGTGACCCAGCGTCCGATTCCGCCCGGCGAGACGTACAAGTACGAGTGGACCATTCGTCAAGCCGGGACCTTCATGTACCACTCGCACTACGACACCATGACCCAGGAGGGCATGGGACTGACGGGGTCGCTCATCATACATCCACGGAATCCCACCGACGACGACATCGTCGATCGCGACTTCACATTAATGCTCAACGAGTTCCGCGTCGAACCGGGCACCTCGCGGCCGGACCCGAACGAGATGACGGACTTCAATGTCCTCACCATTAACGGCAAATCCTTCCCGAGCACGGAGCCCCTGGTGGCGAAACTGAACGAACGGGTCCGCATTCGCATAGGCAACCTGTCGGCGATGGACCACCATCCAATCCATCTGCATGGCTACCGGTTCAAGATCACCGCTACCGACGGTGAGCGGATTCCGCTAGCGGGCCAGTGGCCCGAGACCACCGCGTTGGTCGCCACGGGGCAGACCCGGGATATCGAATTGATCGCCGATGCCCCGGGAGACTGGATCATGCACTGCCACATGACCCATCACATCATGACCCAGATGGGCCACGGCTTACCGAATATGGTCGGCATGGAACCCGGCGAGCTGGACAGCAAGGTGCGCTCCCTGCTGCCGGGTTATATGACCATGGGCCAGGGCGGCATGGGCGATATGGCCTATATGCGGATGCCGATGCCGAAAAACAGCGCCCCGATGGCGCCGGTGAAACTTCAGTTCAGCAAGTCGACGGTCGGCGGCATGTTCACGGTGTTGAAGGTGCGTGAAAACCTCACCAGCTATGACGATCCCGGCTGGTATTCGAATCCGGAAGGGACCGTCGCCGATCGCGCGTCGTCAGAAGAGCTGCGTCGCGACGGCATTGTTTAACACTTGGCGATGATTGGATCATTCTAATATGAAAAGAGGAACAAGGTTATGAACACACATCGATTGATCCATGGCAGGTCCACGGATTCCCGTGCCCGCCATGTACTGACAACGATTGTGATACCAGCACTGATTTGGGCTGCCGTCGGTTTCGCCACCGCACTTGCCGGCGGCAAGCTTCCTGCCGGCCACCATCACGAAGAAGCCAACTGGACGGCGCCCGCGGAAGCTATCACCATGACGACAAGCATATGCACGACACCCAGCATGGTCACAAATAAATGCCGTACCCAAACGGCCGAACGGCGACGATACAGGCGACACCAGGAGGGGACGCGATGATGTTTAGAGGTATTACCGTACACAGTAACATTCTATTACGTGTGCTTGCGTTGCTGGGCATGGTCCTTGTGTGGCAAACGTCTGCCGCCGAGCCCGTTTTCGTGAATACGGACTGGGTCAGCAAGCACATCGATGATTCTTCGGTGGTGCTGGTTGATATGGCGGCAGACGGAACCCAATACCAGAGATTTCATCTCCCCGGCGCGGTTTACCTCCCCTATCGAGCTATCGTGCAGCGGCGCCGGGACGGCGTGATGATCAGAGTGGACGACGAACGCTTATTCAAGATCCTCGGTGCGCTGGGTATCAACGCGGAGTCCCACGTTGTGATCTACGATGATATCGGTGGCTTGCAGGCGGGCCGCCTGTTCTGGGAATTGGAGCGTATCGGGCACGCAAAGGTGTCGGTCCTGGATGGCGGTCTGGTGCGGTGGATTCTCGACAGCCGGAAGGTATTGGCAACACCGGTACAACCGGAACCAGTAACCTATAGCCCCAAGCTCGGTGGTGGTACGCGGCAAAACGAAGCTTCTCTTGAGGCGGTAAAGTCGGCGGGCGGGGAAGCGGCTGCGGTGCTCCTCGACGTGCGGACCAGGGAGGAATATCGAGGTGAACCCGGGAGTAAACGACGCACTGGCCATATCCCCGGCGCTAAGTGGTGGCCGTGGGACGGGGCGGTGGCATTCGACAACGGATTTCGCCTGAAAACTGTCGATCAGTTGCAGAAAAGCCTTGCCAGTGTCGGCGTCGACAACAAAGACCAGCCGATCATCACCTATTGCCAGACCGGCCATCGTGCGTCGCAGGCTTATCTCACGCTACGCAGCCTCGGTTACGAAGATGTTCGTGTGTTCGATGGATCGATGGCCGAGTATGTGCGCGACCGACGTGCGCCGCTGCAGCTTGGTGCACAATCTTGACCAGCAATCTCACCGGAGGCAGCCTCATGATCACGAATTATTCTGACTCTGTAATGCAAACAACAAAGCAAATCTTTGTTCTCGGCATCGCTGTACTGTTTGCCATATTTGCCGGACACACCGCGGCAGAAACCGGAAAATCGCCCGATCCCGAAGCGGCAAAACGTGGACAAAAGCTCTATGAGCAGTATTGCGAATCTTGTCATGGTAAGAACGGCGTCGGTGAACCTCCCATACCCGCGAGTCTGAGACTTCCGGGCTACTTCGGCGCCCCGGCGCTGGACGACTCACAACATGCCTGGCACCACAGCGACCAAAACCTGGCTCGGGTTATCTTGGAAGGATCGCGGCGCACGCAGCGCATGCCGGGATGGAAGGGCGTGCTGAGCACGCAAGACGCTGTCGACATCGTTGCATACATGAAAAGCCTTTGGAGTGCGCGCGCATTGGAATGCCAAGGTCCGAAACACATGTCGTGCATGTGAACTTTTATATTTGCCTGGCAATCCAGTGAACGATCTGCTCGGAACCGGTGATGCATGAGGCTTGATCCTATCCTGTTGAGATTGGCGCTGTATTGTGCGCACATACACACGATATGTAGTAGACGGGACCTAAGCACGTGAAATCATTTCATTCATATTTCTGTTTATCTCTTACAAAATGACACAACTGACTATATTCCCGCTTTCAAAGCTTACCTTTTCATGGAAGATGTTGTTAACGGGTTACGTTCTGGTACTTGTAAGCGGTTACCTCGCTGCTGTAATGAATGCGATACTGGCGGTGGGCATTGAACCCGCGGTTATCGCCGATCACTACGGTGATAAAAGCCTAACATCCAGCGAACAGGCCACCCTTGAGTCGCAAGGATTTGTGGAAGAAGAAGTTTCTCTTGATGAACCTGAGAAAGATGAACCAGGCCATGAAATGCATGCGATGGATGATGACTCCATCACGCCACAGGCCATGGCCCAAATCTCTCATGTACATCTGTTTGGATTCGCACTCATTCTCATCTCTATCGGTGGGCTCACCTGCCTGACCGCATTACCAGAGGCAGCAAAAACTATCCTGGTAAGCTTACTGTTCATTAGTTTTCTGAGTGACATTGGCAGCCTTAACCTGACACGATTTGTATCTGATGGGTTTGCCTGGCTGACGATGTTGTCCGGCGTTTTAATTGGCATATGTCTGGCCGTTATGACTATCTCTGTGCTATGGGACCTATGGCTTAAGCCAACTAAAGACTAAGGGTGCTTATCTTGCTCATTCACTGGTTTACCCAAAGATTGTCATGAACAAGAAAATTTATATATTCCCCATTGTTTTACTTAGCTTGCTGTTTTTTCATTCCAGTCTGACCTTGGCGCATAAAGACCATGCAGGTGCACCAGTAAAGTTTATCTCTACAAAGGAAGCCTTGCGCGCAATGCTCCCCAAAGACACGAACATCGTAAAACGCAAAGAAGAACTTTCACCGGAGTCCAGACGATGGGCCAAGGAAAAATATGCAATAGAGATCAAGGAGAAACTCTACACATATTACCTGGCGCGCGAGAAAGGCAGTCAACGCCCTATAGCTGCCGCAATGATCACTAGTGCGCCCTATCGGCATGGCGATGTTGTTATAGGTGCTGGCGCTTCTATGGATGGAGAGATCACCGCCAGTGCGGTTTTAAGCGTCAATGAAAAATACGTGGCAGAATTTAAAAACAAAGTTGGCACGGGCATTGTCAATCACAAATTAACCATTACGGAAATAAATAAATTGCTTGATAATAATTCATGCGAGGACCAAGCCTACTGTGTATATTTGAAGGAAGTAAGGACTATTACAATTGCTCTCCAATCATTGTTACGGATAGGGATCATAAAGCCGCTGTAGCGTAACGGACACAGCTTATAGAGGCGAGAACATGTTGCAACATACAGGCTAAACCAGACGGCGATCAATAAAGCGCATTCGTCTGCCACCGCTTTTGTTAACATCATGGGCCATGTTTGAGGCTAACAGATCCATCTTATGGTTGACCCTGTTTGCGGTCGCCATGGCGAATGTCGAAGCGGTCTTGGTTGTTCATTTACGGAGTCTCTATTACCCCGATAATCCACTCGCCATCTTTCCGCTCAATCTCATGTCACACCGTGACCTTCTCATCGAGTTGGGGCGCGAGGCGGCGACAATCATGATGATTCTCGCGGTCGCTCTACTGGCGGCAAGGCGTGTCATTTCCGTATTTGCGGCATTTGTCTACATGTTTGGACTATGGGATATCTTCTACTACGTGTGGCTCAAGCTGTTGATCGGATGGCCATCCAGTTGGTTGGAATGGGACGTATTGTTTCTCATTCCCTGGCCCTGGTTTGGTCCGTGGCTGACCCCCGTGTTGATAGCGTTGCTGTTCGTGATCTGGGGTGGTTGGACATTGTTGATGACCCAACGCGGACGAGACGTACGGTTTACGCCAACAACCTGCGCGTTGTTTATTATGGGGACTGCCTTGGCACTGGCCGCGTTTCTGTTACCGGCGGTTCCACTGTTACCCGGGGGAGAGGAAGCATTTCGCGGATACCGGCCCGACGGGTTTTCCTGGGGTCTTTACACCGCGGGTTATATACTCATGGCCGCGAGCCTGTGGATCATCGCCAGAAGTACGGACACGGCGCATCGCCCTAGTTAACCATTTGCGGCGTGAGTTTAAATAATGTGAATACGATTCAACTTACGTCCGAAATCACCTGCCCGGAGTGCGGTCACCGCACGGCCGAGATCATGACCTCCGACGCCTGTCAGTATTATTACGAGTGTGGCGGCTGTGGGACGCTGCTGAAACCCAAGCCGGGTGACTGTTGCGTGTTTTGCTCCTACGGCACCGTGCCCTGCCCGCCAGTTCAAGAGGCCCGCATATCGCACCAAGGCGGTGTAAAGAAGAGCTAACAACCTAGTTGGAAAAACGGGTTCGAAGCGCAACCAGCATGACACCCTGTGTGCGAGTCGGACTACCTGCTTACTGCCAAAGCGCGCAACGTCTCACCGGTCTGTTCGTACGTGACCTGAATGACGCCACTCGCTCCGCCCAGGCTTTCTAGAATTCCGTCGTCGGCAACAAAAGAAACCGGACTGCCGGATTGCGCGTCCAGGATCGTAAACGACTTGTTGTCCTGATCTACCGCCATCAGCCCACCGACGTGGGTTGTCGAACCGGGCGCCCCGCAAGCGAGGGCGAGGGCGGGTATGGACAATGCCGCGGTCAGCATCATCGCAGCGAATGAGTTCATCTTGTTCATGGTAATTACTTCCACCAGATGTTCGTCTATGTGAGCCGCTTCCGGCGCGTTGGATAACTGCTTTGGAGTGTTCACGCGCCGGATAGTTCCACATTATCCCGCCGATGCGGCAGCGGCGAGACAAATCCACGCAGCCGCAGGCTGTTGGTGACCACAAATAGACTCGAGATACTCATTGCGAGGGCCGCCAACATCGGATTGAGCAGGAGCTTGATGACCGGATACAACGCACCGGCAGCGACTGGAATAAGCGCGATGTTGTAAGCATAGGCCCAGAAAAAATTGAGCCGGATCGTCTGTAACGTTTTTTTCGCCAGCGCCACCGCGTTGACGATTCCCCGCAGATCGCCGGACATCAGAATCACGTCACCCGACTCGATGGCGATGTCCGTGCCGGTGCCGATGGCAATGCCGATGTCGGCCTGTGCCAGCGCCGGCGCATCATTGATCCCGTCACCCACGAAAGCCACCCTGTGTCCTGCATGTTGCAGGCGTTTCACTTCGGCGGCCTTCTGATCCGGCAGCACTTCCGCAAGCACCCGATCGATCCCCGTGTGGCCGGCAATGGCCTGGGCAGTTCGTCGGTTATCGCCGGTCAGCATGGCGACATCCATACCTATCTCGTGCAGCGCATCGATGGCAACAACACTGCCCTCCTTTACCGGATCCGCCACCGCCAGAATGGCCGCAAGCTTACCATCGACCGCCGCGTAAATCGGCGTCTTGGCATCATCAGCCAGACGCTCGGCGGCATCCCGGAGGGAGTCCAGGTTGTGGCCCAGTTTCTCCATATACCGGTCGGCGCCCACCTGTACCTTACGGCCGCCGGCTTCGGCTTCCAGGCCATAGCCGGGCTCGGCGCGCACCGCAACGGCCTTGTCCCATGAGATGCCACGCTCCCGGGCAGCGGTGACGATCGCCTGCGCGATAGGATGCTCGCTTTGATCCTCCACCGCTGCCACCAGCAACAGCAATTCGTCTTCGGCCATATCGATGGTGTGCAGATCGGTCAGCTCGGGGCGGCCTTTTGTCAGCGTGCCGGTTTTGTCCAGCACCACCGTATCCACCCGCGCCAAGAGTTCCAGCGCCGTGCCCTGCCGGAACAGGGTACCCATCTCGGCACCCTTCCCGCTGCCGACCATAATTGCCGTTGGTGTCGCAAGACCCATGGCGCAGGGGCACGCGATCACCAGCACGCTGACCGCGGCAACGAAGGCATAGTTCAACGCCGGGCTGGGACCAATGACAAGCCAGATCACGAACGTCAAGAGCGCGCACGCGATCACCACCGGTACGAAGATCCCCGCGATGCGGTCGGCGAGCTGCTGGATGGGTGGCTTGGTCGCCTGGGCCTCTTCCACCATGCGGATAATCTGCGCCAGCACCGTCTCGCTGCCGACACGGTCGGCGCAAAACGTGAAGGCTCCGGTCTTGTTTACGGTTCCGCCGACTACCTGGGCGCCGGGACCCTTCTCCACCGGCACCGGTTCCCCGGAGATCATCGACTCATCGACAAAGCTTGCGCCCTCGGTGACGGCACCGTCCACCGGGATGCGTTCCCCGGGTCGAACCACCACCAGGTCGCCCGGCGCAACCTGCTCAATGGGAATCTCCATCATCTCCCCCTCGCGCGTCACCCGGGCGGTTTTCGACTGCAGCCGCATCAACTTCTTGATTGCCGCGGAGGTACGGCCCTTGGCCTTGGCCTCGAAGTATTTTCCCATCAGGATCAAGGTCACGATCACCGCTGCGGCCTCGAAATAGATGTTGGCCGTGCCCTGTGGAAACAGGTCCGGCAACACAATCGCCAACAGCGAGTAAAAATAGGCCGCCGACACGCCCATCATCACCAGTGTGCTCATGCCTGGATTGAAATGGCGCAGCTCGGCCCAGCCGTGGCGGTAAAAACGCGACCCGGCGATGAATACCACCGGCGTGGCGAGCAGAAGCTCCAACCACCGCCATGCAGTCGGCGGCAGGACCGCATACATCGCCTGCTTCGCGGCAGGCACGAACATGGGCGTCATCGACACCAGAATAAGCGGTAGCGTGAGTGCGGCGGCAAAAACCAGGTTTTTCCACAGTGCGCTCAACTCCGCGTCACGCGCGCTCTGGCCGTCATCAACCGAAGGTGTGAGTTCTGCAGGTTGATATCCGGCATCGCTGATAGCGTTCTTGATTTCCGCCGGCGTGATGACGTCGGGCAAATACTCGGTGTGCGCCTTTTCGGTGGCCAGATTCACGCTGGCAGCAAGCACGCCGGGCAGCTTTTGCAGCACACGTTCAACCCGGCCCACGCAGGACGCGCAGGTCATGCCCTTCACCTGCAGCTCGAGCTTTGCGCGCACCGGTGCGTAACCGGCGTCATTGACCGCATCGAGCAACCGAGTCATGTCCATACCATCCGCAGCATAAACGACCGTCGCCTTCTCGGTGGCAAGATTGACGACCGCTTGTTCGACACCGGGCTGTTTTTTCAACATGCGTTCCACCCGCGCGACGCACGACGCACAGGTCATCCCCTGCACCCCGAATCGGATCTCTTTGCTCATGTCAGTTCAGTGTTTCGAGTTTTAGCGCGTGCCAACAGGACCATGGTGTATTTATGCTCATTGATGCTCAGCGATACTTGAGCACTTCCATCAATTCGGTCACGATCTGGTCGGTGTCTCCACGGTCCGCGGCGGTAACCACGTGATCGTGGAGGTGACTGCGCAGCACCAACCCGCCCACCTTATCGAGCGCGCCCTGCACCGCCTTGATTTGCTTCAGGACGTCGACGCAGTATATGGATTCGTCTTCCAGCATGCGCAGTATCCCCTCTACGTGACCCTTGATCGACAGCAACCGCCGGCGCGACTGCTCGCGAGTCTCGGCGTCTAGATGCAGCGCATGCGCACAGGCCTTGTTCATGCCGCCACCTCTGCCTGGTAGCCCTCCCCGGTGATGGCGGCAATCAGGGCGGCAGCGTCCGCCTGCCCCTCGACCACCGCAAGTTCTTTCGCTCGATCCACCTCGACGACGCGCTCCACCCCGGGCACCGCGGAGAGCGCCTTGTTCACCGCCTGCTCGCAGTGCCCACAGGTCATGCCGGAAACCTTCAACTTGATCATACCTCTGCTCCTGTCTGCCATATTTGAAATAATCCCACCCCACCTGGGGTGGGTAATTCAACTATAACGCTCACGGCTAAACCATGTCAAGGAATGGCGTCGCCCGTAACGCGCGGCTTGCCACGCAAACAGCGCTCCGCATTTAACGGCGATACCCATTGCGTTTTACCTGTCACAACGGCGATGATTCACGTCGGCGCCACCCTCGCGCAACAAATACGAGGTCTCATACTCGGAAAACTGAAATTGGCGAATCCCGCATCGAAAAAGGTCATCTACACGGCGCTGGTTGGGAACGGTTTGATCGCCGTTTCCAAGTCCATCGCCTCCGCCGCCACCGGAAGCTCTGCCATGCTCAGCGAAGCCATCCACTCGGTGGTGGACATGGGCAATCAAGGCCTACTGTTACTGGGGATCAAGCGCTCGCAACAACCACCGGATGCGAGCCATCCGTTCGGCTACGGAATGGAATTGTATTTCTGGACGTTTGTCGTCGCCATATTGATCTTTGCGGTGGGCGCCGGCGTGTCGATCTACGAGGGTGTACACAAACTCCAACACCCGCAACCGATACGCAACCCCATCATCAACTATGTCGTCCTGGGGCTGGCGATGATTTTCGAAGGCTATGCCTGGTACATTGCATTCGCCGAGTTCAAGAGAATTAAAGGCACCATGAGCTATATCGAGGCGGTGCGGCGCAGCAAGGACCCCACCCTGTTCACGGTATTGTTCGAGGACAGCGCGGCGATGTTGGGACTGATCGTGGCTTTCGCCGGTGTGGCCGGCGCCACGGCCTTCGGTATGCCCAGACTCGATGGCCTGGCGTCGATTCTGATCGGGGTCATCCTCGCAGTTACCGCCGCGCTGCTTGCTTATGAAACCAAGAGCCTGCTCATCGGCGAGCGCGCCACGGTGGAGGTGATCGGCGGCATCCGTGAAATTATACTCAAACAACCCGAGATCATCGCACTGAACGAGTTGCTGACCATGCACCTGGGACCCCAAGATATCCTGCTCAACCTCAGCGTTGATTTCGATGACCGGGTGTCCTCCAAGCAAGTCGAGGAAGCGATCTCGGACATGGAACAGCGGATCAAGGCAAAATTTCCAGACGTGTCCAGGGTATTCATCGAGGCGCAAAGCTGGCAAAAGCACCGCGAGAATCTGCGCCGGAATGAGACGCCTGCCACACCTACCCCACCGTTATGATCCATTCGGGGCTGTCGCACTCCGACATCGGCCCCTGTGCTACTGCGGCCTTAAGCTCGCCGAGCCCTGGCACCATGACCACTAACCGTCAACGGATCGATCTAGCCAACAACGATATCGACTACGAAACGCAATTTTTGACCGAAAGTTTTTATCAGTTACTGGGGTCAGTTCCGACATAAGACCATGTCGATTCTTAAAATCCCGACTGCACGGGGAACGTGAACTCCTTGATCCATGATCCCGTCAAAGTACTCGGACAGGTCCCGTCCACGATCAGAAGCCATCCGTCGCGACGAAGCGCGCGACGGCCACCGTAGTTTTGCGATACAGGTGATTCATGCACTTCCGTGCGTCAAGTCGCCCCATTTGGCACCGCCCAATCTGATGCCGTCTTGCTCTCCCATTTTCGAGATATTGGGCTTCTCAAGTTACGCTATCACAACGGCGTCACGATCGAATTTACTGATCGAAACGAGAAAAAAATACCGTTTTACTCTCCGTCCTTACTCCCGTATTTAAACGCCCCAATTACCAACCACGATGGGCGTGCCCGTTGGAATAGCGGAACGCCAACGGTGTCCTCGAGCAATTTGACGCGCGCGCTCACGGCAGATTGGGTCAAAAAAAGATTATCCGCAGCCTTCCCAAAGTGCCTGGTCCTGGAGACCTCGAGAAACGTTTTAAGCAGTTCTATGTCCACAGCTATACCTGGATCAAAATTCCAAATTTTTCATGACAGCGGATGGCGGGACCCGAGGCGCTAAACGATGCTAGGCTCCGAATCCGATTCAATTGCCTTTTCTTGCCGAGTACGAAAATCCTGAACTCGGTCCGCGGCACTCTCCACATCCACAAAGCGTGCAATGTGGAATAGCGCTTCGCCCTCATTGACCAGGGGAATCAGCGCCCTGCCGATGACGATGCCCTTGGTGCTGGCCCGGATTTCCGTGTCGCGCTCGCCAAATGGATCGGATACGATTCCCAGAACGTCACCTGCCTCCACACGGTCACCCAGGGTTGCCGACGCCCTCAGGATGCCTCCTTCCGAGGCCCGCACCCAAACCGAGGATTTTGCTACCACACTGCGGCGACGAAGGGGCCGCTTGGTCTTGGGCAACATGTCCAACTCACGCATCACGTTTACAACACCGCGCACACCCGCATGGATGGCGACCTCATCGAATCGCAGCGCCTCTCCCGCCTCGTATAACAATGTGGGAATGTTATTGGCCACCGCCGCTTCTCTAAGCGAGCCTTCGCGCACATCGGCGTTGATGATAACTGGCGCATTAAAGGCACGGGCCAGTCTGGTCGATTCCGTATCCTGGAGATCGATCCGGACCTGCGGCAGATTGGTGCGGTGGATTGCCGCGGTATGGAGATCGATGCCATGGGTACACCGGGAGACGATCTCCGACATGAACAGATTTGCAAGCCGCGCCGCAAGCGACCCTCTCTCCGAGCCCGGGAAACTGCGATTCAAGTCGCGGCGGTCCGGCAGATATCTGGAATGCTGTACGAATCCGAACACATTGACGATTGGAACCGCAATCAACATGCCACGAATTTTTCGAAGGTCCGCGCGCTTGAGAAGACGGCGGATGATCTCGACGCCATTGATCTCATCGCCGTGCACGGCCGCCGATACAAACAGCCGCGGTCCGGAGCGCCTGCCATTGACCACATGAACCGGCATGGTCATCGGAGTGTGGGTATGCAACAGGGCCACGGGTAGATCAACGGTCGCCCGCTGGCCTGGGCCGACCAACTGGTTCCCGATGGCAAACGGCTCCGGCACTTTCAACCCTTGCCCTTGGTCCGGGTGCGCCCGTACTTGGCGTCCTTCTCTATATACTCAATGATCATGCCGGCGATATCTTTCCCGGTTGCGGTCTCGATCCCTTCCAGGCCCGGCGACGAATTCACTTCGAGAACCACCGGTCCGTGATTGGCGCGAAGAATATCTACCCCCGATAGATTCAGGCCCATCACATTGGACGCGCGAACCGCGGTCTGACGCTCCATGGGGGTCAATTTTCCGAGTTCCGCTGAACCGCCACGATGCAGATTGGACCGAAATTCCCCCTCTTTCGCGGTCCGTTTCATCGCCGCGACGACCTTGTCCCCGATCACCAGACAGCGAAGATCGGCGCCGCCGGCTTCCTTGATGAACTCCTGGATGAGAATGTTCGCCCGCAGGCCGCTGAAAGCGTCGATTACGCTCTCGGCGGCCTTTTTGGTTTCCGCCAGCACGACTCCTTTTCCCTGGGTACCTTCGAGAAGCTTGATGACCAGGGGCGCACCGCCCACCATGGTTAGCAGATCGTCAATATCGTCGGCATGGTTGGCGAAGCCGGTTACGGGAAGCCCGATACCCTTTCGCGACAGTAGCTGCAACGATCTGAGCTTATCCCGGGAGCGCGAGATCGCCACCGACTCGTTCAAAGGGTACACACCCATCATCTCGAATTGGCGCAGTACGGCGGTAGCGTAAAACGTGACCGACGCTCCGATCCTTGGAATCACGGCATCGAACCGCTCCAGTTCGGAACCCTGATAGTGAATCTGCGGTTTCTGCGACGTGATATTCATGTAGCAGCGCAATGGATTGACGACCTGAACCTCATGATCACGCTGCTTGGCCGCTTCGACGAGCCGCCGTGTCGAGTAAAGTTTGGGCCCTCGGGACAAGATTCCGATTTTCATATTTAGTTTCCTTCATGGTGACTTGAATCGTTTGGTTTTCGGTTTTCCCGCCAGATACGAGGCGGCAGGATCGACGACGTAACGCTTGACGATTGCTTTACGGCCCAACAGCATGCGGAATTTCATGGTATCCCGGTCCGTGAGCGTAACCTGTATACGCCACAGCGCGTCGCCGATGACTATCGGGGTCTCGATGAACAACCGTTTTTCTGCATGTCCACCGGAATCGGTAACACTTCGCTCGTCGACGATACTCGCGTCGCACACCACTTCGCGGTTCGTATTTCTTTGCCGCGGATGAATCCAAAACTTAACACGCTGTTGTCCATCGACCTCGTAACGCTCAATCTTGAATGCATGTAACGCAGACGTGCGCGCGCCTGTGTCAACCTTAACTTTGATCCGGTCGATCGACAGTTCAGGCAACGCCGCCCACTCTCTCCAACCCAGGGTGCGCATTATTGTGAGGTCTCTTTTTCTGAGTGTGATCGCCTAATTTACACCACGCTCATCAAAGTTGTGCAATTTTTTCGATTGCGACAACACACAACTATTGTGGATCACATATTGAAACCGTCATAGCCATCCCCAATATCTGCTCACACAATCTACCGAATTAATTGGAGTACGAAAGGAGCGAACTTATCAACAGACCGGACCGGATGATCCCCACCATGCTTGATCTTCTTCGCGACTACGAATTCGGAGAGAACTGGCCCACCGTCGGCCGCTGGCGGGGTTTTGGCGATGGGCCACTGGTGCACCGATCGACCTCCGGGAAATGGAAGATCATTACGAAGTCCGGGCCGAGTTGCCCGGCATGGACAAAGAGAACATCGCAGTTTCCATCCAGGACAATGTGTTGACAATCAATGCGGAAAATCGCCAGGAATCGAACGCTCAAATCGGCCGGATACTTCGACAGGAACGGCGTCATGGGAAATACGTAAGAAGCTTTCGGTTGCATGGCGACCTACAAAAAAACAACCGCAGCGCGGAATATCGAGATGGAATCCTGACGTTGCATGTGCCGAAAGCGGCGCACGCAAAACCGCCCCGAATTGACGTGAAAGTCAAGTAATCCAACAAGTTGACAGGCCGCGCTCATGGGACCGACCCGGGCGGCCTGTCAGTTTCGACCAAGTAAGACTTGCTTTTGACCGCATACAACGGCGATCATTGTCAAACTCGTGGCGACAGTGAAATTAAGCACCGTGTCCCGAAATTCTATGTCCCAAAACACGTGAATTGCACGGGGCGGCCGTTATCGCGTTGATCGGCGAGCACACGCGGGTAGAGTTGATGGCGGGTTTGCGTACAGTCCCATCCAGCCCAAACGGAACAATCGCGGTCAACGAGATTCTTACAATGCGCCTGGGAGCGGAAGATATCGCGCCGCACTCCAGCGTCCATATTGACGACCGTGTGTTCTGCAGACAAGTCGCAGAAGAGATCGAGGAAATTGAACAGCAGATCATGGTCTCCCACACCGGAGCATCCCGGGCGATCATCAAAGCGCAGCGCTGGCAAAGACACCGGGCAGGCCTGCAGAAACAGCCATCCACCAAGGCGGCACCCGCGTGGCCGCTATGATTAGCACCGTTCTGTTTCGACCCGGGCAAGCTGTCATAGAGCGCGGCGGGTCCGAGCTGATCGATATCTGGGAACACGAAAAGGATTGCGTCATCTGGGTGAATCTGGCCGATAACAATCCGGAGGAAGAATCCGCTCTGCTCACAGACCGATTCGGATTGGATCCCCTGGCGATTCAGGATGCGCAAAGAACAAGGCATCCGCCCAAACTGGAAAGATTTGAAAATTTTACCTTTCTATTGTTCAAAGGATTACACGGCGACGCCACGGGGCTCAAGTTCAAGACCATACAACTCGCCCTTTTTCTTGGCGAGAGATTTCTGATTACGCGCCATTCGGGACCCTCGCAGAGCATCAAAATCCTCAACAAAGAAGTTGACAAGCCGGATTCTCCAATCACCGAAGGCGCCGATGTGCTTGCGCTTCGCCTGCTGCGCATCATGGTGGACCGGTATCTCAAAATGATACTTGCACTGGAGCCAAGGCTCGAAGAAATTGAAGACGAAATGATCTCCAGTCCCTGCGACGAGTTGCTGGCGGAACTCATCAACCACAAGAGTAATTTAAAGAAATATATGCGGGTGTTTGCCTATCACGTACAGCTACTTTTGGAACTGAAAACACGTCGATTTCCCTGCTTTGGTAAAGACCGGGGACATTTGATCAACGACGTCTATGAACACGAAGAGCGCGCGAGCAGTCTTGCGAGTTTGTATTACGAAACGGCGGCGGATCTCATCGATGGATACATCTCGGTTGCCTCGCATCGGCTCAACAACATCATGAAGATCTTGACCATTGTCACCGCCATCTTCGTGCCTCTGAGCTTTCTTGCCGGGATCTATGGAATGAACTTCCAAAACATGCCGGAGCTCCAATCCCGGTCCGGTTATTTCATACTACTTAGCATCATGGCCTCGATCGTCGCGGTTCTGCTCTACGTGTTCAGGAAAAGGAAGTGGATTTAAAGTTATTACTCAGAGTTTTTCTGCTCGCAATATTATTCAATTCCCATCCGTCAATCGCGCAGAACGCCGCGCCAGCGATCCCGGATCCGGGAAAGTTGAGCGCCGATTGGTGGAACTATTTCGTCATCGATTCCAAAACGGACACCGATACCCTCGCGCAAAGGGTCCATAGGCTCGGGCAGTATCTGGAAAAGACGAAAGAAGCGGTTCCGACCGACGGCAGGGATAAACTCACCCCGATCTTCGATTCCCTGATCCAGCGTCTCGACGCCTACGAAAAACTGAAGGGCGCCCCACTGCCCATTACCCCTCCGGCCCTCACCCCTGCGCAAACGTACACAGTCGAAAAGATGTTCGCGCTAACGGACAGCCTGCGCCAGCTCCGGCTTGAACACGAAGTGGAAGAGCAGGACGTGACACGGTTGGAAAAAGCTTTAAAGAACGGCGAAGCAGACCAAAGCCGTAGGAAAGTGGCGTACCTGGAGTTGCCCGAGACGGCGCCGGACCGCATCGAACAGGGCCTTCAATTGATGCACAGCCGTGTACAGCTCGAGATCGCTGTTGAGCAACTCAGGAGACGCAGAGCGCAGCGGCAAGTCCTGGCAAAGCGTTTGGAATCGGTGCAAAAGGAACTGGAGGCCGCCTTCGATCGGGTCAGTGTCGATCCGGACCGGATCGGGTATTGGGAGAAGCAGCAGCAAGCGGCGATATCACGCTTGAACGAACTGAACAGACTGCTGACGCGTACGCAGATCGATGAGTCGAGTGCCGTCACCAACACACCGATCCAGAAAGCCCAGGCAGGTTTGACTACGCAAAAGGTGGCGCGCCTCGAGATCGAAGCGGCAATCCAACAGGTTCTCCTCGCCAAGGCGGAATGGGCGATTGCGGGCATCAACCGCCTGCTAGCCGGCAACGAAACAGACACGAAAACCGATAGAGGTTTATTAAAGAAACACCTGGTTAAATTGGACGATATCAAGGGACGATTCAAGGACTGGAATCGGACCACGGCCCAATCTCGCAGCACAGCGACCGAACAACTGGCAAAGGAAAAGGAATTGGCGCTGGTGACGATGTACGAAAGCCGTCTGGTCGTCGCTGACGAAACCGAACGGTATCTGCGCCAACTGGAAGATGAATTGGACACTACAACGCGTCTTAGCGAACTGATGAATCATTTGCTAGTCAAGCGGGACGGCCGACTGGGGCAAAGCAAGCAACTTGCTGAAGACGCGGCAAAACAAACATGGGCGGTCATCAAACAACTGCTGACCAAGAGCCTGTTCGAGATCGGCGAGACACCCGTCACGAGCCTTGGACTGCTCCGTTTCATAATGATCGTATTCATAGCGTGGTTGATTTCCAAACTGCTGCGCCGTGGTCTGAATCGCGTTTCGCAAAAGCGCGCAACGGTCAGTCAGCCTTCGATATATGCGTTGGGGAGAGTTTTGCACTATTTTATTCTCGCCATCGCCGTAATGATGGGGCTGTCGTCTATTGGCGTGGACTTTACGAAGTTTGCGCTGGTCGCCAGCGCTCTGGGCATTGGTATCGGTTTTGGCATGCAGAACTTGGTGAGTAATTTTGTGGCAGGCCTGATCATTTTATTCGAAAAGAGCCTCAAGGCGGGGGATTTCGTGGAGCTTGAATCGGGAGTGAGTGGAGAAGTCAAGGAAATCAACATGCGCAGCACATTGATCACCACCAATGACAATATTGATATCTTGGTACCCAACGCGGAATTCGTTAATGGCCGTGTGACCAACTGGACCATGCGGGAGGCTTACCGAAGGGTACACATCCCATTCGGCGTCGCCTACGGAACGGACAAGGACCTGGTCAAGCAGGCCGCGCTCGAAGCCGCGGAGGCTGTGCCCTGGACTTTGAAAGGCAACACGGCCCGGGTACCGCAAGTCTGGTTCGTGGAGTTCGGAGACAGCAGTCTCAATTTCTCGCTCGTTGTTTGGCTCATCCCCGAGGCCGTGAAACGGCCTTCGGCAGTCCACGCCGCCTATCTCTGGGAGATCGAATCAAAACTGAAGCAATACGAGATCGAAATACCGTTTCCGCAGCGGGATCTGCATCTTCGCAGTGCTTTTGGGAAGAAAGACGATTTGCCCTGGCCGATGATGCCTGGCAAACCCGCCGACACCTAGGACGCCACGTAAAAGAGATGAGTCACGACAGGCCTGTGGTTAGCGGCGCTACTTGGAGTTATCGGTCGCGGCAGGCGGTATTTGAAGCGTCGATTACTGCTGGGTCGACCAGAAAATCGTCGGCCAGAAAACTTCTTCCTATCAAAAGTTGATAATCAAAGCCAGTGCGATCGGTAACAGTCACGTCCACAGTTTTTCTGATCCCCGACAGGCAGAGTTCCAATTTTATCACCGGCCTTTCCTCATGCCTCCCACCTTGCCGTTTGATTCTTGCGGTCCTGACCACCGGCCTGTCGATATAAATTTCTTCACCGCGTCTGTTCGCCAGCCTGAACCGCACGCGAGCGACGCCTTGATGCTCGTACGCAATACTCCCCGGCGCGTTTAACGAAGAGTTCTCGGCCCCCGTATCGATCTTTGCCCTGACGACAAGCTTGTCTGGAAACACGTAGGCATCCTCAACCCACCCGGATATTTTCTTACCTTGCCACGGTCCGGCATACACAAACATGGCGAAGGATGTCAGCAAGCACACACCGATTATCCGGTGAACAGGAGAGGGAGGTTTGATCAAGATATCGTCACCTTCATAAATCGCTGTAATAACAGAAACCACACATCGATCAACAAACTTGCTGGAGACGATCAGTTTATTTCGCTTTACCGGTCCGCGCAATTTGCATATAAAACCCCCTTGATTTAGTGATCCTTGTCGAACTTTCGTCGAGGAGACGAAAATGAATCGAAGCTTAATTTAGGGATCAATCCCGAGGATTGTTATCGTAAACTTGCCGTCCGGGTCAGCGATCGCCGCAGATACACCGTCTGCCCTCCGGGATCTTTGTCGTCGGCAGGCATAGGAGGAAGGCGTCGATCAAGATGGCATGGGAGAACATATCGACGATTGCCTGCAGGATGCCTGAGGAACCCGAAACCACGGAGAAAAATCCAACGCCGTCCAAGGAAAAGGAAGGTTGACACTCTGACTGGGATGTGCGGAGTGAGCGCCCAAAGGCGCTCGCTCCGGTTTTTCAGTTTTAAAACCTGCCTTTTAAAACCAATTATTCCGTTTGAATAAATACAACATTGTTGCGACCACTGCGAGCATCAGTAACCACAACAATGGATAACCGTAGTACCACTGCAATTCCGGCATCGCCCAGGGACTGGCTTCGTTAGTGAAGTTCATACCATAAACTCCCACCAGGAAAGTCAAGGGGATGAAAATGGTGGCAAAGATCGTCAATACGCGCATGACATCATTCAAACGATTACTCATGCTGGATAAGTAGACCTCGAGCAAAGCTGATGCCATTTCCCGACAGTTATCCACCAAATCCATAATCTGCACTACGTGATCATAACAATCGCGCAAGTAAATCTTCGTTCCATCCGCTATCCATTTTTCGTCATCGCGAAGCACTGTATTAATCACCTCCCTGTGTGGCCACAACATCCGCCGCAGTAATAGTAATTCCCGTTTCGTAACGTGAATCACATTCAACGCTGCCTTGTCCGGGTGGCTCAGTACCGCATCCTCGATAGATTCAATTCGATTTCCGATCATTTCGAGTATGGGATACGCCTCATCGATGACCACGTCAAAAGCAGCGTACATCAAATAATCAACCTGCAGGGTGCGCAGTTTGCTCGTCTGTTTTCGCAGACGCTTGCGCAGCAGCTCGAAGGGATCATGTTTACCGCTACAAAACGTAATCAGATAATCTTTGCCTAGAAATAGACTCACTTGAGAGATGCCGATCTCCGCATCACTCAAAACCGGTAACGACAAGACGACGAAGAGATGGTCTTCGTGGATATCCACTTTCGGTCGCTGTCCGACGTTTAGCACATCCTCAAGCGCCAATGCATGCAATGAAAACAACTCGCCCAAACGAGTTAAAGTCCCAGGCGTAATGGACCCCTGCACGTGCACCCAGGTCCGGGTCTCCAAAGTCAACGAAACCCTGCATTGCTCTGCCGTGGCATCTTCGTTTTCCTGAAACCAATCCACGGTGTAGTCGATAAGACGGATACGGAAGGCATCTTCCGGTATCTGCTCTGCAACCTGCAGCGTGCCAGGGCCTGTGCCCGACGGATGGTAGCGCTTCTCAAATAGCTTCATGGTTGGTCACAGTTATGGCCGTCTGTGGAGATGATTGTCTGCTCTTAGCAACACAAAAACAATTCACGGCCACCTAGCTTTGCTTTCATTTTCCTGGGTGTACCAGCGCACCGAATCCGGCTTCGTCTAATTCATTTCGCAACAACTCGCGAATGGCTTCAGATGACTCCATATCCAGGGCCAGACGCAACAATTCTTGCGCGCGAGATCTGGGAAACTTGGTTATAAGCCATTTAATCTTAGGGATATCGCCGGCGTTGACGCTCAGGTTTTTTGCCCCCATCCCCAGCAGCAAGAGCGTCGCCGCGGGATCACCGGCGGCCTCGCCACAAATCGTCACTGGCAGTTGGTGCCTTTCGCCGCACTGGATGACGTGAAAAATAGCCTGCAATACCGCCGGGTGAAGTGCATCAAAAAGCTTGGCGACGCGCTCATTGTCGCGATCCACGGCCAGCAGGTATTGCGTCAGGTCGTTGGTGCCGATCGATAAGAAGTCGACGTGTCTGGCAAATAAATCGGCTTGATAGACCGCGGAAGGCACCTCGATCATCGCCCCGATGACTGGTTTGTCGAGCTGCCGGCCCTCAACCCGGAGCTCCTCGTACACCTTGTCCACATGAGTTAATGACTGATACAACTCGGCAACACCACTGATCATCGGTATTAAAAGCTTGGGGTTCGAGAACCCCTCGCTTGCGCGCAACAGCGCGCGCAGCTGGGTGTCGAATATTTCTGGGTGGTCCAAAGATATACGGATTCCCCGCCAACCCAGGAACGGATTGGTTTCATGAATGGGGAAGTAAGGTAGCGGTTTGTCCCCGCCGATATCCAGCGTCCGGAAGGTCACCGGGCGAGGATGAAAAGCCTCCAGCACCCGTCGGTACAGCACGACCTGCTGATCTTCCGTGGGGAAGCGGCCCTGGGTCATGAACAACAATTCGGTCCTATAGAGTCCGACACCCTCCGCGCCTGCGTTGAGCGCAAGGGGCAAATCCTCAGGTAGCCCCGCGTTGACCAACACCGCCACATATTCGCCGTCCGGCGTGATCGCCTGCTTGTCTCGGAACCCTTCTAGAAAATCGCTTAGCTTTTGTTCTTCGCGAGCAAGTCTTCGAAACTCTCTGCACACCGTTACATTAGGATTCACATATAAACGGCCCCGGTAACCGTCGGCGATGATTTCCCTGCGGTCGAGCTGCATAAGCGGTAGGTCGCCCAGGCCGGTTACCGCTGCTATGCCCAATGTTCGCGCAACGATAGCTAAATGAGAAAAAGCCGACCCCCGCTCCGATATCACCCCTCGCAGCCTATCCTTGGGCACCTTGATCAGGTCAATGGGGCCCAGATCTTTTCCCACGAGGATTGTGTCCTGGGGATACGTGACATCACCACCTTCAATTTCCAGAAGTTTGTCCATGACCCGGCGACCGAGGTCCCTGATATCACGGCCACGTTCACACAGATATGGGTCCTCCATGACGTCGAATTTGCAAGCAAGCTCCTCTACTGCGGTTCTTAACGCAGCCGGGGCCCATGTACCGGCCTCGATGCTTTCCAAAACTGCATCAACGAGCTCGCTGCTCGTCAATATCATCGAATATGCCTCAAGTAATTCACGTTGTTGCGGTGGCTGTCCCTCATGAGATTCGGAGAGTACTTCGAGTTCTTTTTCCACTGCAGACAAGGCGCGCACAAACGCGGACTTTTCTGCTTCTGTGTTGGTGACGATGCGATCAGGGATCGTGTGCATCGCGGTCAGTTCATACAGAACCACCGCCGTGCCAATGCCGATACCGGGCGCCGCAGCAACCCCATCGAGCCACTGCCCTTCACTCTCTCCGGTCGAGGGTGCAACCACAGTCTTCGTTAGTTGCGCGAACGCGATGTGACTTGCCAACTGAGTCGCCAAAGTAAAGGCAAAAGAGACGTCCTGCTCGGTGAACGGGCGCGAATTCCTGTGTTGCAGCGCTAACACACCCAACAGCGCGCCCTGAAAAATGATCGGGACGCCCAAAAATGCGTTAAAGTCCTCTTCGCCGACTAAAGGGATATACTTAAAACGTGGATGGTGTGAACAATCGCCGATATTCAACGGCTCCATTTGCGACGCTACCCACCCGATAAGACCCTCTTTCGGGCCTAATACGAGCTGGTCAACAGCTTCTTTACGCAGGCCCACCGTCGCGCTCAAGGTATGCCGCCCACTTCGCGCGTCAGTGAGATAAATAGAACAAACATCCACATTCATATCCTGATGAATGCGCTCAACCATGACGCGAAGCATCTCCTCCAGATCCTTGGCAGCGTTCGCTTCCGCGACGATACGACCCAGCCCGCGTAGAGAAAGCCTTTTGCCACGTTCACGATCCATACTCACATTCGCTCCAGTTTTTCCTTCACCTGCGGCACTCGGCGCCCAACTTATTGACCACCTACTTCATATCGTTACTTCCCATGTTATAGGCGCTCGCACCGCGCATGGCCGCGTAAAAGATCTGTTGAATAAAGTTTTTTTCCGGGTATGGATTGTTTCCTCGCCGGCCATAATGTGATCACAAACGCGGGAAATTACAAGTAACCGAGCGAGGTAATTTGTCGCACTGGCTTGCAGGCCTGCGGCGAGCACGCTGTATGCCATCGTCAACGAATATTCTTAACTTCCCATTGTTCCCGTGCGGACTGGAGATCCTGTTCTTTGGTATTGCACGGCGTTGTATCATGGGATGATCAAAGATCGGTATCGGGCGCGATGTTTTCGTGGCGGAGGCCCACGCCGTCGGCTGGCGATTGCGGATCAAGACCATATCGATTCCGGTCGGTCTGGCTCTCGCCGGGCTGGCAGGGCTCGGGATAGGAGGCAATCTCCTGGTCGAGGCTGCAGTCGGAATCGCGCAGCGTCTGGGAATGACACCAGCGGCGATCGGCTTGACCGTTGTCGCGATCGGAACGACAATTCCAGAACTTGCCACCTCTTTACTCGCGGCGCGCAAGGGCGAGGCCGATCTCGCGGTTGGCAACGTGGTGGGTTCGAACATTTTAGTATTCTTTTGTGCTTGGCGTTGCTACGACTATCGCGCCTATCGACGTACCGGATCACGGCCCCGTATCGCTTGTCATTGGCACGGGGCTCACATTTCTGTTGATCCTGCTGGTTTATATTGGCAAGCTGCGCATCAGGAGTACGGAGGGTCTTTTACTTCTTTCGATATTCTTTCGATATTCTTTGGCTATATGGCATGGGTCGCTTTTGTGTAGACAAACTCTTCGCATCAACGATAGGGTTGGCAGTCACCCAGACAGATTGCCGCGGGTCCATCCTTTTCTACTAAGGATGATGCCGAACACAATGTCTACGGATGTATCAAAACTCTTTTTGATCTTCGGGCTCAACATTTTCATCTCCAACGGACGCCTAACCAGGCGCTATCTCAAAAATTACCTTTGCAAGATAGTTATGGATGCCAGTGGACACAATGCACTAAGCAGCGCCGGCCTCGGCAGCTCCACTGCTTGGCCGCCTGGGCACGACGAGCGTCTCCTGTGACGAGCGGTTAACGATGCCCCGCAAGAGCCTACCGACGATATCCGATCCAGTGATGATCCTACGCTCGCTCGCCCAAACCAGAATGATGTCCTGTTCGATAACATCGTCTGCAGCGTACCGGGGAAATACCTGGAGACGACGAAGCACGTTGCCAAGTAGAACGGACGAGTCCTTCACAACGATCGGTCGATGACAATAGCGATACGGATTGATCTCCGGTTCCTCGAACAGGCAGTCCCGAATAAAAGCGTCTGAGTCTAGCACGAGCTGCGGCGCTTCCTCGGCGTCCGTAATGATGACCCATTTCTTCCCCGACACGTGCACCTGATTCAAAAAAACGTCCTGGGCGGTGCGTTCGAAAGCCGGAAACACTGGGCGTCCATCGGCGACCGGCAGCGCGATAACGCTCTTCGGGTCGACCGGCTCACCCTCCTCGGTCACCAGCAGGTCGTCTAGGGCCAGGAAGTTCAAGGCTCCGAGGCCCTCGAGCTTGTCTATGTCGCTCTCACTCGCCTCTACGTGCTCGCGGATGAGTTGGCGCAGCTGGTGTTCCCGGAAATACTGAATGCTTTCCTCCCCGAGCCACAAATCCAGCACTTTCGCGGTCGGCTTGGCGACTGGATAAAGCGCGAACTGATAAAAGCGCAGCATGGGAGCCAGCACAGCTCCCATGCGAAGGGCATTCCGGGAGAAATAGGCTTGGGGCGCTATCTCTCCGAAGAGGGTGATGACCACGGTGGAAAACAGAAATGCCGCCATCCCAGCGAGCACCGAGTTGGAGAGCAGCGTGAGCAGTACGTTGATGCCGACGTTGCCCCACAAGATGGTCGTCAGCAGGAAGTTGGAGTCTCGACGCATCTCCAGAACGCGAACCGCGGCCTGGTTACCAGACGCGGCTTCCACTTCGAGCCGGAGTCGACTGACGCCGAACATGGCGAGGTTGAGTCCCGAGAACATCGCCGACTGGCTTACACAGAGCAGAATGCCCAACCAGATCAATGAGTCTACCCCCATGATTCCCTCCCCGCCATCCACCACGTCATTATTGCTCGTGACCCTGGGCCAATCCGTCCATCATGGACCCGCCGCACGAACACAGAAACCAAGAGCCAGAACTCGATAGCACTATCCAGTGTACCCTATCACACAGTACGGTCCGATGGCCGGTCTAATCTGGGCTGACCCCTTGGGATCGGCGACGACACGATCAGCAAATCTCCAGACCACTTAATAGAGCGTGAAAAGTATTCTTAGCCGACTCGGGGGGATTTTTTAAAACGTGGGCGATGTAAGCAATTGCCCATAGTCAGCGGTTTCAGTTGCGATGCGGCCAACCTGCTTTCGACTGAGGTCTCACTCGTCGCGTCAGATCCAAAAATGCACAGCACAAATGATATCCTTAATTCTTATGTTATAAGAGTCCCAGGTTTATTTGCGTACGCATGTATTGACAGGACGGGAAACCCGTTGTTTCACGCTAGTTCCTTGTCCGGGATATACTCTTGTCTCGCCCACGATATCGTGATCACACAGCGGTTTAACTACAAGTAAACGAGCGGATCTGATGGTCTCTAAACAACAGCCAAAAACCACACCCGACCATTGGTGGGGGCAATACCAATTTGTCTTAAATCAAACCGGTAACTGGCAGATCGGGGCATCATCGCTGGCCATCACCAGACTCAAGACCGAATGGCAAATCCAGCACCTGGAACGAGCGCTCGCCGAAGAGGAACAGAATGGGTGGTCCGCGGAGTTACCCGGCAGCCGCCTTGACGATGACGCAACGGTGCGGCGCCATTTGTTCCAAAATACTTCTTCCAAATTAGAACTCCAGCCCGCGCTGGCCGACCGGCCAGTAGTAAGCAGGCCGGTCACTCCGGTCCATTTGTCACCCGGCGCGAAGGTCACGATATTCGTGAGTTCTCCGTTGTGGATTGTGGTCAGCACGACAAAGCCACAGGTGGTCCTGCTCGACACGCCCAATCAACGCCCTTCCGATACCTGGTTCGGACCATCGACATGGGAAGGCGAATTGTGTTACGCGGTGCGAACCCGGGCGCGCCTTAGTCTGGAGGAGATACAACTTCGTTCCTACCGAGCGGTGACCGGTATCGATATTCACAATAAGGGAGAAAAAATCATGATGCTGGAGCGGCTCAAGCTTCCAGTGCGCCATCTCGTCCTATACGCCGATGTGGAAGGCATGCTATGGACCAGCGATGTAACTGTTGTGACCGAGGAGACAATGGCTTCTGCAGAGCTGCGCGTTGATCGCGGCCCCCCCCGACACGCCAACGCCGCGAAACTGGTTACCAAGCCACGGGACCGGTTCGAAAGTCATGTGGTACAGCGTGCGCTACACACCATCTTTAGCTGAAGAACGACACCATGAATGAATGGCTAACCAGCATTACCGAACTATGGGCATCGGGACGCGCCATGCCGGTGATAAAAGCAGTGTTGCTCATTACCGCGGGCTTTCTGCTCGCGAAATTCGCGGGCGCCGCCTTCAATCGCTTGTTCCGTGACCATCTCAGTAAACACCAACTCATTCTCATCAGACGTATCGTCTTCTACACGATCCTGATTCTGTTTTTGGTGTCCGCATTACGCGAACTAGGTTTTAAATTGACGGTCCTGTTGGGCGCCGCCGGTATTCTTACCGTTGCCGTTGGCTTTGCCTCACAAACGTCCGCCTCCAATATCATCAGTGGGTTGTTTCTACTCGGTGAACGCCCGTTTTCGGTGGGCGATGTCGTGAAAATCAACGATATGACCGGCGAGGTTCTGTCTGTAGACCTTCTATCGGTGAAGCTTCGCACCTTCGACAACCTCTATGTACGGATTCCCAACGAAACGGTCATCAAAGCCAGTGTGACCACGATGTCCAAATTCCCCATTCGCCGCATCGACCTGCAGATCGGGGTTGCCTACAAGGAGAATATTGCGCGAGTCCGGGAGGTGTTGTTCGAACTGGCCGACAAGAATTCATTGTGCCTCGACGAACCCAAGCCGCTGTTGATCTTCCAGGGATTCGGCGATTCGGCGATCGACCTGCAATTCTCGGTTTGGACAAAGCGAGAAAATCTTCTTGAACTAAAAAACAGCATACAGATCGAGATCAAGGAGGCGTATGAACGGCTGGGTATTGAAATTCCGTTCCCCCAACGGGTCCTTTACGCTGGTCGCGATACCGAACCTTTTCCTGTAAAAATAGTGTCGGGTTCCAACATGAATGCAGTATCGTAAATGCGGGCTAAACCTCAATTTTGTTATGTTTAGTCCCAGGACAAATCCTTGATCATTCTCCAAACTGCTTTCGCTCATCGTAATGCTTGCATCAAACACCGGACCAACTGAAATGAAAGACGGTACGACGACGGGACTTCCTCCCATTGTAATGTAGAAAACCGACACCAATAAAATAGCAGGATCGACCGCCCGGAATTTGAAAACCGAATTATTGAGATATTTCATTCCACCATATGATCTTGGGAGCGACTTCTACAGATCTCCCCGGTGTGACGCCATGATCAATGACCGGGGGCATTCCTAGCATGGAGTCCTGGGCAGAGTACACACGTCTCATCACCGCTTTGCTGGTCATCCTGGATCCCTTTGCGGCGATTCCTATTTTTCTGGCATGCACAAGAGACTATTCCACACATGAGCGCACGCGTGTCAGCTCGATAACCACATTCACTGTTGCGCTGGTACTGATTATTTCTGCGGTAGCGGGAGAGACCCTACTGCGATGGATGGGAACCAGTCTTGCGTCTTTCCGGGTTGGTGGCGGGATTGTTCTGTTGTTGATGTCGTTGTCATTGCTACGTGGTCAAACAGATCTCGTACGCACCACTCCGACGGAATCACAAGAGGCGATGTCAAAATCCTCCGTCGCGGTAGTTCCGCTTGCCATCCCGCTGTTGGCAGGACCGGGGGCGATCAGTACAGTCATCATCGCGATGCATCGTTCTAGCGCTGAATTTCATTGGTTGCTGGTAATAGCTTGTATCCTGCTGGTAAGCGCGATCCTTTGGATGGTTCTTCGTCTGGCGTCTCGTATCTCGGTCGTGTTGGGTACGATTGGACTAAATATCATCAACCGCTTGTTCGGGCTTATCCTTGCGGCCATAGCGATCGAAATCATGGCGAATGGCATGAAACAGTTGTTTCCGGGACTCAATTAATCAAACAGCAGATCCCTAACCAACGCCACTGTTTGTCAATCCAAGCACTACGAATCGGCGATCAAACGGCTAAAGAGGGTTCCTGCCCGTTGCAGTTCATTGACGGTACCCTGTTCCGTGAGGGAAGCGCCGGCGAACACCAATACTCGATCGAAATATTGAGCCAAATCGACTCGATCGGTGATCCACACCAATCCCCGGCCGTTCGCAGACGCAGTAAGTGCCTCTACAATAATGCGCTCTCCCTCCACTGTAATTGCGGATGTGGCATAACTGGCAATCACGATTTTTGCCGGCGAAAGAAAGGCTCGCGCCACCCCTAGTTTTTGAGTTTGTTCGCGGGAAAGGTTGGATCCGGCGACACCGATGTGATAATCGAGCGCTGCAGCAACAACATTGTCCCGAAGCCCGGATGATTGGATGACCTCTTCTAACACCGAACTCACACGATAAACGGCCTTGCGGTCATCCACGTTCGGCCGCCCAAACAGGAAATTGTCTCGCAGCGTTATTGCCGGGTTGTAGGAGTGCGCGTCGAATAATACTACCGCCCGCCGAATCGAAGGCTCCATATGTGTCCGTATCGCTTTTCGTGATGCGACGATCTTAGTTTTCAAGTCATCCGGTGACAAAGGCAACTCGGTGCGATCGATGAGCATTTCAAGTGCCAGGTTCAATAGTAACCGGCGTTGATATTTGAGCAACGGACCGGTACTTCCGTTCCCGACCGTAGCTATAATTGCTTGCAGTTCTGCAGTCCTGTCTTTGAGCAGTTCAATAATTTCAATTGGCTCCCTCGCGTGACCTGGCTCCGTATTTGGACTCGCCAACAACGCCCTCACAGCCGCCAAACCCAGCTGTTCCAACGATGTATCGAGTTCGAAGTTCTGTAACACTTTGCGAAACCAGCGGGCGCTGATCAATTGGTCGATATCGATCAGATCCCTATCAAGGCTGCCGAATAGCAAGTTTTCCAACACTGTTGCGTGTTCGTTGTATTGGTCGACTTGAAACGGTCTAAACAGACGACCCCCTTCCATTTCTTCCAGCCGTTGATGAAGTTGGGCGCGGGCACTCACTATCATTGCCTGGAGTTTCGAGTCATGCGATAGATCAAGCCTGGCATCAAGACCGAAATCGAACAATTCTTTCCCGAGTCCGCACTTGTGTACAACGTCCAATGCCTCATCACGCCAGCCACTCAGCGAGGTGTCAGGCAGACCATAGGCGAGATTCTGTACGATTGTGCCCGTGAAAAACCGAGGATCCCCGTCAACGTAAGTAAATACTCGCGCCATCCGCGATCTCGAAATCTCGCTACTGGGGACACCGTCGATCAACACGTACCCGTCGTGCGGCTCCTGCAAACCAATTAACAATCGCGCCAGGACCTGCCCCGCTCGATAATCGGCACCGACTATCATAACGTGTTCATTTTTGACTAGGGAGAATGACACATTGGAAAAGATCGGATCACCATTTTCCACGATGGTTACACCATCAACTTGAACCGCGTGTCCAACGTCCGTCTCTATAGCCTCCTTGTCGAAACTCTTTATTGGCATCATTCCCGCGGGCCGAAACCGCGAAGTCACCTGCTCATACCTGACCCGCGTATCTTGCTGATCTTGGTAATAATCCAAAAGCTCTTTCCACGGACCCGGCACGTCTTTGTAGGCAACGACTACTGCCACCAGCGCGCCGACCGTCAGCTCATCGCGAATCACAAAATACCCGCCAATAAGAAACAAGAAAAAAGGCGTGAGCTGCGCGAAAAAATTATTAAAGAACTTTAAAAAGAACCGTTTTCTAAAAATTTGATACCGTATTTCCAGGATCCGCCCTAATCGATGATTCAGCACATCAAGTTCATGCAAAACCGTAGCACCGGCTTGGAGATGACTCGCCAAAGAAACACTTTCGCTGAAACGGCGCGACAATCTCCTCACCTCTCGCACTCTTCTTCTGGAAAGTTTGTTGATCTGCCGCTGAATTTTGGGTACCACTACGATCTGTACAGGTAATAAAGCGACAGATGCCAAACCCAAAACGATGTCTTGAGTAAATATAAAAAGAAAAGCCGTGATCAAAAGACCGCTCTGCAGCGCCGGCACCGAAATCGCGTCACCAATAAAGCCGCCCAAAGACTCGACTTCCGAGGTAATCATCGACACCAGCTCACTCGGCGATATCCTGCGAAAGTGAGTCGCTGGAAACCGCAGCGCCTGACTGCATAAATTCAAGCGAAGCCGGCGGAGCAACTCTTCCCCCAATCTGGCGCGTTTGAGATTAACTACATATTTGACCGACCCGTTGACGGCGATCGCTGCCAGGAACGCGAAGCAGAGCGCGATCAACAAAGGAAATTGATCGAGATGAACGAGTTCGAAACCCCAAACCTTCAGGCTGGCTGGAAATCGCTCGGTTTCCACACCGAGGCCTTTGTTGATGATCTGTCGCGGAAAATCCAGTGCAGCGTAATAGAAAGGAAGTGACGACGCGGTCAGTGCCACAATGACAATCTGTTGGCGCGCGCTGTTACGTAAAATGAACTTAAATAAACCGCGATCCATGTGCGTCCAAAAACTTCAATATCGAGATCTGCGACCCTAATATCGCCAAAATAGGCGACACGCCATGCCTGCGGCATATACGTTTGAGCGCCGCGCTACAACGGAAGATGACCGTAATTCTCAAATTTTTCCATCTTGCTCCGAAGCCAGGCCCATATCGGCTTACAGTTTACGTGAATTTCGGCGTAAACTGAGGCCTGAAGTGCGCCATGGCTGCGCTCCTTCGTAAAATGCTGTATTTCGTCAGTGCAATGGTACTTGCAGCTTGGGTATGGGCCGATCCTGACAAAGAAAAAGAAGAACAGTTGCTGCGCGCCTTGACGACAACGCGGGCCGGCAACTATCAGCGCGCGCTACCCACCTTCCAGCGGCCGGCAGAGCCAGGTCATCCCAGCGCTCAGCATGATCGCGGTGTCATGTACGCACATGGACATAGCGTATTCCGCAACTACCAAGACGCGTTTGCCTGGTATCGCAAGGCAGCCGAACAGGACCATGCCAAGGCGGAGCACAATCTGGATGTCATGTACGATTGGAACCCGTCGTACGTCCGTCCACCAGCTGGCTGGCCTGGCAGCCGTGACGTCCGCCCCTATCGCGGGCTGTCGGTGTTCAATTCACCTTTGTTTCTTACAGAAATTTCGTGCAGAGCCTGCATAGCCGCCGCATACGAGCCGACACTTTCACAGCGTGTGATCGACCTTGGCGCACGCAAAGAGCGTTGCCAAACGAAAACATTGCCGCCAATCGAGGAAACTCCCGCAGTCAATCTCCCGGCAACGTAAACCCGATGCCTTGGTTTCTTCATCCCAGTCATAAGTCTTAAATCTCAAAAGTTGGTTTTCGCTGCCCCTGTAGATAGTCGCTTTTGACCCCGCCACAAGTTTCGGCGGACTTGCAGTGGGTTCGGACCGATGGACGGAAATCCCGTCGGGAAGCAACTCATGCCGATTATTGATCCAGATCATCGAACCTTGCCGCCAATTTGATGAACATGGAAACTCTCGCTCAGACATTGGAGGGTGATCGTATGCCGGTACAGAAGCTGAAGGAATTTCTTGATACCAATCGTATTCATTATGAGACCCTGACGCACGCAACCACTTATACCGCCCAGCACACCGCAGAATCCGCTCACATTCCGGTCAGGGAGATGGCCAAGACGGTGATGGTGAAGCTAGACGGAAAAATGGCGATGGCCGTGGTACCCACCTCCCAGCGTGTAGACCTCGATCTGCTGCAAAAAGCAACGGGGGCGGCAAACGTCGAACTGGCGACAGAACAGGAATTTGAGGACATGTTTCCAGGATGCGAGATCGGCGCGATGCCGCCGTTCGGCAACCTCTACGGCATGGAAGTTTTTGTCTCACCGAAATTAGCGGAAGACGAGAGCATTGCCTTCAACGCCGGCTCACACACGGAATTGATCCGCCTCTCGTACCAGAAATATACCCAATTGGTCTCCCCCGCTATCGTCAATCTCTCCAGCAGTGATGCGGGCTAGAGGCCGCTGGTGACAACGACACCTTGCAAACTTTTTTCGTCGCACATCCGATAAACGTGGATTAGAGGAGGTTTGTTGTGCAATCGCCGTTACAAATCGCATTTCGTCGCATGGGTCACTCCGACGCGATAGAGGCCAAGATTCGACAACGGGCTCAGGAACTCCACAAATTTCACGACCAGATAGTGAGTTGCCGAGTAGTGATCGAGCCGGCTCACAAACACAAACACAAAGGTAACCTGTATCAAGTGCGCATCGATGCGACCGTCCCCGGCAAGGAAATCGTGGTCACGCGCGAACCGGATGAACACCATGCGCACGAAGACATTTACGTATCCATACGCGATGCGTTTAAAGCGATGAGCCGCCAGCTGCAAGACTACACCGATATCCAACGGGGCAATGTCAAAACCCATGACACGCCGCCACATGGAAAGGTAACGCAGCTGATTGCCGAAGACGATTATGGGATCATCACGACTTTGGACGGACGGGACATCTATTTCCACCGCAATAGCATCGTCAACGCCGATTTTAATGATTTGAAACTCACCGATGAGGTGCGATTTGCCGAGGAAAAGGGAGAGAATGGGCCCCGGGCAAGTAGCGTGTATTTGATTGACTAATGGCACGGCGCGGTCACAGACTGATCGGGGCTCGATGCCGGCCACACGATTTCGTTGCCACCACGGCAATCTATGCTGCCGATACGCGTTGCCGGTGCGGGCTCACATGAATACGAGTATGACATCACCGCCACAAGGGCCGCTTTTCCGGGAATTCCAGTGGGAAATCAATCGCCGCCGATGCGGCCCTCTGCCGGTGCTTTTCCCGTGCCTACCATGAAAAGACGCGGGGCGCCTTGGTGCAATATCCGGGCTAGCGTTTTGCCCGCCTTGAACTATGCTCGATACATATCGGTTTTATTTGAAATCAAAGCCTTATATCCGCCATCAAGAGCAGATACCAAACAGCGAAACGCCCAGGAGGTCACTGATGCAGGTAAACGTAAAAACGGATTCGAGCACGCAGTCAAAGATCACTGAAGACGCCAATCGCGCCTCGCCAATTGGCACCCGGAAAGGCCGCAAGAAGTCGGCTGCCAAAGGCCGGCGGCGCGTGGCCAAGAAGACGGTCAAAGCCATCATCAACAGCACGCAGCGCCATCAATTGATATCCGAAGCCGCTTACTACAATGCAGAGCGGCGCGGCTTTGAAGGTGACGATACACTCGGTGATTGGCTGCACGCCGAATCATATATCGATTCGATGTATCGCATCGAAGGCTGAGCATCGATTCGCACAAATCGATACTGAACAACCGCTTCCGGAAAGCGGAACGCCGGTCGCCTTCACAATATAAGGTTTGGGGTACATGGCGGATAAGCACTCCGCGTTGACGTTTCCGTACGTTCGCGATTCGGCAGCGAGTCGGGGAATTTGCTGGATATGAATATTCTGGCGGATCTCAAGCCAAAACCTCGCGATCCTGCACAGCAACCGGGTCAGCAAAGACGCAAGCTGGATCGTTTTAAATCCGCGTTTCGTGATCCGGTTCGCGACACGCTCGCCCTAGTCCTCGCGGGTGGCCGCGGGTCGCGGCTAAAGAATCTCACTGATTGGCGGGTCAAACCCGCCGTTCCCTTCGGCGGGAAGTTCCGGATCATCGATTTCACACTATCCAATTGCATCAACTCAGGGATCCGGCATATCGGCGTGCTCACCCAATACAAAGCACATTCGCTCATTCAGCATCTGCAGCAAGGCTGGAGTTTTCTCAAGGGCGAGTTCAATGAATATATTGAACTCATACCGGCACAGCAGCGCGTGCTGGAATCCTGGTATACCGGAACCGCCGACGCAGTCTATCAAAACATCGACATCATTCGTCGCCACAATCCGGAGAGAGTGCTGGTCCTTGCCGGCGATCATATCTACAAGGCCGATTATGGAATGATGATTCAATTCCATTTGGAACACGAGGCTGACTTGACGGTGGGCTGTGTCGACGTGCCAATTGAAAACGCGAGTCATTTTGGCATTATGGCAATCGATGACGACGACCGCGTGATTCGATTCCGGGAAAAACCGCAAGCACCGGAACCGGTGCCGGGACGGAACGATGTCGCGCTGGCATCCATGGGCATCTATGTATTCAATACGGAGTTCCTGTTCGATCAATTGATCAAGGACGCCCAGAATCCGGGATCCAATCATGATTTTGGACAGAACATTATTCCCTCGCTGATCGACGAGTACCGTGTCATCGCGTACCCGATATCGCGGATCCAGGATGGCGCGTATTGGCGTGATGTGGGTACCGTTGATGCCTATTACCAGGCCAATCTGGAACTCACCGGGGTCACACCGGAATTGAATCTGTATGACGAGAACTGGCCGATTTGGACATACCAAGCCCAGTTGCCCCCGGCGAAATTTGTTTTCGACGACGACGACAGGCGGGGAATGGCGGTGGACTCCATGGTCTCCGGGGGGTGCATCATCTCCGGGGCGACGGTGCGACACTCGATCCTGTTTTCCCGAGTCAGAGTGAACTCTTATTCACTGGTGCAGGATTCCGTGGTGCTCCCTGAGGTGGATATTGGCCGCGATTGCCATATCAACAAGGCCATCATCGAGAAAGGCTGCCAACTCCCCGCTGGCACCAAGATCGGGGTCGATCAGCAAACCGACAGCGAGCGTTTTTTCGTCACGCCCGACGGCATAACACTGGTGACGCCGGCGATGCTCGGCCAGAGGGCCCGCTGACGATTGCGGGCTGTGGGAGTGATGGCCTCCGTTGCTGTCTCCCTGCTGTTCCCCTGCTGTTCCCCTACTGTTTCCCCTGCTGTGCGGGGACAAGCGCAGTACGGGGACAAAGCGGCGACTGGTGCCACGATCTTTGCGGCTGAAAGCCGCTCCCACAGATGATTGCGGTACGCGTATTCTCGTTACACATGATCCTTAACTGTCATCGCCCGGGTGATGCCTACGCTCAAGGTACCGTCTCTGATCCACCCCAACATCCTAACCCATGACCCGCAAGCCATCACCGATTATGAAAATGATCTGCTGGTTCAGGGTAAGATAACGCTGGGCTGGCTGGCTAACATGCTATCGGCGCAACAACCGGCCTTGGCAACAACAGCCAAGGTTGCGGTGCCGGTACTGGTTCTACACAGCCGGTCCGACGTTGTGGCCAACGTCGATGGAACACGCCGCCTGGTCCGGAAAATTCCCGCAAACCGGGTCACTGTGCATGAATACACCCGGCCATGGCATAAGTTGCACAATGAAATCGCCCCGGATCGTTCCGCTGTGCTGAACAACGTATTACACTGGCCGCACCAGCAGCTCGAGAATTGAAAGTTTCCAAGCATCGGGTGGCGGCGATCACCCTCCACTTGGATCGAGGTTGACACAGAGCGAAACGCCCTGCGTTACACCAACACGGCTACCAGAGGAGCTTACAGTTTGCGCAAGGTCTCGAATTCAATAAATGTTCAGGGCTGCGTTTTGCGCCGGGAATCCGGGTCATCCCGGCGCCGGCTTGGCCGCAAACGCTTGGACCTGCGGTTCACGCAAGCCATGGTCACGGCCATGCATTGCGCTGGCGTTCGGCTCCTGTGCCATCATCCATGATCCTTGGGCGATATGCGCACTAAGGTTCATTTGGCCCGCCTGCCCGCGTTGGCAATGTGGTGCACGATAATGCTTGCGGGCGCATTGCCATCACCCGGCCACGCCGTGATCGCTCCGAAGCAAGCGGTACCGGTGGACCCCGAGGTACAGATCACCATCGGCCTGCCGCATAACTACCGCGCTGCCGGTAACACGGCATCACATCGGGAACGCCGTTGCATCGACGTACCTACGCAGGGCACGCAGGTGTGTGCACGCTACAGTTTCGGCAATCATTATCAACTTCTGGATTGGCTGGAAAATGGACGCATCGATGGCGCGATCGTCTCCCCACTGGTCCTCAAACTCCTGCATAGCAGCGATCGCCAGGTGTTCGATCAACATTTCGTCGCCGCCCAGTACGATGCCTTCGCCCAGCGCGAACTTCACAAGTATCACGTGGCGGTCGCGGTCAGGCATAACGGCATCACGCAGAGCGACCCACTGTCCAACTATCAAGCTTTCTTGAACTCCCTGCTCGAAGAGGATCAAGCCGCATCCGCGCGGCTTTCCATCGACTCTCACCTGTCACCCGCCATGGGCGTATTTTTGCGTTCCACGTCAAAGTGGCTCGAGAGCCGGGCGCTAAGCGATGAGGAACTGGAACGGTTTTGGCGACAGTTGCTGGCACGCTTGTCGTTTTCATTATCGCAGCCGACGGCGCATGCGGACACCACCTATGTACTGCACACGGTCGATAACTGTGATGCCGGAATGCTTACCTGCCTGACCAAACATCGCCTGCAGGATTTTCTCGTATTGCGCCGACAGGCGGTCCCGCAGTTCCTGTACCAGGGGCTGCAGGTGTCACCGGACGCTACGACGATCGCCAACGCCTACGCAGCCGTCGCTGTGGACGAACTTTCGGGGACGGCTGCGGATTTGGCGATGCCCACCGCACTCAGTACGTTCATCGCGAATAATTACACCGCCCACCGGGTCGGCGCCCAGGTACGCCGCTATTTTCGCTTCACCATCCCGGAGATCATGGCGGTGCTGCACGAAGATAAGACTGAGGGCACACCCGAGGACGTCGCACTGGTACTGACCGGTGGCGGGGTCAAGGCTGCATATCAAACGGGGCTGGTAGATCACCTTTACGGTGAGCACTACCTCATCAATCAGTCCACCCGCCCACCGGAGGTATCCGCAGGCAAACGGCAGGCGCTTCCCGTCAAGTATGTGATCGGTACATCCGGCGGCGCATTGCTGGGCCTGTTCGTGGCCACTATCGACAGATCCGGCGACCCGGAATTCGCTGAGCTTTTGTGGACCGATGAACACACCGGAAAATTCATCACCTTTACCGATGCGTTTCCGTTTATGGACATGCTGCGATGGTTGAGTTTTCTTGTCAGCGTCATCGTGTTCTCGGTCATCGCGATGATTCTCTACCGCCGTGAAAGTGTGCAATTACATTTGGGGCTGATGCCCAAGGCGCAAGCCAACAGCGGCGTGCCGGTCACGGATGAGGCCGGACGGTTTGTGCGATTTTCGCTGCCATGGATTGTGTTTCTCGCTGTCACTCCGATCCTTCTCCGCTACGTGAACGGCGAGGCGCTGGCAGAGCATATCCCCGAGCTACAAGGCGTGTTCTATTTCCTGTGGGCGTTGGTGGCCGTGTACACCGACAATCACATCATCCGCACGAACACGCCGCACGAGAAACACCGGTCGCTGCCGCCCCGTGTATGGGCAATGTTGGCGCTGGGCATCGCCCTGACGTTGGTTGCCCTCGGCCGACGTTGGATGGCGGTGAGCGAATCGCCGTGGACGTGGCTGGACGAGTCACTCAGCTGGAAAATCACGGTCACCACGTTTATCTTTTGCCTTGGCATCTCGCTGATCGTGTGGTTCTTGCAACACTGGTACCTCCATGGTTCCAAGTATTTTCGTCGCCTCACTCGCGCGGAGGGCGACGTCAGTTTTTCGTTCATGGTCCTGGTGCTGGTGCCGGTCACGTCATTGCTCGGCATCTACGTCCTGTACCGCCTGGATCTGGTGAGCATGCTGGAATTGACCGGGAGCTTCTGGGCCGGATTGGTCACCATTGCGGCAGTGGTCAGCCTGCTGATCGTGAGTGCCGGCATGACGAAATGGCCGCGGCCGATCACGGACTGGTTGGTGCCGCGACTGAGATTCTTGATGTCACCGCACCCCACGCGGTGGGAACTACATATGAACCGGCACACGCGCATGATCATCATGTTCGGCATAGCCTGGGGCTGGTGGAATCTCATCGTCGCCCCGGGGATGTATGGGAACGACAACCCCCAGGAGTACATGAACAGAATCTTCGATCACGTTGTGCTCCAAAAAGACCGCACCCCAAACGGTCCTGGCAACCCCAGCGGACAACCAGTCAAACTGCAGACTTACTTTGTTGCGCCGGCCACCTCCCTCGACACCCAAAGCGAACGATATTTTCTGTTCAGCCCCGACACGTCCGATGGCACGGATGCGGACAACAACATCGATTACCGGCATCAAATCGAGATCGCTAGCGATCCCCGCTGGACGCAGTTCAGCCCCGCGGAACAAAGCAAGCAGATGCTGACCCAAATCGCGTTCGCTTCCGGATCGCCATTCCCGGTATTTCCCGCACACCGTATCGATATCGGTGGTGCAAGGGAATGGCTGGTGGACGGGGGTTATGCCCACAACACGCCGATCGAAGCCGCCAAGGCCCTGGGCGCCGGCCGCCTACTGGTCATTTATTCAACACCGCTCGATCTGAGCGGCCCCGGCGCGCGGGGATTTTTCGACAAGGTGTTCGGCACCATGGCACGCAACCTGCCGCGGCTCATTCCCTATCTTTATGAGCGCTCGCAGATCGAGGACATCCTCAGCGCAGAGGAGCTGCTGGTCGCCGCCCTGTCACCGACCGGCGGTAACGAACGTTGGCCAATGCTTACCGACTTCCGCCAAAGTGTCGTGGAACGCATGTTCAAGGAAGCAAAAGATGATTTGCCCCGCCGCATCGGCACTTTTCAAAACTGGGGTTTACCGGAATTCAAAAACTAGCGTATCCAACCCGAAGGAGTGACATGCCTTCCCGGCTGTGCCCTTGTTTGCCTCTGTTGTGCGAGGCTGACGCTTACTCATCGCGGCTGAAAGCCGCTCCCAATGAATATTAAGAACAGAATATTTTCCTTCTCAGGATGATTGATCTATCAACCTTGGTTGTGTTTCTGACTGCGTGTTTGGTGCTGCTGATAACGCCGGGTCCGGCTGTACTGTACATCGTGACGCGCAGCCTGGACGGCGGTCCGTCCGCAGGCGTCGCCGCCACTCTGGGCGTCGCAACCGGCACGCTTTGTCACGTCATTGCCGCGGCGCTCGGACTATCGACGCTGCTGATCACATCGGCATTAGCGTTCAACATGGTCAAGTACCTGGGTGCCGCGTATTTGCTGTTTCTCGGTATCCGCGCGTTTACGGCAACAGAAACGAATCAACCCTCTGCAGTCGCCGCTGCAAAAACCTTAGGCCGGATCTGGGTCGAAGGCGTCATGCTTCAGCTTCTCAATCCTAAGGTCGCTTTGTTCCTGTTCGCCCTGCTGCCGCAGTTTGTTGATCCGGCAAGAGGCACACCCGCGCTGCAGATATTTGTATTCGGCGTTATTCTGCTGTCATTGGGCATCATCACCGACGGAACCTATGCCCTCGGTTCCGGCGTGGCACGAAGATGGTTACGGCATCCCAAATTCGTGCGCGGTCAACGCCGGCTCGCCGGCGGCATGCTGATTGGGCTGGGTATCGCGGCAGCGCTGTCGGACTCGAGTAATCGGTGAGAGAAGATTGGGTGCCGGGATCACCGGCTCCGACCCCTGTTTCTCATCACCATCGCACGAATGTCCGGTGTGCACAACGTTCATGGAACCCACACCCAGCGCGAAGCCGATCCAGGCCGACGCGGCAACCCTGGATCTGACCCAGTCTGCTTTGGCCCAGCGGCTATGCGGGGACCGTAAGAACGGGACAGTTTGCCACCCGCAATATGCGTTCCGTGGTACTGCCGCGCAAGGCGTCGAGAAACCCATCGTGCCCCTGCGTGGTGAGCACGATGAGATCCGCGAGCATGTTCGTCGCCACACTGAGGATCTCGTTCACAACTTCACCCCTGCGAACCGTGCACATCCATGACCAGCGTTTGTCTTTCGGCAGCGCCAGTACAGGCGCATCGTTTTCATTGCCCACATGGACCTTGGTGAAGGTCACACCACGGTGGCACCCGAGCACATCCGCTAGTTTCACAGCGGTGTATATTGCATGCTGCGGGTCCGGTTTGTGGTCGACCGCTATCAGTACCCGGCGCAGTGTCACCTCCCCCGTGTCGTGGTCCACAAATCCTCGTGCCCCGTGGGGCAGGAACAGGGTCTTGGTGCGGGAATCGCGGGCGATCGGTTCGGACACCGCCTTGTTCATCCATCGCGGGCGGTTATCCTGACGGCTGTTGGCCAGAACGATCAGGCAAGCGGGCTTTTCCCTCAGGCGCCGCATGATCGCCTGCGCGGGATCCGGGTCGGTCAATTGAATTTTTTTTACACACAAACCGGTGCTGATTTCCTCCGGTACGCGTCCATTTCTTGGAATGACTTGCCACTGCATCAGTTTATCCCTGGCACTGGGAAAGTTGCCTCTATCCACGGGAGCGGGATTGACATGAACTGTCGTCAGGGTCAGTTTTCCCGCCACAGCGATTTTCAGAGCGTGATCGTAGGCAATTTCACTCGCCACGGAAAAATCCGATGGATGGAAGACATGTTTGAAACCGAATTCGCGCATCAGAGCACTGAGTGGAGCAAAGCACTCAAGGTTGACACAGGTATAGACCAGTCTAGACCAAAAGCATGCCACCGACTCCGATACGCGACAACCCGTTCGCGCACCGATTTAACCCTATGTTCTAGGTTTCACCGAGTTTCTTGACAAATCCAGCGGAAAACTGCTTCGTATGCCACGCGAAATCTTCGATTTCTAGTGTATATGGATGGTCTTCACTGAGATTAGTAATTGCCGATTCCCGCATACGATCTACCGCTTCAATGATACGTTTGAGTTCTTTCTCAGCGCATAATTTCAATTCATGTGTCGACCCATGCAGCTGCAACGAGACACTCATAAGACCCCCCCCGTGTACTTACGCCATATCTATAAATCTAGTCAATTCTCATCCGGAGTCAAAGGATGACACGGCTTCCGTGAAGGCGCTGCTGAATGCGTCATCTTCATCAGGCAAATGGACCGGCGTATTAAAGCGGAATCGGCTTGGCCAATCCTTTACTAGTAGCCCGCGAGCATCTTGTTCTTGGTGCTGCGCAATGGAGACAGTGGTCGACTATGAAGTCTCATTGTACGATCCAGCGCATGGAGCGTATGCGTCAACCGCAACTGGTCTTGAATCGACACCCGGAAGAACCGCAGCCCGATATGGTACCCACCTTGCTGGATTGGCGAGATCCGGACCACGTGTCCAAGCAGTGGAAATAGCTCTCCCTCCGGCGCCAGCACGGTCAATTCGAGACAATGCCCCTTCAAGCCCAGCAACCGGTCCCCACTGAGTCTGCCGCCCACAAACGACAAGTCCGCAATCTGCGAGCGTACTCCCTGCCCCGGCTCCCGATGGCGGTTTACGAACTCTATCGTGCGGTTACGCACCTGCGCTTCCAGATCGGTGGTGATCCGGTCGTATTTTCGTTTCTCCTGCCATTCGAGGCAGGAATTCCATACCGTCATCTGATCTCTGGCCACATAATCTTTCCCACAAACAGAGAGTTAGGCAATGCTGACGATAAAGTAAATCAACTTTCGACAAACGGCCCCCCTCACGCGAAGAAACGAGTTTCGGATCGCACAGCCGCGCGGCGCCCGAGAACGCAACGTTCAATAGTGATGCCTGTCGCCAAGGCGCGCTGCCTTCGGCAGTGGAACCGGCGGCAACGGGGCCAAGACACCCCCACCTGCAGCGGGCCAGCGGGGGCTGTGCAAGCCGGGCGCGAATGCAAAGCGGTTTGTTCCGCCCGTCACTACCGATCCAAATCCGAAACGCGGTTGGGTTACGGAGATGACGGGGCTGTCGGTCTTGTTCAGGAGTCAAGAAATTCCACCTGTCGCCGATAAATATCCATATGTCCCCTCGGGAGCGTTGTGACCAGCTAGCGCCGTGAACGACCTGCGATTTTTCGTGGATCTTGGTCTATCTTTGGAGATGTGCAGTCGTGATGCGGACAATCGTTGTCGAACGTAGACGGAGGGGTCCTGGTGTCGTCCAAGGAGGGCTGATTCGGAGCTGACATCGGTAGATGCGATGAGAAGGGCCAGCTTTCTTGTGTCCTTGCGACGCGCGAAACGTGCCACCCTGAGCAGGAACACGGCTTGAGCACACGACTAGAGCAAGCAGCAGTACCGAAACGCAATGCAAAAAACAGCGAACCCGCAAGGGTATTCGCTGTCCGTTACGTACTCGCCTTGAGCATCGTGGCGGTCCTGATCCTCGCCGGTCAAGCGGTGGTGCAATTCGCGCTGATGCAGCAGGAGCGGGATGCGCGCACGATTAACATCGCCGGGCGGCAGCGCATGCTGTCGCAGAGAATCCATGCCCACATGCTGACCGCGGAACGTGAAACAAACATCGGCGGCTTGCGTGCGCGTGCAGCCTTGTTGTTGAGCGATATCGACCTTTGGCAACGAGCCCACGATGGCCTGCAGTACGGCGATATGGGACTGGGACTAGGCGGTAACAACAGTCCGGAAATTCAAGGGCTGTTTGCGCGTCTCGAGCCATATTTCATGGGCATCCATTCGGCCGCGCACGAAGTGGCTGTGATGGCTGCGGCGGCAGAAGCGACACCCATCGATTTGAGTCTACAGATTCGCGCGATGGGTCGTCATGGAGATCGCTTCCTCCACACCATGGATCGAATCGTCCACATCTACGAGAGGGAGGCGGCAGCCCGTGTGGCCAAACTGCAACGGCTCGAACTGTCGCTGATGGCGGGAGCACTCTTCGTATTGGCGCTTGAAGCGATGTTCATCTTCCGCCCCGCGGTGAGGCGTATTCGATCAACCATGTCGGAGTTGAGCCGAGTGAGCGCCATCTTCCAACAGCTTTCGTTGCGCGATGGTTTGACCGCGATCCCCAACCGCCGGTGTTTCGACGTGATCTACAAACGGGAGTTACGGCGGGCAGTCCGAAGCTCGGAGCCGCTCTCTTTAGTGATGATCGATGTCAATAATTTCAAGGAATACAATGATAACTTTGGGCACCAGGCCGGCGACACCTGTCTCACCAGGATAGCCCAGACCTTGCGCAAAAAAGCTCGCCGCCCCGGCGACCTGGTCGCGCGATATGGCGGGGACGAATTTGTGGTCTTATTACCAAATACCGATATGCGAGGGGCACACAATGTTGCGACCACCATGCGCAACGCGGTGGAGACGCTAAAGATTCAACACGACCCGTCCAACGTCCCTGGGATCCTCACCATCAGCACCGGTGTCGCAAGCACCAAAATCACGTCATCGAACAAAATATCTTCAGACCTGCTGCGCGAAGCCGACGCCGCGCTCTTCCGCGCCAAAACTGCACGCTCTGTCCACATCGAACCGCCGTCATGGCAGGACGATCCTGCGGGTCAACTGGGGATGGACCACGTTTTCGCCATAACGCCGGCAAAAACCAGCTAGCGGCATCGGAGTCGCGCAGTCATTCGCCTCGGAGCCGATTGACTAAGCGGCAAGAATGCCCGCCCGAGTATCGCAACCGGTTCGACACACTTGTTACGTACGAGCCAACCACCCGCGGGCAAACTTCTCCTGCGGAGGGTGTGCGCGCATCGCTTCCACGTACAGGTCGCCTTGGAGTATGTTCATCAGTCGCAGCAGGTGTCGCGGCTGTCGATCCTGCCTGAGATAGGTCCGCAGGACACCTGCGGTAACCGGTCCGAAAACACCGTCCGCAGTGATGTCCGCGTAATCCCGTTCATCGCGATTGAGTAAATTCAAGCTGTCCTGCAAAAAACGCACCGCGCGCCGCACGCCCATATTGACACCGACGTCGAACAACTCGGTCGCAATCTGCTGGTCGCTCAGTGTGTCTCCAGAGAACTTGTCCCAGTATTGCTTCTTGTAGAATCGCCTCACCATGTTATCCAGATAGGCGTCGCTGCCCAGGTTGCGGGGGAAAGCGCTGTCCCGTTTGGCCGCATCGATACGCTTCCAACCCATCCAGTCCGGATGAAACCGGCGTGATATCCCCTTGTAGGTCTCTCCGCCACGATCGTCAACATCATTCACGTAACCTCCTTCGTGGGCGGCAATGACGGTATACGCTTGTGCAAAATCAGCCATGGCATTCTCTCTTTAATAGTCCAGTGAGTCGTTGGTGAACTCAGGGTCCGGCGTTTTACCGATAACACGTCTCAACACATGATTCATGGTCACCGGATCGTTGTCGAAGCCGCCGTGGGTCTCACTCTCGGTCGCCGCATCTCCGGCGTTTTGCTTGTCGCTATATGTGAATCTTAGATGCGGGATATCCTGTTGCTCGATATCCCTGCTGTAGATCTGCATGCCCAACAGCGGCGTCTCACGAACTTCCTCGAACGCCCGCGACACCAGATACAACAGTGACTTGCGATAGATCTGTATGACGTTGTCGCCCCGCTCCAAATTGTCATTGAGACTGTACACCACCATCTCATCAATACCGGTATCGGTTTGATCGGCCGCCAACAAGGGATAGTAGTGACTGTTGAACAAGGTTACCGAGGAGGCGGGCGCCAGCAGCGAGCAACTGGCGACCCGGTGTGCCGGGGCCACACGCTCCAGGGCGTCCAACAGATACGCGATCAAGATCGCGCCGGTGCTGTGCCCGGCCACATGGATCTTCATGCCGGTATTTCCAGCCCGCCACAACGCATCCATGAATGCAGCAAGCACCTGGGCCCCGTCGTTACTGGCCACGAACGGTAATGCAGCACCGTTTTTCATCTCCCGCCACAGCGCCCGGCCGGGCACCTTCGTGGCCCCCTCGATCAAACGGTCGGTCCAGTCGGTAAGCCCTGCCGCTCGTTCTTCCACCGCTTCTTCCTTACCCAAGAGCACGTCCTTGATTTCCTCCATGACGCCGGTGTCGTACATGAAGTGATACGGATACACCCGATTGTTTTTGAACGTCTCCTTCATCGCCGCGATGCGGCGCGCCGAATCCTTGGGACTGTTCAGCCCACCGTGGGCATAGAACAACAGGTGGTCGTAGTCGCCGCTGTTAGCGACCAGGTCCACGGTGGCATGTACGTCGTTGAGGTTGCTCCAGTAACGCCCGTGATCGTGACAACGACCATCATCCAAGTGCACGAAGTGCCCGGCGATTTCCGCGCGGGGGGGGCTCTGTTCGAAAAACTCCGCCTTGCCACGCCCGGCGTCGGAAATACCGGACACCGGCAGGTGCCAGATCTGGGGGGTCGGCAGCGCCAGTCGCAGAACCCACGCGTCCATGATATTCGCCTGCCAGTCTTCGTAGGTCCAAAGCGCGATGCCGTTGTTGCCCCAACGCCCGCCCCAAGAGTTCTGTACCCAAAATCCGTCTTTGTTGTAGCCGACAATTGCGAAGGCATGCCCACCCAGATCACCGGGCGCCAGCTTGATGACTGCGTGCTTTTTGTCGACCTCGTCCCATCCCGTATGAACTGTGGCTGAACAATAGATAGCGCCGGCTTCGTTGAGTGCGGCATGATACGCCGATATTCGAGTGCCGAGCCGATAGTAGGCGCCCAGGGTGTTGTTGCGCGCGTCCTTGGCCGCGTTAACAGTGAGCTCTCCCGGATCACCGTCTTCATATTTCCAATTCCGTTCGCGGCACACACCCATGTTGTACCATCCCTGGATGGCACCGCGGCAACTGGATCCCTCGTACTTTTCCCCCCGCCACTCATCGTGCTTCTTGGCCATTTCATACAGCATGCGCGGGCTGACCGCGAAGCGGTTACCGCGCCGCTGATTGAGCAGATTGATCACCGCAGCCAGGCCGAACCCGGAGCAGGATCCCTCCGCTCCCTGATTCAAGATCTTGAGTGATCGGGGCCTGGCGATGGACCGTTTAAGCTGGACGAGGGAGGGCTCGTAGGTCCAATCGCGAAAATCCGGGACATCCTCGAATGCACTCAGGGCAAAACGCCCGATCTTGGGGGGGTTGGCGGTGGCCATCGTTAGCTCCTCCTTGTTGCTTTCCAAGGGTATATTGGCACGGCATCCGCGCCCGGGGAAATCCGCTAACCCTCGATTTCGGCCGCGCGGACATCTTTTCGTGACCAACGTGACGACCTCGGGGTGTGAAGATCGTCGATGTGGGCTGGCCTTGCGGTCACCGGTTACCCGGCAGCAAATACGATGACTGCCCGCGATACTCTTAAAGATGGCGGTCAACCGGAGACGGCGGATGGTGGTATATCGGATCCAGTGGGTTCACAATCATATACATGGAGTGCGCCGATCAAATCCGGCGTGCGCTTTGACGACAAGGGTGCCGAGTCCACGGAAGAATACGAAGCTGCGCGTATGGCTTGCGAGGCGGTGGTACAAACAGTTCATTCAGGTGAACGCGCGAAGCAGTCGCGGGCGGCCGGTGAGAATTGCGGGTTAATGCCAAGACTACTCAATCATAAGCGCGCGATTTCCACCGCACGTCAATGGCATACCAGCGTATTGGTGCTGGCGCTGGCGGTGCTATCTATCAGTTGCTCGACCTCACTCAGGACAGTGAGCGGCTACGGTCACCGCACCGGCACGATCGAATTCGAGGAGCAATCTCAATTTTCGCATATTCGCGTACGCAGGCGTGGCAGCATCGCATCGCTGAATTTTGTGCGCGACGACGGACGCGAGACTGTGCAGTCGATCATGAACCTGTCTAAACCGCACGATTTACTCGCGCCATATAGCCGCTATATGTTTGCAAGCTACCTTTTCAAGCGGCAACAGCGGCGCGTCCTAATCGTTGGATTGGGGGCCGGATCGATGGTCCGCTACCTGCAACATTACGTACCACAGTTACGAATCGACGCGGTCGAAATCGATCCACTCATCGTCGAGATCGCAAACCGGTATTTTGGCACCCGATCCGATGCAAACACCAACATTATCGTCGCCGATGGATTCGAGTACCTACAGAAAACCGAAACCCGTTACGACGTGATCTACATGGATGTGTTTTTGAAGCCGGCGGCCGGCACAGACAACATGGGGACTCCGCTACGCCTGAAAACAATTAGATTTTACGAAGATCTTCAAGAACAACTCACCCCAGATGGACTTGTGGTATTCAATGTTTTTCCGCATCCGGAGGTGGAGCAAGACATACGCGTGATCCGCGATGCGTTTGCAAATATCTATACGTTCAAAGTAGGCAACACCAACCTGGTAGTGGTCGCGTCCAAGGAACCCACAAGACTGACGCCATCGGCGCTGCAACAGCGAGCCGTGGATGCCGACCGCGGCGGCAACCGCAGTGTCTCGTTTCAGGACATGCTGTCGCAGCTGCGTACCGAATAAGAATCCATGCGCGAAGTAAAACCGGAAAACTTGGGGATCGAACTCGCGGACTCCGGCCCCTATTTTCTAGTGCAGTATCCTCGCCCGCATTCGGCTCAGTCAAAAAAGCGTTCCACCTGCTTCTTCGCGCTCTGTGCTGACTGCCGAGGGTCCTCAATAACGGGATCTTCGATATCATCGCGCTCGTTCTCCCAGTCGTACTGTTTCTCGGGAGGCAGAGGATCATACCGGCGGAGCAGAACGGCAAGACCCGTTCCGAGAACGGCGCCAAACAAGTGAGACTCAAATGAAATACCCGCCTTAATGGGAAAAATGCCCCAGATCATGCTGCCGTACAGGAAAAATACCGTAAGTGAAACGGCGATCGACAACCGATCACGCCTCAGGACGCCGATCGTAAAAAGAAAAAACATCATACCGTAACTTAGCCCACTGGCACCGATGTGATAACTGGAGCGAGCGAATAACCACACGCCTAAACCGGAACCCACGTAAATAGCGGGAATCCCGATCCGCGCCGATTTAGGGTAGGCATACAAAAACGCACTGCCGAGAATCAATAACGGCAAGGTATTGCTGAACACGTGCCCAAACGAGCTGTGTATGAGCGGTCCCACCACTATCCCAACCAGACCGTTCGGGCTGCGGGGAAAGACGCCGAGGCGCTGCAGTGCGAGATCGAAAACCAAGTCAATCAGCCACACCAGCCAAATCAACCCAACGAAACACGCCGCCGCTACCGCCGCATGGCGCAATCGCCGCCTGTCAGTTCGTGTATCAATCACGATACCAGTCAATGCAGCGCCAAACGATGGGACAGAGAACGGCCCAGGAACATCTCGCCTCAGCGTGCTTGTTCGGTGCGCCGAATATGATTACTGCTTCCTAAGCAGCAGGTTTTCTTCAATGGGCACGAACTTCGACGCCGATTTGATCAACGAGGCCGCAGTAAGTTGAGCAACGCCATATACTGCAACAAAACAATCGGAGCTGTTTCTTATTTTTTGCACCAGCAAGTCAAAATCACCGTCCCCCGATACCAAGACCACCACATTTGATGACTTTGCGTATTCCAGTACATCCAGGGTGATGCCGACGTCCCAGTCGCCCTTTGAGGAACCATCACGTCGTTGAATATAGGGCTTGAGTTTTACTTCAAACCCAATTCTCCTCAGTATGTTTTGAAATTGCTTCTGTTTTTCATCCCCTCTATCAATTGCATACGCGATTGCCTTCACGACTTCCCTGGTTGACGTTACTTCCTCCCACAAAGCGTTGTAGTCAAAATGACAATTGTAGACCTGCTTTGTGGTGTAGTAGATATTCTGAACGTCCGCAAATATTGATACTCTTTCCATGAAGCAGTTAGCCTATTTATTCGCGGACAGTATACTAATTTCATCGCAATATTATTTATATATATGGAAGATTGAGCGTGCGCTCCCACCGCAACAGGCTTGACGGAGCAAGGAAACTGTCCCCGAAACCACCCTTGTGGAGAGCCTTCTCCTCTGCTGTGCTTGTGCTGCGCGTAGTTCCTCTGCTGTGCGGGGACAAGCACAGTGCGAGGACAAGTCCCCTGCTATGCGGGGACAAGCCCCCTGCTATGCGGGGACAAGCCCCCTGCTATGCGGGGACAAGCCCCCTGCTATGCGGGGACAAGCCCCCTGCTATGCGCGAACATTAAAATCGCGCTTGAAAAGCGCTCCCACATAAGCCCTCTGCTTTGCGAGGACAAGTTTCATTGCAAGGTGGTGTGTGGCACTGAAAATGGATCAGGCGTTACCAAGACGGGGGCGTGATGAAACAACCATACTGTACCGAATGGCACTTGCTTAAGCCTTACAGAGACCAAAAAGTGCTGAATTGAGGGAGAATTTCCGGGACCGTCGCCAGCAAGGATGCTGGCGCCGAGCCTACATGGAGGTATTGGCGGCGTGTCCGGGGAATTGTCACTCGGTTCAGCCTGTCGTGCTCTCTTAAGTAAGTGCCATTCCATACCGTACCGGGTTTTCCGTGATGAAAATCACAGAAAAATATTTCTCCAAGTGTGATTATAGTTACAGAATATTCGTGTTGCCTCCTGTTACCATCTTTGCCTCAGGGACGTTAAGTGGAGGGGGTGTAGTTGACTTACGGCCGCCATTTATGGCGGCCTTTTCTTTGTCTGCATCGGGAACGCACCATTAATTTCACCTTTGCTTACACTATCATTGGCGTTCAAGAATAATGCGGCGTCTGTTAAGTCTCAATTGCTCTGAATATCCTGCTTGGCCTTCTCCTTCCATACGAGCTTCTTCAAGGATTAATGACCGACCACGTCCACCTGTTGTTAGCTCGCACTCGAAACGACACCTTTGGCCCTTCGCCTTGGAATTTTTGTGGGAGCGGCTTTCAGCCGCGATTCAATATTCGAGCCTGGAAGGCTCTCTCACAATACCAGACTCCTTCTCAAATAAAGGTATCCCTTACGGGCAAAAGATTTCTCTTTAAAAAATTAGGGGACAGACCAGAATGGCACTAAGTTAAGCCCTTTCAGCATGGATTCAACGGGTGCTGACGCATGTCCGAAATGAGACAATTGGGTATGAAAAATAGCACCTTGTATCGACCGGGATTCCATCTCGCTACACTGCGCCGTAAGCCCCGTTCCGCCAGCCAGAAATTGGCTGAAGAGCGTGCGCGAATTCGCCGGCAATCGATCAGTCA
>CAMYKK010000011.1 GCA_947258975.1 uncultured Gammaproteobacteria bacterium
TGGCCATGTCCTGACACAACGCGCTTTGAATACGTATGATTGAAAATTATTGAACAAATATTTGTTAAAAACTTGACAGGTCAAAACATATCAGCCCGCGTATTGCACCAACTGGTGCAATACGCGGGCTTGCATGATTACTGCACCAAAGATTTCCCAGTTTAGCGGTGGGATCGGGTGCTTGGATATCGCGCCGGAACCGTGCACAAAGGGGGCGGAGTTCCCGATCCCGGTCTCGTGTTTCTTGCGGGCCAACACCGGAGTAGCCGCGCGCTATTGATGGCGATACACCGGGGGAAATCCGCGATGTCTTTTCTATGCAATGGCGACATTCCATTCCTCAAGCTGCTTGCGAAGAACGGGGGCTGGTCGCGTGGGCGCAATGCAGGGGCTACATCGTCGATGATCTACCGCATGCTCGCTGACGTTACGTTCGTCGCTCATCTGTTATTCGTGATATTCGTTGTGTTTGGTGGATTATTGGTTCTGTTGTGGAAACGTCTAGCGTGGTTGCATGTACCGGCTCTGATATGGGGTGTTTTGTTGGAGTGGAGCGCATGGATCTGCCCATTGACGCCACTGGAAAACTGGCTGTTGGAACGTGCTGGCGTTGCTGGCTATGGTGAGGGTTTCGTGGCGCACTATATCGTACCGATTATCTATCCTGATCAGCTTGGTCGCGAAATGCAGCTCGTCCTCGGCACATTGCTGCTCGTGTTCAATATTTTGATCTATGTATGGGCTTTTCGGCACCGGCGTGTCGGGACTAACGAACAATCTTGATCAGCTGACCCGGCTTGGGCTCGCCGCTGGGATACATATCGTTGAGCAGCCGAAGTTGGGCCTCGGCGTAATTGGTTAAATTGGAACTACGTGCCAGTTGTGCGAACGTATCGCCGGGTCTGGCTCGCACCAACTGGATCCGTCTTGACTGTGCGAGACGATATTCGTTCGGATGCAACCGTCTGAAACTACGGACACTGTCAAAAAAGGGCCTGTTCACCAAGCCTTGTTTACTTACTGCGGCAAAGATGAACGCCCGGTTGCCGTGAAAGACGGTCGCAACCCGTGAGTACTTTTGTCCAATTGGTGTGTCTAGCCGCGCAATGCCTGCATAAGCGGGGAACGTCTCGGTGGCGAGCGCCTGCCCTTGCCGCAGCCCATCGAACTCATTGCGCAGGAACTGCTCCGGTGTCTGCCGGCGGTTGAGATCCCGTAGAGTTATCTGAATCGTAGAGTTGTTGTCCTTGGATATGGCCAACAATCGTTCGGGTTGGTTTTCGATCCGCCAGTTCGCAGGGAATTCAATGGCGAAGTCGAGTTTTCGGTGATAGAACTGATTCCCACGCAGCACGCCCTGATTTTCGCCCGGCCCGAACTCCATACCATCTATATGCTGCAAAAAACCATCCCGTTGATCGGATCTAGATCCCGCGTCGGGAAATTTCTTCGCCGCGCGGATGACTTCCTGTAAACGGCGATCGTTTGCAGGGTGGGTGGAGAACACGCCGTGGTAGGCGCTCGGTTCCCGGTTTTCCTCTTTAGCGCGCTGAAGTTCGAACTGTTCTTGAGACTTCAGGATACCGATCACACCGATCATCTCGTCCGGTTCATAGCCGGTGTTCGCGAGATACTCCGCGCCCAGGCGATCGGCCTCCAGTTCCATTTTACGGCCATAACCGCGGATTAGCGCGGTGCCGAACATATTGGATAGATCCCCGACAGCGCGGCTGCCGGTACCGACGGTGGCCGCGGCCCCGAGGATCTGAATCAGCGTACCGGTGCTTTGTTGACGCACCGAATGGCGTGCGGTGACGTGGCCGATCTCGTGACCCAATACCCCTGCAAGGTGCGCCCCGGAATTCATATACGCAAGGATGCCGCGGGTGATATAGATGTACCCGCCCGGCAGCGCGAAGGCATTCACCGTTGGTGAATCGAGGACCGTGAATCGATAAATCAAGTTGTCCCGGTGACTTTTCTGGGCAAGTTCTTGTCCGATTCGGTTTACATAGGCCTGTAGTTCGGGATCTTCGTACACCGGCATCTGTTTCAGCACTTCTTGATGGTACTGGCGGCCCATTTCCAGCTCTTGATCCTCACTCATCAACACAAAATCCTTACCGCCGGACACTGGATTGGTGGCACAACCGGTGCTGAAGAAGACGATCGTCGATGCAACAAGTCCCAACGAAATATACTTAGTCACAATATCCATAGTTTCACCATGATTCATTCACATCTCGATCATAACTGTCTGTGCAACGTTGCCTCGACTGCATGCTCTGCCAAGCGCTGTTTTGTTGCGGATGGTCTGTAACCTGCCGGTATGTGCGCTCCTTTGCGCGGGGTTTACGGCGTTAATCCCCAGATGTTCCCTGGCTCCAACATTGGCCGTTTTTTCGGCGCCGCCGTAGTCGGCGTCTCCCTACATATCGATCCTGGTGGCCCTGGATGCACCCATTGCACCATTATGTCGCGCTTCCATGCCGCGTGTTGTCGATGCGCTTGAACCCACCGCCAGAACCCGCCACCTGGTGCCGATTCATTGCCGAAAATGTATACTGTCTTGCACGTCGAATGCGCTCTTTCCGGCCACGACCCATGATGATGATGCGCCCAGCCGGTAGCCACTGGCAATAGCGATTTCATGATTGTTGCGTCAACGTTGGTCTCGGTGTTGTATTTGCGGATCATGCCGATGGCCATGCCAGATGGGGCGAGTACTGTATAACTGGAACGCTCTAATCTAAATGCATGCCTAACATTATCCACAGGTCCTGACGTGACGCAGTCGCTTGATCAATATCCGATAGTGATCAAGGTCCCGGTCCGATGGGGCGATATGGATGCGTTCCAACACGTAAACAATATCGTCTATTTTCAATACTTTGAAAGTGTCAGGATTGCGTACTTTGAGCGCATCCATACCATGAGCCACTGGCGCGAGACCGGGGTAGGACCGATTCTCGCCTCCACTCAATGTCGTTTCCGGTTTCCAGTGACTTATCCGGATACCTTGTTGGTGGGGGCGACAGTGACGCACCTGGGCGAAGATCGTTTTACTCATCAATATCTTGCAGTCAGCCGGCACCACGAAAAAATCGCCGCCGAAGGTGAGGGTGTGGTGGTGACGTTCAACTACGAGACCAACCAGAAAGCGCCTATTCCTGCCACAATTAGACAGCGAATATATGAGCTTGAGAACGGTCAAAAGGAAAACAATCGTTAACTGAAATACGGATTTGATGGACCATTGGCGACAACCTTCATGTTGGTCGGTGTGCCGAGTATTACCATTCTCTATCAAGGGTGTTAACCGGGGTGATCAAGCACTAAAATACGCGCGCAATATGGTCCATACTCATTTGGCATCGGTAACTTCGCAGACGTGGAAGTGACATGAGCGATCCGGCTGAACAGATTGAAAACGGAACTATTCGGAAAATATCCGATAAGCATTGCGTCTATTATGATGGTTACTGGATACGTTACTACGCACCGCCTGAAGAGACTCTTGCCGAGAAAAAGAAATTAATAGAGTCCTTAACCCGCCGCACATTCCATCATACTGAACCCGGGATCAATACGCCGGGCGAGAGACTGGAATTAGCCAGACAGGCGTATCGCGAAGAGACCGATCCAGCCACAAAAAGAGTCAAAGGCGCAATGTTGGCCGGTGCGCTTTTCAACCGTGGAACCGATATTTTCAACGCGGTTGTAACCCTCGCCTCTAAAGGAGTATTGATCAGTGAGGAAAACGAACTCATGAAAATGTGCGGGGAATGCCTCAAGGAAGCATTAGACTATGGCAGGCTCGTCAAACATTACAGCGGTGAAGAGGGTATCGATGAATTGTGGGGTGAACCGTTCAAGGCCTTTTCCATGCCGATGGCGGCGTTTTACGAAAGCCGATACCTGAAGATCGCCCAGGCCATGCGTAATATTGATCATATTTCCGATTACATGGCGCGGATTTTCGAGGCGCAAACGCCATTCAAGGGCATTGGTCCGCGCCTCATGGAGTTGGCCGAGACCGCTAAACAAGAGGCGGAAACGATACGCAGCGATCAGGCGATATTCGATATATGGCCCCGTTTTGTTGCCGCACTGGAGGCGGTTGAGGCATTCGGACCGCGAATCCCTGCGGACATAGATGAATCTGGTCGAAACCATATTGAACATGGCAGGCGTCTATTGCGAGCAGGGAGCGATATCATCAATTATGTGGCCGGCGCGCGCGTACCGATGCCCAAGACTACCAAAGGGTACGTAGATCAGCTCGAAAACTACGTCCGTCACACAACCTAGCTCGTATGGTGCGTCAAGTATCCCGGGAGTCGGCGAGTTTTCTTCAGATCCTTCATCGTTCTACGCCTCAGGATGACGGGCGCTGTTGTCATCCCGAGGGAGCGCAGCGAGTGAAGTATGATATGTCGGATTCGACTCAGTTTCAGATCGCAGGTTCCGGTTACTCCGCGAGAGCTTGAATGTCGCGGATTGCCACCATGAGCATTGCAAGATCCCGCGTATTTTGTTCTTTCAGTTCTGAGACTGTCTTGTCGATGCGAACGATCTCTTGTTTGTAGTGGGACATCCAATAATCAACATGTTTGGACTTGGCGCTACCTTCCACGACCTTGCTGCTGAGAAGGCGTTGATAACGATACAGATCGAGATACAAGCCGTCGGTGGCCATTCGCTGCCAGTGATGGCCCTGCGACAGACCTAATAACTGCTCTCGCATCCAATACATGGACAGCCTGCTCCCCAATTCGAAATAGATACGCACAACATCATCCACATCGAAAGTCGAGCCTGCGGAAACCTCAACGATATCCAGAGCTGAGTAAAGCGCGCCCAAGCCACTGCATCTTTGCGCCAGTTCCAAAGGTACGCCAACGTCCAAATAAGCTTGTACGGCGAGGTCGAGTACGTCGCGATGGGCCGGTGTTACCCAGTCGTGAAGATGTTGTGCAACATGGTTGACGCCCTCGGCAAAGGTGTTGACAGAGCCTGCAATATCCAGCGGTTGTGGCTGATTCTGCAGCAGCCAAAAAGTCGCTCGCTCTATCAGTCGACGCATCTTGATCAGCATATCGATCTGCGTGCCGGACGGAACCTCATTATCGAGAGCGTCCACATCCTCGCGATAAGACATCATGTCGAAGATGTCACGGGCGGCTACGTACGCTCGTGTTATATCCGCCGCAGAATATCCATACTGCTCCGTATACCGTGAGATCATCGTTAGATCGACGGAGTTGATCATACTGTTGGTGATATGGGTGGCGATGATCTCGCGCCGTAACGGATGGCTGTCCATGTGCGCGCGGTAGCCGCTCCGCAGTGGTGTTGGAAAATAACGCTGCAGGTCTTTGGAAACGTAAGGATCTTCCGGCACATCGGAACTCAGCAAGTCAGAAAATATGGCGATTTTGACGTAGGAAAACAGAATAGCGAGTTCCGGGCGGGTCAGTCCCATACCTCCGGAGCCGCGCTCGGTAATTTCGTCGTCACCGGGTAGGAACTCCAGGCGGCGTTTCAATCTGCCGTCCCGTTCCAGACGGCGAATTAACCGTGCGTGATCTTCCAGCCTTTCTGTGGATTGATGATTGGCAATGCTTATTGCTTGGGTCTGCTGATAGTTGTGCGTGAGCACCAGATCGACCACCTCTTCGGTCATACCGGCGAGCAGGCGATTACGCTCTTCCAAGCTTAACTCCCCGCCGGCAACCGGGCCGGCGAGCAGTATCTTTATATTGACCTCATGGTCCGAGCTGTCTACACCTCCGGAGTTGTCGATGGAATCCGTGATAACGTATCCACCCTGTTTTGCAAATTCGACGCGGGCGAGTTGAGTCAAACCCAGATTCCCTCCTTCGCCCACCGCCTTGCATCGTAGCTCGTTCGCGTTAATGCGAATCGCGTCGTTGACTCGGTCACCAGCGTCGGCGTGACTTTCGAAGCTGGACTTGACGAAGGTCCCAATTCCTCCGTTCCAGAGCAGGTCGACACGGGCCATGAGAATTAAGCGAATCAATTCATCGGGATTCAGAGCTTCGGCGTTCGTTACGAGGAGCTCTCTCATTTGCGCGCTCAGCGGTATTGACTTTGATGCCCGGGAGAATACTCCGCCGCCTGGTGTGATCAACTCCTTGTCGTATTCGAGCCAGGTTGAACGTGGTAGTTCAAATAAGCGTTTTCGTTCTTGGAAACTGATCTGGGGATCGGGATCAGGATCGATGAAGATGTGCAAGTGATTGAATGCCGCGACAAGCCGGATGCAAGTTGACAACAGCATCCCATTCCCAAATACATCCCCCCCCATGTCGCCTATCCCGACGACGGTGAAAGGTGTGGTCTGGATATCTGTATCCAACTCGCGGAAATGCCGCTTAACGGACTCCCAGGCGCCACGCGCGGTGATCCCCATTTTCTTGTGGTCGTAACCTGCGGATCCACCGGATGCAAATGCATCACCCAACCAGAATTGATTATCTATCGCAATGCTGTTAGCACTATCGGAGAATGTGGCTGTACCCTTGTCGGCAGCAACGACCAGGTACGGATCCGCATCGTCATAACATACCGTGTTCGCCGGCACGGCCGTTTTCCCCTCGACGAGATTGTCGGTGACGTCCAACAAACCCTGAATAAATGTGCGATAGCATTGCTGAACGTCGTCCTTCAGTCGTTCACCATCGGTTGTTGTGTTCCGGAGGACGAAGCCCCCCTTGGCCCCTACCGGTACGATGACTGAATTTTTGACCATTTGCGCCTTCATTAAGCCCAAAATTTCGGTACGAAAGTCTTCACGCCGATCTGACCAACGGATACCGCCGCGCGCAACTTTGCCACCGCGTAAATGAACGCCCTCAAACTGCGGCGAATAAACGAAGATTTCGAATTTCGGCCTGGGCTCCGGGGTGGCTTCGATTTTCTCAGGATTTATCTTTAAGGTCAGATAGGGCTTTGGCTCTTCATCAGCGGAAATCTGAAAGTAATTGGTACGAAGCGTCGCTTGTAATGCTGCTAAGTAAAGCCTCAGTATACGATCTTCGTCCAAACTAGAGACCTCATGAATCCGCTTCATGATATCTTGCGCATAGCTCTCCAAGAGCACGGAGCGATCACGCAGGGTGGGGTCAAACCGAGTATTAAAGTAGTCAATGAGCAGCATTGCTATCTCGGTGTTGGAGACCAGCGTTTTTTCCATATACGCCTGACTGAAAGGAACACGCAACTGCAGCAAATAACGGCAATAGGCGCGCAACACCACCGCCTCTCGCCAATTCAATTTGGCGCCTAATATCAATTGGTTGAACCCATCATTTTCCGCTTCACCTTCCCAAGTTCGCACGAAAGCTTCTTGGAAGTTTGCGCGCGTGCCCTGAAGCGAGAGCCGTCTTTTCTCGGCATGGACCGTGCCAAAATCGTGCATCCAAACGATGCTGCCGTCACCGCGTGTGATGCGGTTAGGACGCTCGGTCTTGACGAACAGGGCAAGATTCTCCAGCACCGGTATTACTTCCGACAACGGAATTGGGTCACCGACGTGGTAGAGCTTGAGCCGTAGGGTATCCGGAGAGTCGTCGCTAAGCCGGTATGTTTGGATTCTTAAATCGTCGCCTTTGTCTAGCGCTTCCATGTGTTCAATATCTTGCGCCCCTTCGGTAGCGGGGGAAGTATCCTGATACCCGATGGGAAACGCATCCCGGTAGCGTCGCGCAAGAACGACCGACGAACGGCTCGTGTGTTTCGTACCCAGCGCGCCCGCGAGCTGCTCACTCCAGGTTCGTCCCGCATCGGCTAGTTTGCGCTCCAATTCGGAGTGATCTACCTCGCTCAAGCGTCCGGGAGTGCCCCTGATTACAAAGTGCAGCCGCGCCAGTACCGATTCACTCAATAGGACATTGCACTCGACATTATCGCCACTGAATGCGTCGAGCAGGATTTTCTCGAAACGATGACGCAGTTTCGTGTCGTAGCGATCCCGGGCGACAAAAACCAAACAGGACACGAACCGAGCATAGGGGTCTCGACGCATAAATAGACGAACTCGCTGGCGATCGTGCAATCGCACAATTCCCATCGCAATCTCAAATAAAAGTTCCTGGGGAATTTGAAATAGTTCGTCTCTTGGATAGGTCTGGAGTATGGTTTGTAGCGATTTTTCCGCGTGACTGCCGTTTTCATATCCCGAGAGAGCGATGATGTGCTCAAGTTTTCGACGCACAATAGGTATTTCGTAAGGATCACAACGGTACGCGACAGACGTGTACAGACCTAACAATCGATACTCACCGGTTACTTGGCCACTCTCGTCGAAGCGTTTTATTCCGACATAGTCGATATAAGTCGGAAGATGAACGGTCGAACGGGAATTTCCTTTGGTTAATATGATTAACTGCGGCTCACGTGCGCGTTTACGGACCTCGGAAGGCAATACTGAAAAGGCGCTGGACACTTTTTCATCCTCACGTTCCCGCAGTATGCCGAGACCGGTGCCCGGCAAGATTCGCAGGATATCCTCCCCATCCTTTTCGACGAGTTCGTACTCTCGATAGCCCAAAAAAGTAAAGTGATCATCCACCAGCCACTGTAAAAAGCATTGCGTCTCTTCCACGGCCTCTTGCTCAATAGGCAGCTTCCTTTGGCTGATTGATTCTCTAATTGTCTGGATCTTGTGCCGCATGGGTTGCCAGTCCTCAACTGCGGCCCTCACGTCGGATAACGTCGCCCGCACGGCGTTTTCGACTTCGGATATTGGCTCGACCGATGAATCACTAGACGCCTCAAGATAGAGATAGGATTCAGAAAACGCGTTTTCATTCTTCCCGCTGTCGTTATCCAATACCTCCATCAGGTTTCCAGATGAATCTCTCACAACTCTCGTCACCGGATGGAGAGTGCGATCAATATTGAGCCCCCTTTGATTTATCGCGATACGTACCGAGTCGACCAAAAAGGGCATATTGTCCGTTACCACTTGAACGACACACTGATTGAGGGAAATGTCGCCGTCAGGGTTTCGTGGATGCACCACCCGGACGAGTGGACTTCCAGGTTTGCGGTAGCGCGCGAAATTGAGATGTCCCAATGCAATATCGGCGAGACTATCGACATCGCGATCTAGCAGCTCATCGGGAGCGACATCAGCATAAAATCTTTGTAGAAAACTATCCGCACCTGGACACGGTGAGCGATCGCCAGCCTTGGCCACGAGCTGAGACATCAATCGATCAACCTGTTGACGCAATGCCTCTCTCATACTTTCCTTCTTGTTGTGTTCAGCCGCCAAGGGATGTTGACGCCGCGTAATAATGCCACAAATGACGTGTCACCGTGGCAAAATAAGCGCATCCGCCGACGATTAGCCGCATTGATGCCTTTGGTTGCAAAAGGCTTTTCCTGTCAACACCGATGTGGATACCGCGCCGCTGCGGCTGGACCCGCTTTTGTGCTAAACCCCGCAGCTACCAGTTTGTTGCAGTGCGCGTGAACGGTGGCCGGTCCATATCTGCGATGCCATTAGCAGCAAAAGAGCCCGAGTGCTAACTTTCGCTTATCTGTGCAGCGACTATAATTTGAATTAAGGGGGTGTATCTTTTGGCGTCTCTGGAGTTGTAACTGACCGGCACTAATAGTATTGGAGGTCACGGCGGGTTGATGGTAATACCACCTAAAAATATGGAATTAATCACAACAAGTGATGTAAAGACGTTTTTTCACGATTCCTTGGTGTGCGCAATGGCTAATCAAAATTTACATGCGCGTGATGATACGGTCGCATACGTCGTTAATATGTTAGCTGGCTTTACGCGGACCGATCACTTATACGAATGGAACCACGATGGTTACTCGTTGAAACCTTTAGCGCTCTTGTTTGGAGAAGCGGTTGAGGCACCAACTACCAAGCATCGTCAGCATGCCTTGCGCCGGCTTGGTGACGTCGCCCTGTTCATCGCGGGACTGTTTGCAGACAGCTTGAATCGGAAGGTGGTGGACGTGGACTACTATGTCTCCATGGGTGGCGCCGCCTACGGCTGTCTGTCCGAGGCGATCCGTTCCTCAAAGGTAATGCATGAGGGTGGCGCGGTTTTCGAAGAGCTTTCCGAGAATTTCACCGGTTTTGTTGAAGCTCTTGAAGAGGTTGTCGACAACTCCCGAGTCGCTGATGACGCTGACGTTATTCGTTGGTATGAAGTCTGGGCTCGCACCGGCAGCAATAGGGCCGCACGTGTATTGCAGCGCCACGGCATCCATATGTTGGACAAACCAGAAGGCCGTTCAAGGCACTAGCCGGTTGTTGCCATGCAGCTGCACGTGTTACAAAAACAGCTGCAAGCAATATATGAAGTGGCTGTCGATCACAACGTTGATGATTTTTTGATTACCGACGCCGCCGTTGCCCATGCTCTGGATACCAGTATCAACCCGAGAGACGTTGGCGAAAAACTCTTGGTCCGTGAGAGTGACACGGATCTTCAACTTTCTCTTTATGTGGATCGGGACGTGTTGAAACCCCTCGCACAAGACAATCCGCTTACCAATCTAAGCAACGATAACCTGACCGAGTATTGCATTGCCGTTGAAGGCGTGAGTCATTTTTTATATCTGACCTGGAATGCGGGGTATAAGCGCAGTGTGACACTCATGGAATTAGAGTTACAAGCGGAAGTAGATAAATATGTTGGTCTGTCCAGTTTGTTGCGTGAGCAGAACTGTTATATGCCTGATGGTTTACATCAATGGCTGTTTGAAAAGATAAACTTCGACAGTCGGTTGAATAGTGAGCAACTAGAGCGATATCGATGCGCCAATCATTATGCCGCTAAATATTGTCGGTGGCTGGAGCAGCGTTATGTGTGTGAACACCCGGAGATGTTCCAAGAATTGCGGCGATTCTACCGCAAGAACCAAACCGACAAGCTTAGAACGATTAACCACTATGGCTGACCGTCTAAGGATTATTGGCTAGAAACTCGTCCAGCGTGCGATTGAACGCTTCTGGCTGATCAATGGAAGACATATGCCGCGAGTGTTTGATGACAGCGACGTCGGCACTTGAAATCGCAGCGGCATAAGCGTGTTTGTAGGCGACTGGAGTGTAGTCCTGGTCGGCACTTACGATCAGCGTGGGGCAGCGAATGCTGTGGATACGGTCAGCGACACTCCATCCAATCAGAGCACGCAGCGAGTTGAGGTAGGCCTTTCGATCGTTCTCAGCCCAGCGATCGATGAATGTCTTGTGTAAGTCCCGCTGATGTGATTCCGGTAACAGAGTATCTGCCAATACTTTCCCCATCTTACGCATGCCGAACAACCGGACAATCCATTCGCGCTTCTTGAAGCTCAGCTTGAGTTTCAAGGTATTCAGAATCAACGCAGGGCCGCTATTGACTATGGTTAGGGTGTGAACCAGGGAGGGTTGATCTACGGCGAGCTGGAAAGCGATCATCCCCCCCATGGATAGACCCACGACATGCATTGGCCCGAGATCCAATACTTGATGAAGCGCCACGATGTCGCGTGTGAATAGATCGATGGTGTATGGCCCCGGAGGCTTACCGGAACGGCCGTGACCACGCGTATCCACGGTGATCACTTGGTATCGGTCCGAGAAATAATTCGTTTGCAGCTCCCAGTCCCGGCTGCTGGAGCCGAGGCCGTGAAGAAACAACAATGGTTCTCCATCGCCAAGACGATCGTAATACATATGCATGTCGTTGATTAGGATGGTGGGCATGCCTAGTACATTATAGGCGGCTCGCCTGATCGAGCAGCGTCGAGCCTGATTTGGATAAGGCTATGTTTCCGGGTTCTTTCTGTTTTCAAGATCAAGGACGGTTTTGGGTGTATTTATAGCGGGAAGTCGGGACCCCAGGTTACAAAAATTTAATCTCCACGAAACCGATTCGTAAACTCGCGCTGTTTAACATCGTACTCAGTGTATTCGAGGTAGGTTGAGTGTACCTCCCATCCTGTAACGATTCATCTATGGAGCGTGACTAAAGATGCAGAATCAACGATTGAAACCATTTGCGACTCGACAACGGCGTATTGCCGGTGCCGTCAGCGCGGCTTTGACGGTCGCACTGCTGGTTCAACCCATTACCCAGGCGATGGCTAAGCCTGCCCCAGCCCACAAAACAATACCGGCCACGAGTATCATTGAGAAGCCCGCGAGCTTTGCGGATGTGGTGGAGGCGGTGAATCCTGCGGTGGTGAATATTTCCACCACCGGTACGTCTCCGCATCGAGGTTTGGAGCGGGGTCCTCATTTTCGGTTCCCCCCCAATTCTCCGTTTCAGGAGTATTTCGATCGGCCGGAACGTTTTGCGAAGCCCAGTGAGCGAGTGCATGCGGTGGGATCCGGGTTTGTGATTGATCCCGATGGATATGTGGTAACCAATCATCACGTAATTAAGGGAGCGGCGGAGATCGCCGTTGTCACCCATACCGGCAAACGATATCCGGCCAAGCTGGAAGGCCATGACGCGAAGACTGACTTGGCGGTGTTGAAAATTGAAGCAGATCAACCGTTGCCATACGTGGTTTTCGGTGATTCGGGAAGTGCCCGGGTGGGGGATTGGGTGGTCGCCATCGGCAATCCATTCGGTCTGGGCGGTACCGCCACCACCGGCATCATCTCGGCCCGTGGGCGCGACATTCGGTCGGGACCGTTAGACGACTTTTTGCAGATCGATGCGCCGATTAACCAAGGCAATTCGGGTGGTCCCTTGTTCACCGCGGATGGCACCGTGGTAGGTGTGAATACCGCTATCTTCTCTCCGAACGGCGGTAATGTAGGCATCGGGTTTGCGATTCCAGCCAGCGTCGCAGCACCGGTTATAGACCAACTCATACAAACCGGCCGCGTCAATCGTGGATGGCTTGGTGTCCAGATCCAATCGGTGACCGAGGACATCGCGAACACGCTTGATTTAGATGACCAAAACGGCGCGCTGGTGGCCAGCGTCATGGACGATAGTCCCGCGGAAAAAGCTGGTATCAAGACCGGTGATGTGATCCGTGAGTTCGATGGAGAAGCGGTAGAGCGCATGCGGGAACTGCCGAGATTGGTGGCTAACGTGCCCGCTGACCGAAAGGTCGAGATCAAGATATGGCGCGCCGGTGACTTACGCACGCTGCGCGTGAAGATCGGCCCGAGCCCGGAGCAGGACGCGACGGTGGCGGATGCCGGCGATGTGCCTGATGGCGAGCGACCGAAACTCGGTTTGGCATTGGCACCGCTGACTTCGGAGACGCGGCGTCAGTTTCAAGTTTCGAGCGCCACCGAGGGCGTGCTCGTCACTGAAGTGATGCCTGGCAGTCCGGCGGCGCGTAAGGGATTTTCTCCGGGCGATGTGATCAAAATGATCGGCGGACGGAAAGTAAACATGCCGATCGATGTAGCGAACGCGGTTGACCAAGCCGTAAAGTCCGCACGGTTATCGGTGTTGATCTTGGTCGAGCGGCGCGGTAGCGATCGCTTCGTGGCGGTGAGATTCGCCTAAATGCGAGCTCAGATCCGAGCAATCCCGGGGTCGATGGGCGATGGCCCCGGGTATTCGGCCAACCGGAGATCGCGATCCGGCATTGACGAACGTTTGGTAACAGCTGAACATAGAACGATGCGGGTGCTGGTAATTGAAGACGATCACGATACTGCCGCTTACGTCGTCAAAGGCCTCAAAGAGCAGGGCCATGTGGCAGATCACGCCGCAGATGGCGAGGCGGGATTACACCTGGCGACTGGGGAATCCTATGATGTCCTCGTCGTCGACAGGATGTTGCCTAAATTGGACGGCCTGTCAATCATCAAATCCTTACGTCTCGCGAATAACCAGACTCCGGCGTTGATACTCAGTGCTCTCGGAGAGGTCGATGACCGGGTGCAGGGCCTTCAGGCCGGCGGCGACGATTACCTGGTAAAGCCATTCGCATTTTCAGAGTTGCTGGCGCGTCTGGAGGCGTTGGTGAGGCGCACCGATTTCGAAGCGCCGACCACAATACTGCAGGTGGCCGATTTGGAAATGGATCTACTGTCGCGGCAAGTCAAACGCGGCGGCAAGATTATTGAATTGCAGCCGCGGGAATTCCGCCTACTTGAATTTTTGATGCGCCACAGCGGACAAGTGGTGACCCGCACCATGTTGTTGGAAAAGGTTTGGGAATATCATTTTGATCCCCAAACAAATGTCATCGACGTCCACATCAGCCGGTTGAGAAGCAAGATCGACAAAGAATTTTCGCAGCCCTTGCTGCACACAGTACGCGGCGCCGGTTACGTGCTCCGTGCTTCGTAATAAGCTTTTTAGAAGCTCAACATTTCGTCTTGCACTGATTTATATGGTGTTGTTCAGCGCCTCGGTGCTGACCCTGCTCGGATTCATCTACTGGTCAACGGCCGGTTACATGTCACGGCAGGCGGATGAAACCATCAAAGCCGAGATAAAGGGCCTCGCTGAACGCTACGAGACCGACGGTATCGGGGGCCTGACCGCGCAGATCGCTGATCGGTTGACGGCCCAACAACCGGGCGATTCTTCGATTTATCTACTAGCGGATCGCCAGCTCAATCCGCTGGTGGGCAATATCGATCGCTGGCCGAGGGTCCGAGAGGATGAACAGGGATGGTTCAACTTCCAGCTGGGCGGATCTGCAACCAAGCGTATTCATCGAGCGCGGGCACGGGCGTTTGTACTGAAAGGCAATTTTTATCTGCTCGTGGGCCGCGACATGTTTGAACTAGAGGATACGCAGAAACTGATCATACGTACCTTGAGTTGGGGTATGGCCATTACGCTGGCGTTTGCCCTATTGGGCGGTGTGATGATGAGTCGCAGCATGATGCGTCGGATTGAAATGATCAACCGCACCAGCCGGGAAATAATGTCCGGTGACCTGACCAAGCGGATTCCGACCAACCATTCCGAAGATGATTTCGATGCGCTGGCGGATAATCTTAATCGCATGCTCGATCAAATAGAGTTGCTGATGGATGGCGTCCGCCGAGTCTCTGACAACATCGCTCACGACCTTAGGACGCCTCTCGCCCGCCTACGGCGTGGATTGGAAAGCTTGCGAATGTCGGATGTGAAAGATGAATCGCGGCAGGACCTCATCGACAATGCGGTCAACGAAGCAGACGGATTACTTACCACGTTCAATGCGCTTTTGCGGATTGCTCGTATCGAATCTGAAGCCAGACGAGAGGGGTTTGACCGGATTGAATTGCAGCCCCTGCTGCGTGATGTCGGAGATCTTTACGGTCCGGTGGCTGAGGAGAAGGGGCTCGTATTTACTCTCGCGTGCCAGTCATCGATGACACTTTTTGGCGACCGCGATTTGTTGTTTCAAGCCCTCGCCAATCTGCTCGACAACGCGATCAAATACACGCCGGCAGGAGGTAACATCGCGATTGGCCTGGAAGAGGGATCGCGCCGTGTCACGATTTGTGACACTGGTCCCGGTGTGCCGGAATCAGAATGGGATAAGGTTTTTCAAAGATTCTACCGCTTGGACCACAGTCGCACCACAGCGGGCAGCGGACTCGGCCTAAGCCTTGTGTCGGCGGTGGCAAAACTGCACGGCATTGAACTCAGCCTGGGCAGCAACGACCCCGGTTTATGCGTCACCCTGCAGATGCCCGCTTGATCTCGCATGCCAGAGAAGTCTGTTGGACTCCGGCCTCTCGTTGAAATGGTCCGGTTCGAAACCGAGCGGCTCGATCCCGTCGTCATCATCCGCCACCTTTGGTTGTGCTTTGATTGTAATATGCAGTTAGCGCCACGAGCCCCTCAATTCGGTGACGATGTCCTGCAACTGTGGCGCGGATACTGCCTCCGGCGCTAGTGGCGTCCCGCCGGCGATGACGATTTTGGACCACAACCTTGTGGGCCACCTGGACATTGCCCGACCGTCCTTACGGCTGAAAAACGTGCCCCACATGCCTCGCAATGCGAGGGGAACAACGGTTACCGGTGTGCGCCGCACAATATGTTCAACACCTTTTTTAAAACTGTTGATCTCGCCGGTTTTGGTGATTTCGCCTTCGGGGAATATGCATACGAGTTCGCCGCGGCGAAGAGTATCGGCAATCGAGTCGTAAGCACTTTTTAAGATCGATGGATCAGTTTGCGCCGGAGCAATGGGTATCGCTCGTGCAGTGCGGAACACGAAATTGAGAATCGGCAGATTAAAGATTTGATGGTGCATGACAAATCGGATCGGGCGGGGGCAAGCTGCGGCAATAATCAGCGCATCCACGAAACTTACATGATTACTAACCAACAACGCAGGCCCAGTCAATGGAATGTGGTGTAAATCACGGCGCTCAATACGATAAATCGAATGTACCAACAGCCACATTATCGTTCGCATCATAAACTCAGGCACTTCGATGAAAATGAACATCGCAACAACCGCATTCATTAACGCTACCACCAGGAACAGTTGCGGGATGGTCAGTCCCGCCTTGAGAAGTCCGATGGACATCAATGCAGCCAGAACCATAAACGCTGCATTGATGATGTTATTACCGGCAATTATTCTTGAGCGATGACGAGGTTCGCTTCGATTTTGTACGAGTGCATAGAGAGGCACGATATAAAAACCACTGAACAGGGAAATCAAACCCAGATCCATCAGTACCCGCCAATTGGCCCAGTTTGCAAGAAACAGCCGCGCATCGAGCAGCTGTCCGCTCGTAGAGCCGGTGTGGGCGAACGCCAGGTCAATGGCAAATATGGTCATGCCGAAAGCTCCAAAAGGCACCAAGCCAGGTTCTATGTGCCGAGCCGAGAGTCTCTCGCAAAGCAGTGAACCAGCGCCTATGCCAACGGAGAAAAAGGTGAGCAGCAGGGTCGCCACGGTGCCGTCACCACCCAGAGTGACTTTCGTGTAACTCGGAAATTGGGTGAGAAACACCGAACCGTAGAACCAGAACCACGAGATACCAAGAATTGATAAGAACACCGTATGATCGTGTACCGTAAATTTTGCGATGCGCACGGTCTCGGCGCCGATGTTGAAATTGACCTTGAGTTCCGGATCCGGCGGCACGGCGGTAGGTATGAATTGGCTGCACCAACGGCCGATGACTGCCACAAGGACGATTAGGATGCATGCGATGTGCCGTCCGATGTCACCGAGAGCAATGAGCACTCCTCCAAGCAGCGTGCCCAGCAGTATCGCAAGGAAGGTGCCGGTCTCCACCAGTCCGTTTCCGCCGATCAGTTCCTGCTCTTTGAGATGCTGTGGCAGGATGCCATATTTGGCGGGTCCAAAAAACGTGGATTGGGTCCCCATGAGAAACAATATGCTCAGCAGCAATGGTACGTTCTCGAAATATATGCCCACGGCGCCGAGTAGCATAATAATGATTTCAATCGTCTTGACGTGACGCATGAGGATCGCCTTGTCGAATTTGTCAGCCAATTGACCGGCGGTGGCAGAAAATATAAAGAACGGCAGAATAAATAGACCTGCGCTGACATTTACGAGAACATGGATCTCTAAGCTCGAGGCGAGATGGAAAGTGAGCAGAATAATGAGCGCATTTTTGAATAGATTGTCATTAAAAGCGCCGCAAAACTGGGTCATGAAAAACGGTAGAAAGCGCCGCTGTTTGAGCAGAGCGAATTGACTGGACTGCGCGTTGGGCTGCACGGTGAGAGGCGCTGAAAACTAGATGTGGAATACGAAGCTTAAGGATTCAGGACTTTTTGCTGGATGGTGCGTTTTAGTGTCAAGATGTGACCAAGATTTGCGCCAAAATCCGCGCGCCCGGTACGGGATTTAGCGCTAACGTATAAGCTGCTTTTCTCGTCTGCTTTTGCCATCACGCGAATCTTCATGTCATCCTTGAAACCGAGCAGTGCGCTCGTAACAATCACGTGCATGCCTATTCGGCTATGATCAATACTTTCTATGTGCCAGTCCAGGTCGATTGCTGCTTCGCGCACGATGTCGAACAGGCGTTCAACAGAAACCGGGTACAGGTCCGGCCGGAGTTCCTGCAGCGCGCTGTCTGGGTCGGTTTCCGCTGAATTTTTCGTCAAATAGATGACCAGACGCGTTTTCCATCCCGGTGGATCGAGAATCGGCACCTGGTTCAGCAGTACCGCGCCACTCGACAGTCCAATTGCCGTGATGATTACTACGATTACAAGATTGATTATGATTTTCATGTTACGCGTCGATAGTTTTCGGAAATATTACTATAAAGCTTGAGCCGTGACCTGGTTTATGTTTCCGCATACTTTCGACACATCGGTGTGTCGAGTCATTTGTGTTGCGCTCCTGATCTTGTCCGGGTGTGCGCCTGGGGCGCTGGTAACTCCGCGGGATTATGAGCAGTCCATAACGATATCGCGCCAACTGATGCAAACCGGGCGGCTGCGTGCGGCTCGTGTGAGGCTCAGTGAGTTGTGGAAAGCCGAACCGTCACGTCCGGATGCGGGCCATTTATTGGGGGAGTGCTTGTTCCGACTGCGTATGTTGCCGGAGGCGGTTTCCCAGTATGAAAAGGTGTTGGCACGCCATCCCGAGTTCCATGCCTCGCGCCATCGCCGGTGGACCGCGATGATCGCCATTGACGCGGAAAACAGGCACCAGGTCAAGACGGAGGTTGACGCCTTCGCCATCAGCCACGCAGGTTCGGCAGAGGCGATGTATAGCGCATATCGGGGGTACCAAATCCTGTCTCAGGAACGGGAAAACCTGAATCTTTTGAAGTGGTTGGCATTGGAAGTCGAATCCGATGGGCTACGCAACCGTGTCGCAGTGCAACTGCAAGAGTTCATCATTGGAACACGGGAACCCGGCACCAGTCGGGCGCTTGCAGAAATATATCTGAAACGTTTTCCGGATCAAATTGGGGCGCGGCTGATCAGCCGGGTTTATTTGCGCACATTCATGCAGCGAATCGGCCGGGAAGAGGCAAGCTCCATCCTGGCACGTTTCCCTTCCAGCCGTCATCTCAGGCAGGGGTTGGCCGCACGGCTAATCGATCAGGAGGAAGGGCTCGACACGGCCGAAGATTGGCTGCGGCAGCACTTGTCCGACTGGTCGCGGGAAGGCGCTCGCCAGGGACCCCGCGTCGGGAACGATGATGCGTGGCGATTACAACACGGCTGGGAGGGAGCTGAATCGTATTATTGGCTCGGGGTGTTGCGTCAGCGTCAAGGACGCAAGGTCGAGGCGTACGACTTATTCAAACAGGCGTTGGAAAATCACGCACAGCCGTGGCGTGTATATCGACAATTAGCTGTGCTGGCCGCGGACGAGGGAGAGGTCGATCAGGAAATTGACTATTTGACGCAATCCCTGAGTACCGGTAATCGCCTCCCAAAAGACCTGGACCGCCTCAGTCAATTGTTAATGAAGCGTTATGATTATCGAGGTTCACCCCATCGCTTTGTCGCCGCACAACGCGGTATTGTGACATTTACCGATGTCACGACATCAGGTCTTCGCGGCATCCGGTCGCAGCGGGTTGCCTGGGGCGACTACGACAACGACGGCTATGACGATCTGTTATTGGACGGCCCCCGTCTGCTCCGGAACGAAAATGGCACGGGGTTTAAAGACGAAACCGCATTGCTTGGTCAAGGTGTCATTCACGGCAGCCACGGTGGAAGCTGGGCTGATATCAACAATGACGGTTTCCTCGATTTGTTTGTAGCGCATCGCAATGGCAACCGACTATATGTTAATCAGGACGGCCGCGAATTTCGCGACGTCAGCACCCAGACGCCGAGTTTAGTACGCAACGCGCCGATCCAAACCGAGGCTTCGGCGTGGGGCGATTTCGATAACGACGGCTGGCTGGATTTGTATCTTGCCAACTACGAGAGCCGGGGTGTGGCACGCGGATTTTGTGATCCCGATCAGCTACTGCGCAATCAAGGTGACGGTACCTTTGTGGATGCGAGCGATTACGCCGGGATGGTAGTGGAAGAGCCACTTTGTGGACGTGGGGTGGTCTGGAGTGACCTCAACGAGGATGGTGCTCAAGACATCGTGGTGTTTAATTATCGCCTGCATCCCAATCTGGTTTGGTTGAACACCGGATCCGGCAGCTTCCGTGAAGTGGGCGCGGCATCATTGCTGCGGGGCGTATTACGGCATGGCGCATTTGGGCACAGTATCGGTGGTGCGATCGGAGATATCGATAATGACGATGACCTCGACATGTATATGACGAACCTTGCCCACCCCCGCTATCTGCACTATTCCGACCGCAGTAAGCTATTGGTCAATACATTGCAACCCGGAAATACGAATTCCTATAGACAAGTCGAGTCGGGAATACGATTCGAAGAGACCAACGCGGACCCGGTGTTTGCCGATATCGATAATGATGGCGACCTTGATCTATTTGTCACGAGCGTCTATCGCGGCCGTTTTAGCCACTTGTATTTAAATAATGGTGACGGTTGGTTTACAGACGTAACCTGGTTGAGTGGTGTTGCGATAGAGAATAGTTGGAGCACCGCGGTCTCTGACTACGATCGCGACGGTGATGTGGATCTGGTAGTCGGGAGCAGTGATGGTGTGAGATTGCTGCGCAACGATGGCAATACGAATCACTGGTTGGAAGTTAGACTCAGCCATATCGAGTGTAATGTGTTTGGTATCGGGAGCCGCATCAGCCTGACTTATCGAGACCGTGCGCAACTACGTGAAGTCAGCGCGGGGCGCGGCACTGGATCACAGGATTCTGTGGTCGCCCACTTCGGGCTTGGGGACCACCAAGGCGAAATAAGTTTGAGTATTCAGGATTTATGTGGAACGAAGACGCATACAATCTTGTCAGAAGTTGATCGTATCGTGGAAATCGACTAGCCCATATATTGCGTCATGGCACACCGCCCCTGTTCATGGTTATACACCGCTGAGACCCGCGAGGTCTGTTCCAGTGAATTGGAAACATTCGATGTCCTCGCTAATGCGGCAACAATAGGGACGGGACTTTGCCGGAATCTTTGACGCAGGTTGCGCCGCGCTGGCTGGCCTGGTGACCACGCGATGTCCAGCCAACTTGATAAACTCGTGCTGTTGGTAATCTGCTGGATAGTGTATTTCACGATCCACTCGGTTCTCGCGGGAATTACCGTGAAACGCTGGGTGGCTCGGCGTGTACCGCATTTCATGCCTTTTTACCGCCTGAGCTACAACGCGATTGCGTTGGTGTTACTCGTGGTTCCGGTGACACTGATGTATCAGATCAACGGTGAAAATTGGTGGCGATGGACTGGGGCGATGTGGTGGATTGCGAACGGCACATCGCTACTGGCGTTTGCGGCATTTGTATGGTCGTTGCGTTACTACGATGGTCAGAGCTTTATCGGGTGGCGGCAATTGAGGCATGGTATATCGCGCGCGGAAGATCCGGGACCCTTACAATTATCGCCATTTCATCGCGTCGTCAGGCATCCCTGGTATTTTCTTGTCCTGGTAATATTGTGGACACGGGACATGAACACGCCGTTTCTGCTGTCGGCCGTTGCTGCAACGTCGTATCTGTGGGTTGGATCCCGGCTCGAAGAACGCAAGTTGGTCTATTATTATGGCGAGGCGTATCGTGAATACCGCCAGCGCGTGCCCGGATTGATGCCTCTGCCGGGCCGGACAATCAGCGCAAAGGATGCCGCCAGGTTGATGCGATGTTCATTGGAGTCAAATGAGTCGCGCACATGACCATGGATGTACGCCAGTTTGACCGGTTGTTCGCAGTCGGCATATCGGGTAGTTTCCCAGTTCCATCGATCATCGCGGAAGCGCTATTTAAGAGGCCCGTCGGTTTACATGCACGATAGAAAGCTCACAAAGTATTTTTGCGCCTTGTTGCTGGGGGCCTGGGTCTTTCCCGGGCACTCTCTCGCGGTCCCCAAGGTCGAACGTCATCCCCTCGCGTGCGGTGACGTATTTCCCTGCCCTCCGGAGATACGGCGCCGGGTGGATTTTTGGATTAAGGTGTTTCGGACTTGGGAAACGAAGCAGATTGTCTTTCACGATACTTTGCGGCCTGAACGGGTGTACTCGGTAAAGACCACTGATTCTCGTTGCAGTCGGAAGCGGCCGGGCCGGAACGTGACCCGGGAAAAGCGGCGCATCCGGTGGAATTTGCAACAGATCGCAGCAAAGCTCGAGGGTGGTGGTAAGAAGTGGACACGTGAGCAGAGAGAGTTGTTGACTTTATTTCCGGACCGGGACCCGAAGGAAGTCCGCCGCGCGTCAAATAATATTCGTTGTCAGCAGGGCAACCGGGACCGTTTCGCTGATGCCTTAAGGCGTTACGGCCGTTATCGGGATCATGTTGTTCATGTGTTGCGGGATCATGGCTTGTCGGAGGACATCCAGTATCTGCCGTTCGTGGAATCCGCCTACAATCCGCGGGCCTACTCCCCGGCCGGCGCAGCGGGCATGTGGCAGATTATGCCGCGCACCGCGCGCAACTTGGGACTACAACTGAATGCCACCATAGACGAACGCTTCGATCCAGATGCGGCTACTTGGGGTGCGGCGCGTTATTTATCGAATGCAACGAAGAAATTGCGCAGCGTCGCCGAAGAAAAGACCGGCGAATCGGTGACGACGTCGCAGATTAATCCATTCGTGATCACCTCTTACAATTATGGGGTGACAGGAATGCGACGGGCGATCAGAAAGTTCGGCCCGGATTACGTAACCGTGTTGCGCAAATACAAATCGCGCACGTTTCGTACTGCCGTGCGTAACTTTTATGCAAGTTTTCTTGCCGCGCGGCACGTCGCGAAAAACGCCGATAAATACTTTGGGGATTTTAATTCTGACGGCGCTGCGCGCTACACGCTGGTGTCATTGAAGCATCCCACTTCGGTTAAACGGGTCAAGAAAATATTTCGCATCTCGGACAAGAAATTGAAGGACTTGAATCCTGCACTGACTCGTTATGTATGGCGCGGCTGGCGCCTGATACCGGAGGGCTATGCATTGCGATTGCCGTACCGGAAGGACGGATGGACCAAAATTATCGCCAAGCTCGAGAAACTACCGCCCGAGCAGCCTCAGCTCAGCGGACGCAAATATATCGTTCAACGCGGGGATACCGCCTGTGCAATCGCGTCAGCATTCAATGTGAAATGCCGGGATTTGATCCAAGTCAACGGGTTGGGACGGCGGGCATTGATTCGCGTGGGGCAGAAGCTCAACATCCCGGGCAAACCGCGGCGACCGTCAAAGACGATAGTCGCGAAGGCGCCAGCCGCTACCCAGGTGCGTGACACCCGGGTAGTCTCTATGGCGCAGACGGGCGACCAGCGGTCGGTGATCAGCGACGGATCCGCGACCGAGAAAACAGCGGACACGGCAAATACCGCCACGCCGCAGGCGAAGCCCGTGCAACCTGTGATCGCAATGGCACCTGCGCAAGCCAGTATACCGGCGGCCAGGGGGCGGTTGGTTGAACCTCTGATACGAGCTCTGGATCTGAATGTGGTGATTCGTCAGCACAACGGAAAGAAGTTGTTCAGTATCCGCGTGGAGCCCGAAGAGACACTTGGGCACTATGCCGACTGGTTGGGTATAGGTTTCACCCGCAAGCTGCGGAAGCTGAATCACATCAAACCGGGTACTCAGATGCGTGTCGGCCGTCGGATTAATTTGCCCGTTAAATCGATCGATGCAAAAGAAGCGTTTGAGAAAAAACGCGAGGAGTATCATCGCACGCTGGTTGACGAGTTCCGGCAGCACTACGAAATTGTCGGCCTCGATGCGCACAAGGTCAGAAAAGGTGACAGCTTGTGGCGCGTCGCTCGCGAGTACGAGTTACCGTATTGGCTATTAACGCGCTACAATGCTGATAACTTATCGCCCAATATCGGTGAGCGTATCGTCGTTCCATCGGTCAAAGCCAAGAAGCCTCAAAAAGAACCACCGCTGACGCAAGCAAGTTAACCCGCATATCGTTCTACCGCACCGAAGACCGAAGTAATGGGATCGGAATTCTACCCGCGATGACTCCGTCATCCTGGCCGGCACGCCGCCCGTAAGCCCTGGTGTCAATATTGCCGGCGAACAGCATAGTGATTATGCTTCTTATCCATCTTGTAGACGGGGCGATATTACTATTTAATGCAGTAAAGTGCCCACTTTATGCAGTAAAGTGCCCACTTTCGATGCGTTGCGCTTCCATCAACTCCAGTTCCCTTGCGCCGGACACAACTACTTTTGAATCTGCCGAAAATTCCAATGAGTTGTCGAGCCGCTCGTAAGGTACCGCGTTGAGGATCACTTTGATGGCATTCAGACGTGCCTGGTGCTTACCATTGGAGCGGATCACGGTCCACGGACAGTCGATCGTATGAGTGCGTTTGAGCATTTCGTACTTAACGCCGGTGAACTCATCCCAACGATCTTGCGCCTGTAAATCCACCTCACTCAATTTCCATTGTCTTAAGGGATCGGTTCTGCGCCTCTCAAAACGGCGCGCCTGCTCATCTTTGGTAACACTGAAATATAGCTTTAACAAGGTGGTGCCGTTACGCACTAAATCTTTCTCAAAGCCTTTTACCCCCTGCATAAAATGCTCGTACTCTTCCGAAGTACAGAAACCGAATACTTTCTCCACCATGGCGCGGTTATACCAACTGCGGTCAAACAGCACCACTTCACCACCGCGGGGGAACTGCGAGACGTATTTTTGAAAATACCATTGAGTACGCTGATCTTCCGTTGGTTTTCCCAAGGCTACAATGCGATAGTGCTTTTCATTCATATAACGTGTGACACGGCGGATTGTACCGCCTTTCCCGGCGGCGTCGCGTCCCTCGAAGACGATGATCATGCGCTTGTTATTGTCTTCCAGGTAACGTTGCATTCTGATCAATTCGGCTTGAAACGGCTTTAGCTCTTCATCCTGACTATGCTTGCGTTGTGCCTTATCTTCCACATCATTATATTTCCCTTGCTCTGCTGCCAGTCCTTGATAACGTTGCAGTAATTCATCTACGGTAATTTGTTTACCATCCAGCTCTACCACCACACTTTTGTTTCCATTACTCATGAATTGACGCTCTCTTCACCGACTGTTCTCTACTCAACTACGAGGTTGCTGTAGATGCCGTCGCTCCGGTAATAGCCCTGCTCATGACAGCACAATGCGCGTGCCAGATTCGCCGTATCCAACGCTTAACGTTGATTATCCAGTCCACACTGCATCGGGCACCGTGGCCGCGGCCGAAATCAGCAATGAACCTATCAGAATACGGACTCATGTCAACGAGTTCAGCTGAAAAATCACTTATCGTCGACTCGCGCGCCTGCGAATGTCCGTGAGCGGAGTACTCCAAGACCCAGAAAAGTCGGAATGTTGCCGTGATCGCGATGCGGAAATCACAGGCGACGATGGCGGGCGCGTGGTGATGCACGAACATACGCTGGCCGCCCTGGTATCGAAACCGCGGGTTAAGCTCACCCGCTTCCATGGGGTCGGAGTGCATTTTTTTAATGCACCCCGACCCCATTACTCTTTGCTGATGACTGCACGGAGTCAGTTCGTAACCTGAGCTTAACGTCTTCCGAAAAATTGAGCAGTTGCGGCAGAATCACAACTAGCGGATGTCTATCTCGTTCAGTCCTGAGACTGCCGCAATTATTAAGAACTAACAGCCAAATGGAATTAACCACTCATTCACTGAGTTGTTGCACGAATCTTTAAGGCGGAGAATGCAAGCCAGAGTTTGCGATATCGACGCAAACGGCACCACTTTTCTACCCTGTGTAAGCTTGAGACACTCGGTCGAATCCGCAGACAAGAACGTCCAGGAGGAACCTATGGTGTTTAGGGAGGGGGCGCTATGACTCACCTCTATATCGTGGCAAGCACGATCGAGCCCGCAGTTGGCGTTGACGCAAAAGGGACGATTCTTGACTGGAACGAAGGCGCGGAGCAGTTGTTCGGTTACCAAAAGGCCCGAGTCTTGGGGAAACGGTGCTGGGAAGTGCTTTCAGGCCGTGACTTATTTGGCAACGAATACTGCAGCGAGGAATGTCCCCTGATCAGGATGGCAAAGCACCACGATGCCATCAGCCGTTGCGAACTCTGTTTTCGCACTGCCTCAATCGATTGCATACACGTGCGCGTTTCCACCATGGCCTTCCCGGGGCAGGACGACTCGGAATTGACGATCGTACATCTGTTTACGTCACTCGGGTCGGAGCCGACATCCTCACGAGAGATTATGAGCAACCCGCTGACTAGGCGGGAAATCGACGTGCTGAGGTTGCTAAGCTTCGGAAAGCGGACGCCGGACATCGCCGACGTGCTGACCATCAGTGAGCCCACTGTGCGCAACCACACGCATCAGATCCTACGCAAACTCAAGGCCCACAACAGGCTGGAAGCGGTTTGCGTGGCCTGGCGAACGGGTCTGATCGAGCATGTGTAGGACGGAGCCGATCGGTAACCTCCTATACGGCGTCCGCCGGACGGCCGTTGCCGTCAGTTCCGTTCTTATCGCGGCTGAATTGATTAACCGTCGTGGCGGTAATTCCGAAAACAGGCGGTTTGATCCAGAAAAATAGAACCAAACAGTTCATGTACTTTCCCCAGGCGGCCTGTCAGAGATCCAGCTTGGCGCAGAACCTGACGACGTCCTTGTATCGGCTCAAACGGAATCCCCGGCGTTGACACCGAGGTACCCACCGCCGAGGTGTGCGACGCCGGAGATGTTGTCACTCTCACTTAGTCAGCGTGTGACCGCATTAGCCTATTCCGGAATGTACACCACGCCATTGTGGAAAATGATCGCAGCATCTACGGCCGGAACGATATCGATATCGGGCAGGTTTGCAGCGCTCAACGGCGGTACCGCACCATCGAGGATACCCCGCGGCACTGTGCGGACTACCTGGCTCGCGGGCAGCACGCTACCTTCGGTTAGGTGCGCGTACATGAGATTGTGCGCCTGTACGAAGTAGTAGTGAAGCGGAACGAAGAGCGCCCCGACCTCCGGAAAACCGTTGAACGCATCACCGTGTTGCGCATTCGTGACCTCGACATACGATAGTTGGCTTCTGCTGCCCTCAACCTGTCGATTCAGGCCGAAATAAGCCCGGCTCGCGTGATTGGGCGCAATCACGGAATCGGATCGCCCGGTGACGAGGATAGCCGGCGTTCCGCGAAGGTTCCCCGATGCCTGAATCTGGCGAATACTCGCCCGCAGTCGATTGCTCAGGGCCCGCATGCGCCCGAAGAGCGGAGCGCCTGTCGTCTCGTCTCGACCGGTCCACAGACTGCGCAGACATAGCGCGCCGTCGAGATTTTGATCGGGAATACCATCGTTGCTCAACGAGGCAATGTTCAGCCGCGGTCCGCCGAGCGAGCGATCGTTGATGATTTCGATGCTGCCGCCGGGGATCGGCGCGCCGAAACTCGTCGGTGCTGATCCTGCCGCCACGCCGAAGAGCAGCTGCGAAGGCACCGGGTCGAGTGGGATGGGCACACCGGACTCGTGGGTAGCCGCGAAACTATAGCCGCACAAACCGTCCTCCACGCCGGCACGCGTGTAGGCGTTTGCAGTACTCACACTGCCGGATTGGATGAACTGCAATGCCCAGGTGGCTGGACCCAGTGGGTTCTGCTCAGGAAGGAAACCGTAATCGTTGATGATCGCTTGAGCCTCCAACGCCTGCTGCGCCGGCGTTTCCGTCATCAATAGCCCCTTGGCGCGCAGTGAAGCACACACAAACTGGCCGAGCTGCGGAGGGGTAAGGTTCAACAGCACGCCGAAGGGATAGGCGATGTTGGCGCAACCCTGATAGACGTTCCGCAGGGTAGTGTAATCGTAGGAGGCTTTGCCGGGCTCGGTGAATGCCGGGCCGTTGCCCTGCTGAATGGTGAGGCGCCGCCGCAGGCGCGGATTGACGTTTGGCTCAGAGCCCGCCAATCCGTCGATGAGCCGGGCGTCATCTGCTTCGACCGCGAGCAGACTCGCGCCGGAACCGTTCGAGATGCTCGAGGCGATGACCACCGTATTGTCAGGCCGCAAACGACGCAACAACCCGATATCATCCTGGTTCAGGACCGCAAACGCGAAGCGGATGGATTTCAGCACGTCACGCCCCCAGCGCGCCTCGGAATTGCGCCTTGTATGCATGAATTTGAACGCGAATCGATTCGGCGACTCCTCGTTAAACTGCTGGCGTCTCGCCTCGCTCAGAGGCGCGGTGAAGTTTGAAAATCGCCCGGCCACTGTGGCGTCCTCGCGCAGGCCGTTGATAAGGCTGACGGTGTTGTTCTGAATGTCGTGGATGCCGTTGCCCGCCCCTTTGTCGGTGTAAGCTACCGCGCAACCCTGTTTCAGACCCCATGCACCGCTGGTCCCGATCGCGCCGTAAATCCCTCTAAGACCTGACGCTGGCCCAGCCACGATGCATGGCGCGTCCTCGTCGAAATTGTTCGGCACGTGGACCATCATGGTCACGTTGGCCCGGCCGGACCGGGGGGTGGCGTACGCGAGGCACTCCCAGCCCGCAATGCGTCCGTCGGTCGCCGAATTGAAGCCCGGCAGACCATCGTTGCTTACTGTTGGCCCGAAGAAAGTGCCGAATCCACCTCCGGGGGCAGTGTCAATGATCCCGCGGTAGTTCGAGTAAATAGCAAGCCGGCGAAGTTCCGCGGCGGTCGGATCAAAAGGGTTTGCCGGAAGTGGCGGCGTCGGATTGGCGATCCCGGTCGCACCCAGTCCGCCAGTCAGCAGGTCGTCGGTATTCCCATCATAGAAGTTGCACACCACGTTCGATACACGTTCACCGAGGTTTTCTTCGACTTCCGATGCTTCATGATCTCCCACCGCGAAGAGGGTTCCGCTACCTCCCAACAGAAAGAGAGCCGCAAGAAGACGGCAACCGTAACTCAACTTGCCGCTCTGTGAGCGGGCAATCGCTTGTTGTTGATGCTGGTTTGGTGTTCGGTGCATCTTGATTCCCTCCTTATCAAGTGGCTTCGGATACTGAAGCAGTCGCTGGGGTCGTTGGCAAATCGATACGTTAGCTCCCCGCTCGGAAAAAGTATATGAACGATTTGATTCATTTGTTCTAGATCAAATTCGCTTAAATTTGTGCAGCTAATGGGGTCGGAGTGCATTTTTTTAATGCACCCCGACCCCATTACTCACATTACTCACTCCTCAGTCGCAAAGAATGAGCGCGCGGGATTCGGTTAGATCGAGTCGGCCTCCTTGACGCAGAAGATCGGTGAACTCGGCAGCGGGGATTGGCCGGCTGAAGTAGTAGCCCTGAACCTCGTCGCAGTGGTGCAAACGTAAAAAGGACAGTTGCGGCAGGGTCTCCACGCCTTCCGCCACGACCTTGCAGCCCAGAAGGTGCGCCATCGAAATAATAGTGCGTGCGATAACCGCGTCGTCGCTGTCCGAGGGGATGTCTTTCACAAAGGTTCGGTCGATCTTGACGCGGTCGATCGGGAAGCGTTTCAGATGGGCCAGGTTGGAGTAGCCAGTGCCGAAATCGTCAATGGACAGTCCGACGCCCACTGCCTTGATCGCGTTGAATGTGTTGATGGCCTTCTCGGGGCTTTCCAGGATCACACTTTCCGTCAACTCGAGATCGAGCGAGGACGCATCTAACTCCCATCTTTTCAACGCGTCGGCCACCAGGGACGCGATGTCCTGCTGGCGGAACTGACGCGGTGATACGTTGACTGAGACGCGTCGTGCGCCAAGACCCTCGTCGAGCCAGGCCCTGATCTGCGCGCACGCGGTGTGCAGAACCCACTCGCCAATGTGTCCGATGATGGCTGATTCTTCCGCTAAGGGGATGAACCTGTCGGGTGGCACGAGGCCGAGTTCCGGATGCTGCCAGCGAACTAACGCTTCCGCTCCGCTGATCTCACCGGTGCCGAGATCAACCTGCGGTTGGTAGTACAGCACCAGCTCCTCACGTTCCAGCACCCGGCGCAGGTCGCGACGCAGCGACATGTTCTCAGGCGGGCCGACTTCCATCTCCTCGGCATAGAAGACGAAGCTGTTTCGGCCCAGCTCCTTAGCACGGTACATCGCGATGTCGGCGCACCTGACCAGACTCTCAGCGTCTTCCCCGTCATCAGGATATGTGCTGACACCGATGCTGCAGGTGATCTCGAGCCGCTCGTCTCCCAGTTCGATGGGCTCTTGTACGGCGTTAATGATCTTGTGCACAATACGGTTTACGTCCAGGCGTTCCCGGACTTCACAAATCACTGCCGCAAACTCGTCGCCACCATGCCGAGCGACCGTGTCGCCCGCGCGTAGTACCGTTGCAATACGTTGCCCGATGATCTTAAGGACCGTGTCGCCGACGTTGTGGCCAAAGTTGTCATTGACAAGCTTGAAGTGATCGAGGTCGATAAAGAGTACTCCAGCCCGACACTCGTGGCGTGCGGCATAAATGACAGCCTGCTGCATGCGGTCCTGGAACAGGTTGTGATTCGGCAGGTCCGTGAGTGCATCGTGGGTTGCAAGGTGAAGCAGCTGGTTCTCATAATTGCGTTGTTGTGTGATGTCGCGGTACAACATCAGGTGTCCAACGCCACCGAGCTCCACGGCGTAAGACTCGATCACGACGCCGTCAGACCGGGATAGGGTCATGATTTTACTCGGATCGGCGTTGCGCAGCTGATCGTCATAATCGAGGAGCAGCCGATCGATATCCTGCGAGTTATGGGTCCCGTTGGCGCACTGCGCCCGAAGGACCGTTTCCAGCGTAGGTCGGCCGTCCAACAACTCTCGCGGCAACTTCCACAACGTGGCGTACCGCTGGTTGTAGAAGATTGCTGCCTTTTTCTCGTCGAGCACGATGAGGGCGTTATCCGTGTTGTCGACGACCGAACGCAGCAAAGCCTGGTTATTACGCATCGTCTCGTCGTCGTGTTTGCGCTTGGTGATGTCTTCCTTGATGGCGATGAAGTGGGTGATCTCGGCGCGCTCGTCCTTCACCGGTGCGATAACCTGCCATTCCCAGTAGAACTCACCATTTTTCTTCCTGTTGACAATCTCTCCGCGCCATACCTGGCCGGCGTTAATTGTGCTCCAGAGTTCCCGATAGGTCTGTTCCGAGGTCTGACCAGACTGCAGCATTCTGGGGTTGCGGCCGATGAGTTCGTCGGGCGCGTATCCCGTTACGCGGGTAAATTTCGGGTTGACGTAGACTATGGTACCGTCGATCTGCGTAATCATAATCGATGCCGGTCCCTGCTCCACCGCACGCGATAGCTGTCGAACCTGCTCATCGGCCCGGTGCCGCTCGATGACACCCGCAAGGGTGTCAGCGATCACACGCAGAAATGATTCCTCGTCGGCGTTGCGCTCGTGGCCCTGGTCGACATAACATGTGAGCACGCCCAAGAGGCGCTCGCCCCCAGCGACCAATGGCACACAGTAGTGGCCGTGGGACCCCATAACCGGGTTTCTACGCACGTGGCGGGCGTCGACGCGGTCAACGAAGACTAGTTCACGGTACAGCGCGGCCCGTCCGCACAAACATTCTCCCACCTTCACCGTGCGGCAGGTTTGACACAGCTCGCTCGGCAATCCTTTTTGCGCCACCATGTCGAGCTCATCGCCGGAAGCACCGAGCACGAAGATAGCACCGCGGGACTGAAAGCCGAGCCAGGGCAGCGAGAGCACCAGTTCGAGGATGCGCTCGAGCTTTTGCGTCAGCGGTTGCGACTGTAAAGCCAGCTTCTGGGCCGTAGACACAGCGCTGTGTATATCCACGTCGCGGTTCATTCGCGCGTGAGCTCGCTGGCGTTCGGTGATGTCGCGAACCAGCCCCACCGCGTGCCACGTCCCTTCGATCTGCACCGCGGACACGGATAGCTCGACGGGGAACTCCTCGCCGCCCCGGCGCAGCGCAGTGAACTCCACGGTGTGGTCGATTATCGCCCCTTTCCCGTCCGCAGCGAACCGCGCGAGGTTACGCTCGAAGCACCCACGGTAATTCTCGGAGGAGAGCAGCTCATGCAGAGACTTACCCATTACCTCGTCGGCGCCATAATCGAATATACGCTGTGCGGCATCGTTCCAGTAGGTGATCCGCCCTGTATCGTCCATCATGATTATGGCGTCCTTTGCCGACACCGCAATACTGCGGAACTTCTCCTCACTCTCCCGCAAAGAGGTGTTTGCACGTTTTAGATCGGTGGTTCTTTCCTCCACGCGCTGCTCGAGGCCTGCGCGAGCGGCTTCGATGGCAAGCAGGTGCTGCTCGCGTTCCCCATCGTATTGCCGTAGCCTGTGGTCAGCATGCCGGATCACCAAATAGAGCGCTGCGTATAGAGTAGTGAGAACCGCCACCAGCATGGCAGCGTGTTGCGTCGCCTCGGTACGGGCTGATGCGAAGCGCGCGCTGACGTCGAGATAGACCTCCATGACTCCGACCACACCGCCCCCTTCCTGCCGCACTGGTACGTAGGTCTCAACGAGGACATGGGTATCAGCCTGCACATTGCCGGAACCAGCGTCGGAGGCGACTTCGCTGAACACGCCACCGGAGAGTGCGGTCGTCAGCGGAGCGATCATGGGCTGGCGGGTGCCGATCTCTTCTCGCACGGTGGAATAGACGGTGACACCCGAGCGATCAAACAGCTTGACCTTGAATGCATCCGTGCGTGACAGCAAATCCTGCACGATCGCATCCCACTCGTATACGTGTTCCTCCTGCAGCCCGGTGTCGGCGTCCGCCTCATCAGGGGCGGAATGTTCAGGCTCGTGTGGTGGCGGCTTACGTGCTGCGTCGATGGGCGAAAACATCGGTCCGATGTGATGCCATAGGGCCGACGCCAGGGCCCGTGTCAGCATCACGTTCTCCTGTTCCCCGCTATGGGTATGGGACTCCATGGCCGAATGGTAGTGCATGAAGGAGGTCACCAGCGAGGCAAGGCCGATGGAGAACAGACTGGCGAGCGAGTAATACCGCATCAGCCGGAAGGGCTTGCGTCGGGCCTGACGATGTGAGGCCTGCAGTGATTGCTTGAACGTGTTCCTCACACCAATAATCATCGGCCGGGGAGCGCGATTCCTTTAGACTGCTCCGGGAGCACTCGCCATGGTGTCCACGTCGGCAACGAGCCCGGTGACGCAGCCCTACCATCGCCTAGCGCGCTAATCGTCACCCGGCATGCCTGGCGCCGGGGCGCTTGCGAGCGGTTATTCGAAAGTGCATGCCGTCAACAAGATCGCGGCTAAAAGCCGCTCCAACAAGGGATATATCGAATCTGTGAGAGAGCCTTTCAGACGCGAACAAATAATCGCGGCTCTTGTCCCCGCATAGCAGGGGAGCGAGCTTCTCGATCATCTCGAACAACCGACCAGGTTCGACCAACCGCTGCTGCACTCAGTCCGAGGGCCGCCGCCAGCGCCTTCACTGGATCGACCGTAATTTCAATGACCAACGCAGGGAAGCGATGACCGGCCAAGCCATCGCGCGGCCGTACTCGTGACCAACAACGAACAATCCCTCCCTGAGGCGCCCGCGGACCCGTAACGGGTCGTTTGTGTGCGCCGCGCATTTAAAAGATTCTCCCCCACATGACCCTGCCAACCTCGCAGCATGGTGGCCGTGAGCACTATGCCGGCCACCGGCATAGCGGGGGTTATGATTCCTATCCGTCGCTACCCACGGTCCATACAACGAAGCACAGATGGCTCAATCAAGAACGATCGAGCGCCTCTCTAGATCTTTACTGTTTTGATGTGTTGATTTGTTCGTCATGTTGCTGTAAACGATAACCGACATCCGTCAGTAGATAAGGATGGAGGATGAGGGATATATCCCTGGAGTTTTGGGCGCGCTCGGTACCTGTGATCGGGAAGACTCGCGGTTTCCTCAACCGCGAGGCGTGTCGGTTGTGTGCAATGTGGTTGTTTGCGAAACAACCCCCACTTCACTGGGTCGCAATCTAGGGTGACCCAAGTTTCTACCAACCCGGTTCACGGCTCGTCGAGATATGTTCGCTTTGCATCTGTCGGGCAATTCATGCCGTCTCACCGCGCTCATTCGAGCGGCAGGCATCGCGGACTGGGAATAGGCAACGAGTGGGTTGTACTGGGTGCTGACCGAAACGTCGTCGTAAGGAAGCGGAATTCAGCGGATGTCCATGCCCTTACCGCAAGGCGCATCGGCGTGCCGCCGGTTGCTACGTCGATGAATCATCCACTAAAAACGTCGATCAAGAGGAAACTTCCATGGTCAAGAAAGCTAGCTATAAAACCGTAAACAGAAAGCTCGTTTTGAAGGTTTTGACGGACGCCGGGTTTCGTAGGCAACTCAAGGCAAATCCTGCCAAGGCGCTTGGTAAGAAGCGGCTGTCGGCGATCGAACGTAAAGAGGTTGACCTGGTATTGGCGGTGGTCAAGGGGATCGACCGTCAGATCGGCGGTCTTGCCGACGAGTTGCTGTGCGCCAATGGCGGCGGAGGTTGCGGTATTGCTTGAGGTCGATGACCTGCCGAATGCTGAAGTACTAGTCGCTACGACTTGGCAATGCAATCTGAGGTGTAGTTATTGCTTCGTCAAGGATCAGACGCTGAAGGAACACCGCCCGCGCATGTCGGCTGCGACGGCGAGACGTTTGATCGATACCCTGGATGTCGGTATGCGCCACGTCGAGTCGATCTGCGTCCACCTGTATGGCGGAGAGCCGTTAACGAATATGCCGGCCCTTAAGGCGATGGTAGAAAGGGCCGAGCAGAAACACGCAGGCCGCTTTACGTTCGCAATTACCACTAACGGTACATTAATGTCTGACAAGATCATCGAAATGTTGGACCGGGGGCGGTTCCAAGTGATTCTGAGTATTGACGGACCGCCGCAGGTGCATAACGCCTGTCGTCGGAGCGTGGGTGCCGCTCCGACGCACCACAAGGTGATGGCTTTTCTTGATGCCGTAAAGTCCCGAACCCGATGCTGGGTACGGGGGTCGGCCGTAGTGCGCAGGGGCTGGCGACTGCGGGACGCTGAACTTTATCTACGCAGCTTGCCGGTCGACTCCATCAAGGCGCAGGCGGTTCGAGTCTCGGCATCGGATCCATTTGCTCTGTCCGCCACAGAAAAACAGGATTATCTGCACGACCTGGATGAAGTCGGAAGCTTAGTGATCTCTGACCTCGAGGCGGGCAGGCGGCCTGTGGATGACCGGTTCGCCAACCGGGTGCTTCAGATCCTCAAAGGGGATGTACGCGACAGCTTCTGCGGCGCTGGAAATACCACTTTCGGTTTCATGCCCGACGGTTCGGTTACACCCTGCGTGCTGCTTGAAGGTGAAGATCAAGGGCTCGGGCATATCGACGATGACCCCGACACCTGGATCACCGCCGGGAGTCGCTGGAAGAAGACAAACGGGGTCCGGAAAGACTGCCTGGATTGCCCCGCTAAACCGCTATGCGGTGGGGGATGCCCCGCCATCCTGCCGATTTGCGGCGCCAACGAATGCGACATCATCCGCAAGAATTGTGACGTCGCCCGAGGAATTTATCGACACTTCGCGGAGCGGCCGGAAATGCTCTTGCCCCTTGCCGGACTGGCGTAAAGCCATGGACGTTAACCGGGCTCCTGACGGCTTCGATCCAGAGGACATCGCGCCGCCGGCGATGCGCGAGAGGAACTGGCCGATCAACTCGCTGGCGCTCGACCTTTCCGGACGCTGCAACATAGCTTGCCGTTATTGCGCGGAATCCGCCACCCAGCCCAAGCACCGGCGTCGCATGAGTGAGGCCGTGTTGGAGGCCGCGCTGGAACAGCTTGCCTGCGAGTCGGATTTTGATCAGTTCAAAAGTATCAGGCTGGGAAGCGGCGAACCGCTGCTGGCCAAGCCCCTTGCGCGCCATCTCGACCGTCGTCTCAAGGAACTGGCCAAAGAAGGACGCGCCGTACCTCAGGTATTCGTTACCACAAATGGTACGCGACTAGACCGCGAGACCCGTGAATGGCTGATCGAAACAGGTTGGCACGTAAAGATCAGCCTTGACGGGCCGGCGCATGTGCATGATCGATGGCGAGTCACTGCCAAGGGGGGACCCACTTACGATCAGATTGCAGAAGTCGCTACTGAGCTTGCACGGCGTATCCCCGATCGTTTCAGCGTCACAGCAGTGTTATGCCGAGGTAGCGATCCGCAGGAGGTGTTCAGCGCCATTGCCGCGATCGGTGTACGTCGCATCGAAATGGTCCCTGTCGCCCATCACAATCCGGACATCCTGCCTGACGAGACGGACATTGCGCATTACCAGGGTTTCGTCTCGGAATATGCAAAGGCTTATGCGTCACGCGTCGACACGCAGCCGGAACTCGTGCGCGTGATCAATGCGGCCCGTCGGGTGATGGGATACGATGTGAAAACCGTCACCTGCGGCGCGGGCCGCAATTTTCTAGGAGTCGGTCCGGACGGCGGTTTGTATCCGTGCTTTCGTTTTATCGGGCTGGATGGATTTCTTGTGGGTGATGTCATCCGGGGATCTTCTGCAGACGCCTTGCGTGCTTTTCAGTCGTACGCCGGGCGTTCCTACGAATGCCGCGAACAATGTCGTTGTTGTTGGGCGGCTCCGTTGTGCGGCGGCCCTTGTTTTGCGGAGGCCGAATTGTTCGGAGCCGGCGAGGGCGCGCCTTTCGCGGTGCATTGTCATTACATCAAGGCCGATTCGATCGCAGCCATCAACTTGGTCGAAGAATTACGCAAGACAAATCCGGAACGCTTATTAGACTTTCTAGCCGGTGTTGTCGAATTTTGACCTGTATGCGGCCGGTCGTTGTTCTCGTTAAACCCCCGGAGCAATCCCGCTTCAATTTTGGGACCTTCAGTTTGGGCGTGCTTGCCGCATCAGTCAGGGATCTGGCGGTGATCCACATCCTCGATGCCACCGATCTCACGTTGGACGCGACGGTGGACCACATCGATGCGCTCGAGCCTGACTGGGTGGGCATCACGACGATGGCGCTGTCGTCTTTGTCCCCCGCAACCAAGTTGATCAAGTCTCTCAAACCACGCGTGCCGCAAGCCTGGATCATTGTAGGGGGGCATGGTGCGTCGATGCTGCCCCGGATACCCCTGGAGGCCGGTGCCGATGCGGTGGTCACGGGGGAGGGCGAGGTTGCATTCAGGCGGTTGATGGAAAAGGGCATCGAACTCGATTCCCCCGGCGTGGGGCAACTGATCGATGGCGCTCTGCGAACCGCTCCGAAGCCGCCCCCGATCAGGCCGTTGGATAAGCTGTTACCGCCCGCCCGGGACCTGATGCCAAAGCCGGAAAATCAGGTGCATTTGATGGAAACCAGCCGGGGGTGTCCGCACGATTGCCGCTTCTGCGAGACCACCCGCTTCTATGGCAGGCGATGGCGCTATCACTCGCCACAAAGGGTGGCGGACGAAGTACGGCACCTGGTAAGCGACGTGGGTGCGTGGATCATAGAGATCACCGATGACAATTTCGGCGCCAGCCGCCGGCGCGTGCTACAGATATGCGAGCGCTTGACCAACCAAGCGCTGCCTGCGGTTTTCTTGCTCTCGGCGCGCGCCGACGATTTGCTGGCGCGCCCGGAGCTACTTCCGGCCATGGCGCGAGCGCGTATGCTGCGTATCTCAGTGGGTGTGGAGACCTTGTCGCCCAAGCTAGCCCGTTCAGCGGGTAAGTTCATCGCCCTGGACATCTACCGGGAACTATTCAACAAAATGCGGAATTTAGGCATGTTCTCGGTGGCCTCCTTCATCGTCGGTCTGCCGGGCGAAACATCCGCGGAACGTGAGCGGACCTTAAGATTGGCCCTATCCGCTGGACCCGATTCCGCTCAGTTTGTCCCGTTTTATCCTTTTCCCGGCGTACCCTTGGCCGAGGGATACTCCGGTTGCGACCCTTCGCCTGATGCAATTGCGGCGGCAGCGCGGCTCACTGCCGAATTTTACAACGCCGACGAAGTTAGAAACCGGCTGCTTCGCGCTGCGCAGGGCGGAGACGTTCGTGCTTCCCTCGCGCAGGGTACTCTTGAAAAATATGCCGTTGCGAGATGTTAACGCCGTCCCGATTGCAGTCCCGCATCCAAACAGCGCAGTGATCCGGTTTGGTCTTCGTCAGTCAATCCATAGCTACGCCTATGCACTTCGCTCCAGCGCGGCGGCCTGTGCGTATCGAATTCCTAATCACGTAGCCATCGGCAACTGGACGAGTCCGCGACAATGCGATTCCCAACGAAAGTCATCGAGTTTAACTTGTTCTCTAATGGAGTCACCGCGGACTTCAGCCGGGGTTTTGCCATCAAGCGATGCATGAACACGTCTCTGGTTGTAATAATACCGGAGCTCTCGGAGCTTCCTCTCCAGATCAACCGAGTTCCAGAAAATAATGTGATCAAGGAATTCACGGCGAACCGTTCCTATTCGGCGTTCAACAAAAAGGGCGGGTTAGCGGCCTGTCGGGCTAGGTCTCCTTGTCCTCATCCAAATCCAGGGACACGGAATTGATGCAGTAGCGCAAGCCAGTTGGCTGTGGTCCGTCTTCGAACACATGCCCCAAGTGGGCGTCGCAGCGTGCACAGACTACTTCGGTCCGATGCATACTGTGACTGGTGTCCACTTCAGTGTGGATATGTTCCGGATCCATCGGGGCATAAAAGCTCGGCCAACCGGTGCCGGAGTCGAACTTGGTCTCGGAGCTAAAGAGCGGCTCGCCGCAACACGCACAGCTGTATACCCCCGGTTCCTTGGAATCGTGATACTTGCCGGAAAACGGCCGCTCGGTGCCCTTGTCACGACACACATGGAACTGCTCAACGGTGAGTTCATTCAGCCATTCATCGGCGGTCTTGGTAATCTTCTCTTTCATTCGCTCACCTCGCAAAGATTTGCAGTGATAACCGTAGCACGAATGCCGGTCGATGATAAATGCAGGCAAGTCACGCAACGGTCCTCCGTCGCGCGGATAAATCGCCCGGGCGTGCTCGCATCGCTATCCAAGTGTCGAACCCATGAATGCGACGATGCGTCGGTCAGTCAACGGACAGTACGCGAATCAGGTCGGTGCTTCCCGCTTGATGAGAGCTGCCGGCGGTCGCGATCACAATATCTTCGGGGTGAACGCAGCCCAGTTGTTTGGCGCGATGTGTTGCGAATTGAAGCTTTTCTTCATCCGAGCCTTGACCTTGATAGTGCATCGCACGCACTCCCCAGTTCATCGCCAGCCGTCGCACGACACGTGCCGATGAGGTCACCGCTAAGATAGGGCAGCCTGGACGATATTTGGAGATCAACCGTGACGTGAATCCGGTTTCGGTAAGCGCGATGATCGCGGCGGCTTTGAGATGCGCCGCCATGGTAATTGATGCCTGCGCCACCGCTTCGGTTACCTCATTAGATGGGTGCGGTAGTATCTGCTGTAGATAACCGTATTCCTCCAAACCCGCCTCTGCTTCGAGGGCGAGGCTGACCATCGTGTGCACCGCGTCGACTGGATACGCACCCGCCGCCGTCTCGCCGGATAGCATCACCGCCGATGTCCCGTCCAGAATGGCGTTTGCTACGTCGCTCACCTCCGCTCGCGTGGGCCGCGGATTTCTCTCCATGGAATCGAGCATCTGCGTAGCAGTTATGACTGGTTTTCCATTGGTGACCGTAGTGCGAATAATCTTTTTTTGGATGGCCGGGCCCTGTGCCAGGTCCAGCTCCACGCCAAGATCGCCGCGGGCGACCATCGTGCCATCGGCGGTCGCCACGATTTCATCAAGATTGCTTACGCCGCGGCGGTTCTCGATCTTGGCAATAATGGGGATGTCGGCATCCAGCGCTTCGAGGCGCGAGCGGATACGGTCTACGTCATCCGCGCTGCGAATGAACGAAGCCGCGAGATATTCAACATCATGTTGGACGGCAAATTCGAGCTCCCCTTTATCGTCAAGCTCCAATGCATCGAAGGCGCCGGGATTGTCGGGCAGGTTCACACCTTTGTTGCTGCGCAGTGTGCCGCCGCATTCAACGCGGCAATGTACGGCGTCGTCCGCAACCCTTGTCACCACAAAACCAATGGTGCCGTCGTCGACCAAAATCCTGTCATGAGGCTTAACATGTTCATGCAATGCAGCTAATGAAAGCGATATCCCCTGTGTCGTTCCTACGCGATTGTCGTTATAGAGTACAAATTTCTGACCGCGTTTGAGTTCCACGGCCCCGCCTTCGACTTTTCCCAAACGTACTTCACGGCCGCGCGTGTCCACCATGACCGCAACGTTGGCCTCTACGGCTGCGGCGGCGCTACGGACCTTCGTCAGCCGTTCAGCTTGTGCGTCCAGGCTGCCATGAGAGAGATTGAGACGCGCCACGTTCATGCCTGCCTTAATCATCTCTTTGAGCGTGGCCGCGTCGTCGCATGCTGGGCCTATTGTGGCGATGATCTTGGTCCTTCTAAATTGATATTGTGTGTTCAGAATTCAAGTCTCCTGAAGATCAAATCTGGTTGATAATCCTATCCCGCCGGAATATCCCGTCGCGGCACCCTGCGCTTATTCTTGAGACGCGGCCTGAGGAGTCGAATGTTACCACTACTTGCAATATACGCTGCGTGCTTATCCGCTGCGGACAATCTACAGACGCGAGCCTATAACCGGTGCCGGGTCGGTCGTGAACGCCGGCGCTACCCGCTAATGACTTGAGCTGCGGTGCTCAGCGTACAAACAGCCGGGCGGCGTGATCGTGCGCGATTTACGCCGCCATATCCCAGGGGAGTCGGCGCAGCCAATCGCGGTGGTGTTTCCGGACCACGGTTTCGCCGCGCACTTGTTCACGACACCCAGTGTGGGTGACGGCTACCAGCCGCCGCCCCCGCCACCGCCACCGCCGCCGCCGGAAGATCCACCGCTGCCGGAACTGGAGCCCGGCGCTTGTGCGGAGCTATTCACAGCGCTGGTCAACGACGATGACAGCAACGACGAGAAGCGGGTGATGTCCGAACTCCTCCAACTCGTTCCGGAATACCATTTGGCCCGGTAACCGGACGCGCTGCTGGTGGTCCGTTGCAGGGTCTCGGCGAACCGTTCAGACCATTCCTGGTCGACACCGAGCGCCAAGGCATAGGGGAGATATTTTTCGAACAACGCGGGTGTCTGTTCGGGTGGGTTGAGGGTGTTGAGGCGCTCCTTTTCGGCGACCGACAAATAAAGCCTGAACCCCTCTATGGCGTCCATGAGTTTCCGTCCGCTCTGGGTCGGAGCCTTGATCAGGTAGAAAAAGGCGACGTTGATGAGCAACAAAATAACCAATAACCCGGTAATCCAAAATGACGCAATTTCGGTGGCGAGCATCACCAAGGCGCCGACCTCGAATGCAGCGAATATGATGGCCATCAGATACTGACTCTGGTTGACCAGAACGTAGACAGTGAACGTCCATCCGGTCAACCATATGATCATGAAAAGTAGGCCGGCTTTGTCTTGTATGCTGCCGTAACCACTCACAAAAATCGTTGCCGCAGCGATGAGGATGCCGGGAATCAGATATTTGCCGTTGGTGCGGAAATAGACACGGTGGTATTCGCTTCGCAGTGCGTTTTTCAGCGCCTTGATGGAACCGCGGATGGACTTGTGATTGGCGCGCTTCAAGATCGCGGTCTTGCCACCCCGAAATAGTTTTGCCGCCAATCTCCGCTCTCCCGGTGATAACACGCCCGCGTCGACACTGCGGTCGCGAGTGAGGACATATTCGTCATCGTCGTCGGAAATACTGAGATAGCCCTTGACCGCGAGGTTGATCACCGCTGCGGAATAGGCCTTGTTGTCGAAACCCATCTTGAAGATATAGCGTACCGCGGCCGGAGACAGATCCAGGGGTGGTTCGAATAACGGAACAATGACTCCCGGGTCGGGATCGCGACCTACCCGCGACCACACCACGAAGAAATACATCAGCAGGATGCCGACACCTAGCACACCGAAAAAGACATCGCGGTTGTCGCGTGCGAAATAGGCCCAATGCTCGCCGGTGCTGGGTTCACGCACGTGCCCCTTGGGCCACGTCACGACGATGGTCAGTCCCTCGTTTTGCCGCAGTTTACGGGTGGCGGCGAATGTCGCGACTCCGAATACGTCGACATTTGCCTCGTATTCTGCGCCGGTTTCGCCACGTCGTCCGACATAGGCGTCGGTGTTGATCTGCTCCGGAGAGAGGGTATTGGGCAACGTCACCCGCGCCTCGGCGCGGTCGATGGGAAACGTCCACCGGTCACCGGTGACGTTCCAATATAGTTCGTCATGATCTTCAAAAAAACCGAGCTGGCGGTGGGTACGATATGTAAGACTGTACGTGTAGACACCGGGGTCCAGATACCTCTCGCTTGTTCCGATATACACGCGCAGGTCGTCGCCCCGTGATTTGACGTGGTAAGACTCCGGTGCGCCGTCGCGTCGGACCGCGACAACCTCGAAATCCACGCGATAACGGCGGCCGGCAGGGGTGGTGTAGCGCACAGGGAAATCACGATAGACGCCGCGTTTGATCTTTTTGGCTTCTGCGCGCACGGTGATGGTGTCGCGTACCGTGACCCAGCCGTCGGCGTTCACCGTAATATCGCTCGCGAAGGACAGGATGCGCTCATCTGCCGATACCGGCGCGATCACCAGCGTCAGCAGTACAAGTCTCCAGTTGAATCGCTGCCTAAAAGACATGGTTGACCGTGTGTCTAGAATTTCACCTCCGGCACTGCACGTGCCCCTGCGGCATCCAATTCAAAGAACTCCGCAACACGAAAACCGAACACCTTGGCAATGAGGTTACTGGGAAAGGACTCGACGAGGATATTGAGATCGCGCACCGCGCCGTTATAATAGCGCCGCGCTTGCTGAATTTCGGTCTCTATCTGATCCAGATTGTCCTGCAGATCGAGGAAGTTCCGGCTGGCCTTGAGGTCGGGATACTGCTCAGCCACGGCCAGCAGATTTCGAATCGCCTGCGAAATCTGCGTCTCTTGTTTGCCACGCTCGACGGCTCCTTGTGATCCGGTGCGCAGTTCGGTCAGTTCGGTGAGCACTTTTTTCTCGTGTCCACCATAACCCTTTACTGTCGCGACTAAGTTGGGGATCAGATTGTGGCGGCGTTTCAACTGCACATCGATACCGCTCCATGCTTCCATGACTACGTTCTGGCGTTTAATAAAACGGTTGTAAATCAAGATCGCACCGAGCACGATCAATCCGAGCACACCCAGCACGATCATTGTTCCGGACATCATTGTTTCTCCATTGCGCTATGAAACGGTATACGCGCCGGTGCCTACCGCGATGAGTGTGTCGTGTTCATTGTGCAACTCCATCCGGGTGACCGCGACTTTGTTGCCGGTGCGCAGAATAAATCCGGTAGCTATAAAATGATTGCCGCGTCCCGGGCGCAGGTAATCGATGCGCAGATCGATGGTCCCAAGCTTGGCAAAGCGGGCGAATTTCTCCTCCCGCGACAACTCATCGAGTTTTTCCATTAAGTTCAAAAACGCCACCAGACCACCGGTCACATCCAATACCGCCGCGGTAACCCCGCCGTGCAGGGTCTTGTGGATGAAATTCCCCACCAGGTCATCGCGCATGTCTATCTCCACAGTTGGTTGGGCCGGATCCAGCGAACCGACCCGCAAGCCGAGCAGTTTGTTGTATGGGATGCGTTCGCTGAACAGGATTGAAATGACTTGCTGGATGTCGTTGATTTTTAGCAGTTCCTTCATCAACAACAGGATACACGCTCAACTGCGCGTTATCCATGTGGTGCGATCTTCCCACCGGTCCAATTTAATGGTTAACTCTCACCCTGTGTTCAAGTCCTTTCATCCTGCGGTCTCCAACTGGTTGCAGGCCACGTTCGACAGGCCCACGCCGTGCCAGATCCATGCCTGGCCGGCCATCCGCGCCCACACACACACCCTGGTGGCGGCGCCAACCGGTTCCGGCAAAACCCTCGCCGCGTTCCTGTGCGCTATCGATGATCTGGTGCAGCAGGGCCTGTCGGGCGGTGGGTTACCGGACGCTACCCAAGTGCTGTATGTATCTCCGCTCAAGGCACTGTCCAACGATATCAAGAAAAATCTCGAGATGCCGCTGCAAGGCGTTCGTGATCAGTTATTGGAGTTGGGCTTGGGAGATGTCGACGTGCAGGCTTGGGTGCGAACCGGCGATACCCCTCAGTCCGAGCGCGACCGCATGCGCCGTCAACCACCCCACATCTTGGTGACCACGCCCGAATCTCTATTCATCATGTTGACATCGAATTCCGGCCGCTCGATGTTGTCCGCGGTGCGCACGGTGATTGTGGATGAAATTCACGCGCTGGCCGGTAACAAGCGTGGGGCGCACCTGGCGTTGTCGTTGGAACGGTTGACGGCGCTCACAGAACATCCCGTGACGCGCATCGGCTTATCCGCGACGCAAAAACCCGTGCGCGAGATCGCCAACTATCTGATTGGCGTGGCAGAGCAGCCATGCAAGATCGTGGATATGGGGCACGTGCGCGAGCGCGACTTGGCTATGGAGGTGAGTGGCATACCGCTGGAGGCAGTTATGTCCACCGAGGCCTGGGCCCAGGTTTACGCACGACTGGCCGAACTAGTTCGGGTGCATCGGACCACGTTGATATTCGTGAACACCCGCCGCATGGCGGAACGCACTGCGCGCCACCTGGCGGAACATTTGGGCGATGAGGCGGTAACCGCTCATCACGGGAGTCTGGCCCGGGAACAACGGTTACGGGCGGAACAGCGTTTGAAGGCCGGTGAGTTGCAGGCGTTGGTGGCCACCGCGTCGCTGGAATTGGGCATCGACATCGGTGAAGTCGATTTGGTATGTCAAATCGGTTCGCCGCGATCGATTTCCACGTTCCTGCAACGCGCGGGTCGATCCGGGCACGCCCTGGGAGCGATATCCAAAGGCCGCATGTTCCCTGTTTCCCGCGACGACCTGGTGGAGTGTGCCGCATTGCTGGATGCGGTACAGCGCGATGAGCTCGAGGCATTGGCGATTCCGTCCGCACCCTTGGATGTGTTGGCGCAACAAATTGTGGCCGAGGTCGCGAGCCGTGAGTGGGAGTGTGCGGCCCTGTTCCAACAGTTGACCCGCGCGTGGCCCTACCGGTTGCTCACCCGCGAACAGTTCGACGATGTCATTGCCATGCTCGCCGACGGATTTTCTACCCGGCGTGGCAGGAGAAGTGCATATCTGCATTACGATGCGGTCAATCGCCGCTTGCGGGCGCGGCGCGGCGCGCGTTTGACCGCGCTCACTAACGGTGGTGCGATCCCGGATCAATTCGATTACGACGTCGTGTTGGAACCCGACGAGCAACAAATCGGTACCCTGAACGAAGACTTCGCGTTTGAAAGCCTGCCGGGCGATATCTTTCAACTCGGCAACACCTCCTATCGCATCCTCAGAATCGAGCAGGGAAAGGTGCGCGTCGAGGATGCCAAGGGCCAGCCGCCGAACATTCCGTTCTGGTTCGGGGAGGCGCCGGGGCGCAGCGTTGAATTGTCGCACGCGGTGGCTCGCTTCCGTAAAGAGTTTGCATCGAATTTTTCGCGGCGTGGCGAGGAAGGGGTACGCGAATGGCTGCGTCGGCGTGGATTGGCCGAGGCGGTGTCGTGCCAGATAGTTGATTACCTGGCTGCCGGACATGCGGCGCTGGGCTGCCTGCCGACCCAAGACACCATCGTGTTGGAGCGATTCTTCGACGAGTCGGGCGACACCCATCTAGTGGTACATTCATCGTTTGGATCCCGTTTGAATCGTGCTTGGGGATTGTCGCTGCGCAAACGTTTTTGCAGAAAGTTCAATTTTGAGCTTCAGGCGGCGGCACTAGAGGATACGATCGTACTTTCTTTGAGTAACACCCATAGTTTCCCGTTGGAAGACGTCCGGCATTATCTACGTGCCGATAACGTAAAGGAGATTTTGATCCAGGCGCTGTTGGCGGCGCCGGTATTCATCACCCGCTGGCGCTGGGTCTGCAATATCGGCCTTGCCGTGCGGCGTAACCGTAACGGCAAGGGAATACCCGCACAGCTGCAACGCATGGACTCCGAGGATCTGATCGCGGTGGTTTTTCCGGACCAGCTGGCGTGCCAGGAAAACATCGTCGGGCAAAGAGAGGTTCCCGACCATCCGCTGGTCGATCAGACCCTTCGTGATTGTCTGCACGACGCGATGGATGTCGACGGCTTGCAACGCCTGTTGTCGCGGATCGAGCGGGGCGAAGTCGAGATCGTGGCCCGCGATCTGACGGGGCCGTCTCCGCTTGCGCAGGAGATCCTCACTGCCCGCCCGTACGCATTCCTGGATGATGCCCCGGCCGAGGAACGGCGCACCCGTGCGGTCCAGGCCCGCGGGTTCATGGACCCGCAATCGGCGGCGGATCTGGGGCGGCTCGATCCGTTGGCCATCGAGCAGGTGTGTCAGGAAGCGTGGCCCCAGGCGCACAACGCCGACGAGTTGCATGATGCGTTGCTGATATATGGTTTTGTCACCGTCGAGGAGGGTGCGCGTGGAAATGCACAGGGGCGGACGGATCACGCTGTCACCGCGTTGGATTTCGGGTGGCGGCATCTGTTCGATTCCCTGGTTACACAACAACGCGCGACGAGCGTACAGCGCAGCGCAGGGTCCGATTTGTGGGTGGCGGTGGAGCGTCTGCCACAAATGACTATGCTCTATCCCGATGCGAGCATTGTGCCGCCGATTCCGCCGGTAGCGACCAAAAACCATTGTTCAGCATCAGCCAGTGATGCGCTGCGTGAATTGTTACGCAGCCGCTTGGAGGGACTGGGTCCGGTGACCACCGAGTCCCTTAGCGCGGCGTTTGCGCTGCCCGCATCAATGATCGCGGCCGCATTGTGCGCGCTGGAAGCGGAAGGCTTCGTCATGCGCGGGAATTTAGAGGGCAACGGTGTCGAACAATGGTGTGAGCGGCGCCTGCTTGCACGGATTCACCGTTACACGATCAAGACACTACGCAAACAGGTCGAACCGGTGACCTGTGCCGACTTTATGCGTTTCTTGTTCGATTGGCAGCGGGTGTCAGTCCATCAGCGCGGTGAGGGCGATCAGGCGCTGTTGTCGGTGGTCGAACAACTGGCGGGTTTTGAAGGTGCCGCGGCGGCATGGGAAGGGGAGATCCTGGCGTCACGGGTGGCTGATTATGCCCCGGACACTCTGGACCGCCTGTGTCTGGCGGGACGGGTACAATGGTTGCGGTTGGGTGCCGCCAAACTCGATCAACCGCGCGGCGGCGCGGTGCGTACGACGCCCATTACCCTGGTGCCGAGAAAACAGCGCCGCAACTGGGAGCAGGTCGCCGGCGCCAAGGATGGGTCGGAACGGGTCATTTCGGCCAGCGCAGAACGAATTACCGAAATCTTGGCGCGGCGCGGCGCGTTGTTCTTTGACGAATTGGTCGATTTTTCCGGGATGCTGCGCTCGCAGGTCGAACAGGCGTTGGGTGAATTGGTGGCCTGCGGGATGGTAACGTCGGACGGTTTCAGCGGGTTGCGCGCGTTGATGGTACCCAGCGACCGCCGCCGTCCTTTTGGGAACCGTCGGCGGCGGCGCGCCGCGGCGTTCGGCATCGAGGAAGCCGGCCGTTGGACGTTGATCTGTTATCCGGAAGCGTTATCGGTGGACGATCAAGAACCGGCTGAAGCGCTCGGCGAAATCGCTTGGACATTGCTGCGCCGATACGGTGTGATGTGCCGGCGGTTGTTGGACCGTGAAGCGGCGTGGATGCCGCCATGGCGCTTGTTGTTGCCGGAGTTCAGGCGCTTGGAGGCGCGCGGGGAGATCCGCGGTGGCCGCTTTGTGGCCGCTCTTTCCGGCGAACAATTTGCACTCATCGAGGCGGTGGGGTTGCTGCGTGAAGTGCGCCGCCGAGCAAACGACGGCGTGATGGTGTCGGTCAGCGGCGCCGATCCACTCAACCTGACCGGCATCGTGGTACCGGGACCGCGGGTCCCGGCGTTGGCCGGCAACCACGTATTGTTCCGCGACGGCGTGGCGATCGCCTCCCAAGTGGGAAAGCAGGTCAGTTATCGATTGGAACTCGATGATGCGGCGCGCTGGGATGCGCATAACTCCTTAGTCAAACGCTCGCCGGGCACCCATCTGCGTGCGCATTGACGAGATTGTGCCAGGGGGACCTGCGTGCGCGCCGTTCGCGATCGCGCCAGATCCGGGATCCTGGTGAGAAATGCCGGGTTAGGGGTTTTGCGTCTTCGGCGCAGCCAATCCCTTCTGACTGTAGAAATAGGCCGCCAGATCCTTCATGTCCTGCTCTGACAGATTGGCGACGAAGCCTTTCATAATGGCATTTTCACGTTCGCCGGATTTGTAGTCTTTCAGTGCGCGCACGATATAGTCCTGGTATTGACCCGCGATAATCGGAAAGTTGGGTTGCGGGCTGTTTCCGTCGGGGCCGTGACAGCTTGCACACACCGCGGACTTGGTCTTGCCGGTGGCGATATCGCCGGCGGCGTGGACACAGGGTCCGGTGGACAGCATGGCGGTGGCGATCAAGATGCCAAGTATGCGAGGGGGGGTCATAGTTGTTCTCCTAAACATCGCTGCGAATCATTTTCCGGACTTGGACATGGCGGAGAAATATGCCGCGATGTCTGCGATATCTTCGTCAGTGAGGGTGGCGGCCTGGGCTCGCATGGTGGGATGGGCGCGCAGTCCCGCGCGATATCCCTTCAAGGCATCCGCCAGGTACGGGGCATGCTGGCCCCCGAGTTTCGGTACGCGATAACCGGGGTATGCATTTCGCATCCCGGGCGCGCCGTGGCAGCCCATGCAGGTCGCGGCCTTCAACCTGCCACGCTCCGCATCTCCCGCGGCCACTGCATTGACGCTTACACCGGCAATGATCGCGAATATGGCCGTGTAGACGGTCAGTTTCATGGATTTTGTCTCCCGACGGAAATAAGGCGCAATGTAAGGAACTTGCGCCTTGTGTGCAAGCCGGAACACCGCGGTAAAGTGAGGAACCCGGGCGGAATCACGGTTGCCGGCGACGGAGGACGTAACCCAGCTCACGAATTCCGGATCCGTGGGGGACCGGCACTGGCGGCGTCGCGTCCCATTGCCAGTGGGCGGTGCCGAAAAGTTCGCGCATAGCGGTGATGTCGCAGTGATAGGGCGGTCCGCCCGGCTGTCCGGTTTGCATGAACAGGACGAAGAGCAAACCGCCCGGGCGCAGCCATTCGCCCAGCAGACGGCTGTATTCGCGCCATACCGGGGGCGCCATGGCGCACAAACAAGTCTGTTCATAGATCGCGTCGAATTCACGTTCGGGTTCCCATTCCAGCAAATCAGCACAAATCACCTCGGCCGTCACACGGGTCTCTGCAAGGTGCCTTTCAAGACTGGCCACCGCGGCGGGTGCGGTGTCGATCCCCACCACTTCGAATCCACGCTGCGCCAGTTCCACCACTTCGTACCCCCGTCCACATCCTGGTACCAGAATCCGGCCGACCCGCAACGCGCCTGTTGCCAGCCAATGCCGCAGCGCTGGACTCGGCTCGCCGCGATCCCAAGGGGTGTTCTCGTCTCGATAGCGCTGTTCCCAAAATTCTATGATGTGGTCGGGTATCGGCATGGCTTGCTATAGATTGAGCTCTTGCTGTTCCGGTTCGGGGCTGTTTCCGGTCAGCGCATAAAAAAGGCTTGATTCGCGCTTGTAAAAGCCCTCGGTGTGAAAAGAATCGTGAAACCGAAAGTGTTCAAAGTCCAGATGATGACATAATTCGTGCAGCACGGTCCGCAGGAACGTTCGAAACGCGACCACCTGGCGCCGTTTTGCGGTGCGCATCCAAACCGTGATATGCGCGGGTGTGCGTCCTTCAGCAGGTTCGTACAGGCCGTGCAATTCGCCCCATGAGTTGTTCGGCCGGGCCGACAGGACCGTAACCCGGACCGGCGGCGCACGTAATTGTTGCGCGATATGTCGAACAATCTCGGCGCACAATCGTTGGACTGCGGCCCGGTCGTTGCGTTCGAGCGCGGCCGGTAACGCCGCGATTGAATCTCTCACCATCGCCGGTTCTGACAGCGCAATGGTTGCGACGCGATCGCTCTGCCGGTAGATCTGCTTCTGCCGGCTGTTGAGGCGATGATAGTAATCGAAAACCACGATCAAAGATCAGCGAAGCGAAGCGACAAACTGCCGCAGGCCATCCACATAAGCATCTCCACTCACCACAAATCCTTCATTGTGCCCGCCGCGCAGCTCCAGGAAATATTTCGGTGGATGGGCCGCGGCGTGGAGGTTGTGTGCGTGGTGGAAGCCTACGATGCGGTCATCTCGGCTATGGGCGATGAGCACGGGCGTCGACACTGCCGATAAGTGGACCCGGGTGTCGTATTGGTATCGGGACAGCCAATGCACGGGTAGAAACCAATAATGATCGGCTCCCAGATCGGGCAATGATGTGAACGTCGATTCCAATATCACTCCCCTTGGGTGTACTTGCGCTGCCAGCCAGGCCGCCACCGCGCCTCCCAGTGAACGGCCGAATATAATGATGTCCTCCGGGTGTATCTGTTTTTCTTTTCGCAGATGCTCCCAGGCAGCCAAGGCGTCTTGGTAGGTGCCGTTTTCGTCTGGCGATCCTTCGCTGTTACCATATCCGCGGTAGTCGATGATGAACGTGCTTAATCCTAATCGGTGAAATATCGCCAAGGATTCTAGGCGATGTGAGATGTTGCCTGCATTGCCATGGAGAAACAAAACCGTGATGGCGGTTTCCGCCGCGGGAACATACCAGCCATGAAGCCGCACCCCGTCACGGGTATCGAAGCTTACATCATCATACGGTAGGCCGACCTGGGTCGGGACCATCTGTAATCGTGGTTCCGGGAAATACACCAATCGTGGTTGCAGCACGAAAGCCGCGCCCAGCAACAACACATAACACGCGGCGGCGAAGGCCAAGGTTCCCAGGATTGCGTTCATGGGCTTGTTTACATTCCGGTACATTTGCTGCGTAGATTGCCGGGGGCCCGGTAACCGGTTAGGCTTGCGGCATCGTGGTCGATTTCAACGTAGCAGAGCATGTTATGACCGATACGATCAATTATCTCAACGACATACTACAGGGGATCGATACCCTGGACACCCGGGAAGCAGTCCACAAACAGCTTGATAACGTCGAGTTCTTATATGAAGCAGTGGATCCGGAGATGCAAGAACTTGTCGAGCAAGTAATAACCCGACTAACCGAACGTCTGCAGTCGTTGACCTGACCGCCTTGTCTGAAGTTGCGTGTTTTAGCGTGCGCCGCCTATCCCCGTTCCGCGGTACCTTGCACATGATCAAGACCGACGATGGCCGGGCAGTGACCAGCGACGGTGTGAACTGGCAGGTTCAACTTTGGCGGGAGCACCAATCAATAACGTGGGGTGGGATGGGGAGACCGGAAACTCGCTGGGGATATCTGGTGGCTGGCGTGTGGAGCATTGCCGCCGGCTTTGAGCGATTTCCGATAGATCCAATGCTCGATGTCGCTGCGATCGAAGTACCCTCGCAAAGGTTGATCACACGCATTGCGCAGCATTGTGACGGCCTTCCGTTCGCACCCATGGACAGCCTCGAACTGTGGTTGTTGGACCATGATTCGCGCTTGCCTTTGGCATTGTTGGCATCGACCGGCGAGCGTGAAAACTGTGAGCGGGTGTCGGACGCACGCTGGCGGGCGAGCGTACCAAGCGATCGTTCGTTCGTCTCCGATACGCTTCTGCAACACGGGGATTTCGCGCGACGACTGCACCGTGGAAGTGCATTTCATCGCGACGCGATCGCCGCATTCGTAAACGACACGGCCGGTAAACCACCGATGGCACAGTGGATTGAGCGCGGTCCTGGGGGGGGCGGAAACGGCCTGGGTGGCATCCGCCTCGATGCGTCCCTCGTGGGTCGATGCTTGTCCCCAGAGATGTTTCCGGAATTGCTCGTACGGGAGCATTGGCCGGACCCGCGTGCGCAAGCGTTGGTGCATGATTTTCACCTCTGGCAAGCGCCGTTGTTGTTGACCTTGACGCAAATAAGCCGCTCTACAAGGGCTTTTTGGGAGACTTTGGCCAGTTCCCAGGCCGAGGTGGTGGCACGGCTCCACCGGTTGTATCCGGAGATTGTGAATGAAGACGTGGTCAACGCCACTCTGGTGGAGGCGGCCATCCGCCGAGGGGCCCGGTGAGCTGTTTATCGCCGGGTGGGATTTGTCACGTTGTTTGGTATTATTGGCACATGAGGCCCGGTGGCGCCGGGCAACCGCTCATAACGCATATCGATAAATGAAGAGGTTGACTTGAAATACGCCCTCACCGTTACTGCTGCCTTGGTCGCTCTGGCGGTGATTAGCCTGGATTCGGGAGTGAATGCCCGGTTGCTCTCCGCACCGTACACGATTCCCGAGTTCACTCATCGCAACCCCGACGATTGGATCAACTCACGACCGCTGGCGCGTGGCGATCTGGAGGGGAAAGTGGTGCTAATAGACTTTTGGACCTTCGGTTGTGTAAATTGCTACAAATCCTTCCCCTGGTTGAAGAGTATTGAAAACAAGTATGAACAACGCGAATTCGCGGTGTTGGGTGTGCATACCCCGGAATTCGACCACGAAAAAGATCGCCGCAAAGTAGCGGACAAGGTCAAAGAGTTCGGTATCGAGCACGCAGTGATGATCGATAACGATTTCTCATACTGGAAGGCGCTAGACAATCGATATTGGCCGTCGTTTTACCTGATTGACAAGACCGGTATGGTGCGTGCTGTGTATGTCGGAGAAATGCGTGAGGGTGGGGATCAAGCGAATCGCGTTGAAGCGCAAATTGAAGCCTTACTCTCCGAATTGGGCTGAGTTTTCTCACGGTAGGTTTTCCTGCAAAAACTTTTTTGTTAGTCTAGACCACATCGAATTATTACTCGCCAATTTCCTTGTTCGCATTCAACCGAGTCAAAAGCACCTTCAAGTCCGTGGCTGCGGTTGACCTCGGTTCCAATAGCTTTCACTTAATCGTTGCCCAGCTGAACCACCAAGAACTCTCCGTCATAGACCGATTACGTGAGAGCGTTCGTCTTGGCGCCGGATTAGACGAAAACAAGCACCTCACAGCCGAGGCTCAAGAGCGCGCCCTGGCATGCCTGGAACGGTTCGGCCAGCGGGTCGGTAAACTGCCTGTTGGGAGCGTGCGGGTAGTCGGAACCAATGCGCTACGACAAGCGCGAAACGCGGATCAATTCTTGATCAAAGCCGAGGCGGCCCTTGGACATCCGGTGGAAATCATCGCCGGCCGGGAGGAGGCGAGACTCATCTACCTTGGTGTTGCCCATGGATTGGAGGCGGGTGAGGAACGCCGACTGGTTATTGATATCGGCGGTGGCAGCACAGAAATCATCGCCGGGACCGGGTTTGAAACCATTCACCGTGAGAGCCTGCATGTAGGCTGTGTCAGTTTGACCCGGTCATGCTTTGCGGATGGTCGCATCAAGAAAAAGCGCATGCGCCAGGCAGAGCTTCAGGCTGGGTTGGAGATTCAACCGGTGGTCGCCATGTTTCGAAAAGAATCCTGGGATCGTGCGGTAGGCTGCTCGGGCACAGTGCGAGCCATCCGCGACGCGGTGCAAAATCAAGGATGGTGCAAACGGGGCATCACCCGCAGCGCATTGGAGAAGCTACGTGGTATGTTGGTGGATTGTGCTCACGTCGATGAGTTGCGGTCATTGGGTTTGAGCGAGGATCGTCTGGCGATCTTTCCGGGCGGGGTCGCTGTATTGTGGGGAGTGTTCGATCTGCTTGATATTCCCCGGATTGATGTGTCCAGCCAAGCGTTGCGCGAAGGTGTGTTATACGATTTGGTCGGCCGGATTGAGCATACCGATGTTCGTGGCCGCGCGGTCAAAGCAGTGGGGACCCGCTGGGCGGTGGACAATGGGCACGCGGAGCGGGTGGCGAAAACCGCTCTGGCGCTGTTAGCGCAAGTACAAGGAACTTGGGAGTTGGAGGCCGATGACCATCGGCAAATTCTTTATTGGGCGGCGTTACTGCATGAGATCGGATTGCTGATTTCCCATAGCCAGTATCAAAAACATGGTGCGTACGTGGTGGGAAATTCTGATTTGCCTGGTTTTTCACGCCGCGAACAAGCAGTGTTGGCGGTATTGGTGCGTGGTCACCGTCGCAAGTTTCCGCTTCAAGAATTCGACGCGTTGCACAAGACAGTTACGAAAACGGGCGTGAAATTGTGTGTCCTGCTGCGCCTCGCGGTGCTACTACATAGAAGTCGCGACCCGTCTGAAATTCCCGCGATGGATATAAGAATAAACGGACCTGAGCTACACCTGCAGTTCGCCGAACAATGGCTCGACCAGCATCCGCTGACGGTCGCCGATCTCCGTCGCGAGCAAAGTTATCTTGAACCGGTGGCCTTAAACCTTAGTTTTCAATAACCGCAGATCAAATGTCCCCGCACTTCGTGACTTCAGCCGTAGGGTTGATGTTACTGGGCGAGGTCCTCCAGCAGAGTTTGTTGTGCAGAGATGGGTTGTTCGGTGCTCGGAAACTGCACGCGCACGTATGAGCCATCGCTCTGCATGATCCATGCCTGGGTGTTGTCTCGCAAATACAGCTCCAAATCGTCTATCACACGCCGTTTGAGCTTTTTGTCCCCGATTGGAAAGCATTGCTCTACGCGCTGCACCAGATTCCGGGGCATCCAGTCTGCGCTGGCGCACAGCACTTCAGAGTTACCGTCATTATGGAAGAAATACACCCGAGTATGTTCGAGGAAGCGGCCGATAATCGAGCACACGCTGATGTTCTCGGACACACCAGGAATCCCCGGACGCAGGCAGCACACTCCGCGCACGATCAGTTGAATCTGCACCCCTGCTTGAGACGCCGTGTATAGCGCTTGGATTACCGGCGCGCTTACCAAACCATTGATCTTGGCGATGATCCGGGATTTCTTTCCGGCCTTGGCGTTTTCCGCTTCCCGTTCAATGCGGTCGAGAAGCCCCGTCTGAAGGGTAAACGGCGACTGCAACAATTTGTTCAGTCCCGATGTCCGGGTCTGGGTTGTCAACTGCATGAATAAGTTATGCACATCTTCACCGATCTTCTGATCACAGGTGAAAAACCCATAATCGGTGTACAAACGAGCGGTGCGGTCGTGATAGTTCCCGGTCCCCAGATGTACGTAGCGACGCAGTTTGTCGGCCTCACGGCGAACCACCATAAGCATCTTGGCATGGGTTTTGTAACCCACCACGCCATAGACCACTTGAACACCGGTCTCCTGAAGCTTGTTTGCGATACCGATATTGGTGGCTTCGTCAAATCGGGCGCGCAGCTCCACCACCACGGTGACCTCCTTACCGGCGCGTGCCGCATCCAACAGGGATTCCACGAGCACCGAATCCAAGCCGGTGCGATAAAGCGTCTGTTTGATGGCCAGCACGTTGGGATCAGCGGCTGCCTGCCGGATAAATTCGACTACCGGTATAAATGACTGGAAAGGATGATGCAGCAGAATATCCTTGGTCGCGATTGCCTTGAACAGATTGGTGGTCTGCGGCAATCGCGGCGGCAACCCCGGCGTAAAACTGGGGTATTTCAAATCCGGTCGTTCCACGATGTCCGGTAACGCAATCAACCGGTTGAGATTTACCGGACCGCTGACTTGATACAGGTCCTCTTGATTCAGCTCAAACCGGCGCAGCAGAAAGTTGGCCACCTCTTCGGGACAGTTATCAGCAGCCTCCAGGCGGACTGCGTCACCGTACCGGCGCGATGGCAATTCGCCTTCCAGGGCGCGTTTGAGGTCGTCCACCTCTTCGGTGTCGACGAACAAATCACTATTCCGGGTGACGCGGAATTGGTAGCAGCCGCTGACCTTCATCCCGGGAAACAACTCCCCTATGTAGGTGTGCAGCACCGACGAGAGGAACACAAATTCGTTCGGACCTTTGGCGATTTCTATGGGTAGGCGAATCAAGCGCGGTAAAGAACGCGGTGCCGGCACCACCGCCATGCCCCCCTTGTTGCCATACGCGTCCTTCCCTTCAAGGGACACGATGAAATGCAAACTCTTATTCATGGTGCGGGGAAAAGGATGCGCCGGATCGAGGCGAATAGGACTAATCACCGGAAGCAATTCGTTGCTGAAGTACGTCTTCAGCCATTCCATTTGCTTCCCATTCCACTCCTCGCGCCGCAAGAATCGAATGCCTTCCGTCGCCATAGCCGGTAACAGTCGATCATTGAGGAACTGATATTGGTCCTGGACCAGAGTATGAGCTTGTTGACTTACCCGGCGCAGGATCTCGCTCGGCGTTAATCCGTCGGCGCCGGTTTGGGTGCTGCCGTACTCCGCTTGCTGCTTGAGGCCTGCCACACGTACTTCAAAGAATTCGTCCAGGTTGGAACTGGTGATACACAGAAAGCGCAACCGCTCGAGCAGTGGGACATTGGGGTCTACGGACTGTTCAAACACCCGACGGTTGAATGCCAGCAGACTGAGTTCCCGGTTGATGTACAGCTCGGGCCGCTGTAGGTCCTGTTGCGGTAAAATCGCCTCTTTGATAGGTGCTACCATAATCGGTGGTCAGTAATCACATAAGTTCAAAGTGTACACGATAGTAGAGCGCAAGGTGTCTGCACGTTCGGACGCCGCCATGGTCAGCGTCGGAACTCGAACTAACCATGGTATTTCGAGTAGAATCATCAAAATAATCCGACAGTTAGACTGGTCCTCCATGAAGTATAGAACCGACGATTTGCGCATCCGGGAAACCAAGGAACTGATTTCGCCGGCCCAGGTCCATGAACAGCATCCGATAACGGATCGGGCGGCGGCGGTAGTTTACACCACTCGCCAGGCCATCCATGAGATCCTCCAGGGCCATGACGATCGATTGCTAGTGGTGGTCGGTCCGTGCTCGATCCACGACGTAGCCGCCGCGCGGGACTATGCCAATCGCTTGGCAGCGGCGCGTGATCGGCTCGTGGATGACCTGCTCATCGTGATGCGCGTGTATTTCGAGAAACCCCGCACCATAGTGGGTTGGAAGGGGTTGATCAACGATCCTGATCTGGATGAAAGCTTTCATATAAACAAAGGCTTACGCCTTGCCCGCGAACTGCTGTTGTCTCTCAATGAATTGGGCGTGCCGGCGGGCACCGAATATCTGGATCTCATCTCACCGCAGTATGTGGCGGATCTTGTGAGCTGGGGTGCGATCGGCGCTCGCACCACGGAAAGCCAGGGTCACCGTGAGTTGTCGTCCGGTTTGTCCTGTCCGGTGGGGTTTAAAAATGGCACCGACGGCACGCTAAAGATTGCGATAGATGCGGTCGCAGCGGCGATGCGGCCGCATCATTTTCTGTCGGTCACGAAGGAAGGCCGCACCGCGATTTTTTCCACCACCGGAAATAACGATTGCCATGTCATCCTGCGTGGCGGCGCGGAGCCGAACTACGATGCAAGCCATGTCCAGCACGCGGTGCGGGACATTGAGGCCGCTGGACTCCCTGCGAACATCATGGTCGATTTCAGCCATGCGAACAGCCGTAAGCGGCCGCCACGACAGCGGGAAGTCGCCGGGGATGTGGCGGCACAGATTGCCGAAGGAGAACGCCGCATCATAGGGGCGATGATCGAAAGCCATTTGCTTGAAGGCCGTCAAGATGTGATCCCGGGGCGGCCGTTGACCTATGGGAAGAGCATTACCGACGCGTGTATCGGTTGGGATGATACGGTGCCAATCCTGGAACAGCTGGCGGCGGCAGTGCGCCGGCGCCGGGAGACGCAACCAGCCGCGGCCTGCTCGTGAAATCTTGCGCGTACCAATAATTCTTATCCAAGAATCAGATATTTTAGTGCCGCTGTCCTGTTGCCGGCGGGCATTGTGCGGTATTTTGACCCGCCCCTTGCATCCGCAGGACTAAACCCACATTTCGATGAAATGGCGTAGGAGGAAAGCAGGCATGATCAAGCCCCATGGTTCCGATTCTCTTAATCCCTTGTTTGTCTACGATTCGGAACAGCACCGCGCGCTGGCACAAGAATCAATCAATCTACCGTCGCTGCTGGTAAATTCGGCGGCCTCATCCAACGCGGTGATGCTGGGCGCCGGCTATTTCAATCCGCTCACGGGATATATGAATAAGGCCGATGCATTGTCTGTGTGTGAGACCATGCGTACCGTCGATGGCTTGTTTTGGCCGGTGCCGGTTCTCAACCTGACCAATAACATCGATGGGATAAAAGACGCCAAGCGTATCGCATTGCGTGATCCAAACGTCGAAGAACATCCAGTTTTAGCGGTCATGGACATCGCGGCCATTGAGGAATTTTCCGACGACGAGATTCAATTGATGGCGGAAAAGATCTTCGCCACAACAGATCCAGAGCACCCCGGGTTGGCGACTTTCGTATCGCTGGGCAAGTATTGTATCTCCGGGGCGATTCAGGTGTTGAACTTCAGCTATTTTCAGAGTGAATTTCCAGACACCTTCCGCACCGCGGTAGAAATCCGCAACGAGATTCAAGAACATAGCTGGGAAAGGGTGGTTGCCTTTCAGACCCGTAATCCCATGCATCGCGCACATGAGGAACTGTGTAAGATGGCCATGGACGCCGTGGATGCCGACGGTGTCGTGATCCACATGTTACTCGGCAAGCTCAAGCCCGGTGATATTCCGGCGCCGGTGCGGGACGCCGCAATCCGCAAGATGGTCGAGGTCTATTTCCCCCCAAACACGGTAATGATCAGCGGCTACGGATTTGACATGTTGTATGCTGGGCCGCGGGAAGCGGTATTGCACGCCGTGTTCCGTCAGAACATGGGCGCCACACATTTCATTATCGGCCGTGATCATGCGGGGGTTGGTGATTACTATGGTGCTTTCGATGCGCAGACCGTTTTCGATGCCGAAGTGCCTAAAGGCGCATTGCAGATCGAAATCTTTCGCGCCGATCACACCGCCTACTCGCGAAAGTTGAATAAGGTAGTGATGATGCGTGATGCGCCCGATCATTCCAAGGAAGATTTTGTCCTGCTGTCGGGCACCAAGGTGCGGGAGATGTTGGGACAGGGTGTCGCACCGCCGCCCGAGTTCTCACGCCCCGAAGTTGCAGACATTTTGATGGATTACTATCGCGGCCAAGCAGCGTAGCCACCGCCGCGGTTGCGCGTACCGCGCCCATGACCGGTCTCAACTGTCCGTCCGGCAGTGGCCGCAGATCCCATGGATCTCAACGGTATGGTAATCCGCATGGAATCCGAGTCGTTTGGCGTTACCGTCAAGGTTGCGTGCAACCGAGAGGTCATGGATTTCTGCCACCGAGTCGCAGTAGTCGCAGATGAAGAATTGCCCGCGGTGTCTGGGCATCGGGTCGCCACAGCCCACGTACGCATTCATAGATTCTATGCGGTGCACCAATCCTGCATTCTGCAAGAACTCCAAGGCGCGGTACGCTGTTGGCGGCCCCGGCCGGTGCCCCTTGTCGCGGAGACCCTCGAGGATGTCATAGGCACGCACCGGAGTGTGGGTGTCCCACACCAATGCCAAGACCTGACGGCGAAGCCGGGTCAATCGGAGGCCCTTTTGCGCGCACATGGCTTCCGCCTTCTCCAGGGCCTGTTCGAGACATCTTCTGTGATCATGCTTACCGTGGAAACGGGCGATTACCCTGCGTTGCGCCACTGACTTTGCTCCCGATTTAGAACCGTTACAGTATAACAACTGACCACGCCGGCGGGCGACGCTCTGGCCGGTTGTCGCAGCCTCGAACCGTCACGTCGGCAATCGATGGCTACTGGATTTCTACATTGTTATAATCGGAGAAATACTGACAAAAGGGACACTATCGGGCGGGGTGCACGACGGAGATTGGTGCAATGTTGACCTACACAGACTGTTTGGAGATGTGTGATTTCACCAAGGATGAAATCAACGTGATTGCCGATCACGAACATATTTCGGGCATGGCCGCGATTCTGCTCGCAGAAGAACTGTTGCAGAAAAAAGGTGGCATGGTGACGATTCAGTGCATGATCATGGACGACATCGAGGACGCTCTGGAAAAGCACGATTCCGGGCGCGCAGGCCGGCTCAAGGACGTGCTGTATCACTTCATAGAGTCCCATCCTAATACCTTGCATTTCGATCGGTAACTGCGTTTTCACGCATCCCGGCCCGAGCATGCTGCCGGGCTTAGGAGATATCCGCTGCTGCGTCAGGGCAGTCCCGCCTCTCTTCGCGTGTGTGCGGGACAGGGAACGCGGAGCATCTTCTTCATGAAATCGCACATTCGAATCTCCACCGTGCGCGGCAAGCTATAGCGCCGGGGCGCCTGGGGAGGACGGTGGGCTATTGACCTGCCCGCAGGGTGTGTGTCCGCAGAAACCTGTCTGTTGTTCGATTTATCAGGAGAAGAGATAATCCGCAGTGAGGCGTTTTTTGAAATATTCCACACACAGTCGATTTTGATTACGTCTTAAGCGGGGGTTACAAAACCGAACCAAGCTTTCAGCGCTTTGTTTCGGAGCGCGCCGAATACAATCGCGAGTAGAGAAAGGACGTTAATACTTGGAAATGAGAGAATCATCCATGCCGGTGGTTTTGTTTTCGTGCCTCGGTCATCTGTATATCCATTTGTGTATGGCATTTTATTTCGTGATCATACTCGCCTTGGAGGTGGATTGGCGGATGCCGTATCACGAACTCCTGGAGCTGTGGACCTTGGGTGCACTGCTGATTGGTGTGGCGGCGCTGCCTGCTGGTTTATTGGGTGATCGCATTGGCGCCGCGGCGATGATGGTGGTGTTTTTTATCGGCATGGGAATATGCTCCATACTCGCCGGATTTGCCGATTCGCGCTTCACGCTGTTTCTGGCGCTCACCGGTATCGGCGTGTTCGCTTCTATTTATCATCCGGTTGGCATTCCCTGGCTGGTGCGCAGCGCAGGGGCCAAAAAGGGCAAGGCCCTGGGTTTTAATGGTATTTTTGGTTCCCTTGGGACCGCGATGGCCGGTATGACCGCCGGCGCGTTGATCGATCTCTTCAGCTGGCGGGCGGCGTTCATCGTTCCCGGTGTGTTGTGCGCGGGAACCGGGGTCGCACTGCTGTGGTACATTGGGGGTAGAAGTCTCGATGATGAGCTCGGTGATGAAGACGCGGTCGAACAACCCCGACGTGAAGACCGCGTGCGTGTTTTCGTCGTGCTGTTGATTACTATGTTCTTTGCCTCGTTGATTTATAACGGTACCCAAACCGCACTACCGAAAACATTCGAATTGCGTCACGACGGGTTGGTTGGCGATGGGGCATTTGGGATTGGTATGTTGGTGGCGGTGGTGTATGCCGCCGCGGGGTTGATGCAGTTGCTAGGGGGGCATCTAGCCGACCGCCACCCCCTCAAATACGTGTACGTGGGCGCGTTGCTCTTGCAGATTCCCTTGTTGTGGCTGGCCGCCAGTCAGGGGGGAGTTCCCTTGATTGTCGTTGCCATGTTTATGGTAATGGCCAATGTCGGTGCGTTGCCGGCGGAAAATATGTTACTTGCTGCCTATACGCCAGTCCAGCGGCACGGCCTGGTGTTTGGATTGAAATTTGTGCTCGCCTTCGGTGTTGCGCCGCTCGCGATTCAGTTGGTCGCGTTTGTGGCACAGAGCACAGGGGAGTTTTACTGGCTGTATGTGTCGTTGTCGATATGCGCGTTGCTGGCGCTCAGCGCCGCGGCCTGGTTGCCGCGACCACGCGCGGCGGAAATTGCAGGGCGCATGAGCGAGGCGCGGACTCACGGCCTACAGTAAAAGGTTAGCGCTTCGGACACGCCGACGGGCAGCTGATTCGCGACCTGGCATTGTTTCTTCTGTATCGCGTCGAACTGCCGAATCCACACCGAGCCGGAGGCCACGGGTAGTGCCTTGGTGGCTTGTTTGGCGGAATCCAAGTCGGAGTGCGATCCGTAGATCGCAAAATACCAGTCTTTCCGCTCACGCCGGGTTGTATAGTAGATCGCCTTCTCCTGAAGTTTATTGTCGTGCAGAAAGCGCTCAAGTTGTGATACATCCGGTACGCTGATGAGCTGCACGGTGTAATAATCCTCGGGTTGAGCGAACAACCAGGCGTTGTCATCGTGCCGCAATCCGGCGCCAGTGGTTTCCGTGTCGCCTGCGGCTACGAACGATCCCGGGGTCATCATCGTTATTTTCGGCGCCGGTTGTAGTGCCGTCGGCACGGTGGGTGGTGGCGGTGCCGTCACGCTGGGTTGCTCAACGGATGCCGCCGATTGCGCGAGCGTTTGGCGCTTACCGGATTCCAACCATTCCTGCGGCCGTGGTCCTGTCGCGGGGATGCGCACGCGTGGCCCGTCACAAAACGCGGTGAGTCCGGTAGCCGACAAGTTCTTACAGCGGTTTTCCTGCAGCGTGCCAAAGCGCCGGATCCATATGCCGGTTTGCGCAACGGATGACGCAGCGGCGGCGGCGTTGGCCTGCTGGACATTGCGGAAGCTTCCAGACAGCAGGTACCACCACGGTACGCCGCGAACTTGCGTACGCAACAGCCTGATGCTCGTGAGTCTATTTTGACGGATGAATGCCTCCACCGTTGCCCGGCGGGGCGCACTGATCAATTGCAGGGTGTAGAAGTCCGGTGGTTGTGTGAACAACCATTGATCGTTGTCGGCGAGGGATGCCGGTGACGCTGTCCAAATCGCTTGCTCTGGCGCTGTTGTTGTCGCGATCGGCGGGGATGCTGAATCCAGCCTGCCGACGGCCTCGGCGTCCGGCGCCAACGGCTCACTATCTGGTGCGTGGGCCTGAGGCTGGAGTATGGTGTTGCTGTACGCTTGAGTTTCGCTCTGCGAACGCGTTAGCGGCGCGGCCGCCTCGGTATTCTGTTCCGGCGTCGCGCTGAGTTGATCCTGCTTGGCCGTGGCCATAGCGCCCGTCAACTCGCTCGGGTTCATCGGTTGTTGGTCCCCTGGTGGCCGATCGCGTCTAGAGTTTGAAGAATCCGTCTGCGGTTCACGCGACGCGGTCCGCTGTTCACCGTCGGTCTTGGCAGTCGTTGGCTCCGGAAGCGGCGCGTTGGTTTTGTGATCATCCTCCTGTTCCACTGTCGATTCCAGCGGCTCTCTCTGCAGCGGTCGCGTAACAGGCTGGAGAGCGGCAGGTTCCCGATTGTCTGATGCGTGCTGCTGGCCGGCAGAGTCGGGCTCCGGTGTTGACGCTGCCGTAGTGGCGTGGTGGCGCGCCGGGGGGGTGGTTTGGCCCGCTTCCGGCGGCGGTATGTCTGGTAATCCGGAATCATCCGGCATGGGCTGCTGTGAGGCCATCTTCGGTGTAGACCCGACGGTTCGTTCGATGGTGGCAAGCATTTTTTTGGCCCGCATATCGCCGCCCTTCGCGGCCTCGCGAAACCAGCGCAGCGCTTCTTGTTGATTCTTACTGACGCCAATGCCCTTGTAGTAGGCGTAGGCCAGATATTGTTGCGCCAAAATGTGCCCGCGCTGGGCTGCCTGCCGCCACCAATGGGTCGCTTTCACCGGGTTTTTGTCGACGCCATGGCCATCCAAATACAGGTGTGCCAGGTTGTATTGGGCGCCGGTGTGGCCTTGTTCCGCGCCCTTTCCATACCAGAACGCGGCCTGTCGATAATCGATCGGAATGCCTTTACCCTCACTGTAGAGCAGACCAAGCTTGAATTGCGCCTCGGCATCCCCCTCTAGCGCCAGGAGCATCCAATTTTCGAATGCCTCGCTGTACTGGGCAGGTTGCTGCTCAGTAGCTTCGATGGGCTCGTCTTGAGCGCTGACCGGGAGGATTAGAAACGCGATGACGATCGTGAACGACATCACTTCGCGGCCGACAACTTGAAGAATCGGGAACAAGCTAAGGAAAAAGTGCCTGTGGTCAGGCCTTCGACTCATGGTGACGGTGTCGCAACACCTCGAAACATTAGGATAAGTGAAGTGAATTATAGAACAGGGATGACGTGAAACGATAAAAAAACCGGACCCGAAATTTGGTCCGGCTTACAGGTGGGGGTTTTGGGGTCTAGTCGAATAGCGATTAGTGGCGGCGCAGATTGAAAACCAGTTTCTCGGTTGTGGGCGCGGTGTCTATCCTGGCCACCTCGTTTTTCAAGGCATTTTCCTGCGTTATCGTGATGCCGACGCGATACCAGGTGTCCATCGATAACGTGTGATGCGCCGCAGTCTTCGCGGTGTTGACCTCGGCGGCCCCAGCGTTACCGATTAACGCACATACAGTGAAAGCAAATGTGCCCAATAGTCTCATCCGCGTTGCCTCAAATCTCACAGGACGAATACTTATGCGTGTCCTACTCAGTCTAGATGGTGGGGTGCGGTACGCGACGCGCGTCCAGTGCGATCGGTAACCGTTTGCGGGATTCTGTGCCAGATCCACAGTGCTAAGGGTCGGAAAACCATACACAAAAACCGCTAGTCGGATTATAACAACCGCTTGTCTTAGGCGACGCGCAGCGGGGACGTCGCGGAACTCCCGCCAGGAGGGGTTAAGACGGCGCGACACGGGCCCGCAACAGGGCATCAGCGCCCCGTGGTATTGGGCCCTGAATTCCAATGCCGCGTGCGACGTGACGGACGTTTTGTTTATGCCCTCATAACATGCTTGCACTTGGTGTAAAAACCCATTATCTTTGGTCTTCAGGATTTCGAAAACACAAGATATTGCGTTTTCGATCACTCATGCGCGGGAACGATAGTGGCCGTGTTAACGCCAGTACGCGCGGATAGTGGGCGTATAGGAAACAGGCCTGTGGGGAGGCAGCATATGGGAACGGCAACGCAGCACTTGGGCACTAATGCGCCGCGCAGGGCGGCGGTAGCCGGATTTCACTTGGCGTCAACGCCGGATTTGACTAGTGATGCCAATCCGGCGGCCTCCTGTGTTGAGTCGGCGCCTTGGTCCCAAGAATTTCAAGCCCATTTGGCAGTGTGGCGCAGCAGACGCTACAGACGGGGGTTATACCGGTGCGCGCGATCGACGCGGTGACACACGCAGGCGAATGAATTTGCCCGGACTCCTCCCGGTGACAAGGAGTGTCTCAGTCCCTCCCCCGCGAGGGGGAGGGAGCATGGATGACAGGGGCATGTTTTTGGATCGTCAACTCGTGCTTTGTGATATGCCATAGATGCGTCAGCGCTTGGTGGGTACAGGGATGTACCAATTGGTTCTGGGGGCCGGGAAAATCCCGGCCCTTGATGTCTGTAATCCATCGTATTGGTGGCAGGTTAGATTAGAGGGCATGTGCTGTGTGTTGGGCAAAGAGCTGTGCATTTCAATTGCAATGGCGGTCGAATACTCAATTCCCTCATGATGTCGTGCCGGGGATGCTGTGCGTTTCCGGTCTAAATTGGTTGCAATATAACAAGCAGGCAAAAGCAGTATGACCATTGCACACATAAATGATGACTATGAAGATAAGGTATCTGATAGCGATATTTCGATGCAGGCGACGTCGTTGGATATCTGGGATAAGAAGTACCGGCTGAAAAGTAAGGACGGTGATATCGTCGATGTGACTATCGACGATACCTACCAGCGAGTGGCGCGAAATTTGGCCGAAGTGGAGAATGAACCTCGGAAACAGACCTTTTGGTATGAGCGTTTTTTATGGGCGTTGCGTCACGGTGCGATACCCGCCGGGCGAATCGTATCCAATGCCGGCGCGCTGGATCACAAACCTGCTACCTCGACCATCAACTGCACGGTGTCCGGGACTATCCAGGACTCGATGAACGGCATACTCGGTAAAGTCCAGGAGGCGGGACTCACGCTTAAGGCCGGATGCGGAATAGGTTATGAGTTCTCGACGCTGCGGCCGAAGGGGGCCTATGTGTGCGGTGCCGGCGCGTATACTTCGGGTCCGCTGTCGTTTATGGATATTTACGACAAAATGTGTTTCACCATTTCCTCGGCGGGCGGCCGGCGCGGGGCACAGATGGCGACCTTCGATGTCGGGCACCCGGATGTAGCCGACTTTATCCGCGCCAAGCGTGAAAACGGGCGTTTGCGGCAATTCAATATGTCGCTACTGATCAGCGAGGATTTCATGCAAGCGGTCACGGGCGATGCCGACTGGAAACTGGCATTCCCAATCTGTCAGGACGAGGTCGAGGCCGAAAATATGGATCTCGGTGACAGCGAGAAATTTATCTGGCGCGAGTGGCCGGTGACCGAAGGTTACGCCTGCGATGAAACCGGTCGCGTCGCGTGCCGGATCTACAAGACGATCAAGGCTCGGCACCTGTGGGACATGATTATGTCCTCGACCTACGATTACGCGGAACCGGGTTTCCTGCTCATCGACAAATACAATGAAATGAACAACAACTGGTTCTGTGAAAACATCCGGGCCAGTAATCCTTGTGGGGAGCAGGGTCTGCCCGAATACGGCGCGTGCTTATTGGGCTCGGTAAATCTGACCAAATTCGTGCGCGACCCTTTTACCGAACAGGCGCGCTTCGACTGGGATGAGTTTCGCGAGGTGGTCGCGGTGTTCACGCGCATGTTGGACAATGTCGTCGAAGTCAACGGCCTACCGCTCGATAAGCAACGCAATGAGATTGCGTACAAGCGGCGTCATGGCTTGGGCTATCTCGGTCTTGGTTCAACGATTACTATGTTGCGCATGAAATACGGTGCGCCGGAATCTTTGGCGTTCACCGAGCGAGTCACCCGCGAGTTGGCGGTAACCGGTTGGCGGCAGGCGATGGTGTTGGCAAAAGAAAAAGGTGCAGCGCCGGTGATGGACGATGATTTTACCGTGACCCCGAAGATGCTGCGTCAGCGCCCGGAGATGGTCCGCGACGGCTATCGGGTGGACGATACGGTGAAGGGCAGGGTTCTGCATGCGCGGTACAGCCGCTACATGCAGCGCATTGCTGAGATTGAACCGCAACTGGTGGAAGAGTTGGCGGACGTTGGTGCGCGGTTTACCCATCACAGTTCCATCGCCCCGACCGGCACCATCTCTCTGTCGCTTGCCAACAATGCTAGCAACGGGATCGAACCGAGTTTTGCCCATGTTTATTCGCGTAACGTGATCCGCGAGGGGAAAAAGACCAAGGAAAAGGTAGAGGTGTGTTCCTATGAATTGTTGGCCTACCGCACGCTGGTGAATTCACAGGTAAAACCAGATTCCCAGGATCCCTACGAGCAATTGCCGGATTATTTCGTCACTGCCGATCACATCACGCCGAAGGAGCACGTGGATATTCAGGCGGCGGCTCAAAAATGGATCGATTCATCCATCTCCAAGACTGCGAACGTGCCGACCGATTTCCCGTTCGCGTCGTTCAAGGATATTTATCTATATGCCTATGAGCAGGGCCTGAAAGGTTGCACCACGTTTCGCTTTAACCCAGAGGCGTTCCAGGGGGTATTGGTGAAAGAGAAGGACTTAGAGAATACGGTTTATGAATTTGTTCTGGATGATGGCACCGTGGTTAGCGCTAAAGGAAACGAGAGGATTGAATACGACGGCGAAACCCACACCGCAGCCAACCTGTTCGATGCATTGAAAGAAGGTTACTACGGCCGGTTTTGACCGGTCCGACGCGGCCATAGTGAGGTAAGTTGAAATGACTATCAAGATTGACAAGCAAATTGTGGATTACGCAATACAGGAAGGAAAAGCCGCACGAGATAGCGGGCATCAAGGTGCGGGATCAGTGGATGACGATCGGGTAATGGCCGAAGTCATTCACATGCACGAGAAGCTCAAACGGCCGCCGAAGCTGGCCGGCTCAACATACAAAGTGAACAAGACGCCGGGCTCGGAGCATGCCATGTATGTGACCATCAACGATATCGTGCTCAATCCCGGCACCGAACACGAGTTGCGCCGACCGTTCGAGATCTTCATCAATTCGAAAAACATGGATCATTTCCAGTGGATTGTCGCGTTGACGCGGATTATGTCGGCGGTGTTTAGAAAAGGCGGTGACGTGACCTTCCTGGTCGAAGAGTTGCGTTCGGTGTTTGATCCGCGCGGCGGCTACTTCAAGAAGGGTGGGCGTTATATGCCGTCTTTGGTTGCCGAGCTTGGAGATATCATCGAGTGCCACTTAAAGGAGATCGGTCTGCTCGAAGACTGCGAGATGGACGCGAATCAGCAGCAACATATCGACGCAGCGCGAGCCAAATTCGAGCACGCCAACGGCGACGTCACCGCGGATGACAGTGAATATCCCAGGGGCGCGACCCTGTGCGCCAAGTGCCACACCATGGCCGTGGTCAAGCTCGACGGCTGCATGACCTGCCTCAACTGCGGTGAATCAAATTGTGGCTAATGAGCAGAAAGTCAAACGGTTGATTCTTTAGCCAACAGTGTAAAATAAAACATCACTTATTGTATTGAGTAGTTTGTTTCGCTATTTGATCGCCACTATTATGCGTTGAGCGCGGTTACTTGAGATCATGCCACAACCGAAACTATCGGAATCAGTCAAACCGGATACGGTCACCGGGGTGCTGCCTTCCCAGGCATTAACGCAGTTGATCTGCCGCGGTGAGATCAAGGCCCGGGAACCGATCGGCGATGATCAGATACAGCCTGCGAGCCTCGATCTGCGGCTCGGTTCCCGTGCTTACCGGGTGCGCGCCAGCTTCCTGCCCGGCAAGCATGCGACGGTCACCCAGCGGCTGCATTCGCTGGCGATGCACGAGATCGATATCACGCACGGGGCGGTGTTGGAAAAGGGTTGCGTGTATATCGTACCGTTGATGGAGAGCCTGAATCTCAGCAACGACCTTTCCGCCGCCGGGAATCCGAAAAGTTCCACTGGTCGGTTGGACGTGTTCACGCGTTTGATCACCGATTATGGGAACGAATTCGACCATGTCCGGCCCGGCTACTGGGGCACGTTGTATGCCGAGATCGCCCCGCGCACCTTCAGTGTGTTGGTACGCAAGGGATCGCGCCTGGGGCAACTCCGCGTGCGCCGCGGAGAAGCGCCAAAGCCCGATGATGTGCTAAGACGGTTGCAGCAAGAGCATCGTTGGGTCGATGATAGTCTGGACGAACACGACATCAAACGGGGCGTACCGGTGCGCGTCGACGTGCACGGCGACCCCGAGACCGGCCTCATCGGCTACCGCGCCAACAGTCATGCCGGGCTCATCGATATTGACAAAATGCATCACTACGCGATCGAAGAGTTTTGGGAGCCGGTCTACCGCCGCAACGGGGCGGGACTGATCCTGGACCCCGGCGAATTCTACATCCTCGCGTCAAAAGACCCGGTGCGGGTGCCGGCTGGGTATGCCGCGGAGATGCTTGCCTACGACACCTTGGTGGGTGAGTTCCGGGTTCACTACGCCGGCTTCTTCGATCCCGGGTTCGGCGACCCCGATGCCGGCGGACAGGGCGCACGCGCGGTACTCGAGGTACGTTCCTTTGAAGTCCCGTTTGTGATCGAGCACGGCCAGATCGTCGGCCGCCTGATCTACGAACCCCTGACCGAAATTCCCGAAAGGATTTACGGCGAAGAACTCAACTCCCATTACCAGCGACAGGGCCTGCAGTTGAGCAAGCACTTCAAGGACTGACAGTGCCCGGATCCCCGCAAATCTGGAAAGCGTGTTTGCACGGAGCGTGGGGCGTGGCCACGGGGTGCGGACGATCCTTGCAACGCTCCCCAACGTCAGCGTGGCCGTTTCGTCGGGAAATGCCGAACGTTAAAGAGAGACAGGCAAACGAGAAAGCAAGAGAAAGCGGTGTACTTGCCGGTTGTTCATAATCCTCTGAAAATAGAAATTGACACCTTTTCTAGAACGCGGCTACTTGAGACATCTGACCGCCAGCTAGTTCGATCGAGGAGAGATCACCGTGTCGGACCACGAACACGCCGACAATGATTGCATCGGGCCCTGGGTTCCGAAGCAGTATCTGCGGTTTTCCAGCCATCGCTTGCGGCCGGCAATCGAACTTCTGCAACGTGTTCCGCTTGAATCGCCGGAGTCCATCTTTGATCTGGGTTGCGGCACCGGCAACGTAACCCGGATTGTCGCTGAGCGTTGGCCCTCGGCACGGGTGTACGGGCTCGATAATTCCCCCCAAATGCTGCAACAGGCGCAAGAACATACGGACTCTATTCGTTGGATAAAAGCCGAAATCGAAGACTGGTCGCCCGACGAGCGGCCCGACCTTATTTTCTCGAACGCCGCATTACATTGGGTGGAAAGGCACGAAAATCTTATTCCGCGCCTGGCGCGCTACGTAAATCGCGGTGGTTACCTGGCAGTACAGATGCCGCTCAGTTGGGATGCCGTGTCGCATCGCCTGATGCGCGAAACTTTGGCGGACGGTGGTAAAGCGGGACGCCCGCTCGGAAGCAGGACCCTTCGAAAAGCGGTGTCTCGTAGATGGGTGGAAGACGCAGAGTTCTACTACAATATCTTGACCAGTGAAGCGCGGAGTGTTGATATCTGGGAGACGGAGTACCTGCAAGTTCTCGAAGGCGCAGACCCGGTCCTCGAATGGGCGCAAGGAACGGGCCTGCGTCCCATACTTAACGGGTTGGAGGATCGCGAGCGAAACGTTTTTTTGGCGCAATACCGCGACCGTTTACGTGATGCGTATCCTGCCAACCCCAACGGTTTTACGCTCTATCCCTTTCGCCGCTTGTTTATTGTCGCACGGGTGTGATTTGATACTCGAGAGTTACCATGAAACCGGGGACAAATGGGGAAGTTGGCCTTACCCGCACATTGCGCCAAGGCGCCCCGCGCCTATTTATGGTATGTACTGGAGAGATCCGCAAAGTTACTTATATGAAACGACGACATTCGATACGCGATGTTGCTTGGCAAGAAGAGACGCGGGGCCATCTTGGCGCTGTCTCGGTCGCGACCGTCTGAGCTTGCGCTTCACTCAACTCATGGCCACGGCTATGTGTTTCGTTCCGGCGTCCTGCGGGCGCGATCGTGGTGGTTGCGCGACAGCGAGTCTTATAGACCATGCAGACTGCGATGATTTCCAATTCTAAGGACGATAACCAATGAATGTTTTTCAGAATAGCGGTAAGAAGTTGCTCTTGATCGTACAGGATCTGGGACTGGTAATCATTGCGATTGCGACCATCGTTGCGATTCAGGCCGAAGTTCGAGCAATGATTGACGTGCGGACAGTGACGCTGGCTGATTTGTTATTGTTGTTCATTTATCTAGAAGTTCTTTCGATGGTGGCGATCTATCTCGAGTCGGGACAACTGCCCATACGCATACCGTTATATATTGCCATTGTCGCGTTGGCGCGTTATTTAATACTAGATATGAAAAGCATGGAAACCTGGCGAATGCTCGCCGTTGCAGGCGCAGCGTCGATGATGGCGCTTACGGTCCTGGTGATTAGATATGGACATGTTCGTTATCCGTATAAAAAAGACGAACAGTGACAACAATTAATATGCACACGTATTGTTCTGCGTTTGATCCGACGGTCAGCGCGCGGCGTACTTGTATCTGAAAAGGTCCGGTGCCAGGACCTGCCGATCAAGCTGGCCGGCCCGGACGACCGGTCGATACATATGCCGGACACTCGGGCGAAACGAACACCGTGATAGGTGCTTCGCCCGAGGTCGAATTGTGGGTCGGAACGGCGCCCTCACCTAAGCGACGATAAGCGCGGTGACCAGTAAATACTTGACGGTCACCAGCACGAATGGCGTGAGGAACAATATACGAGCTAAGGTCGGAGCAGTTTTCATGGTCTATACCTCCAGAGGAAATTAAGTTTTAGCTTCGGTAGTCCACGTCCTCGATCGCTACACGACCGTGGCGCCGGCGCCGATTAACAGGACGAACGGGGAGTACACGGCAACGATCACCCACGCCATGACCCAGCGGTCTATGCGTGAGTAACGAGCTTTCTGCGTCGCGGTTTGCTTGTCTGTCTTCATCGTCTCTTTTCCTGTATGAGTGGTCATTTGACGTTGAAGGACACCATACGGAGCATAGCTTAACCCCACCTTAAGCCTGATGAATTCGGGTATTTTACGGTTGACTATGGAATTGGACCGGCGGGGCACCGGCGTCCGATCGTTGACACGCCGGGGAATTTGGAAACGTGACGTCGATCCCGAGCCCGCCAAGAGCGGAGGGCTTGAGGGCGACGGTCGCGCCGTGGAGTTGCGCGATTCGCTGGACGATAGACAAGCCAAGACCACTCCCTGGCGCTGAATTGTCTTTAGCGCGGTAAAAGCGTTCGAAAACCTTGGCACGCTGATCGCGAGGTATCCCCGGTCCGCTGTCATTCACTTGCAGAACGACATGTTGCTCATCCGTGGTCACGTTAATCGACACCGTCCCGCCACGGGGCGTATACCTGATGGCGTTATCCACCAGATTGCGGACCAGGATGCGCACCCCGTCGGCGCTGCCCAGGATTTTGCCGCAACACCCTTCCTCCAGGCCAAGGTCGATGTCTTTATTAACGGCGTCCCCCGCCAACCCCGCTAATACCGACGAGGCGGTCTCACACAGATCGAGAGATCCATATACTTCCAGGCTTGCGTCCGGATCAACGCGGGCCAGGGTAAGCAACTGAGAGACCAAACGGGTATTCTGATCTACTCCTTCTATCAGCTGATCCAGGGCTTTGCGCCGCTCTTTATCGTCTGTGGATCGTCTAGCCACCTCCGCTTGCGTTCTCAATCCAGCGAGTGGCGTGCGCAGCTCATGGGCGGCATCCGCGGTGAACTGTTTTTCCCGCTCAAATGCCTGGCTCACGCGTACAAACAGATTATTTAGGGCGTCGACAAGCGGCCTGGCTTCTTTGGGGACCCGAATCTCATTGACCGGATTGAGATGTGATGAGTCTCTTGTTGCTACATCACTCGCCAGTCGATTGAGGGGTACGAGTGACCGACCCACGCTGAACCAGATCAACAAGCCCAGCAATGGGAATCCCACGAGCAAGGGGATCAGTTGCCGTATGACGATTCCGCGAATCAACTCCTTGCGCACGTCGAAGTGCTCCGCTACATGGATGCGAAGTAGTCCAGTCTCGTCGGAAATGGTGACGACCCGCCACTGCGCGTTTTCGATATGCGTATTACTGAACCCTCGCAGGATATTGGACAAAGGCTCGGTGGGCGCCCCCGCCGAGCGCAACGCTGCTTGCTTGTGCCCCGTCCAGACCTGGAATACGATCTCTTGTTCGTAGCGGTAACCGCTCAAGTGGTGCTTGAGTTCCGCGACAAACTTTTCCTCAGCATGACCACTAGATTGGTAGCCAAGCTGTTCCAGCAGCTCGTGGCTGACCAAAGCCATCAAGACGTTTGCTGACTGAGCGAGCTGGGCGTCGAGAAGGTCCCTGACTTCACGGCGAGTTTCCAGGTAACTCGTCAGCGCGGTTGCTGCCCAGATCAACAGTGTCGCGGAGAGCAAAGTAGCGAGTAAACGGTGCCGGAGAGAGTAGATCATTGATCTTTCTGTACGACATAACCAACGCCGCGGATGGTGCGAATCAAAGATGTGCCCAATTTCTTCCGCAAATGATGAATGTGTACTTCCACTGCATTGCTCTCGACCTCCTCATTCCATGCATATAGGCCTTCCTCGATCCGGGAGCGCGATAAGACCTTGCCGGCATTTTCGAGCAGCATCTGTAGCACCGCAAATTCACGCGCCGAAATGTTCACAGGTGCGCCGTCGCACGTCACCTCGTGAGACGCTGGATCTAAGCTGATAGCTCCGTGTTGTATCGTCGGGCTACTTCTTGCTCTGTGGCGTCTGTGCAGCGCGCGAAGTCTTGCGTTGAGTTCATCGAGAGAAAAAGGTTTGACCAAATAGTCATCTGCACCGCAGTCCAAACCCGTTATGCGATCGGCGACAGTATCCTTGGCGGTGAGAACGAGGACAGGTAAATCGTTTTGTTTGGCGCGCAGGCGCTCGAGTATCTCGAGCCCGGACATTTTCGGCAAGCCCAGATCCAGGATCATCAGATCATAATCCTCAGTCTGCAATGCCTGTTCGGCCGAACGACCGTCCTTAAGCCAGTCCACCGCATAACCCTCCTGAGTGAGCCCGGTACGTACGCCATCGCCAATCAATGGATCATCTTCAACCAACAGTAAGCGCATGGTGATTCGACTCTCTGGTTTAATTCTTGAATAGGTCCGGCAAACCGCTGCGTATATGAATGTGCCTTGTCCCGGTGTTGGATTACCGGTATTGCTGCCGCCTATTTAGAACAATAATCCTTAAGGGATACTTAAGATGCAAGTCCCGGCCAATAAGAAACCCTTCAAGATGAAGCTATCCGAGATTTTGGAAGACTGGCTGACGGGTGTCTACATCAGTTCGCGATATCCCATAGTGGGGCTGTGGCGGCATGGCGAACGCTTCCTGGCGACACGCCAAACACTCGCTTGAATGCCCTGGAAAAAGCGGCTTCAGATTGATACCCGAGGCGATCTGCGAGAACCGAGAGAGGATCCGACGTCTCTTGAAGTTGCGTGCGGGCGAGTTGCATGCGCCACTGGGTGAGATAGCGCATGGCGGACTCGCCTACCAGCTTGGTGAACCGAGCCGAGAAACCTGAGCGCGACATACCGACCGCTTTGGCCAACAAGGCCACGGTCCAGTCCTTTTCGGGCTCCCGGTGGATCGCAGCGATCGCTCTTCCCACCTGGTCGTCTCGCAGGGCGGCGAGCCATCCCCGATCAGCTTCGCGCGCCGAGTCGATCCACGACCGGATTGCCTGAATGATTAGGATATCGGCCAAATGAGTAATGACTGTTTCTCCACCCGGTCGCAGCTCCTTGGCTTCACGGGAGATGAAGCGCAGCGTGCTTTGCAGCCAGCTGCCTTCATCATCGTCCCAGGTATCGATCTGCAACACCTTAGGCAGCAGCGCGATGAGCTGTTGGGCCGCTACGTGATCGAAGCGTACAACTCCGCAGGTAAGGTGAGTTAAGTCGCCGGCGCCGCCGTAGCGCATGATCTCGTAGCGATCGCTGACCTGCTCAACCGGTATGTCGAACAGCGGCACAGCCTCGGCCGTGGGACTGCTACGGATACGGTGTCCGTTGCCATGGGGGACGAGCGCCAGGCTGCCTTGTTGAAGCAGGCGGGGTTCGTCGCCTTTGACTTCGAGCCAGCAACGGCCCGCGGTGACGATATGAAACATCATGCATCCATCAAACGGAGGCAGGTCAACGCCCCAGGGTGCAGTCAGCTCAGATCTGCAGTACAGGGTGCCAGTGAGGCGGAGCAAGTGCAGGGTTTCGCCGAGCGGATCGGTGCAGGAAGGGATCTTCGAGCGGGTACGCGGCATGGTTGGGATTTTGTCACAGGTAGTGATCTAGAATCCAGCAGAATTGGACGATAAGCAAATTAATATAGATTTAAAGTGATTGTTAATCCAATTATTGTTCGGCATATTCTACATCCATGGCGCGCTGATTATGCGTTCAAAGTCACGACAAACCAACTCAGGAAAACAGGAATCATGAAACAGTCACCCATTCTCATCATCGGTAAAAATGGTAAAACAGGTGCCCGAGTAAACGAGCGCCTAAAAGCCCTTGGATACGCGACCCGCCCGGTTTCCAGGTCAACAAACCCATCATTTGATTGGGAGAATCCCGCGACATGGCAGTCTGCACTCAATGGTACTGGCGCCGCATATGTCACCTATCAGCCGGATCTTGCCGTACCCAATGCGGAATCGGCTATTAAAGAGTTCGTGCGAGTCGCCGTTGACACCGGATTGCAACACATCGTTTTACTTTCGGGCCGTGGAGAGGAAGGCGCACAACGCGCTGAGGAAGTACTGAAAGCCAGCGGTATTTCATGGAATATTGTAAGAGCCAGTTGGTTTTACCAAAACTTCAGCGAAAGCTTTATGTTGGAGGGTATATTGGCTGGTGAACTAGTATTACCTGCGGGAGACACCGTTGAGCCTTTTGTTGACGCTGATGACATCGCTGACGTTGTGGTTGCAACTTTAACCGAGCCGGGCCACCGAAATAGACTGTACGAAGTCACCGGCCCACGCGCTCTGACGTTCGCTCAATGCATCAAAGAGATTTCCGATGCACTTGGACGGCCCGTAACATATACCGGTATCCCCGTCGATGCATATATCAGCGCTTTACGCGAAGAGGGAGCACCGGAAGACCTGCAATGGTTGCTGCGGGAGTTGTTCACAGTTGTCTTTGACGGTAGAAACCGTAATGTGATGTCGGGTGTTAAAGAGGCGCTCGGCCGACCGCCTACAGACTTCAAAACCTATGTACAGAAGGCGATTGAATCCGGCGTTTGGGCGGCTGTACGGCAGAAGGAATTTGCGTGATGGCTACATCTATTGTTACTGCTCTTTTATGGACCGCTGCGCTCAGCAGCGGTCTTATCGCGGGGGTTTACTTTGCCTTTTCCGGATTTATCATGCAGGCATTCGACAAGATCGACGCAGCACAATCTATTGCCGCAATGAACTCCATCAATGACGCGATACTTCGTTCATCGTTTATGCCGCTTTTCTTTGGTTCGTCTATCATCTCAGTGCTTCTAATTATTATTGCTTTTGCCCGGTGGGGTGATGCTGGCGCTGAATTGACTTTGATGGCGGGAGCGGTTTATTTCGTTGGCATGTTTTGCTGTACTGTTTTATTTAACGTGCCCCTTAACAATTCACTTGCGAGACTAGCGCCAAATAATGACAACGCGCACCATGTTTGGTCCCGCTATCGTAAAACCTGGACAAACTGGAACCATCTACGAATCGTTAGTTCACTTGTTACCTGCGTACTTTGTATTTGGCTTTTAATTGATCATTAATGATGATTTGCCATACTGATGCGTATCAATTTTCCTTTTATGATGAATGTGCGCCACGGATCGATCAGAGACCGGGTAATGTTTGCGTCCTCGATAAATTCAGATTGATTGCCACGTTGTCTCCGACCGGCCGACTCCGGCTGTTACATGGACGTCATTGCAACGTCAGCTTGAAGATTGACAAGCGGACCAATGTGACTAGCACAACCTGCCGCCGCAACATTTTCCCACCAGCAGGAGCGTTTCGCTTTTCGCGTAAGCGTAAGCCAGTAGCAAGGTTGCGAAATTGGGAAAAGCGAAACCTTGGCTAGCCAGAATCAAAAGCCCGGGAGATCCGACCCGATTATATTATGGGAAGCTTACGAAGTATTGGAGCCACCACTTGGCAGTGTCTTTGGCAAAGGTGTCAGCCCTGTAGTCGGCGTACTTCAGCAGAAACTTGTGGCGCTTAGCAAAGGTCTTGGCGAGGGAGACGTCCCACTCGTCGCCGTATTTCTGGCTGCCGGATTCGGCTTCGAACTTATGGTAGATCAGCGACGCGGTGGCGCCCAGATAAACGGCCTTTAGGGCCATGTAGCGATCATCGACACCGGCATCTGGGGTAGTCAGGAACTTATCTGCCCAGCCCTGAAACTTGTGCAGGGTTGCGAGGGGCGTGGCGAATTGTCTACCGGGTTGGTTTTGATCGCCCTCCAGAACTTCCCAACCAAGCTTGGCGGAAAAGACATTGACGCCCCCGCCCAGTTCCAGAAGACGATAATTAGACGTGTAATCATTCGGATTGTCGCCGTAGTCGGACTGATGAGCGTACTCCGCTGTGTAGTCTATAAACGTATCGTCGAGCAGACCATGTTTGCCGGACAATCGCACGCCATAGGTGCTGTTTGAAAGAACGGGCGCATTCTCTAGATCCAGCAGGTAGCCGTATGCCCTGAGATCCGCCTGTGTCCAGCGACCGAGACGCACGTTGAACATGTGGGAGTCGCTGTCGAAGTCTGCGGCGGGGACACCGTCATCCGGACCAAATATGCGTTTTACCTCCCAGATGTATCCATAGTCCAACCGCCAGTTTGATACCGAGCCGCCCAGCGTGACACTGTCATAAGTCTGCTCGTTCTGGCGCCAGGCGACGCCGCCGATAAACCGCTGGTTGTCGCGAACGATGCGCTGCCTGCCTAATTTCACACCGAGATCCTTGGGTGAGTAACTCAAGTAAGCCTGGTTGACCTCCGTGCCGTCCGGATCCGCCACGACCGGGTACTCCGTTTTACCGTTTCGAGTGTTGTTATAGCGCTCGCTGCCAATAACAGTGACGTTGCTGAACTGCGCCAATAGGCCGAAGTCCCTATATTCCGCGGTTTCCAGGCCAAGGCGCGTTTGCAAGGTCGACGCCTCCGCGTCCTTGTCGAATCGGTCCTGGTCTACGAACTCGAAGCGATAGCGAAAACTGAGTGTTGCTTTGCCCTTGGTGACCGCATCAGCAAGGCTCGTCGCTGGGTCATTCGTGTCTTCGGCCTTGGCTCCTGTCCATACGGCACCGGCAGCGGCCAACATCAATGCCAAGGCCGGAACGATGATTGATGTCTGCATACTCTTCATGTTTTAAACCCCTTTTGCTCAACAGCGGTTTACACATTCTTCACAAAAACGATACAGAAAATATGATATTTTGCATTGATGCATCTCAGAAGAACTTGAGATTCTCAAAACAGAGTCACCAACCGGGTGGTTGCCAGTGGGAATCCCGCTTTGGTTTTGCCCTGAAAGAACGGACCGTTAAGAAAGACCGGTGCCGGAAGCGTTGCAAGGCGTTTTCTATCAGGCGTTGCGACCGCAAACGTAGGAAGTTCGTTGCACTTCCCACGTGGCAGGCAACAAAAATCGACAATGAATACGGATCGTGGAGTCCGGTGGGAGTCGCAATGTTAGTTCGTTACGTTGAGATTCCAAGCTCTCTACTAATTGATTCTATCGACCGGAACCGGCCAACGGCGCCCGCCGGATGGTGGAAAGCGCCGCCCTGCTGGTCGATGGAGTTCTGCTCCGATTACCCATGCGGCAGTTAACGCCAGGGACGGCGTGTAGTAGGGCAATGCAGGAGCAATTGCCGAGGGTACTGAGCTTCCCCTTCCAGTTGCGATTCCTGTTCGCTAGCCGTCCCGAAGTGATGGGTCGGATCCTGGGCATCGTCTACCGCGCCATCGAGACCCATCTCGTCCAACAGGCGGGTTGCATCCGCACCGAGGCCAAGACCGGCGCAGTCACCCTGATCCAGCGATTCGGCAGCGCGCTCAACCTGAATAAGCAGACATAATACCCTCGTTGTGCAAGCTATTGATTTTCATCGAACAGGCTCCGCTGATTGGCCAGCGTGTTCCCGTCGAAGGAGAGTTTGCCGGTTGCTTTAAGGCGCTGCAATATACTCGAGACCGGTTCACCGCCCAAGTCCGCGCGCTGGATTTCCAGTGGCGCATAAGGTGCCACTTGTTCAACCGCTAAGACTTTTTCTTTGATCAGCCGCATCAGTGTCGTATCACTGACACTACAGTACTTCGTAGCTTGACCGAGGGTCAGGATATCGGGATCGAGCTTGTCCAGGTCAGGTGTCGCAATGTTGTACTTCTTTCGAACATAAGCCACCCGCGACTGCGTCCAGCGATTGCCTTTGCCGGTTCGCCGTCCCAGTTTGCTGAGCACACGAGCGATCTCGTCGTCACCATAGCGTCGTGCCATCTTGAGTTATCACCTCAAGGTCTTCCAACGTAGTCTTGTGCGCGACAGTGCCGGAGCGTGGCTTTGGCAGGGTCAACGAGGTATGACAACCCCCGTGCCAATGAATGACCATCTGTAATGCCTGGGCCGCCTCGTCCAGGTCAACGACAATTTCGTTGATCAGGGTGCGGGCGATCTTCTTTCTCAACACCATCGGGCACGCTGGATCGTTCCACACCGCCGCAAAGTCGTTACCGAGCGCCAGGATGGCCTCGGTTTCAGCAGGACTTAGCGGCGCCGAGGCCTCGCGGTGCGCATCTAGCTCGCCCTGCAGCCTTTCCAGTGCTTCGAGCTTGTCGTTCCAGCGTTGCTCCAGCACATCCGCCACCAGGCGGTTGGCGGGATCGGCCTGGTCATACTGGTCAAACGCGCGTTGCGATTCGTATTGCAGTTGTTGTAACTGGCGCTGTAACGCCGATCGCTGTCTTGGTTGCTGAGCCGCTCGATGGCGGCGATACTGGCGTTGAGGCCGCGTGGCGAGATGACCTTGAGGATTTCCTCACTGAGGCGCTTGTTGACGGTAGCCCCGCCGAAGCCCAGGCAATACTGTCCGCCGGTGGCAAAATCACCGACACACACATAACGTGCCGCCGTACCGCTCTTGCCCCAGTAGCGAATATGCAGTTTACGGCCACACCGGGCGCAGTGCAGCAGTCCGGTCAATAGGCCCTGACCGCTACGCATCGCCAGGGCCGATTCATCCTGCGTGAAATTGCCGCCATTGCTGCGCATGATGTCCTGGTTTCGCTGGTACTGTGCCCAGCTAATATAGCCGGGGTGATTGGTCGGCAATAAAGACGCTGGCGTCCTCGGCCGGTCGTGTGCTGCGTTGCCGCCGCCTTGTTTGACCACCACCTCCGTCGGCCGGCGGCCATAGACATAGGCACCGGCGTAGAGTGGATTGTGCAACACGTCGTTGACAAAGCTGACTGTCGGCAGTTGCCACGCCAGTAGAAACTGGCCGCCGAGTGCCTTATTGACCGGCAGCTCGATAGCCTCCTCGTGAAACCAGCGATGGGTTTGGCGAATACTGCCCAGTTCCCGGAATTTCTTGAACACCAGGGCGATAGCCTGTTGAACCCGCAGGTTGGGGTCCTTGACGATCTGAGCGACCGGGTCGGTGACATAACCCGGGGCCAGGCGCCAACCGAGTTCGCCGCGTTTGGCTTTGGCTTCCCGGCCCTGCTGCAGACGGAACTTCAAGGCCTTGAGCTCGACCACGCTCAGGGTTCCCTTAATGCCCAACACCAGCTGGTCGTCCAGTCGATTTAGATCATACAGATTCTCCGCATCGGCAATCAGGGTATTGAACACCTGACACAACTCCATCAGCTGACACCAGTCCTTGTCGGTCCGCGACAGCCGCGAGAGTTCACGGCTGAGCACCATCCCGACTTCCCCATGGCCACGCTGGCCAATACACGTTTGAAGCCTTCACGCGCCTGCGCACCGATTGCCGCACTCATCCCCAGATCACAATCAATGACCTCGACGCGCTTGAAGCCATAGGTCTTGGCCGTATCCGTCAAGGCAGACTGCAGACGCTGGCTCTCTTGGTTCTGTTTGACCTGCGCCAATGAGGACTGGCGTAGATAGACCAGGGCCTTGCGGGCAAGATGTTCGGGTGTGATCTTTTGCGTGCCGTCATGCCTGTTCATGGTCTTCTCCCCAATGACTTCGCAGGACTGCAACGATGGCTTGCGCCATCAATGCAGTGAGCTGTTGTTCCTGTTCGGTTTCCATCACTGGGCCCGGACGATCGTCGTGGTCGAGTTCGAGTGTGGTTTGTTGCATGGCGGTGCTCCGTCGAGGTCGTGGTCGCCACCATAGCGCACGAATGCAGCATCTCCGCCAGTGCCAGCAGCGCACTGGCAGCGAGTTCAACCTGTTCACTGAGACAATAGTGCGCCGCTTCGGGCTGTAGCATCCACAGCGGGATCTTCAGCGTCTTGCCATCGGGATGCCGCACGGTCACCGCATTACCAGCCTGGCGGGGCCACGCGATGACGTCGAGACAGCGGTTATGGAGCGGGTGGAAAGGATAATGCACCGTCACCGTCGACGGCATGGTATTCAGTGTGGGTGTTGCTGAACATCCACTTCCATATGCTTTTCCTCGACGGGGTCTATATCGGACGCCCCGACGGCTCGTTCCGATTCTGCTGGGTGAAGGCGCCGAGCAGTGCCGAGCTCATCCGGCTAGCTCAAACCCTGGCGCTGCGCATCGGCCGCTACCTCGAACGACAGGGACTGCTGGAGCGGGACGCGGAGAACAGCTATCTGGCCGGCGATGAGCTCGAGGCCGGGCCGATGGATCAGCTCCTCGGTGCGTCGATCACGTATCGGATTGCCGTCGGGTCGCAACGGGGCCGCAAGGTCTTCACATTGCAGACGCTGCCGGCGTGCGATCAGCCGTTCGATGACGGGGTGGGCAAGGTGGCTGGATTCTCGCTGCATGCGAGCGTGGCGGCGCGCGCGGATGAACGCAAGAAGCTCGAACGGCTTTGCCGCTATATCAGCCGCCCGGCGGTCGCGGAAAAGCGCCTGTCGCTCACCGCCAACGGTAACGTGCGTTACCGGCTGAAGACCCCTTACCGTGATGGCACGACGCACGTCATCTTCGATCCACTCGATTTCATCGCTCGGCTGGCGGCCTTGGTGCCCATACCGCGAGTCAACCTCACCCGCTTCCACGGGGTATTTGCGCCGAACAGCAAACACCGCGCGCGGGTGACACCGGGCAAGCGGGGCAGGGGGAGGGGCTGCTGTCGGACAAAAAGCGGTTTATGCTTCCTATACGTGCCGGCAATCGGATCAAAGTTAGGGCTGTTGATCACCAGCCCCCAGAAATCAATCGCACGCCCTTCAGCGGCACACCGGCATCGGATTCGAGCACCGAGCCATCTTTGAAGGTCATTTTGCAGCTACCGGCAACACAGCCAAAGCGAACCACCAGATCACTGAAGGCGCCACCGAAGGTGATCTGTGCACCTTCGAGCACCGCGACCTGACGTTCGGGATCGATCTTGTCCGAGATTTCGCCGCTCTCATCAATGCGTTTCGGCGCATAACCGGGGCCCCCGATGGTGTCGATCCCCTCGCCGGCCGGTGTCATGCCGGTGGGCATGGCCGTGATCTGAAATTGCACCAGCAGCTCGACCGGTTCGACCTGGTTTTTTCGGTGATCGGCCTGGGCCGACATCGCCAGCATGGCGGTGAGCAAGGACAGCAGTAGTACGCCGGGGTGAAGTCGTGTGTGGTCCATGTTGTTTCTCCTTAGTTGTTATGCACGGGGCCAGATACCACCTCGGTGTCCGTGAGCCGCGCGCGACTTTAGCATTATCGGACTGACATAGGCTTAACAGTGGCGGCTGTGAGTGCCTGTTTTTAAATCCATTTTTGTTTGGCTTGACATCCTAGGACATCTGTCCTATTTTAGGACTTCGTTTTAGGACAATTGTCCTAATTATTTGCTGATTATCCAAGGAATGTGTTATGCCCAGCCTGTACGAGCCGTATGCCCTGTCCGACTTAACCCTGTCCAACCGCCTGGTGATGGCGCCACTTACCCGCAACCGCGCCGATGAAGAAAATGCCGTGAAACCCATGACCGTGACCTATTATCAGCAGCGCGCCAATGCCGGGCTGATCATTACCGAGGCCACCCAGGTGTCGCCTGACGGGGTGGGTTACCCGTCTACCCCCGGCATCCATTCCGCCGAGCAGGTCGTGGCCTGGCAAAAGGTCACCGAGGCCGTGCATGCCAAAGGCGGGCATATCTTTTTACAGCTTTGGTATTGCGGACGGATTTCGCACCCTTCGCTGTTACCCAATAACGCCACCCCGGTGGCACCCTCAGCCATCCAGCCCGAAGGCGACGCCTTTACCTATTCCGGCCTGCAACCCTTTGTCATGCCGCGCGCGCTTCAGACCGATGAAATTCCCGGTATCGTCGCGCAATACAAACACGCCGCACAGATGGCCAAGTCTGCCGGGTTTGATGGCGTGGAAGTGCATGGAGCCAATGGCTATTTGATCGATCAGTTTTTACGTGATGGTTCCAACCAGCGTACCGATCAGTACGGTGGCAGTGTGGAAAATCGCATGCGGTTGTTAAACGAGGTGCTCGATGTAGTAACGGAAGTCTGGCCAGCGCATCGGGTCGGTGTGCGTCTGACCCCGGAGAACAGTTTTAATTCGATGTCCGATTCGGATCCGCAGGCACACTTTGGTTATTTTGTTGCGCAACTCAGTCGTCGCGGCCTCGCCTATCTGCATGTGCTCGAGGGTGACATGATGAGCAAAACACGACAGGTGGATTACCGTGCGTTACGGAATCAATTCGCCGGCACCTACATGGCCAACAATGGTTATGATCGTGAACGCGCCGAAACGGCGATTGCCAACGGCGATGCCGATCTGGTGGCCTTTGGTGTACCGTTCCTGGCCAATCCCGATCTGGTGCGTCGTTACCGTGATCACTTGCCGTTAAATGAAGCGGATCAGAATACGTTGTACGGTGGCGATGAACACGGCTATACCGACTACCCTTTCTACACCGAGTCGACAGTGGCCGAACCGGGCTGATCAGGTATAGTTAGCGCCATGGGAGACCAAACACATGGGGCCTAGGGCCGACACGATCCGCGAGCGCATTATCAGCGCCGCGGATCAGTTGTTTTATGAAAAAGGTTATGAACAAACCTCGTTTGCCGATATTGCACAGGCGGTGAACATCTCGCGCGGTAATTTTTATTATCACTTCAAGACCAAGGACGACATCCTGGATGCGGTGATCGATGCGCGTCTGGCGAAGACCAGCCAGTTATTACAGGCGTGGGAAACTGAAGCCACTACACCCGCCGAACGCATACGACGGTTTATTCATATCCTGATCGCCAATGGTGGCAAGATACAACGCTATGGCTGCCCGGTCGGCACCTTATGCACGGAGCTGGCCAAGCTCGACCATGTCTCCAAAGACGAAGCCAACAAGTTATTCATCCTGTTTCGCCGCTGGTTAAGCCAACAATTCACTTTACTTGGTCGCGAGGCGGATGCCGATGATCTGGCCATGCATCTGCTGGCGCGCAGTCAGGGTGTGGCCACCCTCGCCACGGCCTTTCAGGATGAGAAATTTCTGAACCAGGAAGTCAAACAACTCGATGACTGGCTTGACCAGGTTGTTAGCAGTACCAAACAGCCTGCCGCCTCTGTCATCGAAAATTAAAAAAGAAAAGTTTAAAACTTAACCGCCTGTTTGCCGTGGACAATTCACGCGCGTTCCGTATAATTCGCCGATGCGGAACATAAGAGAAGCCCTGACATTCGATGATGTTTTGTTGGTGCCAGCGGCGTCCTCCGTCCTGCCCCGTGATGTCGACCTCAAAACCCAAGTCACCCGCCGATTGCGCGTGAATATACCCTTGCTCTCAGCAGCCATGGACACGGTGACCGAGTCAGCGGCCGCCATTTGCCTGGCGCAGGAGGGTGGTCTGGGAGTCATACACCGCAATCTTACGCCTGACCGGCAGGCCGAGGAGGTGCGCTGGGTTAAAAAATTTGAAAGTGGCGTCATCAGCGATCCGATTACGGTGTCGACCAACACCAGTATCCGCGAGGTCCTTGACTTGACCCACAAACACCGTATCTCCGGGGTACCGGTGATCGACGACGACAAATTGGCGGGTATCGTAACCAGCCGCGACCTGCGGTTCGAAACCCGCTACGACGAGCCGGTGAGCCGGGTGATGACGCCACGGGAGAGGCTGGTCACCGCCAAGGAGCATGCATCCCGCGAACATATCCAGTCACTCCTGCACGAGCACCGGATCGAGAAGGTGCTGGTAGTGGATGACGACTTCAACCTCAAGGGAATGGTCACCGTCAAGGATATCCAGAAGGAAAGTGAGCATCCCAACTCGTGTAAGGATAGTCACGGACGGTTGTTGGTTGCTGCCGCAGTGGGCACTGGCGGCGACAGTGACGAGCGTGTAGCAAGGCTGATCGATGCGGAAGTCGACGCTGTTGTGGTGGACACCGCGCACGGTCACTCTCAGATTGTTATCGATCGTGTCAAGGCAATTAAATCGACTTACCCCGACGTGGAAGTGATTGCGGGAAACATCGCTACCCAAGAGGCGGCGCGCGATTTATTGGATGTCGGCGTGGATGGGCTCAAGGTCGGAATCGGTCCGGGATCGATCTGCACCACGCGCATGGTTGCGGGAGTCGGTGTTCCACAGATCACCGCCATCGAGGCCGTAGCCGAGGTGGCGGCAGGTGAGGGGGTGCCGTTCATCGCCGATGGGGGGATTCGCTTTTCTGGAGACATCGCCAAGGCGATCGCGGCGGGGGCGAATTGCGTGATGGTCGGTGGTTTGCTTGCGGGCACGGATGAATCACCGGGTGAAATCGAGATCTACCAAGGGCGCTCGTACAAGTCTTATCGCGGCATGGGGTCCCTGGGGGTCATGGCTACCGGGTCCAGGGATCGATACTTTCAGGAACACACGAAGACGCAAAAACTGGTGCCGGAGGGTATCGAGGGCCGGGTGCCCTACAAGGGTCCGATGATCAACATCATACAGCAGTTGATGGGTGGCTTGCGGGCGGCAATGGGCTACACCGGAAATCAAAATCTGGAGCAGATGCGGAAGAACACCGAATTCGTTCGCATCACTAGCGCGGGGATACGGGAGAGCCACGTGCACGATGTCACCATCGTGAAAGAGGCCCCAAACTATCAGATCAAGAACTAGTCAGATGTTCGGGTTGTGAGCAACAACACCGCGCGCCGAGACTCCGCCACTGATGTGATGGCCGATCCGCACGCCGAACGGATTCTGATCTTAGATTTTGGATCTCAATACACGCAGCTGATTGCGCGCCGGGTACGCGAAGCCGGGGCGTACTCCGAAATTCACGCCTACGATATGGCCTTGGCGGCGATAAAAGAATTCGCGCCTCGCGGCATCATTCTTTCCGGTGGTCCGGCGACCGTGACGCTCACCGACATGCCGCGGGTTGTTGACGAGCTCTTCGCCATGAACGTACCGGTACTGGGTATCTGCTACGGCATGCAATGCATGGCGGCGGCGTTGGGCGGAGAAGTGGAGACCGCCGCGAAACGTGAGTACGGCTATGCCCAAGTGACGGTGCTGGATGATTCAACCCTGTTGCGGGACCTGGTAGACCACTATGCGGATGAGGGTCAGGCACTGTTGGATGTGTGGATGAGTCACGGTGACAAAGTCAGCCGGATACCACCCAACTTCGCGGTCATTGCGGCATCTGACAACGCGCCGTTGGCGGCCATCGCCGACCACGAGCGGCGGTTATACGGCTTACAGTTTCACCCGGAAGTAACCCACACCCGCCAGGGAGAGGATATCCTGCGCCGGTTTGTGCACGAAGTTTGTGGGTGCGGATCACAGTGGACCCCGGGCAACATCATTCACAACGCGATAGAGACAATCCGCGACCGGGTGGGCACGGATCGGGTGATATTGGGATTGTCCGGCGGCGTCGATTCTGCGGTGGTGGCGGCCTTGCTGCACAAGGCAATCGGTGATCAATTGACCTGCATCTTTGTGGATAACGGACTGCTGCGCCTACATGAAGCCGACCAAGTCATGACGACTTTTGCCGAGCATATGGGGGTCGAGGTCATACAAATCGCGGCCGAACGGCGTTTTCTCGCCGCACTGCGCGGTGTTTCCGATCCTGAACGAAAACGCAAGATCATCGGCAATTTGTTCATCGAGATTTTCGAGGAGCAAGCGGCCAAGATCCACGCTGCAAAATGGCTCGCCCAGGGCACCATCTACCCGGACGTAATCGAGTCGGCGGCGGCAAAGACGGGCAAGGCGCAAGTGATCAAGTCCCATCACAACGTTGCCGGTTTGCCGGAGCAGATGCAGCTCGAACTGCTCGAACCGTTGCGCGAGTTGTTTAAGGATGAAGTGCGCAAGATCGGAGTCGAACTCGGTCTGCCCAATAAAATGGTCTATCGGCACCCCTTTCCCGGGCCTGGCTTGGGAGTGCGCATATTGGGCGAAGTTAAAAAAGAATATGCGGATCTGTTGCGGGCGGCGGATGCGATCTATTTGGACGAATTGTACAAACACGCATTGTATGACAAGACCAGCCAGGCGTTTGCGGTGTTTCTGCCGGTGAAGTCGGTAGGTGTGGTGGGTGACAACCGCGCCTATGAGTACGTCATCGCCCTGCGTGCGGTGGAGACGGTGGATTTTATGACCGCGACCTGGGCGCAGATCCCCTATGATGTCTTGGCGAAGATATCCAACCGGATTATCAACGAAGTCCCCGGCATCAGCCGCGTGACTTATGACATCTCCAGTAAGCCACCGGCTACCATCGAGTGGGAGTAGGCAGAATTCTTAATATATTGAAATATAACAATAAGAAAACTCCAATCGATAATATAATCTGCATCATCAATGGTATTTTTCATGGTATTTGCCGCGTGTTGAAATCAGAAAACAGCGATACCATGAGAGGCGAATTGATGCTGTCATGGTATTGATGGCGTTCAGACTTCTCTTCTCGAACGGGTGTGGCGTGATTATGGCGAATAATAACGCCAATAATAACCTATAATACGGCGTGAATAAGTGCTAAAATCGCGCCATGACAAAATGGCAGGATCGACATTTTGCACGGCCAAAGGCCGCCCGGCAGGGTGCGGCACATGGATGTGCCGCATGAAATGGATATGGCAACAACCTGGCTGGCCAGATTTTCGCTATGACAATCGCGCGCTCGATGCCCGGGAACTTGAATTTCGCATAAACTCAGAGCGCCTGGCTGGCCGCTTTGAGGCACTGCCAATGGCGTCCCAAGAGGATGCCATGATCGATTTGATGCTTTCCGAGGCCATCAAAACCAGCGCCATTGAGGGCGAGGATCTGGATAGAGAATCGGTCAGGTCATCGCTACTCTCTTTAATCACATCGGATACGCTACCAGACAACTCAGACCAGAAAGCGGCGGGGGCCGCGATGCTGCTGGTGGACGTTCGCAAGAACTGGCAAACATCGCTGACACATGATCTGCTGGGCAAGTGGCAATCCATGGCTGTCCCGGAACAGCGCTACACGTCTATTCTGCGAGGGGCATACCGCAACGATCCTTCGCCAATGCAAATAGTGAGCGGGCCTTACGGTCGGGAAAAGGTTCACTATGAAGCCCCGCCAGCGACTCAGGTGCCTGATGAAATGGCGATGTTCATCGACTGGTATCACCAGACCAGTCCTTTGAGCGGGGATAAGAAGCTACCAGGTATTGCCAGAGCAGGGATTGCACACCTCTGGTTCGAAGTGATTCACCCCTTTGATGATGGTAATGGGCGAGTCGGCAGGGCGATTGCTGACCATGCGCTTTCGCAGTCTCTCGGCTATCCGACCACGGCTTGTCTTGCCACGGCGATAGAAGGAGACAAGAAATCTTATTATCTGCAACTGGAGAAAGCGAGCCGTGGAAGCCTGGACGTTAATGCCTGGCTTGATTACTTTGCCAATAAGGTCATCAAGGCACAGGAAATAGCCAGGAAAGAAGTGGACTTTGTACTGGCCAAGACACGTTTCTACGAAACCTATGGTGACCAGCTGAATGACCGGCAGGCCAGGATGGTGTCGCGGGTGTTCGCTGAAGGTCGAAAGGGCTTTGAAGGCGGAATAACGACCAGGAAATATGAAGCCATCACAAAGTGTCCCAATCGAACAGCCAGCCGTGATCTGTCTGATCTGGTTGCCAAGGGTATTATTATCCCGTTACCAGGTGGTGGTAGAACCACGCGCTATGAGTTAACGACTGTTAAACCGGCTGTGCAAGGTTTGATGAAGCAATGATTTTCTTCGGGCATTGGGATTTTTGATGATAATCGGCAATACAACTGAGCATGGTGTTTTTTCATGGTATAACCACATACACTAACAAAAATGGTATTGAAAATATTGAATTTATTCTGCCCGTTTACAATCGAATGGGAGTAGATCGATATAATTCATCAGTCGGACGTGCAGAATGGTCTGAGTTAGCAATAACTACAGATATAAACTACTAGATCAGACTTGCCTGCGCCAGTTCGGTCATCCAACCATGAGTACCATGGTGCGTTAGGGAGGGCCATGGATTTATGGACAAATTCGACCGCATCTTTGCCTTGCGCGGCGCCGTCTGCCGGTCCCGATAAGGGTGATTATGGATGAGCTTGAATGCTTGAAAGCTACCGCCACCCGCCTCATCGGACAAATGCGAAATTTCCTTGATGCACCGATAGAATACGACAGGGCCCGTAATGGTTATTTCTACGATACTTCCGCCGCCCATCCCTACGAACTGCCCGGGCTCTGGTTCAATAATTCCGAACTGTACGCATTGCTGACCGCGCAGGCCTTGCTGGAACAGGTCGATCCCGGACTGTACAGTGAACAGATCAGGCCATTGGGTGAGCGTATCCGGGTAATGCTCGAAAAGGCGGGGCACAAGGATGACGAGAGTGCGCGTCGAATCCGCATCCTGTCACTGGCCCGACGCCGATTCGATAATCACCTGTTCCGCCATATCGCAAGCGCTACGCTCGAACGCAAGCGCCTGCGCATCTGTTACCACGGCAGAGGCGATGACAACCGCAAAGAGCGTGAGATATCACCGCAGCGCCTGGTGCATTATCGTAACAATTGGTACCTGGATGCCTGGTGCCACGCCAGCGATGGCTATCGCACCTTTGCAGTGGAACGCATCGAGCAGGCCCAGCACTTGATGTCCGGCGCGAAAGCTATCAGTGAACAGGTGCTGGATGAGTATTACGCCAGCGCGTTCGGTATCTTCTCCGGCAAGGCAGAGCATACTGCCGTCCTGCACTTCACTCCCGAGCGTGCCCGCTGGGTGGCGGAAGAGGAGTGGCACCCGAACCAGACAACACACTGGCTGGATGACGGCCGTTTCGAGCTGTGCATCCCCTACGGCAATCCAACCGAACTGATCATGGATATTCTCAAATACGGCACGGATGTTGAGGTGGTCGCGCCAATCAGCCTGCGGCGGCAAGTCGTGCAACGTATTCAGCAGATGGCGGCCTTATATGCTTGACAGGCTCATGAAATGAGCCACCAACCAAGGATAATATGAGTGAGTATTCTAGGTTGTGGGAGCACTCGATTTAGCGCAGCATGGCCACATAAGCCGGTGTACACGTAGCTTTTTGACGGGACGACATCCAGAAAATGTATTATGCCCACTCAGGAACCAGGTCAGACAAATCCGACTGGCAACCCTTGGCCAATCATTTGAGCCGGGTCGGCAGTTTGGCGGCTGAAAACGCGCGCTATTTTGGCGCGGAGCAGCTGGCCGAAATTTGCGGCCTGTTGCATGACCTTGGCAAATACAGCGAAGCCTTTGCCAGGCGTCTGGAAGGCGGCCAGCGTGTCGATCACGCGACGGCTGGTGCGAAAATTGCCGTTGAGTATTGGCAGCAAGCCGGGAAATTGCTGGCGTTTACCATTGCCGGACATCATGCCGGGCTGGCCAACGGCATTGATCATGGCGATAACAGGTCGACCCTGACAGATCGGCTAGAGGAAACCATTTCCGAACTGGACGAGGTATGGAAAACGGAAATCACACTCCCTCAACAACTGCAATTCCCCCCGTTTAAACCGGCTCATAACCAGGTGGGCTTCCAGACTGCCTTTCTGGTGAGGATGTTGTTCTCCTGTCTGGTCGATGCAGACTTTCTTGATACTGAACGCTTCTACCTGGAGCTTGAAAGCAAACAGCAACAGCGCGGCGAATACCCGCCACTCGAAGCGTTGCGAAACAGCCTCGACAATCATCTCAGCGCATTGGCATCGAATCACGCCGACTGTGATCATGACTCGGTCAATGGTTTAAGGCAGCAGATACTCAACCACGCCAAAAATCAGGCCCAGCTAGCGCCAGGTCTGTTTTCGCTCACAGTGCCAACAGGGGGCGGAAAGACCCTGACTTCCATGGCCTTCGCGCTGGATCACGCGATCCGGCACCAACAGCGCCGAGTGATCTACGTCATTCCGTTCACCAGCATCATCGAGCAAAACGCCAGTGTGTTTCGTGACATATTCAAGTCGTTGGGTGACGATGTGGTGTTGGAACACCACGGCACCTTTGATGATTCCGAGTTTAGATGGCAGGAAGATACCAAAGACAAGTTGCGCCAGGCCATGGAGAACTGGGATACGCCAGTGGTTGTGACCACTGCTGTACAGTTCTTTGAATCGCTGTTTGCCGACCGCTCCTCCAAATGCCGTAAGCTGCACAACATCGCCGGCAGCGTGATTATCCTCGACGAGGCGCAGATGTTGCCGCAGAAATTGCTGCGCCCCACCATGTGTATGTGCCGGTCAAAACCCGCGGTTATTTGCCGCGGTTAGTGAGTTGATATAGCAAATCCGTCATTCCGGTGTTGTGTGCATTTAGGTGTGCTCAGT
>CAMYKK010000012.1 GCA_947258975.1 uncultured Gammaproteobacteria bacterium
TGTCCTGACACAACGCGCTTTGAATACGTATGATTGAAAATTATTGAACAAATATTTGTTAAAAACTTGACAGGTCAAAACATATCAGCCCGCATTTCTGACCAGGATCCCGGCGCAGGACGCGTGGTCTTTACGCTTACTGACCCGGGTGCTTGGGTATTCCGGCTCGTGGGACACGCCTTCAAAGGCTGCCGGCCGGCCTTTGCGGATAATTTCCGGCGGATATCCGAAACTGCGGTATTCTTGGTGGCGGAGCTGTTTTTTGACGTGGGCTTGAAACAGGATGTGACCTGCGATTTGGATGGGCTGTCCCGGCACGGTGCGGAAACCATAGCGCCACACTCAGGCAACATGGGGCACGAAACCCTCGTGTCAATTACGGGTCTAAGTAACTAGGCAGAACAAAAAAGAGGATCATGACAATGTTTGTTAAACAGCGAACAAGTGATCACCTGGTAGAAGTGCTGGAACTCGCCGACCTGTTCAACCCCACTCACACCGAGGTGATGGGCCGGTACCACTACGGCGAGGAAGCCCAAGATCCGGAGAAATTCCTCAAGTCCGAGTTGATCTTTCTCTCCGCTGAGGGATTGCCGAGGTGTTGGACCGACCCGCACTATCGCGACGGGGAATGGAAACGTTAAATTCCGCTCGTGAACCAGGGGGCCAGGGCCTACGGGGCCTAGTTGGTCACGGTCTCGAACACTTCGGTGTCGGGGTGAAAGGCCACCCACGCGAACCAATAGGCGATCGTCGTGGGAATTTCTTTTCCGTGCTGGTCGACGATGCGGCCGTTACGGTGGCGAGCGTCGAATTCGATTCTTAGCAGTCGTCCTGCGAAACTGTCATTGACCACCGACGGGCCCTTGGACAGTTCGGCGAACGGATATACTTTGGTCTGATCGCCGAGCTTCAACCCCATTACCAGTTCCTTGGGATGGTATTTTGCGTTTTTGTTGCTGACCGGAAAAAACACCTTGGATGTCGTCTCGTAACCTGCGTACGGGCTGCGATTGTAGTTGCGTGCGTGACCGGTATCGGTGGACAACACCAGGGTATTGGGGTGACGCTCTCGCCAGTCGCGCCAACTGGTGTGTGTGAGCGCAAGTTGGCCGAGACTGGTTCCCTTCATCTTACCGCTGATGGCCTTACGCATAATCTGTGACCACAGGGATTCGGTCTCCCGGTCATACAGCAGCACATCGCTGTTGTAGAGCAGGCCGGAGACGCCGAAGCTGTGTGTTTCCCCTCCCACATTAGCGGAAAACGCCATCCCGGTTCCGCACAGTGGACAGAAACTGACGACCACGGCCTCATCACCGAATTTGTCATTGACAATCTCGTGATAATTGAGGATGCGAATGGGATAGGCCTTGACGGTGCCGTTGCGGTGCATTCCCAGAACGCGATCATCATCCTCCAGAAAATTGACGCCACCTATGTTCACGAATTTTGGCTCATCAATGGCTGGAATGCCGTCCCGTGGCGGGCCGCCGTGATGAATCTGCGCACTGGGGACCAAGGTGTCCGAGAGGTCGAATCCATTCGTGCGGGATGCCGTCATTCCCGCGGGCACTGATAAAGCATAGATTGCGATCGCTGCGAACGCATAAACAACCAGGCGGCGCGAGCTTACGACGGTCGGCTGAACTTTGAATTGGCTCATGGGTAATCAGACCCAGGTTGGCGGGATATGCTTACATAGACAAGCGGGCGACCGAGAGATTCCCTCGGAGCGGTGGGCCGATGGTGCGCGCCGAGTCACAGCCGATCTTGAAATAATGCGGATGGGCCGCATAACTAACTCAATACTAAAAGGTTTATCAATAATGGCCGATGATTTTCCCAACCTGGAGGCGGTGCAGCCTTCACCGTCAGAAGTGAGCACGAGTTTGGCGCGTCCCTCAGACGTGCTACCGCGGATTATTTATCTTCTGCCCAATAACGCGCGTCCGTTCTTTCCCGGACAGATCATGCCGCTGCTGCTATCGAGCGCACATTGGTCCGAGACCCTCAAGGCGGTGCATGACTCTCAGCACGGCATCATTGGAGTGGTGCTGAGCAAGGAAAAAGAAGGGGAACATGTCAAGCGTGATGATTTTTCCAGTATGGGCACGGCGTGCCGGTTGCATCAGGTGCAAGTGCACGGCGACAAAATCCACGTGGTGCTCATCGGTGAGCAGCGGTTCGCGATCGAAGACTGGGTCTCGGCGGACAAACCGTTCCAGGCCCGAGTCCGCTATTTTCCGGAAACGGATTATAAAGACCTGCCCGAGATAAAGGCTTATGTCACCGCAATCATTAATACCATCAAGGAATTGCTGCCCCTTAATCCGCTGTATGGCGAAGAGTTGAAGATCTTCCTGCAGAACTACCGCCCGGACGACCCTTCTCATCTTGCTGATTTCGCCGCTAGTCTTACCACGGCCACCGCACGGGAACTGCAGCAAGTCCTAGAAGCCCTGCACATTCACCCGCGCCTGGAAAAATCGCTGGTGTTATTGAATAAAGAGCTCGAAGTCGCGAAAGCGCAGATGGAAATAAGGCAGCACGTGGAGGGTGAGATTCAGTCGCGTCAGCGCGAGATATTCTTGCGCGAGCAGCTGAAATTTATTCAGGGGGAGCTGGGTATCTCCAAAGACGATCGTACTGCAGAACTGGAGAAGTTCAAACAGCGCATCCATGACTTGACCTTACCGGAACACGCGCAAAAACGGGTGGACGATGAGATGGAAAAGCTGGCGGTATTGGAGATGGGTTCGCCGGAATATACGGTGACTCGTAATTATCTCGATTGGCTGACAACGCTGCCGTGGAATCTTTACACCAGCGATCAGCTGGACCTCGACCGCGCGGCGAAGATACTCGACCAAGACCATGACGGTTTGGACGATGTCAAACAGCGCATCTTGGAGTTCCTCGGGGTCGGCGCCATGCGGGGGGAAGTGGCCGGATCGATTTTGTTGTTCGTTGGCCCCCCGGGTGTCGGGAAAACGTCCTTGGGCCGTTCCATTGCCCACGCGCTGGGTCGTCAGTTCTACCGCTTTTCTCTGGGGGGGATGCGGGATGAGGCGGAAATCAAGGGTCATCGACGCACCTATATCGGCGCCATGCCCGGCAAGTTTATCCAGGCGCTGAAAGAGACCGGATCCGCCAATCCCGTGATCATGCTCGATGAGATTGACAAGGTAGGTGCATCATTTCGCGGGGATCCGGCTTCCGCGCTGCTCGAAGTATTGGATCCCGAGCAGAACGAAAATTTTCTGGACCACTACCTGGATGTGCGCTTTGACCTGTCTAAGGTCTTGTTCATATGCACTGCCAATCAGCTCGATACGATCCCCGGCCCGTTGCTGGATCGCATGGAGACAATTCCTCTGTCCGGTTATCTGGCGGGTGAGAAAATGCTCATTGCCAAGAATCACCTCCTCCCAAGGTTATTGCAAAAAGCCGGTCTCAAAAAGCGGGGACAGCTGCGCCTTGACCAGGCGGCCCTCAAGAAGATCATCGAGCAGTACGCCCGCGAGGCCGGTGTGCGCAGGCTCGAGAAACTGTTAGGGAAGATCATACGCAAGGTGGTGATGAAAATCGTCAAGGATGAGGCTAAGTCAGTGCGTATTCGAGCGCGCGACGTCGAGGACTATCTTGGAATGCCGGTGTTCAGAAAGGATAAGCGTATGGCCGGTGTCGGTATCGTCACCGGGTTGGCATGGACGCCCATGGGCGGGGCCACCTTGAGTGTGGAGGCGAGTAAGAGCCATGGGTTCGATCGTGGATTCAAGCTCACCGGGCAGTTGGGAGACGTGATGCGCGAGTCCGCTGAAATCGCATATAGTTACATCGTATCTAACGCCGCGACTTTTGGTGCCAAATCCGAATACTTCGAGCACGCATTTATCCACTTGCATGTACCCGCCGGAGCCACGCGAAAAGATGGTCCCAGCGCGGGTATCACCATGGCGAGCGCACTGCTGTCCCTGGTAAGAAAACGGCGCATCAAAAAGAACATCGCCATGACCGGTGAGCTGACACTTACCGGTCATGTGTTGCCGGTGGGAGGGATCAAGGAAAAAATTCTCGCCGCTAAACGGGCGGGCATCAGAGAGATCATCCTGCCTGATGCGAACCGCGGTGACTTCGCGGAACTGCCCGCCGCTGTTCGTGAAGACGTGACCGAGCGATTTGTCAGCCATTTCAAAGACGTGTTTTCGTTAATTTTCTAATTTGAAAATTCCTGTTAGATTGTCGCTATATTGTTGGGTTGTTCATAAGCAAAACCACGTCTATTATCGATATGTAGCGGTAGTATTCGCGAAATCCGGTTTACCAAGCATACAATCATGTCGCACTTATTTCTGGTTCTCTTTCTAATCGGCCTTGTTCTGACCCAGATCGTGGATTACGTCGGTATTTATTATCTCGATACCGTGGGATTCATAGTAATGGGTGTGGCGGCGGTCTCGTACTTCATTGCGCTCATTGTCAGGGCACTGCGTAAACGGTCTGCCCCTGAGGAGCCGTAGGGGTTGTGCAGCGCTGGGTGAATCCACGCGGGTGGATCAAGTACTTCGTGCTCGACTATACTGGTTAATAGTCAGAATCGGAGCCTGGCGCGAGTTCCGCAGCGGAGATCGTATTCGCTTTTATCGCTTTGCCGGCTCGGATTCACGCCTCGCCACGGAGTAAAGAGCTTGTGTCGACCGGCAGAATTACATTCAAAAATCTCATCGTGCTGGCCGCCATTGCTTCGGCGGCCTATTTCGCATGGACCGAGGGATTGTTTCAGATGTTTAACCGCTCACACACGCAGCACAGTGATGTGCTTGTCTACGTCTCAAACCGTTGTGGGACGCCGTGTAACCGTCTCGTCGAAACAATCCGCCGCCAGAATGTGCTGTTTCATGTATTGAATGTCGATGATGATGAGGAAATCGCGCAAGAGCTGCGAGAAAAATTGGATAGCATCGGCTTTCGTCAAACCATCTACCATCTCCCAGTCGTGGATATTTACGGCGAGATTCTACCGGTTCCATCAATTAGGGACGTCAAACAAAGACTTCGGTAAGTAGTGAAGCGCCAAAACTGTGCTCGCCATTTTGCCTAGCCGCCAGCTGGACTGGGGTGATCCAAGCCCGCATATCTCACCAGGCGCCCCGCGACCATTCTTGCCACGCGATTTCGACTGCCTTACCTCGTGATTTCATAGGCGTGACGATGCGGGTCTTTCCAGTACATATCATGATACATTTTTGTTCCCGGGCGTCATGACTGATCTGATGATCTTTGACTGTCCAGGCTTTCCGGCCGCGCTGCGTCGGAAACCTACGGCGCTTTTCTAGTACACTGACGACCAACAAACTCGACGGGAATGATGGTATGGATGGTCCAAATTCAGGTAAGGCCAAGGCCTACAGTAATGAAAGATTTTTGAACAGCCGCGATGCGCGTCCTTTGCGCATACTTGCCGAGTACATCGAACCTAATAGCCGTTTCGAACATTACAATATCGACGATACCATTGTTTTTATGGGGTCTGCGCGTACCTTGTCTCGTGAGCAAGCGGAAGCGGCCCTGAACGATGCCGAAGCGGCCGGGAACGACTTGGAATCGGCGCGCAACAGACTGCGTCTGTCCAAGTATTACGAGGCCGCAAAAGAATTGGGATACCGCTTGACGGCATGGTCCAAGCAGCTACCCGATGATCATCGGCGCTTCGTGGTGTGCACGGGGGGTGGGCCGGGCATTATGGAGGCCGCCAATCGCGGCGCATCCAAGGCTAAGGGCTTGAATATCGGGTTATCCATCTCTTTGCCGATGGAAGAGGAGGGTAGTGCACACATCACCCGTGAGCTGTCTTTTCAATTCCATTATTTCTTCATGCGTAAATTCTGGTTTGCATATCTCGCTAAGGCGGTGGTCTTTTTTCCAGGTGGCTTTGGAACATTGGATGAGTTGTTTGAGATATTGACCCTTGTGCAGACCCGCAAAATTAAAAAGCGCCTGCCGTGTGTCCTGTTCGGTACGGAATACTGGGACGAGATTATTAATTTCGAGGCCTTGGTTCGGCAGGGCAGCATCGATGCGCAGGACCTTGGTTTGTTATTTCGCACCGACTCTATTGACGAGGCCTATGATTTCTTAATACGTGAACTTGGCGAATATGGGATCAAGCAGCCCGGGGCGACATTGTGAGGATGGTGGTGACAGGGCCATCCACGCCCGGGTCCTGGCACCGGGTGTGATCGCGCGCCTATTTATCCATCGCATAAAACGCGTCGGCGGTGACGGTCATCGTTGATTCGAGTGCGAGCGACCGGCCGGCGGACTGCAACAAAACAATGGGCGATCTTCAACTCCAACCACGTACCGGAACCTATGTATTGTTCCTTGCAAGATCTTGGAAACCGCCCTTATGTGAGATCGGTTTTTCCCACCGGGGAATCTTGTTTTGATACAAGTCAACGACAGCATGCGAAAATTTGCTCACACTGTGGACAACGAGTCAATTCGGGAGAGGTCCATGACAGCGGGTTCGGTGTGTACTCGCGACGTGGTGATTGCAACGCCGGAGATGTCGATTGTCGAGGCCGCGAGGCTGATGCGGGAGTACCACGTGGGAAGCCTGGTGGTCGTAGACGACAGTGCCGGGAAAAACGTACCAGTTGGTATCGTCACCGATCGTGACCTGGTCATCGAAGTATTGGCTCAGGAGGTTGATTTGACGAGCGTTTCAGTGGGGGACGTAATGAGCCAAATGCCGCTGACCGTGAAAGACTCAGAATCATTATGGGACGTGATTCGCCGCATGCGGGGCCAGGGCGTGCGACGGGTGCCGGTAGTCGATAACGAGAATTCGATGATCGGGATCATCTCTGTGGACGATTTGGTCCAGTTGCTTGGTGACGAACTCAACGCCCTCGCCGGACTATTCGGCACCGAGCAGCGCAAAGAGGCGCATCGCCGCACCCGTCCCTGAGTCCGAACGCGCTGAGGGTACCGCCATGGGCGGTATGGAGTTTCAGGCGGCGCCGTTATTGGAGTCGCTGTACTTCGTGATGCGCGGAAACAGAGCATAATCGCCATCACTGGTATCACCAGGGCCGGCGTAACGCGGGCCTTGCGATAATGCCGGTCGTGATTGTCGAGTCGGTATCGCAGGTTAATCAATGATCGACAGTAAGTCCGGGTTGCCGCCTACGGCGGCGATATTGTTGGACACTGTTCTTTCCGTGCATAAGCGTTGCAGATAATTGGGACCGCCGGCCTTGGGACCGGTGCCGGATAATCCCTCGCCCCCGAACGGTTGCACGCCAACCACGGCGCCGATCATATTGCGGTTGACGTAGATGTTCCCGACCCGGACGCGGCGGGTAATGTACGCAATGGTCTCCTCGATGCGGCTGTGAATACCGAGCGTGAGTCCGTAACCGGTGGCATTGATCGCCGCGATCACGTTGTCGAGTTTATTCGCGGCGAAACGAATCACGTGCAAAATAGGACCGAACACCTCGCGTTCGAGCAACGACAGTGACTCAATTTCAAAGATATGTGGCGGAAAATACGTCCCAAGATCGGTCACATCGGACATGGCACAACGATAAATCAATGTTCCATTATCAGATAAGAATGATGCGTGTTTCTGCAACGCCTGTTGCGCAACCGAGTCGATGACCGGCCCGACATCGGTGCGCAGCATCGCCGGGTCTCCGATGGACAGTTCGGCCATCGCGCCGCGCAGCATTTCGAGGGTGCGTGACGCCACGTCATCCTGGATGAACAACACCCGCAGCGCGGAACAACGTTGACCGGCGCTGTTGAAGGCCGACTGTATTGCATCCGCTACCACTTGTTCGGTCAATGCGGAGCTGTCGACGATCATCGTGTTTTGACCACCGGTTTCGGCGATCAGCGGCACGATGGGGCCCGATTTTTTGGCGAGGGAGCGTTGAATCGCCTTCGCCGTGTCCGTAGCACCGGTGAATACGACGCCCGCGATGCGGGGATGGGCGACTAACCGGGCTCCCACGCTGCCGTTACCGGTCAGCAGATGCAGCACGTCATTCGGTATGCCGGCTCGATGCAGCAATCCCAGTGCAAGATAAGCCATCAAAGGTGTTTGTTCCGCGGGTTTGGCAATTACGCAGTTTCCAGCGGCGAGGGCGGCGGTGATTTGCCCGACGTAAATGGCAAGTGGAAAGTTCCACGGGCTGATGCAGGCGAGCACTCCGCGGCCGTGGAGGCTCAGCTCGTTGGATTCCCCACTGGGCCCGATCAGCAATCGTGATGCCTGCAGTTGGCGGCGGGTCAGGGAGGCGTAATAGCGGCAGTAGTCGATCGCTTCACGCACCTCCGCCAGCGCGTCGGGCACGGTCTTGCCCGCCTCGCGCACACATAATGTCATCAACGCTGCCCGCTCCGCTTCCAATATACCGGCGGCGTTCTCCAACAGTGCGGCTCGTTCGGCCGGACTCCTCGCCTGCCAGGTGTGGAAGCCGCGATCAGCAACGGTCACCGCGTGATCGACATGGGTGATGTCGGTCCATGCCACGGTCCCTACCGTAAGGTTGCGGTCGGCCGGTGAATGCACGGCATGCGCCGGTTTGCCCAAGGCCTGTCCAGCCACTACCGGCGCCGCCGTCCAGGTGTGTCCGTCTGCGGTTTCCATGTCCGCTTTGAGTGCCTCCAGCGCGAGGGGATCGGACAGATCGAGTCCCTGGGAATTGGCCCGCGATGCGCCATAGAGCTGCGCTGGCAACGGAATTCGTGGATGCGGCGCAAAACCGTTATCACCCGCGACGTTAACCGGATCGGCGACTACCGTTTCGACGGGCACCTCACGGTGGACGATGCGATTCACAAATGAGGTGTTGGCCCCATTCTCCAGCAACCGGCGGACAAGATAGGGAAGCAGCTCCGCGTGCTCGCCCACGGGAGCGTAGATGCGGCAACGCAACTGATCGTGCCGGGTCAAAAATAAATCATAAAGCCCGCGGCCCATGCCGTGTAGACGTTGAAACTCGAAGTCCTTGTCGTTGGCGAGTGACAACACCGCGCACATCGTATGTGCGTTGTGCGTCGCAAATTGTGGATATAGCAGGGGCGCTGACTGCAACAATCGCCGGGTACACGCAAGATACGAAATGTCGGTGTGTGACTTGCGGGTAAATACCGGGTATTCCTTCCAACCCTCGGTCTGGGCCTGCTTGATCTCTTTGTCCCAGTAAGCGCCCTTTACCAGCCGCACCGGGATCTGACGGCGATGTCGACTCGCCAGTCCCGCGAGCCAGTCCAAGGTTGGCAGGGCGCGTTTTTGATAGGCCTGAACCGCCATGCCCAGCCCCTCCCAATCGGACAACGCTGGATCGGTATAGATTGCGTGGAAGACGTCCAGGGACAATTCGAGGCGATCCGCCTCTTCGGCGTCTATGGTCAGCAACAGTTCAAACTGTTTGGCCAATCGCGCGAGTTCCAGCAGCGGCGGCGTCAGCTCCCTCAATACACGGGTTCGCTGGGCATATTCGTAGCGGGGGTGCAAGGCCGAAAGCTTGATCGAGACCCCTGGGGCCAGCACACCACGGCCACGCCGGTGTTGCCCGATGACGGCGATGGCGTGGGCATAATCATCAAAAAACCGGCGCGCGTCCGGCGCGGTCAGCGCCGCCTCTCCCAACATATCGTAGGAGTACAAGTAACGCTGTCTATCGTGTCGATTACTGCGCTGTAACGCTTTTTCAATGGTCTCGCCGAGTACGAACTGCCGACCGATGATTTCCATGGCTTGCGTTACGGCTACTCGCACCAGCGGCTCGCCGGTGCGAGCCGCGAGCCTCTTCAACGCGGCGCCAAGATCGTTGCGTGTAGCCGGCGTTAGGTTGATTAATCTGCCGGTCAACATGAGTCCCCAGGTGGAGGCGTTCACCAGTATCGATTCGCTCTTCCCGAGGTGCTCGTCCCAATGACCCACACTGAGTTTTTCTCGAATGAGTCGATCAGAGGTTTCGGCGTCCGGGATACGCAGCAGAGCTTCCGCCAGGCACATCAGCACGACGCCTTCCTCGCTGGAAAGATCGTACTCCTGCAAGAAGGCATCGAGCCCCTGTTGGGCGCCGGGAGTCTCGCGCAGCGATCGTACCACCACGCAAGCGTGGGAGAATATTTCGTCACGGGTCCCGCCATCGAGGCCGGTTTGCTCCGCCAGCGTCTGCACCCAGCTTGTCTCGTCCACGACGCTGGCATCACGAATCGCGCTGCGCAACGAGCCGGGCGGATCAAATGGACGCTCTTTGATCATAGGCTTGAGATTATGCGTTGCCCGACGGGAATGCCATCTACCCGCCCGTGATAACGCACAGATCTACCCAAAAAGCGGTTACTGATGATAGGGGATGCTGAGTTCGTGTACCGCGTCAATCAACGACCCCACATGATCGGGGTCGATGGTCGGGGTTACGCCATGGCCAAGATTGAACACGTGGCCGCTCCCATGACCAAATCGGTCCAGGATCGCGTGTGCCTCCTCGCGTATGCGCTCGGGTGAGGCATGCAGCACCGCGGGGTCCATATTCCCCTGCAACGCGGTGCGGTCGCCGACCCGATGGCGCGCGTCGCCAATGTCCACGGTCCAATCCAGTCCGATGGCATCGCAGCCGGTGTCGGCTATGCGTTCCAACCACTGACCGCCACCCTTGGTGAATAACACCACCGGTATCCGATAGCCGTCGATCTCTCGCATCAACCCGTCGACAATTTGTTGCATGTAAGCAAGGGAGAAGTGCTCGAAAGCGCGGGTGGTCAGAAGACCACCCCAGGTATCAAAAATCATCACCGCTTGTGCACCGGCGGAGATCTGCGCATTCAGATAATCGATGACACTTCGCGTGACAGTGCCCAGCAATTGTCGAAGGGCCTGTGGATCGTCGTAAAGCAGGGTTTTGGTGACCGCAAACTCTCGGGTGCCGCGGCCGTCCACCATGTAACTCGCCAACGTCCACGGACTGCCGCTGAATCCGATCAGCGGTACACGACCATCGAGCTCACGTCGAATCAGGCGCACGGCATCCATCACGTAGCGCAGTTCGACCTCCGGGTCAGGTACTTGAAGAGCAGCGATGTCTTCGCGCCGCCGCACTGGACGCGCGAACCGCGGTCCCTCGCCCTCGTTGATGGTGAGTCCGAGTCCCATGGCATCGGGAATCGTCAAGATATCGGAAAACAGAATCGCCGCATCGAGTTCGAATCGTTCAAGCGGCTGCAATGTCACTTCACAGGCCATCTCCGGGGTCTTACACAAAGTCATGAAATCTCCGGCACGTTTCCGGGTCGCGCGATATTCGGGGAGATAGCGGCCGGCCTGACGCATGATCCAGACTGGGGTGCGGTCCACGGGCTGTCGCAGCAAAGCGCGAAGCAAACGATCGTTCTTGGGTTGAGCCATGGTTCCTAAATTCCGCTGACGGCCTGTTTGATCTGTTTTTGGATGTTTTCCGCGACCCCGCGAGGATCGTCGGCGTCTCGAATCGGACGGCCGACAACGATGTAATCCGCTCCATTCGCGAATGCCGCGGGTGCGGTCACAACACGTTTTTGATCATCGTCGTTGTCGATCGGCCGTATGCCGGGGGTTACGATGAGAAAGCCGTCTCCGACAACATCGCGCAGAACGCGCGCCTCCTGACCGGAGGCCACCACGCCGTCGCACCCGCACTCTACGGCACGACGGGCCCGAGACACGACTAGCGTTTCAACGTCGCAGTCGAACCCCAGATCGTCCAGATCGCCGCGGTCCAAGCTCGTGAGTACGGTGACCGCAAGGATCATTACGTCGCCCTTGGAGTCGGCGGCGGCGCGCAACATTGCATCGTTACCGTGTATCGTGGCAAAGGTGATGCCGCGACCGCTGAGTTGCTTCACCGCACGGCCAACGGTGGCCGGAACGTCAAAGAACTTCAAATCAACAAATATTTTTTTCCCCTGTTTACGCAGCCAGTCCACCAAATCGAAATAACCGCCGGCCATGAACAATTCCAGTCCCAGCTTGAAAAACCAAACGCTGTCCCCGAGTACTTCGACCATTGCTCTGGCTTCACTGGGGCCAGGCACGTCGAGCGCAAAAATCAGCCTTTCGCGGACGGGTATTTCGTTGCGCATGGTGTGGATGAGAATCGTGTCCCCGGTACTAGGGAAGTAGTGTGCTGCCCATCAGAAATCGATCGATTTCCCGGGCCGATTCCCGCCCCTCGTTAATGGCATTAACGACCAGGGATTGACCGCGACGACAATCTCCTGCAGCAAACACTTTCGCGATATTGGTCTGATACGCACCATATTCCGCCGTGTAATTGGAACGGGCGCCGTACGCCAAGTTTACGGCATCGGACACGTAGTGCTCGGGGCCAAGGAACCCCATGGAAAGCAGGACAAGATCCGCCTTCCAAACCCTTTCGGTGCCGGGTAGTTCCGCGAACTTTCCGTCCTCCCACTTTATGTCGATGGTGCATATTCCCGTGAGGCGGCCGCGTTCGCCAAGGAACTCCTTGACGGATAGACAGTACACGCGTGGCTCGTCACCGAACTTTCGCGCAGCCTCTTGGTGACCATAGTCGACACGAAAGATCCGTGGCCACGTCGGCCAAGGGTTATCGGGGGCGCGTTCTTCCGGTGGTTTCGGCAGAATCTCGAAATTTACCAGGGACCTGCATCCGTGCCTAAGCGATGTACCGATGCAGTCCGTACCGGTGTCGCCACCTCCGATAACGATGACGTCTTTATCCTTGGCGGAGATATAGTTGCCATCCTCAAGGTTCGAGTTCAACAGACTCCGGGTATTGGCGGTCAAAAATTCCATCGCGAAACGAACACCTTCGAGATTCCGGCCGGGTATCGGCAAGTCTCGGGGTTTAGTGGCGCCAGTCGCAAGTAATAACGCATCACTCTGTTCGACCAGCCGCCGGATATCGACCGTGTCGTTACTGCCATCGCCGATGTCCGCATTGGCGATAAATTCGATGCCCTCCTTGCAAAGTAGATCTACACGCCGATCGACAATGGATTTATCAAGCTTCATGTTGGGAATTCCATACATCAGTAAACCGCCTATGCGATCCTCGCGCTCGTATACGGTGACTTTATGTCCGGCCTTGTTCAGCTGTGCTGCGGCGGCTAATCCGGCGGGCCCGGAGCCGACGATTTTCACATGTTTCCCGCTCCGCTGTTGAGGGGGTGCCGCCTTTACCCAGCCTTCCGCAAACCCACGGTCGATAACAGACATCTCTATGTTTTTGATCGTGACTGCGGGGTCGGTGATACCCAATACACAGGCGCCCTCGCACGGTGCCGGGCAAACGCGGCCTGTGAACTCAGGAAAGTTATTGGTCAGATGGAGGCGATCCAATGCATCGCGCCATTGACCCTTGAACACCATGTCGTTCCACTCGGGGATAAGATTGTAGATTGGACAACCGTCTTCGGATTGACAAAAGGGCACACCGCAATCCATGCATCGGGCGCCTTGGTTCACGAGACGCCGCTCGTCGTGCTCGGTGTAAATTTCCTTGAAATCCAATATCCGTGTACAAGGGTCCCTATAGGGCGCAGCCTCGCGCTGGAATTCCTTAAATCCCGTTAACTTACCCATTTGCGAACCTTAGATTTATACGGCTGTGGCGGTCAATGCCTGTTGCTCTCGTTGTTTACGTTCCGACAGCACTCTCTTGTAGTCAAGGGGCATCACCTTCACAAACTCGGTAACGGAGTGCTTCCAGTCTCGGAGCAATTCCTTGGCGACCTTGGAGCCGGTATACCGCGCATGCTTTTCTATGAGTGTGCGCAATTCTTCAATGTCGTTGGGCTCGTCGGTGCGATCCAGCTCTACCATTTCCATATTGCATCGCGCGGGGAATTTGCCATCTGGATCCCATACATGTGCAGTACCGCCGCTCATACCGGCAGCAAAGTTACGTCCAGTCTCTCCGAGTACCACGACATGGCCGCCGGTCATGTACTCGCAGCCGTGATCGCCCACGCCTTCGATAACTGCCTGGGCTCCGCTATTGCGCACGCAAAAACGTTCTGCAGCGACACCCCTGAAGAAACATTCGCCGCTCGTCGCCCCGTACAGCACGACATTCCCAATCAATATATTCTCTTCTGATTCAAAGGGACTTTCCTTTGGTGGGTAGATGACGATCCGTCCACCGGATAGCCCTTTCCCCACATAATCATTGGCGTCTCCCTCCACTTCGAGAGTGATGCCTCGGGCCAACCACGCACCGAAGCTTTGGCCGGCACTACCTTTGAACTTGAAATGAATGGAATCGTCAGCAAGCATCCGTTCACCGAAGCGCTGAATGATTGCATTCGACAATATTCCACCGACGACACGATTGGTGTTCACGATATCGAGTTCGCGGTAAACCCGTTTTCCTTCCGTCATTGCAGGCTCAGCCAACTTGATCAGCGTGTTGTCCAGAGCGTGTTCCAATTCATGGTCCTGTTGATGTTGACAATACACGCCGAGACAATCCTCAGGTTTTGCAGCAGCCTCCAATAAAGTGCTGAGATCCAGGCCCTTAGTTTTCCATTGGTTGAGAGCTTTCGAAGTCTCCAAGACGTCTACCCGGCCGATCATCTCGTTGACGGTGCGAAAGCCGAGGGACGCCATGATTATTCGCAGCTCCTTGGCCACCATAAAGAAATAATTGACCACATGCTCTGGTTGCCCCGTGAACTTTTTCCGCAGCTCGGGATCCTGAGTCGCGATGCCAACCGGACACGTATTGAGGTGACATTTGCGCATCATGATACAGCCAAGGGCGATGAGTGCCGCGGTTGCGAAACCGTATTCCTCTGCGCCCAAAAGCGCTGCGATCGCCACATCGCGCCCTGTTTTGAGTTGACCGTCGGTTTGCAACACCACCCGGGAGCGCAGGTTGTTCATTACCAATGTTTGGTGGGTCTCGGCAACACCAAGCTCCCAGGGTATGCCTGCATGCTTGATGGACGTTAACGGTGAGGCACCCGTGCCCCCGGAGTCTCCCGCGATAACCAGATGATCCGCGCGCGCCTTAGTGACGCCGGCGGCAACCGTGCCAACGCCTATTTCCGCGCCCAACTTTACGCTGATGCGCGCTTTTGGGTTGGCGTTTTTCAGGTCATGAATCAACTGGGCCATATCCTCGATAGAGTAAATATCGTGATGTGGAGGAGGGCTTATCAAGCCGACACCAGGTGTCGAGTACCTGATCGATGCGATATATTCGTCGACCTTTGAGCCCGGCAGCTCCCCGCCTTCGCCTGGCTTGGCGCCTTGTACGATCTTGATTTGCAACTCGTCGGCGTTCGATAGGTAGTTGATCGTCACTCCGAAGCGGCCACTGGCTACCTGCTTAATAGCAGAACGCCTGGAATCACCATTCGGCAGCGGCTTGAACCGCTCCGGGTCTTCCCCACCTTCACCGGTATTGGACTTTCCCCCAATGCGATTCATTGCAATAGCGAGTGATTCGTGCGCTTCCTGGGAGATGGAGCCAAAGCTCATGGCCCCCGTGGCGAAGCGTTTCACAATCTCTTTTTCCTCCTCCACGACTTCGATCGGGATCGGGCCGCCGTTCACGCCGGATTTAAACTCGAACAGTCCGCGCAAGGTGCACAGTCGAGTCCCTTCGTCGTTGGCCTTGCGTGCGTACTCCCAGTAAACGTCTTCGTTTCGGGAACGAACCGCCTTTTGCAGGTAGGCCACGGCTTGTGGCTCCCACATATGACGATCGCCGTCGCGACGCCAGTGGAAATCACCAGGATTGGGTAACACCGGCAGGCGCACCACGTCCCGACCGGGGTAACCGTTTTCGTGCCGCCGCTGCATCTCCTCGGCCAGGACCTCAAACCCTACGCCCTGAACCCGACTCGCGGTACCCTTGAAACACTGATCGATGACTTCATCGGCCAAACCGACCGCCTCAAAAATCTGCGCACCTTTGTAAGATTGCAACGTCGATATGCCCATTTTGGCCATCACTTTAAAAATCCCTTTGGCGGTCCCCTTACGGTAGGCGGCCACTACATCGTCGTCCGAATTGATGTGGTCAACGTCGCTGAATAACGCGTCCGCACGCGCCTGCCACAAAGCCTCAAAGGCGAGGTATGGATTGATGGCATCGGCACCATATCCAATGAGTAGACAATGGTGATGTACTTCTCGAGCCTCGCCTGTCTCCACCACGAGCCCGATGCGTGTCCGCGCGTGGGTGCGCACCAGGTGATGGTGCACGGCGCCTGTGGCCAACAATGCGCTAACGGGAACTTTGCTCGCTTCGATATTTCGATCCGATAACACGACGAGACTGTAGCCATGTTCAATTGCCGCACTGGCCTCCGTACAAATCCTCTCTAACGCTTGTTTTAGACCGATGTGACCGGAGCCCTTGGGAAAAGTGATATCTATGGTGCGGCATTTCCATCCGCGATGATCGATGTATTTGAGTGAAGCAAGTTCCTCGTTTGATAAGATGGCGTGTGGGATTCTTAAACGGTGGGCGTGAGACTCCGTGGTTTCCAGCAGATTCCGTTCGGGTCCAATATAACACTCGAGCCCCATGATGACTTCTTCACGAATCGAGTCAATGGCAGGGTTGGTGACCTGCGCAAACAGCTGCTTGAAGTAGTCATAGAGAAGGCGTGGTTTATTGGAAAGCACGGCGAGGGCTGCATCGTTACCCATGGACCCAAGGGGGTCACGCAACTCTTTGACCAACGGCAACAACATGAACTGTAAGGTTTCCGTTGTGTAGCCGAATGCCTGCATCCGGGGTAGGAGAGTTTCGGGATCGAATCCGTGCGGGTTCCGGTTCGGTTCCAACTCCTCCAAGTTAATGCGTTGACGCTCCAACCACTCTAGATAGGGGCGGCCTCGCGCCCATTCGGTCTTGATCTCTTCGTCCGGAATCAAGCGGCCCTGCTCAAAGTCGATTAAAAAAATACGCCCAGGGCTTAATCTGCCCTTTTCAATCACGCTTTTTGGATCGACAGGTAAAACTCCAACCTCCGACGCCATGATGCATTTGTCGTCGTCGGTGATGTAGTACCGGCTGGGCCGGAGACCGTTACGATCGAGCACCGCGCCGATGCAATTGCCGTCCGTGAATGCGATTGACGCGGGCCCGTCCCATGGCTCCATGAGGCAGGAATGAAACTCGTAGAAGGCGCGTTTGTCGGCAGGCATATGCGGGTGTTGCTGCCAGGCCTCCGGGATCATCATCATGACCGCCTCTTGTAGCGTTCGACCGGTCATCAACATGAATTCGAGTACGTTGTCGAAAGTACCGGAATCGGAGCAATCTTCCTCGACGATAGGGAATAACTTTGATAGATCGTCGGCAAACAGTGGTGATTCAAGAACGCCCTCACGTGCGTTCATCCAGTTAATATTTCCAAGTAAAGTGTTGATTTCACCGTTGTGGGACATGAAGCGGTTCGGTTGTGCGCGATCCCACGAAGGAAATGTGTTAGTGCTGAATCTTGAATGCACCATGGCTAGATGAGATTCGTAATCCGGATCATTCAGGTCCTCAAAAAACGAAAAAACCTGCTGCGGCGTCAACATCCCTTTAAAAATGATCACCTTGGACGATAAGCTGCAGACGTAAAACAGCTTTCTCTCAGCCAGGTTTTCATCACCCCGCAGAAGATGTGTTGAATGCTTGCGGATCAAGTACAACTTACGCTCAAAGGCATCGCCTGCGAGTCCATCACTTGCGCCGATAAATAGTTGCTCGATGTGCGGCATGCCGGAGCGCGCAGCTTTACCCATGTCGGCACCGTCTGGGTTTATAGGCACCTTGCGCCAACCAAGAAACTCCTGGCCTGCATCGGTGATTTGTGACTCGAGCACTGCTTTGCAATGTTCGCGCTCGAGGGGGTTTTGCGGCAAAAAAATGATACCGGATCCATAACGACCCGGATCGGGGAGCGTCGTTCGAAATTCTTGTCGTGAAAATTTGCGAAATAGCTTGTGGGGTAGCGCGGTGAGTATACCGGCGCCGTCGCCGGTATTTTTTTCATAGCCGACGCCACCGCGATGGACCATGCAACAATTGATATGGTTGGCGTCCTTGATGATTTGATTGCTGGGGCGGCCTTTAATGTCGCAAATAAAGCCCACGCCACAACTCTCGCGTTCGAGTGCGGGGTCGTAGAGGCCCCGTTTTTTTGGAAACCCGGGGCTTCGTTTGTTGTTGAGGGCGCTATTAATGCGACCTTTCATACACGCATCTCCTCATTTACTCGCTGCGCAGGCTCCCCCTCTGGTCGGTAGATGGGAGTGCCCGTACTAGGCGTGACGGTGACGTGCCGCTTTGTATGCAGCACTCGTCTTGCGGGGGTGCCCCGCGGCCCCAACAGCGGCGTGGGCACCCACAACGGTAGCCTCTAAATCCAGCTTTCTAAGGCAGGCTCACTGCTCTTCCCGCGACGGTTGCAAAGGCCACGAAAAGTTGTCCGGCTCGTGGTAAATTCAAAAATGACGCTGATCGTGCGTTGAGCAGCAGAAACCACAAAATGTCAGAAATACGGTCTTGAATCAAGTGGATAGATAAGCATTCCCTTATTTTCCTTGATTTAACCGCAGTTACATTCGCTGCAGTTTGGCGAAAACTAGGCTAGTCGGTGATCTGAAAATGCCGCAGGGTGTCGTCGAGGGCGGTGGGCGGGTAATCATCGCAAAGGTGCGCGTGCCCGAGTTGTTTGAGTAACACCAAACGCAATCTTCCCGCCGACACCTTCTTATCTGAGCGCATGAACGAGAGGAGTCGTGAGCGCGTGATGTCAGCCGGAGGGGCCACCGGCAGGCCCGCTTGGGCCACCAAGTTCAGCACACGTTGATAGTCGGCTGGCGAGAGATCCTTGAGCTGCAACGACATGAACGCGGCCATGACCATGCCCGCCGCGACCGCTTCGCCATGCAACCATTGTCCATACCCGACTGCGGTCTCGATGGCATGTCCAAAGGTGTGTCCCAGGTTCAATAGTGCCCGTTCACCTCGTTCGTGCTCATCGGCAGCCACCACTTCCGCTTTGGCTTGACAGGAACGGTTGATGGCGATCGCGAGAGCCTCTGCATCCCGGGCCAGCAGATTTGGGACGTGCTGCTCCAACCATGCGAGAAACTCGGGCTCGCGTATTAATCCATATTTTATAACTTCCGCTATCCCTGCCCGCAATTCGCGATCGGCGAGTGTTGCGAGCGTGTCGGTGTCAGCGATCACGGCCCGGGGCTGGTAAAATGCGCCAATCATGTTCTTGCCCTTGGGATGATTCACCGCCGTCTTGCCGCCAACGGACGAGTCGACCTGCGCAAGTAACGTAGTGGGAATTTGAATATAGGGAACACCGCGCTGGTAACAAGCTGCGGCGAATCCCGCAATATCGCCTACCACGCCTCCCCCTAAAGCCAATACCGTAGTTTCACGATCGCAGGCCGCGGCCATGAGGTTATCAAAGATCGTCTCCAGCGTGGCGATGTTTTTGTACCGTTCACCATCGGGCAACACGGTTACATGAACATCCAAGCCAACCAGCCCCTTCCTGACCGCCTCCAGGTAAAGTGGGGCCACCGTGCCGTTAGTCACGACCATAACCTGCTGACCGGCGATGTATGGGCGCAGCACGTCTTGTTGCTGTAACAGGCGCGGACCGATATGAATCGGGTAGCGACGCTCGCCCAAATCGACGTTTAGTTTCAGAGCCGTCATTTCTGGGTAAGACGGCGCAGGATCTCTCTCGCCACGGTGGCGGACGGGCGTTCTTCGGCGTTGACAATCAAATCCGCTTCCTGACGATATAATGGTTCGCGTACCTGCATCAAGGCTGCAAGTTTTTCACGTGGGTTGTCGGTGTCGAGTAATGGCCGATTCTTTGTATCGCGCGTGCGCGCGAGTTGCGTATCAACTCCGGCATGCAGGTAGATAACCGTGCCACTCTTGCGCAGATTTTTTCGATTGACTTCACTCAAGATGGCGCCACCACCGGTGGCCAAAACAAGATTTTGTCGTTTCAAGAGCTCTTGCAACATCGCCGTCTCGCGTTTGCGAAAACCGTCTTCCCCTTCGATCTCAAATATGACGCCGATAGCGACCCCGGTTCGCGCTTCTATTTCGTGATCCGAGTCCGCAAATTCCATTTTCAATTGTTTGGCCAACTGTCGTCCAATGGTAGTCTTGCCTACTCCCATAGGTCCAATCAGTATGAGGTTACGATTCACTGGTCCGTATACTGCGTCAAGGATTACGGGCGGTGGCGACGGGATGGTCCCGTCCCTATTCTTGCTAAACAGCCTGGAAGTTCGAATGTAGCCATTTCTCGGATGAGGCGCTGCGGGCGTTTTCTCTGTATACCATTAAATAGGAGTGGGGTGCCTTGGTGCAATAGATCGGTTGGTGTCCCTAAGCCGTTGACCACCATTCATGATGGTTTTTGTCGCCCGACTCAGATCGGATGCCGAGCCGAAATGTCGCCGCCTAGCTCCGCAGGCGGTTGGCGAAAGACCGCCGTTACACGTGTGCGGGGACCCAGTCGTTTAACCGATATTAAGAGCCGGACTGATGATGCGCGGCGTTAAGAAAATCAGCAGCTCGATGCGGTTGTCACGCACGGTCTTTCTCCGAAACATGGCGCCCAGTACGGGAATATCGCCCAGTATCGGCACCTTGGTGACACCGTGGGCCTCATCCTGCCCATAGATGCCGCCGATCACCGCGGTTTCGCCGTTTTCCAGTAATACCTGGGTGCGAATCTGTTTGGTGTTGATGGTGTCGGTGCCGTCACCGACGAAGGAGTCCTGGGTGATGAACACGTCCATGATGATATTGTCGTCCGGAGTAATCTGCGGCGTCACCGTGAGCCCCAACACGGCCTTTTTGGTCACCACGCTGCCTACCCCGAGCACATTGGTGGTGAATACCCGCTCTTGCCCCGATTCGATGTGCGCCTCTTTTTGGTTCGCCGTGATCAAACGTGGGTTGGCGATGAGCTTGCCTTGGCCCTCGGCCTCCAGCGCCGACAACTCGAGGCTGATGAGATGCGCGAACCCCGTTCCGGCCTTGAAGATCTCAAATACATATGAGGCCGCTGGATCATTGCCGATACCGGAGGCCGGTAGATTGACCGCCAAGCCGTCGGGAAGGGTCTCGAAGATGAGACCTGGCTCCGTATCGTTGACGGAGTCAACAATGGTTTCCGTGCCGGCAAAGGTGCCGCTGGTAACGACGTCGCCAATGTTTGAGTCCTTGATTCCCGGAAACCGCGCATCCGTAGTTAGCCGTTGAAAGCCGAATCTGGCACCCAGTTCGCGGCTGAAGTTGTCATTGGCCTCGACGATGCGGGTCTCAATCAGAACCTGGCGCACCGGCTTATCCAGTTTCGCAATCAGTTTACGTACCTCTGCGATTTTACGAGCGGTGTCCTGGAGCAGAATCGAGTTCGTGCGTTGGTCTACGGTGACGTTGCCGCGCGGTGAAAGTAACGAATTACTGACCGTTTCAAGCTGGGAAATGCTCACGCTGCCGAACAGTGACTGTTGCACACCGGTATCCACCGCCTTGATGGATCGCAACAGTTTCGCGATGTCACCAGCCTTCGCGTAGTTCACCTGGATCAACTCCGAGACCAGCGGTTCCAGTTCAACCACTTGTTGATTGGCCTCGAGTTCGGCCCGCTCACGGGATGCGATCTCGTTCGCCGGCGCGACCCATACCACGTTACCCTTTTGGCGCATGCCAAGCCCCCGGGTCTGAAGGATGATGTCCAAGGCCTGATCCCACGGGACGTCTTTCAAACGAAGCGTGAGTTCGCCTTTCACGGAATCACTGGTCACAAAATTGAGCCCGGTAAAATCGGCGATCACCTGCAATGCGGCGCGCACGCTGATTTTTTGAAAGTTGAGCGACAACCGTTCGCCTGAATAGCCGAACTCGTCTTTCTTTTCCTCTTTTTCTTCTTCAACGATAGGATTGACGTTGATGGTGAACACATTCCCTGCTTGATAGGCTAAATGTTCATAGCTACCCGCAGGCAGCACTACCATACGCACGTGTTTTCCCTGCTGGAAGGTGTCAATCGACTGTACGGGGGTCGCAAAGTCGACAACGTCGAGCCGGCGTTCAAGTTCAGACTTGATCTTGGCATCCAAGAAGTCAACGATGATCTCACCAGCCTCTTCGCGAATATCAATGCCGACGGTCGGATCTGACAATTCGACGATGATCTTGCCGCCACCTTCCTTGTTGCGGCGGAAATCCACGCGCTCGATCTTATGGGTCGCAGTCTCGCCTCCTTTAGCAAAACGCGTCGTCTTTGGAGTCACCGTCCGGGCGATGCCCGTGGCCACACTTTCAATGATGAGCACCATGCCGTTGTCGGAGATCTGGGTATCGTACGATACAGGCCGTACAAGATTCAGCACGATGCGCGTACGGTCGTCCGTTTCCACCGTGGCGATGCTTTCAACAGCTCCGCTTTTCACTTTTATAACGTTACGCGGCAATGCGCTTCGTGCGCCAAAAAAATCGAAGGCCAATCGGGCCGGCTTGTTAGTGCTGAAACTTCCGGGGGTGTCCGGTCGCGAGGCAGTGCGTATGTTTATCTGCACCCGTCCACCTGGCAACGGTGAAAACTTGATGTCCTGGATGACGTTGACGGCGGGTGGCGCGTCGGATTCCAGCGATTGGACGTCTTGACCGGGTGCCTGGGCAACCATTACCGGTTTCGGCTTGGTCGGCACCGGAGGCGTGTGCGCCGGGACGTTTTCGGCGGCAGCGGACGTCGTGTCGCCGGCCGCCGCTTTGCCGCCGGTCATCGGTTTTACCATAAACCCGTATTCCGTCGGTTGCACCACCAGGGTTCCGGGCTCCCGCATCAACAAATCCACATGGACAGCCCGGCCGTCGTCGGCCAGGTAAGGAAACACGCCTTTAACTGCTCCTTGGCCGGAGATGTCCACCGCGTTGTTACTCAAGGTCGTGTCGTCGAAGCTGACCCTTAGGCGACGGCCCCGGTCCAGAACTTCGGTGTGGTGGGGTGCCTGGCCCTCCATGTCTATGCGTAAGAAGGCGGTGTCAGTGTCCTTACTCCAGGAGAGAAACTTGAGTTCCGTGGCGTTGCAGAGTAGCGGACTCCCTGCCAGCATCAAGGTCGATAGTGCGGCAATTCGCAGCGAGGCAGTTCGAACCGTTTTCATAGTATTTGGTCCCAGTGTTTGAGTCTTCTTTGTTCGACTTATTTTACGATCGCAATGGTGGCATCCCGCTCTACCCAATTTCCGCCCGGGCCTTGAACGATTTCTTTGATGGCCAGTTTTTCATCAGCAACGGTCATGATTTTCCCAAAGTTCTGACCTAGGTAGCTGCCTTCGCCGGCTCGATGAATGGTGCCATCGGGGGCGTGAATAACCGCCCACGACACGTCACCGCGACCCAAGGTGCCCACCATGCGCAGCGAATCCAACGGGTACTGTTCCAACGGCTCCTTGCGCCGATCAAGATCCGGACTCAACCCGCTCCCGCCCGCCGTTGGCTTGCGTTTCACCAAGTTGCCGCGAGAAAAAGGGTCCGTTAAGTTGGTTGCTGTGTATGTATAGCTTTCATATGGCCGGATACGAGGCAGTGGTTCGACACGCGGTTTACGATCCTTGTGTGCCTCTTTGACGAATTTATGCAGGTCGCGTATATCGCCCTCGCTGCATCCCACAAGCAACGTTGCAACAAACAACACTGTAAACCAGCGAGTCATATAAGATTACCTTCTTCGACGCCGTTTTTTGTTTTTAATCGCTGCTTGTTTTCGCTGTTGGATCTGATCGTCATCCAAGTAATGATACGTCTTAGTCGTTGCTGACATCTTTAGTTGGTCCGTGCCTTTGATCGGCGTCAGGTCCAGATCACCAATTGTCACGATGCGCGGCAACGAAGCCAGGTCGCTCACGAATTCCCCTAATTGATGATAGCTGCCGCTGACCGCTAGACTAATGGGCATTTCCGCGTAAAAGTCCTCTTGCCGGGTCCTTTGCGGCTTAAACGTTTGAAACTGTAAACCGCGCCCGAGTCCTGCCTGGGTGATATCGATCAACAATTCCGGCACCTCCGTTTTATCCGGCAACTGTTTGAGCATCACGCCGAAGGTATTTTCGATCTCCTCCATTTGCTGACGATAGGCGCCAAGGTTGATTGCCAACGCTTTTTTCTTGAGATAGGAATCTTTGAGCTGCGCTTCTTGGCGCTGCAATTTCTGCAGTTCGGCATACTGGTCCTTAACAATAAACCAATATCCCGCCGCCAGTATCGCGACACTGATCATTCCAGCGCCGGTCACTTTGAGCCACAGCGGCCAGGAGCCAATGTCGTTTATGTCTAACTCTTGTAGGTCGCTAAGTGCCATTTGATCAACCGGTTTTCCCAGTGCTGGATTGTTGCCCAAGAGCGGCCTGCTTTTTCTTTTTCACCTGTTTTACCTGCAGAGTAAATTTGCTCACCCTCGACTCGCCGCTCGGCGTGACATTGATGACGTTGAGATTAGGATTTGCGAACCAATCCGACGCATCAAGGCTTCGCATTAAGCTCGACACCCTGGCATTTGATTGCGCGTAACCAGCAAGAGTGATGTTCTTACCTTTCTTTTTCAGGCTGGTTAAGTAAACCCCCTTGGGTAACTTTCGCACCAAATCATCAAACACATGGACGATCTGAGTTCGGTTGGATTGAAGTTGTTGAATGACTTCCATGCGCGCCAACAACGCTTCCTTTCGCCGCTTGATTTCTCGAATCTCCTTGATCTGCTTATCGAGTTTAACGGTCTCCTTTTTCAAGAAATCATTTCTGCCGCTCTGGAAATCGATGCGTCCGTTCATATGCAGCCAACCATAAAATACCAGCAAACCCATCAACATCCATGAAAGGGCGCTACCCGTTAGGATTTGCCGATCCCGTTCACGGCGGCGAATTTCTCGCCACGGCAATAGGTTGATTTTGGTCATGAATTAAAACTCCGCAACGCCAAACCGCAGGCCACCATCAGTGAGGACGCGTCGCCGCTCAGAATTTGCGGTTTGATGCGTGACGCCAGGGACATGCTCGAAAAGGGATTGGCGATTGTTGTTGGTACGTTCAATCGATCGGAAATTAATTCGTCGATACCGGATATTTGTGCGCAACCACCGGCAAGCAATATTTGATCGACACTATTAAAGGGGGTGGAAGAATAGAAGAACTGCAATGCGCGCATGGTTTCTTGGCACATCGCCTCCATGAACGGTTGTAGAATGTCCGGCTGATAATTGTCGGGTAATCCTCCGACTTTCTTCGCCAGTCCGGCTTCTTCGTACGACAATCCATATCGCCTTTGGATCTCCTCGGTAAGCTGCCGGCCGCCGAATGTGTGATCGCGCGTGTAAACGGAACGGTTATTGTGCATCACGTTCATATGCGCCGTGGTCGCGCCAAAATCCAACACCGCAACGGTTTTTTCCATGCCCCCGCCGGGCATCTGCCTCGCAATTAGTGAGAACGCGTTTTCCATCGCAAATGCGTCTACATCAATGATTTCAGGTCGCAGCCCGGAACGCTCGACCACGGCGATGTAATCATCCACGATCTCCTTACGGCAAGCGGCAAGAATGACTTCATCTTCGTTGGCGTTGGTTTCCGATGGCCCGACGACTTCGAAGTCAAGATTCACCTCTTCCAAGGGGTAGGGGATGTAGTGATCCGCTTCGGTCTCGATCTGGGTTTCCATATCCTGTTCCTTCAGGTCGCTGGGCATGGTAATGGTCTTGGTGATGACATGGGACGCAGATACCGCCACTGCCACCTCCTTGGTTTTGGTTCCCGCGCGCTTGACCACCCGGTCTACCGACCGGCCCACCTGTTCGACGTCCGTGATGGCGTTTTCCATCATGGCATTCTGGGGCAGGGGTTCCACTGCGTAGCGCTCGACTTGGAAATGACCGCCGCTTTTATTCAATTCCAATAGCTTCACGGCGGAAGAACTGATATCGATTCCGAGGAGATTTGGCCGCTTTTTCTGGAACAGCACCAGGATAACCTCTTTATATCCGTTAGTTATGAGTGCAAGATGCCAATTTACGTTAGCATATCAATGCAATATAGACGATAGGAGTAGGACTGACAAATCCTATCGGACGTTTTTTGCTGCTTGTAGTAAGCTTAGCCAGGTTCTCGGTATTTTCATGTCGACTGTGATTCGCACCCTGCTTCGCGTCATCCTCGGACTGATAATCGGCCTCGTCGGCGTGGCGCTGGCGGCGGGGGTGGCCATCGCGTTATTCACCGTGTCGCTATTGCCCGAGCTTCCGGCCGTAGAGTCCTTGCGAGACGTACAGCTCAAGGTGCCGCTGCGCGTTTTTTTCGCCGACGGGAGGTTGATGGCAGAGTACGGCAAGGAACGACGCGAGCCAGTCAGCATAGATTCAATGCCCGCACAACTGGTCAATGCCGTGCTCGCTGCGGAAGATGACTCGTTTTATCGTCATCCGGGTGTGGATATGACCGGTGTGGTGCGCGCGGCGTTGGCCAATCTCCGCTCCCGCGGGCACGAGCAAGGCGCCAGCACCATCACCATGCAAGTAGCCCGCAACTATTTCCTGTCGCCGGAGAAAACCTATATAAGAAAGTTGAAGGAGGTGTTGTTGGCGTTTCGAATTGAGCGAGCGCTGACCAAAGATCAGATACTGGATCTCTATATCAATAAAATTTTTCTCGGCAATCGTGCCTATGGTTTTGGTGCTGCGGCGCGCGTGTATTACGGAAAATCCCTCAACGAGCTGACACTGGCACAGATTGCCATGCTTGCCGGGTTGCCGAAGGCTCCCTCGCGTGACAACCCGCTCGCCAATCCTGACAATGCAATAAAACGACGTGATTACGTTTTGCGGCGTATGCATCAGCTGGGCCACATTACCAACGATGAGTTTCGAGAGGCTAGCGGCGCGGAAATCACCGCCAGTAAGCATATTGTAATGGTTGATGTGCAGGCGCCTTATGTCGCGGAGATGGCCCGTGTGCATATGATCGATCGCTATGGAGAGGAAGCGTACTGGCGGGGTCTCAAAGTGTATACAACGATTCGTCCAGAACTGCAGCGCACCGCTGACCGCGCGCTGCGAAAAGGATTGAAACAGTATGATCAACGGCACGGTTACCGCGGGCCGGCTGGTTACTACGAGTTGAGCGACTCTACCACCGTGGAAGACATGGATCGCATGCTTGGCAAGCGTCCGCGAAGTGGGGAAATGTTACCCGCGATCGTTATCGCGGTTAAAGAAAAAAGCGCGAAGCTGTACACGCGGAATAGTCAAGTTATCGATCTGGATTGGCCTGGGATGTCTTGGGCCAAACGCCATAAAAATCAAGACTCCGTCGGCGCCGAGCCCAAGTCTGCGCAAGACATCATCAAAGCAGGTGATGTGGTTTACGTAGAGAAAAACCAGAAGGATAAATGGCGTCTAGTCCAGTTACCGGAAGTAGCGGGAGCCTTGGTGTCTTTGCGACCAGAGGATGGAGCCATATTGGCTCTAAACGGCGGATTCGATTTTTATCTGAGTAAGTTCAACCGCGCCGTTCAAGCGCAGCGTCAGCCCGGGTCTAATATAAAACCGTTCATCTATTCCGCCGCCTTAGAGCGCGGATTTACGCCGGCAACGTTGGTAAGCGGGGCGCCGATCGTGGTTCCGGATAGCAGCGACAGCACAGTATGGCGTCCGGAGAACTATAGCGGTAAATTTTTCGGTCCGACTCGGTTGCGCAAGGCGTTGAGTCTGTCGCTGAACCTGGTTTCGGTGCGGATTGTACGTGCGATCGGCATCGAGCCAGTGCTTGATCATTTGACCAGATTCGGGCTCGAGCGTAACCGCTTGCCGAAGGGGCTGTCCTTGGCGCTGGGTGCGGGCTCGATCACACCGCTTGAGGTGGTGCGGGCCTACGCCGTGTTTGCCAATGGTGGATTTCAGATAGACCCCTATTTTGTCGACTGGGTGGAGGATCGGCATGGGAACGTGGTGGAGCAGGCAAATCCAGCAATAATCTGCCGCGCATGTTTGCGATCTTCGGCCACGGATGACACTGCCGAAGACTTCTCCAGACCACACCGGGCAAGACGAGTCTTGCGTGCGGACAATCACTACCTTATGACAAGCATGATGCGGGACGTGATACGCACCGGCACCGGGAGGCGTGCACTGACTCTTGGACGCAATGACCTTGCCGGCAAGACCGGTACGACGAATGACTTTCGTGATGCCTGGTTTTCCGGTTTCAGCGCGGACGTGGTAACGACGGTATGGGTGGGCTTCGATGATCCCGTAACCCTCGGCCGTGGAGAAGCAGGGTCCCGGGCGGCCCTGCCGATATGGATCGATTATATGCGCGTCGCATTGAAGGGCTCCCAGGAACGTTCGTCGCAGGTTCCTGACAACATCGTTAGCAGATTCGTCTCCACCGAGACCGGGAAGGCGACGCTTGAGTCTGATCCTCAAGCGTATGAGGAGTTTTTCATGGCTGGTACGGAGCCGGCGCCAGCAGTGCTGGGTTCCTTGCATTTGGATGGTTCAACCGCGGTGGGTAAATCGCCGGCGGCGCCGGTGCCGGAAGGATTGTTTTAGGTGCTGCTGTGCCTAGCAACATGACGCATCGTTCCGGTGGTGGTAAACGAAATCGTTTCGACGAACAGAAGCGCCGGGCCGTCTGTGAGGAGGCCGCGCGCATCATGGTTGAGGAGTCCGTTCGTAACTACCAGGTTGCTAAGCAGAAGGCCTGTATGCGCCTGGGATACGATCATCGCAGCACCCCGCTGCCGAACAATCGGGAAATTGAATTCGCTTTCGCTGCGCGACTGAGATTGTTTCGCGGGAAGTCCTTGATGGAAAAATTGCGCTGCGACCGGCAAAAGGCCGCTGAATTAATGCGACTGTTCGCGCCGTTCCAACCACGGTTGGTTGGCGCGCTGCTACGGGGCAACGTGACTGACGACACGCCGATCGAGCTGCATTTATTCGCTGATAGTCCAGAAGAGCTTGTGGAACATCTCGACCGGAACAATATTCCGTGTCAAACGTTCGATAAGCGAGTGCGTTTTGCAGGGAACCGGTTCGTAAAGGTTCCCGGCTTCCGGTTCAGTGTGGACCAAGGCATGGTTGAGTTGTTGACCTTTAACAGGAAACAAATTCGGGAAGCACCGATTTGCCCGGTCGACGGCAGGCCCATGAAGCGCGCCAGCATGAGTGCCGTTGAAGAACTGGTCCCGGCAAAGATGTCAGACTTTGGTTGAGGCCTTTTTGGTCGTCTTTTTCTTTTTCTTTTTCTTCTTCTTGCGGCGCTCGGGTGCCGCTTCAATCAGCGCCGTGCACTGTTCCAGAGTCAAATCTTCCGGTTCGATATCTTTCGGGATTCTGGCATTCTTTGTGCCGTTAGTGATATACGGCCCGTATCTGCCGCGCAAGACCTCAACGTCTGTGCCATCGAATGACTTTATGGTTCGGTTGGCGTCGGCGATTTTCTTCTCCGCCACGAGTTCTAGTGCCCGCTCCAGAGTGATTGTGTATGGATCGTCGTCTGTGATTGCCACGAACTTGTTGTCGTAACGCACGTATGGCCCGTAACGACCGATGTTGACGGAGATCTTTTCATCGTCCGGGCTTGCTCCCAAATCGCGCGGGAGCTTGAACAATTCAAAGGCGTCTTCCAGGGTGATCGTGTCCATTTTTTGTCCGGGTCGAAGACCGGCAAACCGAGGTTTTTCCTCATCGTCTCGAGTGCCGATTTGTACAAACGGCCCAAATCTGCCCATACGTACACTTACCGGTTTTCCGGTCTTGGGATCGGTGCCTAACTGGCGTGCCTGGGCGACCTCCTCTCTGGACACATTTTGCTTTTCTTCAACACGGGCCTTAAATGACGTCCAGAAATCTCGCATTATCTCCACCCAGTCCTGCTCCCCACGGGAAACTGAGTCCAATTGGTCTTCCAATCGTGCCGTGAAATTGTAATCCACATATTGGGAAAACTGAGTGGACAAAAAATGATTCACTACACGGCCCATGTCGGTAGGGAAAAATCTTCGGTTCTCCAGCGTCACGTATTCACGCTGTTGCAGGGTTGAGATGATGGTCGCGTAGGTCGACGGACGGCCGATTCCATGAAATTCGAGTGTTTTGATCAGACTCGCCTCGGAATATCGCGGAGGCGGTTCGGTGAAATGTTGTTCTTTGCGGATTTCCCTTACACCGACGCGCTCGCCCTCTTTTAGCGGTGGCAGCAGCTTCTGATTGTCATCTGTGTCCTTGGCGTCATCGGTGCTTTCTTGATACACGGTCATGAAGCCCGGTTTACTGATTGTAGAGCCGGTGGCGCGGAATATGTTGCCCGACCCGGCTTCCATATCGACCGCAACGGTATCCAAGACGGCGTGAATCATCTGGCACGCTACAGTCCGCGTCCAAATCAGCTGATACAAGTTAAATTGCTCTTTACTCAAGGCCCGCTTAATGTGCTCAGGAGTGCGCACAACGGAGGTTGGGCGGATGGCTTCATGGGCCTCTTGAGCGTTCTTGGATTTATTTTTGTATACCTGGGGGTCTGCCGGCAGATTTTCGTTGCCAAAGCGCTGGTTGATAAACTCCCGCAATTCATTTACCGCTTCCGCCGCAAGATTTACCGAATCGGTTCGCATATAGCTGATTAGGCCGATGCTGGTTCCTTCGATCTCAATTCCTTCATATAGTTGTTGCGCGACACGCATGGTCCGCTGCGCGCTGAATCCAAGTTTCCGTGCTGCCTCCTGCTGCAAGGTAGACGTAATAAATGGCGGTGACGGATTACGCTTGCGTTGTTTCTTATCGACTTTAGTTACCCGCAGATTACCTTGGGCGTTGCTTATTAATTCTTGCTGTACTTCGGCGGCGCGTTCCTCATTGGTGATGGAGAAGCGTTCCAATTTTTCATTCCCGAAGTGGGTTAACTTGGCAGAAAAAGCTTTCTTGTCAGCACCAAGATCTGCTTCGATCGTCCAGTACTCCTGGGCCACAAACTTGTCGATTTCTTCCTCACGCTCCGCAATGAGGCGCAGCGCCGGACTTTGTACACGCCCTGCCGACAAACCGGGGCTAATCTTTTTCCACAGCAACGGCGATAGATTGAAGCCTACTAGGTAATCCAGCGCACGCCTTGCTTGTTGCGCGTGGATTAGGCTATGGGATAGGTCCCTGGGGTGAGAAACGGCGTGTTGTATCGCGCGTTTTGTGAATTCGTAAAATTCGACGCGGTGTACCTGCTTGCCATCCAAAGCGCTACGTTCCTTGAGGATTTCATACAGGTGCCAGGAGATCGCCTCACCTTCCCGATCCGGGTCCGTGGCCAAATAAAGGGCGTCGGAATGTTTTAATGCTTTTGCGATCGCATCAACATGTTTCTTGTTGCGCTCGATCAACGTGTAGTTCATCTCGAAGTCATGATCTGGATCCACCGCACCGCTTTTAGGTGTGAGATCGCGGACGTGACCATACGATGCCATAGCCTGAAAATCGTCACCAAGATATTTGGTGATTGTCCTGGCCTTGGCGGGTGATTCAACGACGATCAGGTTCTTAGGCATATTACGTTGGCTGGACTAGCAGCGTCCGATGGCAATCTATGACACTGCTGAGAATCATAGACTGTTTTCGAGCGTGGGGACAGAAAGCCCCAGTCTCTGTTATTTATTTACTTATTGTAATTTCGCTTTGACACCGTTCAAGACTACATCCTCCATCCACACATACATATCTTCCTGCCCCGGCTGGTTGCACAACACCATCATGGTGACCCACTTGATGTGATTCAAGTCGATCTCGTCCACCTCCAATGCCATAACGCGATCGATTACCACCTCGCGGGTTGGCGCATCCAATACGCCGGATTGCTCTAAGGACAATAGAAATCCCCGCGTCTCCGCGTTTAGTCTGCGTGTTTCTTCCGCCGCATAATGGCGAATGGATTTCCTGCCGATACTCATTGGGGGCGGAAAAGCAGGGTCGCACATCTCGGAGAGGTCCTGCAGCCAGTCAAAAGCCTTATTAATGTCGCGATGCTCAAAACCGGCCTGGAAAAGTTCCGCGGTTAAGGTTTGATGGTCCTTCTCAAACTCAGGCTCCTCAACCATATAGTTTTCGAATAAGTACATGAGAACGTCTAGTACGTTTTCTTTCATCGGTACGCCTTAGCGTCTAGTTTTTGAAACCCGGACATACCCCCCGCCGGCGAACGACTCGACCCACCCGTTTATCTCCATCTGTAACAGCATGGAGGAAACCGCGTCCGTCGTCAATCCACTGCGGGCCACCAAAATATCCACAGTTACCGGTTCATAGCTCATATGCGCGAGTAATCCTTTGTATGGTCCGGGCTCGGGTGTGGATTGCGGCTGGTCTTGCGATGTCTTATCGAGCCGACCGGCAAGTGGCAATTCTTCCAGCACATGTGCCAGGCGCTCAACGAGTTTCGCCCCCTGCCGGATTAAGTCGTGACAGCCCCAGGATTGTGGGGAATGGACGGGTCCCGGGATGGCGAATACGTCACGATTTTGTTCCGCCGCCAGCCGCGCGGTGATCAGTGACCCGCTGCGGCGGTTCGCTTCCACGACGACGGTGCCCAATGACAAACCGCTTATAATGCGATTGCGTTGTGGAAAGTGCTCCCGCCGCGGCGCTGTTCCTAACGGAAACTCAGACACCACAGCGCCGCATCTCGCGACGTGCGATGCGAGTTCACGGTGCCGGCGAGGATAGACTTCATTCAGTCCGTGTGCCGCAACGGCGATCGTGCCGCCGTGGCCGTCGATAGCGCCCTGATGGGCCGCTGCGTCGATGCCTAAGGCCAATCCGCTGGTAACCGTGATTCCGCAACCGGCAAGCCCTGACGCCAGGGAGTGGGCGATCCGGCGTCCGTAGGGCGTGGCGTTGCGGCTGCCTACAATCGATACCTGTGGTGCGTTGAGCGTATCGGCGCCACCCCATACATATAATAGCAGTGGCGGATCGGCGATTTGCGCAAGGAGTTTGGGAAAACGTGGATCGAGAAAAGTCAGTATGTGATGGTTGGGATGATTCGCCCAGTCAAGATCACGATCGATCCCGGACCGGTAAGATCCCCATGGGGGAGTAGGATGTGTCGGGTGCAGCAACCCGGAGCCAAGTACGCCCTCGGGTGTGTGGAATCGGCGCAGTAACGCATGCTTCGCCTTCAAGCCCACGCCTGCGATTTGGTGTAGGTGAATCCAAGGTGCTAAGTCTTCAGTTGATCGCCCATCCTTGAGCATCGTTGGCCTCCTGCCCGCTCTTTAACTGTTTACGCGCATATTACATCAAGCATCCCGGAAGCATCCCGGAAGCATCCCGGATGCTGGTGAATGGATCACGCAGTTGGACACCGCCCCGTAGCGCAATATGCGGGCTATGGGGTCTCAACCACGTCGAGTACGTGGATTGGCCGCACGGCCTTCATCACCAATGCGTAACTAACCTTTTCAAAGGCACGAAATACCATCAATAGGCCAGATTCCTCTTGCGGGATCCGGAATGTCTCGCGAGTGACGGGATCACGCGCCAGTCCGGCGTCGCGCAGAATGCGCAGCACATGGCCTGACTCAACGTTTTCCCGCGTGCCAACACTGATTACCACCACTGACAGGGGGCCGACTTCGGCGACGCCGCCGGGGGCGTCAATGATGAAACCGCGCACGTCATGCTCGGGAGCGCTGGGGGTGTAGTATGGCAAGCCGATATCATCCGGGGCCGGAATCAATTGATCGCCGGGACTGACTTCGCCGTGGGATCGGACTACCTCCATTCTGGCAGTCTCCCCTGGTGTCAACATCCGTGCATCACCGACATGGATTGCTTGCTGGCCAAGAAATTCGCCGTTCACGGGATCCACGAATCTTTTCCCGGGCCTGAGAATACGATAAAACTTCGCGTCGCTCTCTGGCAGACCGCGCGCGTACAGAATGCTGTATGCACCCAGTGCGATCTTGCCATCCGAACCGATTGCCACATGGCCGGCATCTCGTAGACCGCCTTTTTCGACAACCAGGGGAGAACTCAAGAATGACTGGATCGCGCTCGGGGGGATGGTGGGAATGGCGGCTTCCAGCGGCTCCGTATATATGGCGGGTGATAGTTTAACCACCTTGCGGCGCAGTACCTTTAATTCTGGTGAACCGGCCACCATATTCATTACCAGTACGTCGCCCGGATAAATCAGGTGTGGATTCTTGATTGCTGCATTACGTTGCCAGATTTCGGGCCAACGCCACGGATCCTTCAAAAACCGCGCTGCGATGCCCCACAATGTGTCGCCCTGCTGCACGGTATAGCGTTGCGGATGGTCGGGCCGAAGGTCCGGTGCAGTGGTGGCCGCCCAACCGGACGCACACCATGCGAGCAGAAAAAGGAATATTGTGCGCAGAATGTAAGCACGATAAGCCATGAGGGTTTTTACTTTGGATGGTGACATTATCAATGGCAATTTGTGTTGAAACAGGCGCCTAGTGCGAGTCTAGCCGATCTATACGTGAACGCCAACGTGAAACGTCTTTTTATTCAGTATCATCCAGAAAAATAGTAGAATATCCATTAAGTTACAACATCATCACGAATCATTATTGATGGCGGTCCTGGATATCCTGGTTTACCCCGATCCGCGGTTACGTGAAATAGCGGAGCCTGTTGTTCGCGTCGATGACGGCATTCTCGCGTTGGTGGATGACATGGCGGAGACGATGTATCAGGCGCCGGGTATCGGGTTGGCCGCGATACAAGTGAATGTTCCGCAGCGAGTCATCATCATTGACGTCTCCAAGGACCAAAGTGAATTGCGGGTATTCATCAATCCACAGATCGTTGCGCGCGAAGGTAACCAGGAGATCGAGGAGGGTTGCTTGTCGGTGCCTGAGGTGTTTGCGCCGGTGCAGCGTTCCGAGTCGATAGTGGTCAGGGCATTGAACCGTGAGGGTGAACGATTCGAAACCCGTGCCGAAGGGCTATTGAGCGTGTGCATCCAACATGAGATTGATCACCTCGACGGGAAAGTTTTTGTGGATTATTTGTCGCGCCTAAAACAGGAGCGAATTCTTAAGCGTCTGCAGAAGCAAGCCAAACGTGCTGTGCCTACGGCGTCGGCTCAGGACGCAGTGACACTATGAGCTAGGGCGCCTTCACTCATACTTTTTTTCGGGTTCTGATACGAATGACCTTGCGAGTGGCTTTCGCCGGCACGCCCGAGTTTTCACTGCCGTGTTTGTGTGCGCTGCTCGATCGCGAGTTCAATGTGGTGGCTGTGTTTACCCAGCCTGATCGACCCGCGGGTAGAGGCCGACGTTTGAACCCGTCGCCGGTTAAGAAACTGGCGGTGCAACGTGGTATACCGGTGTACCAGCCCGTCGCTTTGAAAGGGTGGGCGCCGCGACTCCAAGCAATGGGTTGTGATGTCATGGTCGTAGTAGCCTACGGATTATTGTTACCGCCAGAAATCCTCGCGGTGCCTGACTGGGGATGTGTAAACGTGCATGCCTCTTTGCTGCCACGTTGGCGTGGAGCGGCGCCGATCCCGCGCGCCGTTGCAGCGGGGGATGCGATGACCGGCGTGACCATCATGCTGATGGAACAGGGATTGGATACCGGTCCGATCCTGTCCATGCAGGAAACGCCAATAAATGATAACGACACGTCAGGGGCCGTTCATGACCGTGTGGCGCAGCTTGGCGCGGATCTGTTGGTTGACACATTGCCGCGATGGGTGAACGGAGAGATTGAACCGGTACCCCAGGATTCCACCCGCGCAACGATGGCACCGAAGCTGACAAAAAATGAAAGCCGTATTGACTGGCGTCGACTGACGCTGGAGACGCGGCGAAAGATCAAGGCGCTCAATCCATGGCCGGTGGCGCAGACCCGACTGCGCGGACAGCGCCTTCGAATTTGGGACGCCGTCCCGGGCGATCAGCGAGTTGATGACGCACCCGGCACCATCACACATGTCGATGCGCACGGAATATCGGTGCAATGCGGTGATGGGATATTGATCATTACAGAGTTGCAACGCGAAGGCGGGAGTCGTCTGCGCGCGGCGGAATTCGTCAACGGTTTCCCGCTGGATATCGGGGAGCGATTCGATGATGTTTATGACCAAAAGCACATTAATTGAAACCCATGGCCAGCCGGTGTCCGCGCAGGTGCGCCTGCAGGCAGCCCGCGCGGCCGCCTTGGTCATCGACGGTGGCCGATCGAGCGACACCGCGTTCTCCGGTGTGCTGTCAACGCATTCCCTGCCTGGACGTGATCGGGCTTTGGTCAAGGAACTGGCGCTGGGTACGGTTCGTTGGTTTTGGACCCTGGAAGAAATCTTACAACGGCTACTCAAGACTCGAATCCGTAACAAGGACCGAGACATCTACTTTTTACTGCTGATCGGTGTCTATCAACTCAAGTTCATGCGGATACCGGCCCACGCCGCCGTTGACGCCACGGTACAGGCTTGCGAGCTGGCGGGGAAGCCTTGGGCTAAGAGTCTGGTCAATGGGGTGTTGCGGAATTACGCACGGCGCTCAGCGGAAGTTGATGAACAGCTCAGCAGCGACGCAGCCCTGAGCGCGCACCCGGATTGGATACGTGTGCGGATAACTGCGGCATGGCCGCAAGCGTGGAAACAGATTCTCGAGGCCAATAACGACCATCCGCCCATGTGTCTACGGGTGAACCTTGGACGCATTGGGCGAACTGATTATCTTGGTCACTTGCAAAAAGCTGGGATCGGAGCCGTGTTGGATCCACACGTGGCGACCGGGTTGATCGTAAAAAAACCGGTAGCGGTGGAATCGTTGCCCGGGTTCTCTGAAGGATGGGCATCAGTGCAAGATACGGCCGCGCAACTCGTGGTCCCGGCGCTCAGCTTGCAACCGGGTGAGCGCGTGTTGGATGCGTGTGCGGCGCCGGGCAGCAAGACTGCGCATATGCTGGAGTCGCAGCCGGCGTTGTCGGAAGTGATTGCTATCGACATTGACAGTGAGCGTGTTGAACGTCTGCGCCAGACGCTTGACCGGCTGCAACTCAGGGCGCGATGTCTCGCGGTGGATGTTACTCAGGTAGACGCTTGGTGGGATGGCGAACCGTTCGACTGCGTGTTGATCGATGCGCCTTGCAGCGGATCCGGCGTCATCCGGCGCCATCCGGATATCAAGCATAATCGCCAGCCTGCGGACGTTGATGCTCTGTGCCAAGTCCAGGAAAGCTTGTTAGAGTCGCTGTGGCCATTGGTCGCCTCCGGAGGCAGACTTATGTACGTGACCTGCTCGGTGTTTCCGGAGGAAAATCAACACCAGATCCGCGCATTTATGGATCGCCATGCGGAGGCAATAGTCGAGCCATTACCCATGCTGAAGGGGGTCGATTGCGCGGAAGGCCGGCAGACTCTGCCGGGAGTACACGATATGGATGGATTTTTCTTTTCTATGTTAAGACATCGTGCCCACTGAGCTGAGAACTGCAAATGATGTGGAAACTGTTGGCCGTCGCATGCATCGATCGCAAGGGCGCGGTCCTGGCTGCGTCCGCCGTGTTGGCGCTGGCGTTGGGGGCGGTGCCGGAAGTGTTTGCCGAGTTTTTGGTACACAAGGTAGAGATCCAGCACGTTGACGACCGGTTGTTGGTGTCGGCGGACGTAGATCTTGGCCTGACCGAAGAGGTCGAGGACGCGGTCAACAGCGGCGTACCGTTGGTGCTGTTGACGGAATTTAGAGTCGTGCGCAGCGGCTTGCTGTGGGACGCGGAGATCGATCAAGTAAGTATGCGTTCACGGCTGCGGTATCACGCGTTGTCGGATCATTACATCGTAGAAACGTCCGCCTCCACTGGTATTGAAATGTTTCGCTCCGTGGACGAGGCGCTCAGGCGTATTGGTACGCTGCGGGATATAAGCCTCGCGTTGCCGGAGGCCCGCGCCGAAAGCGGCCATCAACTGGCGGTACGTAGCCGACTGGACATTGATGCGCTGCCTGGACCATTACGACCAATGGCTTTTCTGTCGCCAAATTGGCGGTTGAATAGCGATTGGACACGCTGGAAGATTCTGCCGTGATTCGCTCTCTATTCGGCACCTTATCTGTAGTAATTCTTTTGTTGGTGTTGGTGCTGGCGCTGCTGTTATTGACGTCGGCTGCGCAACATGCCGAAGTCTCCGGCGAATTCTATTCAACCCTGCTCATAGTCAATATATTGGGCATTGTTATTCTGGCGGCGTTGATCACCGCCAACGTGTGGCATCTGTATCGTCAGTTCAGGGCGCAGGCATTGGGCTCCCGATTGACGATGCGTCTTTTGGGGATGTTTGTGTTGTTGGCTGGTATCCCGTTGGCGGTTGTTTATTATTTCTCGGTCCAGTTCTTGAGCAAGGGTGTCGACAGTTGGTTTGACGTTCGCGTTGAGCAGGCGATCGGCGACGCCTTGTTGCTAGGGCGCAATACCTTGGAGGTGCTCAAGCAGGATGTGGTGGACGACGTTTCAGAGGGAGCGGTAGGCGTAACCGAATCCGCGGGTTCATTGGAAATCATCCGAATGCTCGACGAGATGCGAGAACGCGGCGGATATTCCGAAGTCAGCCTGTATACGTCAACTGGCCGCATCGTTGCGTTCAGCAGCCAAGACTCCCAATCGTTAGTGCCCGACACCCCGGATGAAAGTGTGTTAACCCGCGTGCAACAGAGACAGGCATACGCCAGTCTGGAGCCGATATCCGATTCCACGCAACAACTGCGCATTGTGGTGCCTGTTCTGCCAACCGACGTCGGGAAACCGCTCCGTGCGTTGCAAGCGCTCAAACCGCTGCCTCTGCGCTACGCGAACCTGTCGGAGCGGATAGAATCGGCTTCAACCCAGTATAAGCAGATGGTCTTTTCCCGGGGGCCCCTCAAGTTCAGCCTGATCCTAACCTTGACGGTGGTTACCTTGGCCGCATTGCTCCTCTCAGTGTGGGCAGCCATATACATTTCCCGGCGGGTTTCCGCGCCGCTACGGGATTTGGCGGAGGGGACCCGCGCGGTCGCGTGGGGTAACTATAAAAAGGAATTGCCGGTGACCAGCAGCGACGAGTTCGGAATACTGGTCAAGTCTTTCAACGACATGACGCGACGAATCAACGAGGCGCAAAACACGGCGCGTCGGAGTCAACGGGAGACGGAAGAACAGCGTACTTATCTGGAGACGGTGTTGGCGCATTTGTCCTCCGGTGTATTGTCGTTTGATATCGAGTTGAATTTGCTGACGCAAAATGCGACGGCGAGCCAGATTCTCGGCACTACATTCGCGGAGGGTAAAGATCGCCCGGTAGGTGCCGTCAAGAGCGAGTACCCCCGCTTTGAGTCCTTGTTTTCGATGATCGAGGACGCCATGAACAAGGGCCTGGACGAGTGGCAACACCCAATCACGCTGTTTGGTACTCGCGGCCGCCAGGTATTAATAGTGCGGGGCACAAAGCTGCCCGGAAAGCGCGGGGGCTACGTAGTGGTATTTGATGACGTCACCGACTTGATACAAGCCCAGCGCGATGCCGCGTGGGGCGAAGTTGCGAGGAGGTTGGCACATGAGATCAAGAATCCACTCACGCCTATTCAGTTGTCCGTCGAGCGCATAAGACAAAAGTACTCAAAGAAGCTGCCACCCGACGATTATGCGACCTTGGAACGGGCAACACGCACCATCGCGCAACAAGTTGAGTCAATGAAGAACATGGTCAACGCCTTCTCAAACTATGCGCAGCCTGTGCAGATGAGGCTGAAGCCGGTGCGCCTGAACCAGCTTGTCCGGGATGTTGCTGAACTGCACCGGCGTGCGGACAGTCCGATAAAGATAATCTTCGATCTGGACGAAGATCTTCCAGAATTAATGGCAGACAGCGATCGGCTCCGGCAGGTGCTGAATAATCTCCTGATAAACGCCAAAGATGCGCTCGCGCAGACCTTGCATCCGGAAATCCGTATATCCACGCTGAGTGTTCGCGAGAGGGACGGTGCCCATATTCGACTCACGGTCGCAGATAATGGACCCGGTGTGCCCAAAGACATCATGGAACGATTATTCGAACCCTACGTCAGCACCAAAGCGAAGGGAACCGGTTTGGGTCTGGCGATCGTGAAGCGGATCGCGGAGGAGCATGGTGGAAGGTTGTGGGCGGAAAATCGAGGAAATGGCGGGGCATGCGTTACTATACAGGTACCACAAGTAATGCGACGCGAAAATGTCACTGACCCAAATCTTAGGGTGAATCGCGGGCCCAAGGCAGAAGAGAAAATAGCGTGACCGGTCAAACGATTTTAGTCGTTGATGACGAGCCTGATATTCGCGAGATAGTCCGCGATATACTCGAGGACGAAAAGTATATGGTGCTCACGGCGGATAGCGCGGAAGATGCACGTCAATTGCAGAAAAAACGCCGTCTCGACTTGGTATTGCTGGACATCTGGATGCCGGGTACCGACGGGATTTCGTTATTGAAGGAGTGGGCCAGTGTTGACGATTTAGACGTCCCGGTGATCATGATTTCGGGGCACGGCAATGTGGAAACTGCGGTGGAGGCAATCCGCTACGGGGCATATGATTTCCTTGAAAAACCGCTGTCCACAGCCAAGCTGCTGGTCACGGTCGAACGGGCCTTGCAGAGTGACCGCCTGCGCAAGGAAAACGTGCGGTTGCGGGGCCGCTTGGAACCGGTGGCGGCCCTGGACGGTAGCAGCGAAGTGTTGCAGGCTCTGCGTAAACAGATGGCGAGAGTGGCGAGCACGGACAGCTGGGTTTTGATCACCGGTGAACCGGGTAGCGGCAAGGAAGTGGTCGCCAGAAGCCTGCATAATCAAAGTCCTCGCCGTGAGGCGGAATTCGTGCATGTCAGTCTGGCTGCTATTCCCACGCAAAGCATTCTGGCGCAGTTGTTCGGCACTGAAGAGAATGGAATCGCTTGGCCGGGACGGTTCGAGCAGGCCAAGGGCGGCACATTGTTTCTGGATGAAGTCGGCGATCTAGCCCTGGATACCCAGGCCAAGTTACTGAACGCGCTGGAAGAAAGTCGGTTCATGAGGGTCGGCGGACAGCAGTATGTCGACGTCGATGTCCGCGTCATCGCCGCGACCAATCAGGATTTGGAAAAAGCGGTGTCCGAGGGCCGTTTCCGTGAGGATCTGTATTACCGTCTCAATGTCGTACCAATACATGTGCCGCCGCTGCGCGATCACGTGGAGGATGTTCCGCAACTAGTCGATTTTTACCTTGGATGGATGGTGGAAAAGGAGCAGCTGCCATATCGCCGCTTCTCAACCGGTGCGCTGAATGTTCTGCGTAACTACCATTGGCCGGGTAATGTCCGAGAGTTGAAGAACCTGGTCCAAAGAATATTAATCCTAAATCGTGGCGAGGAAGTGAATGCCAATGAAGTGGAAGCCGCGCTGAGCGACACGATAAGCGGCGCTGCCAAGCAGTTCTCGGCATCCGTGTTCAATACGAATCTCCGTGACGCGAGGGAGCAGTTTGAAAAGTCTTACTTAGAATATCACCTGCAACGCGTAGGTGGTAATGTAAGCGAGTTGGCGCAGTTTGCTGGCATGGAACGTACGCACTTGTACCGAAAGCTGAAGACATTCGGCATCGATACCAAGGCCGTGAAGGGCGCCTGACGGCTGATACCAAGGTTATAACAACAATCCAATTTCCTAGTCGACGTAATGAAGATCATCATTCTTGGAGCTGGCCAGGTGGGTGCGTCCAGTGCCGAGATCCTTGCCAGCGAGTCCAATGACATTACGCTTGTTGATCTCGATGAGAGGTTCTTGAGGAAGTTGCAGGATCGCCTGGATATACGCACCGTGGTTGGAAACGCGGCATCCCCAAAGGTGCTGGGGGAGGCCGGCGCCGAGGATGTCGATCTGTTGTTGGCGGTTACTAACAGTGATGAGACCAATATGGTGGCATGCCAAGTCGCTGCGTGTAAATTCGCCACACCTACAAAGATCGCAAGAATTCGCGACAATGACTATCTCGGCTGCGAGGAGCTTTTTGGCCCCGATGGTTTGCCCATCGATGTCATCATCAGCCCGGAGGCGGTGGTTACCGAGCACATTTTACGCTTGATCGAATACCCGGGTGCGCTACAGGTGCTGGATTTTGCGAACGGGAGAATTCAGCTCGTCGGTGTGCATGCCTATCATGGCGGGCCGTTGGTGGGCCACCCCCTGGCGGAATTGCGGCAACATATGCCCAAGATCGATGCTCGCGTAGCCGCGATTTTTCGTAAACAAAGTGTGTTAACACCGAAGGCCGATACCATCATTGAACCCGGAGATGAAGTATTTTTCGTCGCCGCCAAACAACACATCCGCAACGTCATGAGTGAAATGAGGCGGATGGATGAGAACGTCACTCGGGTCATGTTGGCCGGCGGCGGTAACATCGGGTTTCGCTTGTCACGCGAACTGGAAGGACAAAACTACAACGTTAAGGTGATCGAAAGGGACTTCAGGCGCGCGGAGCAGATTGCGGATGGCCTTGATCACACGGTGATTCTTCATGGTGATGCCGCAGATGAAGAATTATTGCATCAGGAGAACATCGAAAATATCGACGTATTTTGTGCCGTGACCAACAACGACGAGGCCAATATATTGTCGGCAATGCTGGCCAAGAAACTCGGCGCCAGGCGGGTCATGGCGCTGATCAATCGGTCCGTTTACGTCGACCTGCTCGAGCATGGAGAAATAGACATTGTTATCTCACCACGCACTGCCACGGTGGGCAGTATTCTGGCACATATTCGCCGTGGCGATGTTGTCGCTGTCCATTCGATTCGACGTGGTGCCGCAGAGGCCATTGAGGCGGTCGCTCACGGCGACAAGGATACGTCACGCGTGGTGGGGCGGGGCGTGCGTGACTTGCCGCTGCCTCCGGGAACCGGGATCGGCGCAATTTTGCGCGATGGAGAAGTGCTAATCGCCCACAAAGATACGGTGATTCAGCCAGAGGATCATGTGATTCTATTCATGGTGGATAAACGTCATATTCAAGATGTAGAAGAGTTGTTCCAGGTTGACGTGACCTATATCTAACTCATACCTGACCCGCAACGATGCAGTACAAAGTCATCCTCAAGGTTCTGGGGGTATTACTGGTGCTATTCAGTAGTACGCTATTGCCGCCCATCTTGATCTCCTGGATTTACCACGATGGCGCCGCGCAACCATTTTTCACTGCATTTGTTGCCACCTTCGTCACGGGGCTCATCCTCTGGTTGTTCACCAGGCATGCAAGGCGTGATTTGCGTTTTCGCGAAGGATTTTTGGTGGTCGTCTTGTTTTGGACCGTGCTCGCATCCTTTGGCTCAATCCCGTTTTTGTTGGTAACTACCCCAGCGCTGTCGCTAACCGATGCGTTTTTTGAGTCAATGTCTGGACTCACCACAACCGGCGCCACGATATTGACCAATATTGATGAACTGCCGAAATCAATTCTCTATTACCGTCAGCAGCTGCAGTGGCTCGGTGGGATGGGCATCATTGTGTTAGCGGTGGCAATAATGCCGATGTTGGGGGTCGGCGGCATGCAGCTTTTCCGTGCGGAAACCCCTGGGCCGATGAAAGATACGAAGTTGACTCCGCGCATTACCGAGACCGCCAAGGCTCTGTGGTACATCTACCTGGGGCTTACGCTGATCTGTGCTTTTTGTTACTGGCTCGCGGGCATGAACCTTTTCGACGCCGTGAGCCACAGTTTTTCTACGGTCGCCATCGGAGGATTTTCCACCCACGACAACAGCCTGGGATTCTTCAATAACGCTGCGATAGACGTCGTGGCGATAGTCTTCATGGTCGTCGCCGGGGTCAATTTTGCATTGCACTTCGTGAGTTGGCGCTCCCGCAGCCTGGCGGCCTATTTCAACGATCCCGAGGCCGCAGTATTTGTTGGGATCTTGTTTGGGATGAGCGTACTGGTGATCACGATACTCAGTGCTGCCGCCACCTTTGATTCTCCTGAGGAAACCTTGCTTCAGGGCTTGTTTCAAGTGGTGTCTATCGCCACGACGACTGGCTTTACTACTGGCGGTTACAATTGGTGGCCGTCTTTCTTGCCGTTACTTTTGTTGATGTTGAGTTTTATCGGCGGTTGTGCCGGATCCACTGCAGGCGGCGTTAAAGTGATCCGGGCGATACTTTTATATAAACAAGCGCGGCGGGAAATTTTTCGACTGATTCATCCCAGTGCGATGTTAGCCATCAAGTTGGGCGGGAAGCCGGTTCCGGATTCGGTGATTCACGCCGTGTGGGCGTTTTTCTCCCTATATATCCTATGCTTTACAGTGCTCGGATTGGCCGTGTCCGCCACCGGTGTGGACTGGATCACGACTTTTTCCGCTGTAGCGGCGTGTATGAACAATCTCGGTCCCGGCCTGGGTGAAGTGGCGATGAACTATGCGAACGTTGGCATGGTGGGCAAATGGATATTGAGCATCGCGATGCTGTTGGGACGTCTCGAATTGTTCACACTGCTAGTGTTGTTCACCGCGACCTTCTGGCGAAGTTAGCCCGTATTCCTCCCCAGGCGTCCCGCGGCCAAGTCGGTGGTCCTTACCATCGGTCCGACATCCGTGACGCCGCGGCTGTTGCGTTTGACACTCGCGGCGCCTAGCCCGCATATTTCACCAAGGTACCCCGCATTTATCCTTCTCCAGGGCGCGCGAACAAGAATATGACGAGCAGCAGTTGATATGGGCGCAAGCCTGGCAAGCTGGGTGATTAGATACCGTTATGTCGTGGTCATCGCCACGTTGGTAGTTGTCGTAGTTGCCGCAAGCGGAATGCGGTTTCTTACGTTTACGACGGATTATCGTGCCTTTTTCAGCACGAATAATCCGCAGCTCAACGCTTTTGAGGCGATTCAAAATACCTACACCAAGTACGACAACCTGTTGTTCGTCCTGGCGCCGAAGAATGCCCAGGTGTTTTCCCGTCAAAGCCTATCCGCCATCGAATGGTTGACAGAACAGGCATGGAAGCTGCCCTATTCCTCACGCGTCGACTCTTTATCAAATTTCCAATACTCGCACGCCGATGGTGACGAGTTAATCGTCGAAGACCTGTACACAGATGCGTTGGCGTTGAGCGACGCTGACATCCGGCGTATCAAGGATGTAGCGCTTGCGGAGCCATTATTGCGTAACCGGTTAGTGCCGGACCGCGGGCATGTGACCGGGATCAACGTTACCGTTCAGCTGCCGGGTGAGCGGCTCAACCGGGAGGTACCGGAAGTTGCGAATGCTGGCCGCCAACTGGCGGCTGAATTCCGCGCGCGATTTCCGGACATAGGCGCGCACCTTACCGGGATCGTGATGATGAATGTGTCGTTCCCGGAGGCCTCGCAATATGATCTGAGAACGCTTATACCCTTGATGTTCGCGATCGTGATTATCACGCTATGGGCCTTGATTCGTTCGTTTCCCGGTACCTTGGCGACGGTATTGGTGATCGGTTTTTCGATCATTTGTGCAATGGGTCTGGCGGGATGGTTGGGAATCAAGCTCACCGGCCCATCTGCGGCGTCACCGACAATTATTCTCACTCTCGCGGTGGCTGACTGTGTGCATGTGTTGATCAATTTTGTGCATGCCATGCGCCATGGTGCCGGCCGCCGGGACGCGATCTTGGAAAGTTTGCGTATCAATCTGCAACCCATTTTCATTACTTCGCTGACCACGGCCATCGGTTTTTTGAGTATGAATTTCAGTGATGTACCACCGTTTCGTGATCTCGGGAATATCGTGGCTATGGGTGTCGCGTTGGCGTTCGTGTTCTCGGTAACGTTCTTGCCCGCGTTCATGAACATAGTTCCGGTACATGTACATCCACAAACAACCCACGGAAGCCGCGCTATGGAGTGGCTCGCGGATTTCGTTGTCGTGCGACGCAAGGCATTGTTGTGGAGCATTGGTCCGTTGATGCTGCTTTTAATCGCGTTTATACCGAAGAACGAATTCAATGATGAATTCGTCAAATATTTCGACGAGACGATCGAGTTTCGGCGCGCCACCGATTTTACGACCGATAACCTTACCGGCATCTACACAATCCAATTTTCACTGGAGTCTGGTGAATCCAGTGGCATAGCGCGGCCGGAATTTCTATCGGCGGTCGAACAATTCTCTCAATGGTTTAGAAAACAACCGGAAGTTATCCATGTCAACACATTGACTGATACTCTTAAGCGATTGAATAAGAACCTTCATGGAGACGATCCGGCTTGGTATCGCGTACCACAACAGCGTGATCTCGCGGCGCAATATTTGTTGCTCTACGAAATGTCACTACCGTACGGCCTGGATCTCAATGACCAGATCAACATCGATAAATCATCCATCCGTATGGTGGTGACTACCGAGAGTTTATCCACGAAGGCAACACTCGATCTCGAGCGCCGAGCGCGCGGCTGGCTGGTACAGAACGCGCCGATTTCGATGCACGGCGCACAGGGCTCCAGCCCCAATATCATGTTTGCGCACATCACGGAGCGTAATATCCGCAGCATGCTGGTGGGTACGACATTCGCGCTGATCGCCATCTCGCTGATCCTGGTGATGGTGTTACGTTCAGTCAAAATCGGTTTGATCAGTATGATCCCGAACCTGGTGCCCGCGGCGCTGGCGTTTGGTTTGTGGGGCATCATGGTGGGGCAGGTGGGCTTGTCGATCTCCATCGTGACCGCGATGACCCTGGGGATTGTGGTCGACGACACGGTACACTTCCTGAGCAAGTACATGCGCGCCACTCGGGAGGATAATATGAACGCACAGAATGCGGTGCGCTATGCGTTCTCTACCGTAGGTATGGCGCTGTGGGTGACCTCGGTAGTTTTGGTGGCGGGCTTTTTGGTGCTGTCGCAATCGGCGTTTCAGGTGAACTCCGGGATGGGCCTTTTGACCGCGATGACCATTGCCTTCGCGTTGATCGCGGATTTCCTATTTCTGCCGCCCCTGTTGATACTAATTGAAGAAAAAACCGCCGAAAAAAGATTAAATGTTGCACCAAGGACGTAATATTGGGAGTTAAATATCACAATCATCCACTTTTAATATAATTTGAACATACGCGGCGAAACATCGATAATCACGGGTCTATTGGAATGATAGTGGCGTATAACTCTTAAATATTCAGAAAAATAATCTCTTGGTGGGAACATGATGACAATTATACGGGATTTAACTCGATATTACCGCTTACTTCGCCGGCATGGCATCAATGACTCCCATAGCGGCAACGCGTCCGTGCGCGATGGTGAGCAGGTATGGATCACCCCGACCGGGGCGTGCGCCGACAGCTTGCAGAGCTGGCAGCTGGTCCGTTGCCCGCTGGACGTCGGTACCTGTCCCCGGGCGTCGGCGGATCTCGACCTGCATCGCGCGGTGTACCAACACAATGCCAAGGCGCGCGCGGTCCTGCATGCACACGGTAGCTACGCCGTCGCCTTGACGATGAACGGGCGGGACTACGTGCCGGCGGATCTGGAAGGCGAACTTTACTTCCCCCGTGTTCCCGTGATCGACCTGGCGTACGGCGAATATTTTACGCATTCGCCGGACCGGGTCGGTAAAGCGCTGAGCGAATTTCCAGTCGCCATCGTTCGCGGACACGGCATGTATGCCTGGGGCGAGGACTTGGATCAAGCCTATAAATGGATATGCTCGCTGGAACTCTCCGCGACGATACGTTATCGCGCCTCACTAGCGGGCACGCTCCCCTCGGGAGACGGAGAAAACTGAAACGGAAGGTACAAACTTTTCGCCGTGTGAAGATAACATTGCGGCATCATTGCCCGCGGCCGCAATCCGCCAACAATTTGTGTAGCGGTTGAAATACGCCGCTTACCTGTTCAAGGTCTTCCCACGTATCGAGATCGATTAATACGGGAAGTTGCTGAAATTCGATTCCGAGCGCTTCGGCGCGAGACATTGTGCACTGAAAAACCGTGTCGCCGCCCCAATCGAGATTCGCAAACAACGGTTTTTCAGGATGGTTCAAACCCAAAAGATAATAGCCACCGTCGCGGCTCCCTCCAATGACGTCTGTATGCTCGCGCAATGCTTGATTGGCACACTCCAGAACTCCGGGCGGACAATGAGGGACGTCACAGCCCATCACTGCTCCCGGGTACGCGAGGGCGAGCGCCGCGTACATCTTAACGCCTAAATCTCCGTCGACCTGGCACTTCACCTCTACATGTTGATAGCGATGAAGATCTTGAAATAAAGGATGTTGTTTAGTGGGCCATACATGCAGGTAGATTGGGCCACGCCATGTGGATAGTGCCAGGTGTACGGTGTGCTCGATACACCAAGTTGCGATGTGTGCTGCCTGTTCTGCCGAAGACCGCGGCTGTAACCGCGTCTTCACCTGCCCCGGCACCGGAGTCTTGGCCAACAAATGCAGCGCTGGAGTTGCCGGTGTCATCGTTACCGCACATGCCGATAGCGGGCCGCCAGCCGACTGGGAGACACGCCCGCCCAATACAATAGTCTGTTGCCCCACATGCGCCCAATCGTAACGACCACGCCGTGGTTCCGCCAGCGCCGCGCCGCGGTAATCACCGGAGTGCGGATGCGGTAGGGCTTGGTGATACGCTTCAGCTGTTTTGACAGGGCGATATCCTCCATCAACGGAATCAGTGGATATCCGCCGATCTGTCGAAATATATCCCGGCGCACGAATATCGCTTGATCACCGGTGGCGATACCGGTCATAGCCGATCTGTGATTCATAAACCAGGCGATCACCCGCATGGTCCGATCATGGGTATCGAAATCGATGTCAAACCGTCCCCAAACCCGGCCGTGAAGATAGGCGCTGGTTAGCCCGTTTAGCGCATTCTGCGGCAGTTGGGTATCGGCGTGTAAGAACACCAGGAACTCCGCGGTTGACAGCGCGGCGCCCTGGTTCATCTGCTGAGCGCGGCCAGGTTCGCCGGCTGTGACGCGCAGGGTAACGGGACTGCGTGATTTTTCGACTTCAGCGACAACCGTCGCGAGAATTTCAAGGCTGCCATCGCTGCTGCCGCCGTCAACAACAATGATATCGTTGATTCCACGGATCGTGAGCAGTCGGCCCACCAGCTCACGGATCAACGCAGCTTCGTTCAGAATGGGAATGATGACCGAGCAGCTAAGTTCCGTCATTTATCGACAGAACGACGATTCGTGCCCAGAACCTGCCGGATAGCTTTGAGCACAATCAGCGCCGGTCCCGCCGCGTGCAAGAAGAGATCAAAGATATCAACTGGACGATACAAGGCACCGGCTTGCCACATCGTCAGTTTCTCCCACAGATGCGGCTGGGGAGAAAACGGCGCGAGCGTGAGCGCCAGACCTACGATGATCACCACGCTCCAGGGGAATGCGTCAAGCCATTTCAAAACATGCCCTCACCCTGTAGCGTGTGGTTGAATAGGCAGATGGATCATCACTCGACGCGACAGCACTTCCTCGATGCGATCGGCGCGCCCGATCATCGGGGTGTCGGCTCCGGTTGCACGGTGCAATTCATTTAGCGGCGTAATCGTGAGGCTATTCGCAGCCGCAAGGCGTTGAGCTTGATAAAGCCGGCGGCGTCCGTTTGCTCGTACGCCCCCCCATCATCCTCAAATGTCGCTGTTCGTTCGTCGAACAATGAATCACTTTCTGATTGACGGCCAACCACCATCACGTTGCCCTTATATAGCTTCAATCTCACCGTGCCGTTGACAGTTGCTTGTGAGACGTCAATCATCTCCTGGATCATTGTACGTTCCGGGCTCCACCAATATCCGTTATAGATCAAGCTCGCGTACCGAGGCATGAGTTCGTCTTTGAGGTGGGCTACCTCCCGATCCAAGGTCAATGACTCCATCGCGCGATGCGCCTTGAGCAGAATGGTGCCACCCGGCGTTTCGTAACATCCCCGGGATTTCATGCCGACGTAGCGGTTCTCGACGATATCCGCTCGTCCGATCCCGTGTCTGCAGCCCAACTCATTGAGCCTTGCCAGCACCGCCGCGGGAGACAGCGCCTCGCCGTCAATGGCGATGACATCACCTTGCTGGAAATCCAGTTCTACGTGTTCCGGCACATCGGGTGCCGCGTGCAGCGCCACGGTCCATCGCCACATGTCATCATTTGGTTCTACCCATGGATCCTCCAGTTCCCCGCCTTCATATGAGATATGCAGCAGGTTGGCATCCATCGAGTACTGAGATTGGCCCGCGGGGTTTTTGTCCACCGGAATTCCACGGGCATCGGCATAGGCGATAAGCTTCTCGCGCGAACTCAGATCCCACTCACGCCACGGCGCAATGATCTTGATGTCGGGATTTAGGGCATAGGCCCCAAGCTCGAAGCGAACCTGGTCATTACCTTTGCCGGTGGCGCCATGGGTAATGGCATCCGCGTGGGTGTGGGCAGCGATTTCGATCAACCGTTTGGCAATCAGGGGGCGGGCAATGGCTGTGCCGAGCAGGTATTCACCTTCATACAGTGCGTTGGCACGAAACATCGGGAACACGAAATCGCGGGCGAATTCGTTCTTGAGATCTTCAATGAAGATCTCCGTTGCCCCAAACTTTTCAGCCTTGGCGCGCGCCGGTTCAATTTCCTCGCCTTGGCCGATGTCCGCGGTGAAGGTGACGACGTCACATCCATACACGTCTTGGAGCCAGCTGAGGATGATGGACGTATCCAGCCCACCGGAGTAGGCGAGCACAATTTTGTTGACGGAGGACATAAGGTTGCCTGCTCGATGCGCGTAGGAAGCAAGACGTGTATCATCTTTGTAACCAGTCGTTAGGTCAAGGAAACCAAGGGCTGCGGGTGTCAATTTCGAACGACGGAGTTCTTGTTATTAACGGATTATAAAGCACTGACAGGTGTGCGGCATTGACACGATACGCCACGTCTAATTTACTATCTGTCGATAAAGTTCGTTTATGTTGGGTTCCACTTAGCGGCACGTCTTGAATTAAACCTACCGCTATCATAGTCTAGGGCCCGATCGAGAAACGCACGTCCTTAGAGTTCGCAAGGAGTATAGACATGAAGAATCCGCTGGATTCCATCTCTGGAACGATTATTTCTGGTTTCGTTGTAACGCTCATCCTTTATCTGTTCGCGCGGGCGTTCTTGGGTTAAACACATTAGAGAAAGGCGATTTCATCATGGAAATCATTGACCGTTGGTTTCATATCCTTGCTGGCATCACCTGGATAGGTCTTTTATATTATTTTAACTTCGTGCAGGTCCCTGGTCTTGGTAAAGCGAAAGCCGACGGGACGGCAGCCGGAATCACCAAGCATATCGCGCCGCGCGCGCTACTATGGTTTCGTTGGGCGGCGGTGGCGACTTGGGTAACCGGTGCTATTTATCTCATGCTCGGGCACGGCACCCCGGAGATGAATGGCCTGGCCCGGGCGTTCTTACTGCAAGGCTCAGCGGCTTATATTGGGATAGGCGCGTGGTTGGGTACGATCATGCTGTTTAACGTCTGGGTGCTGATATGGCCTAATCAAAAAAAGATACTCGGTATGGTCGAGGCCAGTGACGAAGCCAAGGCAAAGGGCGCTCGCGTGGCACTGTTGGCGTCGCGAACCAACACCATGCTGTCCATCCCGATGTTGTTTTTCATGATTGCCGGGACACCGGCTCATCAATTGGGTATTTTCGGTTGATGGGCACTTCGGCAGCGACGTAGCCAGTCTACGATGTAACATCGAAGACGGAAAAGTTCGACGCTTGGCAGTCTATGCAGAAGCGTTTAGACTTAACAATCTTAGTTTACTGGCGCCCCGACTCAGGGCGCCTTTGCATTTATGGAACCTGACAATCAGCACCTCATGCAGACCTATGTACGGTCACCCGTGAGCTTCGAACGCGGTCGCGGTTCGTGGCTGTGGGACGCTGAGGGAACACGCTATCTCGATGCACTTGCGGGGATCGCGGTCGCCGTCCTGGGCCACGCCCATCCCCGGGTGGCCGACGCCATCGCAGACCAGGCACGCACGTTGTTACACACATCGAATCTGTATGACATTCCCTTGCAGCGAAGATTGGGCGAAAAGTTATGCCGCCTGGCAGGTATGGAACGTGCGTTCTTCTGTAATTCCGGCGCCGAGGCCAACGAAGCCGCTATCAAGATTGCACGCCGTTTTGGACATCATAAAGGGATTGATCGGCCGGCGATTATTGTGACCGACGGTGCGTTTCACGGCCGCACGTTGGCGACCATGTCCGCAACCGGCAACCGCAAAGTCCAAGCGGGATTCGAGCCGTTGGTGGACGGTTTCAAACGGGTACCGTTCAACGATCTAGATTCGGTTCGACAAGTCGGCCACGGTACTCAAGGTGTGGTGGGTATTTTGGTGGAGCCGATTCAGGGCGAAGGCGGCATCAATATTCCCGATATCGGATATTTGAGCGGGCTCAGGGAAGTATGCGATGCGAATGACTGGTTGTTAATGGTGGACGAGATACAAACCGGTATGTGTCGTACCGGGAAATGGTTCGCATATCAACATGAGGGCGTCAGCCCTGATGTTGCTACGGTCGCCAAGGCGCTCGGCAACGGCGTGCCCGTGGGGGCATGTCTCGCTCGCGGCCGGGCAGCGGAGGTTTTGGTGCCCGGTTCGCACGGGTCAACATTCGGCGGAAATCCATTGGCATGCCGAGTCGGCCTAACTGTGCTTGATGTCTTGGAGCAGGAGCAGATGGCGGAACGGGCGGCTGCACTGGGGGCGCGGATATTGAACGCGTTGCGGCAACGTCTGGCTGCGTGCAAATCGGTGCGCGCTATCCGTGGTCGGGGATTAATGATAGGGGTTGAGCTTGATCGTCCGTGTGCGGAACTGGTTGCACTCGCCCTCGAGGAGTACATCCTGGTCAATGTCACAGCCGGGACGGTGTTGCGATTGTTGCCACCGCTGGTTTTCAGCGACGACGAAGCGGACATGTTGGTGGATGGGGTGGCCGCAGCAATTGAGCGATTCGAATCGGGTCGGGTCCAGTGACGGTGCGGCATTTTCTAACCTTGCTGGATCTTAGCGGCGATGAATTACGCACCTTGATTCGACGCGGCATAGAGATCAAACAGGCGATGAAGAGCGGACAAGCGTATCAACCGCTGCAAAGCCGGACCCTGGCCATGATCTTCGACAAGTCATCTACACGCACGCGTATTTCATTCGAGGTGGCGATGACTCAATTTGGCGGCAATGCCATATTTCTCTCTCCGGGCAGCACCCAACTTGGCCGCGGTGAGCCCATTGAGGACACCGCACGGGTGATGTCAAGCATGGTCGATGGGGTCGTGATTCGTACCTCCAGCCATGCCATGGTCGAGACCTTTGCGGCCCATTCCGAGATTCCGGTAATCAACGGGCTGACGGATCGGTTTCATCCCTGCCAACTACTGGCCGACGTTCAAACCGTCGTTGAGCTGCGTGGCGACATTAAAGGATCCCGGGTGGCTTGGGTGGGGGACGGCAATAATATGTGCCACTCATGGATCAATGCAGCGCGTCAATTCCAGTTTGAACTTTCTATCGCTACCCCTCATCAGTATCGGCCGGACGCAACGGTCGTGGACATGGCCGGAGATGTGGTCGCCTTGACCGACGATCCCGAGGTTGCCGTTCGCGACGTCGATATCGTAGTCACGGATACGTGGGCCAGTATGGGACAGGAGAGTGAAAAAGAGCGGCGAACCGCTGATTTCTCGCCTTTCCGCGTTGACCGGCGATTGATGCAGAAGGCGAAGCGCGACGCCTTGTTCATGCATTGCCTGCCCGCCTATCGCAATCATGAGGTGACCGCCGAGGTTATCGATGGACCGCAAAGTGTTGTGTGGGCACAAGCAGAGAATCGATTGCATGCGCAAAAGGCCCTGCTCGAATTTCTACTGCTTGCTCCAAAGTGATAGTTGCCGCTTGAGTCAACAGTCGGTAACGTGACGGTTATGCGCACCAATTACGTTTTGGACGTGCGCGGCATTGTGTGCTCGCACGGGAACCGCCCGGTGATTGGCGGATTATCGTTTTCGGTGCCGGAGGCCTCACTTGTGTGTTTGTTGGGGCCCAGCGGATGCGGTAAAACCACCGTATTGCGTGCCATCGCCGGGTTTCATCCGCTGGATGAGGGCAACATCCAGCTCGCCGGCCGCGTGGTGTCCGCGCCCGGATTCACCCTGGCGCCTGAACAGCGGCGGGTGGGAATGGTGTTTCAGGATCACGCGCTGTTTCCGCACCTCAAGGTCAATGACAACGTCGCGTTCGGTTTGCGTAAGCGCCATGGAGCGACCGACCGTCGTCTCGTGGGCGAGCTATTGGAGCGGGTAGGGCTGTCCACTATGAGTGACCGTTATCCCCATGAATTATCCGGGGGACAGCAGCAGCGGGTCGCCTTGGCGCGCGCCCTGGCGCCGAAACCTCACCTGTTGCTCATGGATGAACCGTTTTCGAACCTGGATGTTGAGCTTCGCGAACGGCTCGGTTATGAAGTGCGTGACATCTTGAAGGACCAAGGCATTACCAGCGTGCTGGTGACTCACGATCAACAAGACGCGTTTGCGCTGAGTGATAAGGTGGGCGTGATGTACGATGGCCGGATAGAGCAATGGGGGTCGCCCTACAATCTTTACCACCAACCCAGTAATCGTTTCGTCGCCGACTTTATCGGTGAGGGTGTATTTTTGCCGGGGAAACTACGCGATAAAGCGACCGTAGAGATCGAACTCGGCGCCGTGCAGGGCCGGGGAGACTATCATTGGGAAGACGGTACCATGCTTGACGTATTGATTAGGCCTGATGACATTGTTCCGGATTCCAATGGTGCGATGGTGGCTGAAGTGGTGCGCAAGGCCTTTAAGGGCGCGGAGATCTTGTACACGTTGCGCTTAGCGAGTGGCACTAAGGTGCTATCGTTGTTCCCCAGCCATGCCAATCACGACCTGGGCGAAGAGGTCGGCATCCGGCTGCAAGCAGATCATCTGGTGGTTTTCCCCCGCGATGCGTAGCTGTCGTACTCTCGCCGCGCTTTTTTTCATTGTTGTCGTTGGCAGTGTGGCAAGGGATGGTTGGTCAGCCGGTCAGGAGGCGGGGGGCAAGACAGAGGTCGCGGTGAAGGCTCTAGAGCGTGGTCGTACATTGAAGCAGCGCGGACAGTTCAAACAGGCCTGGGAGCAGTTTGAAATCGCGCGTCAGATTGCCCCGGAAAGCAGTCCATACAGACAACAGGCGGAACAAGAGCTCAACTATCATCTACCGCTAAGGGAGATCCAATACTTGGTTAATGCCGGAAACTTGGATGGCGCCGAGCAGTTGCTCAACGATTTGTTGGTGATCAATCAGGCCACGCCCGGCCGGGTCAGGGAACTCAACACCATGCTGCAGAACCTGGGGGTGATGCGCGGCGCGGGGTCGGGCCGGCCTATATCGATTGATCACAATGCCGTAGTGCAACAGGTAAGACGCGTCCTGGAAGACCATCGCCGGGCGCACGGCCGCTACCCTTCGGGATCCCGCGAACTCAAAGCGGCCTTGCCACCGAACCGGCCGCCACTGCAGCACTTCCTGGTCAGGCACTATCGGGATACCGGCGCCGGTTATGTGTTGGTGCTGCGCAACCGACACGACACCAATCAGGTGTTGACCATACAGAATACCGGTATGCTGCGGTAGCCGTGCCCAGTATGTGGCGGCGACCCCCGACCGGTGACACCGTTTGTGGCACCGTTTGTCGGGACACGTCCCACGCACCGCGTCAGGCCGCTATATTCTAATGGACAATAATCATCAGCTCACCAGGGGGGTTGTTCCATTGTTATCCAATATTCAAAGGATCATAGCCTCGTCCATACACGGTCGCCATCGCCTCTTTGTTCGCTACAATGGACAGGCGCATGCGCGGGAAATTGAACCCCATGTGATGTACCGTACACCGGACGGCATACTCGCTTTGGTGGCGTATCAAGTTCGGGGATACCAATCGAGTGCGCGGCGAGGCACGTTCTGGCGGCCGTTTCAACTCAATCGAATTGACAGCATATCGGCGACCGATGAAACATTTACGCCACGTATCCGTCAGGGGTACGAAACCGTAGTGGCTCTCACCCGCGGTGAGACACTGGCTAAAGTGGTTGTCGCCCCCGAAGAGATTGGGCGCGTACACCATGCCGCCGCCGGAGGCGAAATCTCGCGCTCCGATGCCCCGCGTCCGGCACATCGATCATGAGGAATGATCGATCACGAGTCGTTACTGGCGGGCTGATTGTCCGCGACGTCACCAGCTTGTTAACGTGTGACGTCACTCCACCCTGGGTTGAAGGCGTCTTACGCGGTTAGCTGATCCTTCATGGTGTTCAGTGCGCGCTTCTCTATCTGCCGGATGCGTTCCGCGGACACACCGTACTCCGCCGCGAGTTCATGTAGAGTAGACTTTGAATCTTGTAACCAGCGGCGCCGGACGATGGCACGGCTGCGCTCATCCAGTTTGTCTAACGACGACTCGAGCTGCTCCCGGCGTTCCACCTCACTATCGGCCGCGCTTGCCAGGCGCTCGGGATTGTAACGCATATCCGGCAGATACCCGGCGGGGGAGATCATAGCGCCGTCCTCGTCACCATCGTCAAAGCCATCGAAGGAGACATCGGAACTGCTCATCCGTGATTCCATCTCCTGCACCGTGTCCGTGGGAACATCCAATTGATCGGCAAGCGCTGCCACTTCATCCTGGTTCAACCATCCCAAGTGATTCTTCGACTTACGTAGGTTAAAAAAGAGTTTTCGCTGCGCCTTGGTGGTGGCGACCTTCACAATGCGCCAATTGCGCAGAACAAAATCGTAGATTTCGGCGCGAATCCAGTGCACGGCAAAAGACACCAGCCGCACCCTTCGCGCAGGGTCAAAATTCTTGACCGCTTTCATCAAGCCGATATTGCCTTCCTGAACAAGGTCGGCCAGCGGCAGCCCATAGCCGGAGAAGCCCCGGGCCACGCGCACCACGTAGCGCAGATGTGAAACCACGAGTTCCCGTGCCGCATCCAGATCGCCATCGGTGCGATATCTTATCGCCAACTCACGCTCGCGTTCACTGCTGAGCATAGGAAACGCGTTCACGGCCTGAACATAGCTTGATAGGCCCTGATTGGTAATATCCAACGGGATTGGCAGGGTTTGGTTCATACGGGTCTCCAAGTCATTACTCAAGCTATTCTAGCACTCAGTTGATTGGAGTGCTAACCACGCCCAAAGTTCCTCATTCTTGGTCGTTCCGGGCGCCAGGCCGGATGCAAGCGGCGCAGATGGCGGCCTACGGACCAGCGTGACGCCAGCCATCCCAAACCCATGCCAATGGCCAACACCAGCAATGATTCCACGGCACCGAGTCCTGCCACGCGGAAACCGCTGCCGTACAAATTCGCCAACACCTGTATTGGGGGACGGAGCAAATGAAGGCACAGCGCAATCAGCACAATCGCCACACCGGCGCCAAAGAATCCTTGCAGCATGCCGCTGTACAGGAATGGGCGGCGGATGAACCGGTCGGTGCCGCCAATGAGTTGAATGATCTCGATTTCCTCGCGGCGATTCAGAATCGCCAAACGGATGGTGTTGGACACGATCAGCAGCACCGCCAATGCCAGCAGCATCGACAGCACGATCAGCGCCCGGCGGGTAAGCGTCAATATGACATGAAAGCGCTGCACCCATTCCATATCCAGTTGCGCCAGCTCTACGGCCGGCAGAGACTGCAGCTCCAAGACCATTCTCTCCAGGCTCTCGGGATGTTCATATTCGGGTTCGGGCATGACCACCAACAGGCTTGGAAGCGGATTGGCCGGGAGTGCGTCCAGGGCTTCGCCAAATCCGGACAATTCCTTGAATTCCAGTAATGCCTGGTCGGCACTGATGACGCGTACGCGATTGACGTCCGCGCGCTTCGCCAGGCGCGTTGCCAGCGTTTGAGCTTGGGCACCGTCGATGTTCCCGCGAAGAAACAGCGAAACATGGGTTCCCCCATGCCACTCATCGCTGACTCGTTCCGCATTGGCCACCAGCAGGTACAGCAGCCCCGGTAAAGCCAGGGTGATCCCGATCACGCCAACCGACATGACTGTGGAGCCGGGCATACGGGCCAACTGCCCCAGGCTCGCCACCAGCACCTGGATATGCCGGAGCAAGTACGCCTTCATCAGGCGGGTGCTCCATCTTGAACCAGCCGGCCATCCATCAACTCTAGCACCGGCTTGTTCAACCTGCGGATATGACGGCGTTCATGGGTAGCGATGATAACTGTGACGCCGTACTGATTGAATTGATGGAACAAATCCATGATTTCGTCGGAGAGCTGTGCATCGAGGTTACCCGTGGGCTCGTCGGCAAGTAACAATGGCGGACGATTAACCACCGCGCGTGCGATGCCGACGCGCTGTTGCTCGCCGCCTGATAGGGTAATGGGGGACAGCCGCTCCTTGCCCAACAGGCCGACTTTGTCCAACGCCGCGCGCACTCGCCGGCCGGTTTCCCGGTGACCGACACCAGACACCACCAGTGGTAATGCCACGTTGTCGAATACCGTGCGGTCATGCAGCAACTTATGATCTTGAAAGATGACGCCGACCTCGCGGCGGAAATAAGGAATTTGCCGGCGCGGCAATTTAACCAGGTTTTTGCTGTTAACGACGATCTGCCCGTTGGTGCTGCGTTCAACCAGGGTGATGAGCTTGAGCAGTGTGCTTTTGCCGGCACCGGAATGTCCCACCAAGAATGTCATCGTTTCCCTTTCGAGCGAAAAGCTGATTCGCTTTAACGCTTCGTATCCGTTGGGGTAACGTTTGGAGACCTGACTGAAGCGAATCATCCGTTAGTTGGATTGGTCTAGCGATCCCGGGTCCGGCAACAGCGCGTCGATGAACTGGGCCACATTGAACGGCCGCAAATCGTCCGCATCTTCGCCCACACCAATGAATCGAACCGGAATTGCAAATTTGTCAGCAATCGCCAATAGAATACCCCCCTTGGCCGTTCCATCCAGCTTGGTAAGACAAAGACTGTCGACGTCCACGGCTTGATTGAAATGTTCAAGTTGAGATAATGCGTTTTGGCCGGTGCCAGCGTCCAAGATTTGTACAACCTCGTGCGGTGCGTGGGCATCAAGATTCGTCAATACCCGCTTTATCTTTTTTAATTGATTCATCAGATCGATCTGGGTGTGCTGTCTACCGGCGGTATCGATAATCAGCACGTCTATTGATCTGGACTGAGCGGAGACCAGGGCGTCATGAGCCACCGCCGCAGCGTCTGCACCTTGACCCTGTGATATCACGGGAACCTGCAGGCGGTCTCCCCAGCGGGTGAGCTGTTCCACTGCAGCGGCTCGATAGGTGTCGGCAGCAGCTAACATTACCGTTCGGTTCTGTTTCAGCAACCAGTTGGCAATTTTGGCAATGGTGGTGGTCTTGCCAACGCCATTCACGCCGACAACCAACATGACGTATGGACGGGCATCGATCTGCAGTGATTTGGCGCAAGGTTTCAGGATCACCTCCATCTCATCGTGCATGGCGGATAGAAGCTCGCCAGCACTTCTCAGATCAAATTTTTGCGTGACTTCACGTATGTGATCGATGATCTTGGCGCTGGGACCGACACCCAGGTCGGCGCTGATCAGCAGATCTTCCAGATCTTCGAGCAAGGTAGGATCTAGCTCTTTTGAGCCTCGAAATAGCCCCGATAATCCACGCGCCAGTGCATTGCGCGACTTTGATAGACGGTCACGAAGTTTATTTGACCCCGATTCGGAACTCTTGGGCTCATTCCCGGTCTTTTTGGTGTTGCGAAGTAGCGATGGCATGTGAGGTTGGTGCTTGCAAACGTCGACAGCACCATATCGTATCATGCCCTTGGAAAAACGGGAGCGTATCGCGCTTCGTTACCATCTGTTAAGAGTCATTCCGACCCAACCGGCACACTGTTAACATTATCCGCAGGTTTTCGGAGATTAAAGTAATATGTACATCGCACTTTCGCGACTAGTGGTCCCATTCCTGACAGCTGCCATTATCGGTGGTTGTGGATCGATTCCCATGAACCCGCGCAATTCGGAGCAAGTCCACGAAAGAATCCTTGCAAACGGTATCAAGGTGATCGTCAAGGTGGATCGAAGAGCACCGATCGTTGTGTCACAGGTCTGGTACAAAGTGGGTGGTAGTTACGAGCCGCGTGGAATCACGGGAGTTTCCCACGTACTGGAACATATGATGTTCAAGGGAACCGACCAGCTTGGGCCCAACGAATTCTCCCGCGTTATCGCTGCTAACGGTGGGCGAGAAAATGCATTTACGGGCCGAGACTACACCGCCTATTTCCAAAGACTTGAAAAATCTCGGCTGCCGATCAGCTTTGAACTCGAGTCAGATCGTATGCAGAATCTCAATTTCAATGTCGACGAGTTCAAAAAAGAGGTCGCGGTGGTGAAAGAAGAACGCCGCTTGCGGACCGACGATCGTCCCGAGGCTCTCGTGTACGAAAAATTCATGGCCACGGCGTTTCGGTCCAGCAATTATCGCAATCCAATTATTGGATGGCCGCAGGACCTGGAGGCCATGCGTGTGCCGGACCTGGAGAGCTGGTATCGGCGATTTTACGCCCCCAATAATGCAACTGTGGTGGTGGCGGGTGACGTGGAGCCCGCAGAGGTCTTTGCACTAGCGAAAAAATATTTCGGCAAGATACCGCGACGCAGCCAGGAACCGATCGCCGGCATCCCGGAGCCACCGCAAACTGAGCCGCGCAGACTTTTGGTCAAGCTGCCTGCGACGGTACCGTACTTGCTGATTGGCTTTCATGCGCCGGCCATACGTGCCGAACAGCCCGATGATTGGGAGCCTTATGCGTTAGATATCCTTGCGAACGTATTGGATGGCGGCAAGAGTGCGCGACTGCCGACACGTTTGGTGCGTGAGCAACGCATCGCGTCTTCTGTGGGCGTTGCTTACGATCCCGTGTCCCGATTGCCGACGTTGTTCGTGATCAACGGCAATCCCGCCATCGGCAAGACTAGTGAAGAACTCGAGACGGCGATACAGGGGGAAATTGAGCGCCTTCAATCAGAGCTTGTGTCGCAAGAGGAGTTGGATAAGGTCAAGGCACAGATCGTTGCCAACAACATTTTTGGTCGGGATTCGGTGTTTTATCAGGCTATGAAAGTAGGAGAGCTCGAAACCGTCGGGCTGGACTGGCGGTTGGAGTCACGGATGGTGGAGCGGCTGCGCGCAGTTACCGCGGAGCAAGTGCGAACGGTAGCCCGCAAGTATCTCCGTCCCAACCATATGACGGTCGCAGTGCTCGCGCCGCAACCGCTCGACAACCGGGGTGGTTGACGCATGTTAGTCAGATTCAGCTTGTTGTTGTGCGGCCTGTGCTTCAGTACCGGCGCCTTGGCGGTGCCGGACATCCAGCACTGGGTCACAAAAAATGGCGCCCGGGTCTATTTCGTGGCGACCCATGAATTACCGATGGTGTCGATATCGCTGGCCTTTGATGCGGGCAGTGCTCGCGACCCCGACGATAAATTGGGATTGGCTCATCTCGCCAATATTTTGATGGAGGAGGGAGCGGGGGGGCGGTCCGGCGAACAAATTTCCGCAGGTATGGAATCCATTGGCGCCCAATTTCATAGCGACAATGGCCGTGACATGTCGGTATTTGGTTTGCTTACGCTCACCGAATCCAATGTGCTCTCAACTGCGGTGACTATTTTTGCCGACGTACTGGCCAGCCCGCATTTTCCCGACGCTGCATTGGATCGCGAGCGCGAAAGATTGCTGGTGGCGCTGGAGCATGAAAAGCAGTCGCCTAGCGCGTTGGTCAAGCGCGCCTTCTACAAGAATTTGTTCGGTGCCCATCCTTACTCCAATCCGCCAACAGGCGAAGAAGATGGAATCAAGGTCATTGGTCGGCAGGACCTGATCGATTTTCACCGCCAATATTTCGTGGCCGCCAATGGGGTTGTGGCGATGGTCGGTGACCTAAGTCGTCGACAAGCGGAACACATTGCGCAACAACTCGTTGCGCGCCTGCCGGCGGGGATGGCTGCGCCGCGGATTTCCAGTGTGCCGCCGCTTACCGCCGCCCACACAAGGGTGATCGAGTTTCCTTCTCAACAAAGTCACCTGCTCATGGGGCAACCGGGTGTATCGCGAGGGGATCCCGAATACTTTCCACTCTATGTGGGTAATCATATACTTGGCGGTAACGGTCTGATCTCGCGGCTCGCGGTGGAAATACGAGAGAAGCGCGGACTCGCCTACAGCGCATACAGTTACTTTCTCCCCATGCGCGAGCGCGGTCCGTTTGCCATCGGTTTACAGACACGAAACGACCAGCGTCAAGTAGCAGAAGATATTGCGACGGATACCTTAACTCGTTTTGTAAAACAGGGGCCGACCGACGATGAGATCGAAGCCGCGAAGAGAAACATTACCGGCGGTTTTCCGCTGCGCATCGATAGCAACAAGAAGATCGCGGACAATCTGATGCAAATTGGTTTCTACAAGCTGCCCCTCAATTACCTGCACGAGTATGCAGCGAAAATCCAGGCGGTGACGAGGGAAGGTGTGCTCGACGCTTTCCGCCGCCGCGTCGATCCGGCGCGCCTTGTCCGAGTCATTGTGGGTGGGAAGAGCGGCTGACGCATTGCCCAATCGGGTGCGCGTCATCGCCGGGCGTTGGCGCGGGCGACGCATTCATTTCCCTGAGCTGCAGGCTGTTCGGCCTACCCCTGATCGCGTGCGGGAGACTGCGTTCAACTGGTTGCAGGCCGAGATCGCGGGCGCATGTTGTCTCGACTTGTTTGCCGGCACCGGTATTTGGGGCTTCGAGGCTCTGTCTCGTGGTGCCGAGTCGGTGATCTGTGTCGAACACGATACGTCAGCGATCGCCGCCATTCGACGCAATGCGGCCATCCTAGGTGCCGGAGGCCTGGAGATTGTTCATGACGATGCGATCGCATTTTTGAGCCACGCACGGCTGCAATCGATCGATATCGCGTTTCTCGATCCTCCCTACGACGCGCAGATTATCAAGCAGGTGTGCCAAGTACTCGATCAGCGCGCGTGGTTGGCCTCGCGCGCGTTGATCTATATCGAAAGACGAGCCAAAGATCCGGTAGTGCCCGTGCCTGGACACTGGCAATGCCTGCGCTCCAAACGGGCGGGGCGGGTGGATTACCGCCTCTACCGGAAGACGATAAGCCACGACCAACGTTGACGCGGCTTTGGTGCAACAAGTAGCCTGTGGGGATCCTAGCCCTGCCCTTTACCCATCACTTACAACTGGACCATGTCATCCATCGTTAAGCAACGCGAATCCCAGGCACATAATTTACTTACGGGTAAAGGGCAGAGCCAGCCCGTATCTTGAACCAAGATTAGGAGCATCTCGGGGACCGAGTATTTCCCCGGACGTTGATCGAATTGCTTATGCCAAACAAAATGGTAGCGCTTTTTCACCGCCTTGCTGCAAGATGCGGCTTAACCACTTCAGGACATCACAATGCCAATAATCGCCCTGTATCCGGGAACTTTTGATCCCATTACCAATGGACATACTGATTTGATTACCCGCGCGTCACGTATTTTCGACGAGGTGATCGTTGCCATCGCCGGCAGCCCCGACAAGCAACCGCTTTTTAGCCTCAATCAACGGGTGAAGATGGCGGAACGCGTCATTCAAAATTTATCGTCGGCGCGGGTCGTGGGGTTCGAGGGACTGTTGATCAATTGCGTCCGTAATTACGGTGCGAGTGTGGTGGTGCGGGGGCTGCGCGCGGTATCGGATTTTGAATATGAGTTTCAGTTGGCATCGGCAAATCGCCGCCTGGCGCCGGACGTCGAGACCGTGTTCTTGACCCCCTCCGAGGCCCACACGTTTACCTCCGCAACTTTAGTCAAGGAAATTTCTAAGTTTCAAGGCGATGTATCCAGTTTCGTCGATCCCGAAGTACATGCCGCACTCAAAACCAAATTCAGCTAAAATCCTCGCACCACAAATCGATACTGAGCGAACGATGGCGTTACTGATTACTGATGAGTGTATCAACTGCGATGTCTGCGAGCCGGAGTGCCCAAACGACGCGATCTCTCAAGGCGAGGAAATATACGTCATCGAGCCGCGTCTTTGCACTGAATGTGTCGGTCATTTCGAAACACAGCAATGCATTGAAGTTTGTCCCGTCGATTGCATCGTTTCAGATCCCGATCATCCGGAAACCGATCAGCAGTTGCGTACGAAATATCACGCCTTAGTGAAACAGTCTGCTTGAGTCGTTGCTGCCGCCACTTCGTGATATGAGACCGTGCTGCGTCAAAGCTACGTTTGTGCTTCTGCTGCTAACCGTTTGCCAGGCGGCAGCGACGGAGCCCCATCCCAAACCTCCCGGTTGGGCGATCGCGTCTGCCCATCCTCTGGTCACCGATGCCGGCGTGGAGATCGCGCGTGCCGGTGGGAATGCGTTTGATGCTGCGGTGGCGATGTCAGCCGCGTTAGCGGTAGTTGAACCCATGGGTTCTGGGCTTGGCGGTGGTGGATTCTGGTTGTTACATCACGCCAAGAACGGACAGCAGGTCATGGTAGACGGACGCGAGCGCGCTCCACAGCGCGCCCATCGTGACATGTACCTGGATGCTGCCGGAAACGTTCGCCCACGCGCATCTTTGGACGGGCCGTTAGCGGCGGCGATTCCAGGGGAGCCCGCGGCACTGGCGTATATTGCTGAGCGTTACGGCCGTCTGCCGCTGTCACGTAGTTTGACCCCGGCGATTCGATTTGCACGGGATGGCTTTGCAGTCACTCACCGTTATCAGCGCCTTGCCACACTGCGCAAGCCGGTGTTCAATGCCGCGGCTGCGCAGGTGTTTTTGGTAAATGGTGAAGTTCCAGGTAGCGGCACCCTCATCAAACAGCCGGACTTGGCATCGACTTTGACCCTTATCGCCCAGCACGGTCACGCCGGTTTTTATGCCGGACAACTTGCCAAGCGTCTGGTTGACGGTGTCGCGACCCAAGGTGGCGTTTGGGTCGCGACGGATCTATCCAGCTATGCGGTGATGGAGCGTGAACCAATTCGGGGTAGCTACCGGGACGTAGAGATTACATCGGCCGCACCACCGTCATCCGGCGGTATTGCGCTGGTCGCGATGCTGAATATGTTGGAGAGGTGGGACCTGGGGCAGTTCGCACGGGTTGATCGCATACATCGAATTGTGGAGAGCATGCGTCGTGCCTACCGTGACCGGGCAATGTACCTCGGCGATCCGGATTTCGTTTCTATCGACACCGGCAGGTTGACCTCAAAGGACTACGCCAGGATGCTCAGCGATGACGTGGATGCGTATGCCACGTCGAATCAAGCGTCGGGAAAGAATCGCACCGAGGGCCGGGACACAACACACTTTTCGATCCTGGATGACGAGGGAAACCGTGTGGCGGCCACCTTGAGCATAAACTATCCCTTCGGTTCCGGTTTCATGGTGGCGGGCACCGGCGTGTTGCTGAATAATGAAATGGATGATTTTGCAGCCAAGTCCGGGGTTGCCAACGTGTATGGATTGATCGGCGGCGAAGCAAACGCCATCGCGCCCGGCAAGCGTCCACTGTCCAGTATGTCGCCCACATTCCTCGAAACTGAGAACGCAGTAGCAGTGCTGGGAACTCCCGGCGGAAGCCGTATTATTTCAATGGTGCTGTTGGCTAGTCTGGCTTTCGCGGAAGGAACCCTCGATGCAAATGAGCTGGTGACCTTACCTCGATTCCACCATCAATATGTCCCGGATCAGATCGTCTTTGAGCCTTTTGCAATTGAGCAAACGGATCTGGTCGGCCTCAAACTCAAGGGACACCAACTCCAGCGACGTGAATCACCCTACGGTGATATGCAGGCAGTGATTTGGCGCAAAGACCAAGGGCAGTTACAGGCGGCGAGTGACCCACGGGGCGAAGGGAGGGGAACGGTAATATTGAGCAAATAGCGCACGTCATGCGCTCTGTTCGGTAATCTCTCCGGACCGATTGTTTTCGCGGATCACCCCCTCAACTTGGTCGACCAACTCGTCCATCTTGGCTCGTTGTTGCTTTATACCGTCTTGAATATGCTCGAGTTCAGCCAAGCGATCCTCGAGCGTGTCGCTCGCCTTATGGATACGCTTGATGCTTTCTAATCGCCGGCGCAGTTGTACCTGATGTTCCCGTACTTGAGACTCCATCGGTGACATGATGGTTTTCAACCAATCGTCCGTGTCACGATTGGCGCGTTGAAACACACGGCGGACACTGGACACCGCGGAATTATAAAAACGGCGCCCCAATACCATTTGTTCCGTCATCACCATAGACACGCCGCGAATGTAGTGCTCATGACGTTCGATTAAGCGCTTGATTTCACGCTGATACTTATTGATTGAAAACCGCCTCGGCTTGATATTCGCCAGACCATGTTCCTCCTGAAACTTCTTGTACACGCCTTCCATCAATTCTTGAATTTCGACAGTCTGCTTGGAGGCGTTATCCATTGTTTCCGTAACTCCCTTGAAAAACTTCATCATCGAATTTCGCAGGCCGCCGGTGGTTAGGCTGATCGCCAGGTCTTTTTTGGTCTCCGCGATAAGCCGGTCCAAGCTCTTCATGCTCAAGTAACTGTAAAGCTTATTGGTCTGCTGAGAGAAAATGGAGCGCGTAGCTTGAAAACGCTGAAGATTCTTTTCCAAGTGCTCTTTGTCGGACCGTACTTTCTGCATCATGTCCTCAATGACTTCGATATTCTTCCCGTTGAGTTTTTGCAGTTCTGAAATATGCTCATAAACATCTTTGATGCGCTGCTGGTTCATGGCGCGGGTCATCTTGACTATATCTCCCAATTCTCCACGTACGTTAGCGCTAACGATGTCACGCTTCGCGGGGATAAGTAGATTGGCCATCGCGTTCTCAAGCTTGATCACGCCGCTGCTCTCGAGCAAATCGAAGTTGTTCCGGATTTTTCCCAACAATCCTTTCTGGGCGGATATGGGGAAGATCTGGTCTTCCGGTATGGATAAAGTTTCGGCAGTACCCCGAATCTGACGTTGAATTTCCCGCTCTACGTCTCGCTTGTCTTTCAGTTCGTCCCAGAGCACGTCCACCTTATTGAGTACGACAAAACGACCCGTATTCGAGACGGTTTGGCCGCCATTAATGTGATCACGCCACAGGATCAAATCGGATTTGGTTACGCCGGCGTCGGCGGCCAGGATAAACAATACCGCGTGGGCGCTGGACAGCATATTGAGCGTTAGCTCCGGCTCGGAACCCAACGCGTTTAAACCCGGTGTATCGAGGATAACCAGACCTTGTTCGAGCAACGGATGGGGGTAGTTGACCAGGGCATGCCGCCAACGGGGAATCTCTACGCTTCCATCCTCGCGTATTTGCATGCCGTCCTCGTGGGCCTGATCGTCTGACACATGCAGCGCAAGTTTTTCCACCATCTCCCGGCTCACCAACTTCACTTTGGTCAGTTGCTGCAACGATGCTTGGATCTGCTCCGGATCGTCAGGCTGCAGGTAAATCGTCTCCCATTCTTCTAGATTCTCCTTGTACTCAGCGATGGAAATACCCTGCATCCGCGTTTCGATGGGCAATAGTTGAACGGCCGGCTCACAATCCGGGTCGTAGTAGAGCTCAGTGGGACACATCGTGGTGCGACCGGCGCTGGATGGCACCATGCGTTGGCCCATGTCGCCGAAGAATAATGCATTGATAAGTTCCGATTTGCCCCGCGAGAATTCCGCAACGAACGCGACATACAGCTTGTCGTCGTTGAGCGTAGCAACGATTGTTTCGATGCGTTGACCCAGATGGATGTCGCTAAATTTCTGCTCCGCTAGCCACGCACCGAAATCGTTTATGGATGACTGCATGCGTTTACGCCACGCACTGTACTCGTCAAAGCCTTTCTCGATATATTTATCGATCATGATTCGAGCCGTCTATTTGTTGTGTCCTCGACCAAGAATACCCCCACTGCGGGAACTCCCCTACTATATATTTAAGCAAAATTGACGGAAAATCCAAGTTTTTCAAACAATTTTACCTATAAAACCAGAACTGACTTTAACTTTTTGCGGTTACCGCTGACATTGGGGGCAGAAATAGCTGGATCTCTGGGCGACCATTCGGCGCCGGATTCCCCCCTGGCAGCGCGGACACAAGGCCCCTTCACGACCATAGACACGGAGTTGCAGCTGAAAATACCCTGGTTTTCCGTCCTCGCTGCTAAAATCGCGCAAGGTGGTGCCGCCGGCCCGGATGGCTTGTTCCAGGGTGGCCTTTATGCTGTCAGCAAGGCGCGTATATCGTTGCAGTGAAACCTGTCCTGCGCGCCGCTGCGGATGAATCCCAGCCGTGAAAAGCGCCTCGTTGGCGTAGATGTTGCCTATCCCAGTGACTATGTCGGAATTCATGATGAACGATTTCACACTTACCCGTCTACCCCGCGAACGTGCGTACAGATACCCGCCGGTCAAGGCGCCGGAAAGCGGTTCCGGTCCGAGCGCACTGAGCAACGGATGGCTAGCAGGGTCCTTCGTCGTCCATAGTACACAACCGAACCGGCGCGGGTCACGGAGGCGCAGGCAATTTCCATCGGAGAAAACGATCTCGAAATGATCATATTTGCCGGCCGGACTATCAGCGGCGACGACGTGTAGGCTGCCGGACATACCGAGGTGCAAGATGAGGGTTCCCACATCGGTCCCAAGTAGGAGATACTTCGCGCGCCTGTCAACCGCGCGGATGCGCGTCCCGCGTATCGTGCGTCCCAGATGGCGCGGCACCGGCCAGCGCAGGCGGTGTTCGCGGACGTGGACCGCTGCGATCAAGCGATCCACGACGCGGGGTCTGAGACCGCGGCACGTCGTTTCAACCTCAGGTAGTTCCGGCATTGAAGTTATTCAATTGCGAAAATCAGCGATGGTAACAATTGCGACAGCATGAGGCCCATTATGACGACCACTCACAACATCACGCTGCGCAACAGCGATAAACAGTTCGAGGCCGGTAATGAGGACACGGTGCTCGATGCGGCGCTGCGGGCCGGATTCGTGCTGCCCTACAGTTGTCGCACCGGATCGTGTGGCACGTGTAAAGCGTTTGTGGCATCCGGCCAGGTCGACTATGGAGTGTATCAGCAACAAGCCTTGAGCGATGCGGAGCGTGGTCAAGGTTTCGCGTTGTTGTGCCGTGCAAAACCGCGCTCGGATCTCGTGGTAGAAGCGCGAGAAGTGGTTGCCGTAGAGGGAATTGATATCAAGATCCTGCCATGCCGGGTAGCAAAAATGGAGTTGTTATCCCCCGATGTGATGGGCCTGCAATTGACGTTACCGAAGAATCAGAGCTTTAAATATTTGCCAGGTCAATATATTGATATCCTGCTTCGCGGCGGGCGGCGCCGTAGTTTTTCTGTTGCCAATGTGGCCGGCCATGGTTCCGTTCTCGATCTGCATATCAGGCGGGTTCCTGGAGGCGAATTCACCAATCACGTGTTTACGGAGCTCAAACAGCGGGACTTGCTCCGGTTTCAAGGGCCGTTTGGCACGTTTTTTCTGCGTGAGGATGCAACGGGGCCGGTGATATTTATGGCCGGAGGAACCGGTTTCGCGCCGCTAAAGGCGATTATCGAACATGCGCTGGCCGCCAATGTGTCACGACCCATGCATCTGTTTTGGGGCGCGCGGGCACGCCGCGATCTTTATATGCTCGAACTCGCTGAATCTTGGGCGCAGGCCGGTGATCAATTCCGGTTTACACCGGTGTTGTCTGAACCGCTGGCGCACGATCAGTGGCAGGGGGAGACGGGGTTGGTGCACCATGCAGTGACCGGGACCTACCCGGATCTGAGCGCGTTTGAAGTTTATACATCGGGTCCACCACCGATGATCGAGGCCGGCAAATCCTCATTCGCTCGATGTGGATTGCCCCTGGATCGACTTTACTTTGACTCGTTTGAATTTGCTAACGATCGGACTCAAGTGGAGAATCCGGCATAGTGGGTGCGGTTAAAGCCGCCGCGGTTTCCTCCACCGCTTTAGCTCCCAACGGCTTCCCCTGAGCGCCGGCACTCGAAACGCGCTCCAACCCTTGCCGGTAATAGGTTAGCGCGTTCTCCGGTTCCTCTAGTTGTTCCAACAGTTTTCCGAGTTCTTGGTAAGCTTCCGCCGGACCATCGTTGGCGATGCAGGTCTCTAGATAAGACCGCGCCTTTCCCCACAGTTCATTAGCCATGCTTAGACGCGCCAGAGTCAGCAACAACTCGGGGTCGTCCGGATGGGTGGTGGCCCACTTTTCTGCTGTCTTTAACTGCTTGGCGAGCTCCGAGGAATGAACGTGCCCATAAAGCAAAACCAGACTGGGCTCCCATTTTTGTTTGATAGCTTTGCGCAGCATTGTCTCAGCTTGCTCGGTGTCGCCGCCTTCAATAAGCTGATCCACGTACGTGGCGATCAATTCCGGATCCTGCTTCTGACCGCGGGACAGCGTTTTCCAGACGTTCTGTAATTGACCATTGCCGCCTTCGGAATGGGTCAACAGCCGCTGTGTGGTGAGCTGTTCCAACTGGCCAAGTTTTTCCTCCGGCAATACCCTGTACTTGCGCGCCGCGGGCACCAACTCCGACAATGCCTTCCAGTCCTGCAGATCCTGATAAATCTGCATTTTCAGCCCAAGTATCTTCTTGTTCTTGGGCGCATGGGTTCGCAGCTTCTTGAGCGTGGTGAGCGCCTGCTCCAGCTGACCGGTCTGATATTGCAACTTTGCCTTGGTCAGTCCCACGGCGATCGCCTGTCGAGGATCACTGTTGTGGGCTTGCGCTAAATACTTATCACGCCTCTCCAGGTCGCCCTGGGCCTGGGCGGCATGCGCGGCGCCGAGATAATTCAACACCGGCGTGTCTGTATGGCTCAGGTAGCTGAGCAGTTGTTTTTCCGCCTTATGCCAGTCACCTTCAATCAGACCCATCATTCCCTGGGTTTGAGAGCGCTGGGCCTTGCCGGTCAGGCGCCGCCCACGCCACATGCTGACGTCCTTGGGTGTTCGCCAGATGCGCGCCAAAAACCGAACCGCCAGATAGGTGGCAATGAATAACACCACCAGCAAGACGATAAACAATGAAAATGAAAGCTCAATGCTCCATGGTTGTGAGGAGATCAGAACATAGCCGGGATCGTCGACGGCCACGTACGCGATCGCGATTGACGCCGCTAGCGCTAACAGTATGACGATTAGCAATTTCATCCGGTATTGCTCCGTCGCTTGATCTTCTGCAGTGCATTGAGCGACGCGCTGACGTCTGGAAGCTCCGGTTTTAGTTCGATTCCACGCATCTGTTTCAGGTCGGTTATCGCCTGATTGACCTGAGCGTCTTGCGTGTTGAAGAAGGTTGCCAGCCAATCAGCAGCCTGTTCCACGTTGCTGCGGTAGGTATTGGTGTCGGCTTTGAGCAGTGCGATTTGCGCTCCGGAAAGTTTGAGACGCAGATTCTCAAACAAGTAGTAGCGATTATCCGGGCTCAATAGAGGTTTGGCCGGTTCACTGACGTTTTGGATGCGAACCAATCCCTGTAGATCGGCCAATATCTCACGGCCCGCCTTGATCCATTCGTTGTCTGATTTCTTTTCCGCCGATCCGGCGGTGCCGCCGTCTATGACCCGTTGCGGCTGACTCTGCAAGGCAAACTTATCGACCACCGCAGACATGCTGCTCAGACGCAGGGCAAGCCCGGCAGTATCGGGGGATTTCACGCCCTGCAATTGCGCGATCTCATCGGCAATTAAACGGCGGACCTCGGTAAACTTGGGATTACCGAGTTCCTGCAAACGACGGTCCGCCAGTTCCAAACCCGCCCGTGCGGTGTTGACGTCCCTGGATAAACTCACACTATGATTGGCAATGCGCAGCAACTGCTCAATCTCCTCCAAGGCCCAGCTATCGAGGCTCCGATCCAGATCGGCGTAGACCTTTTCCACTGAACCCGATAGATCTTGAACCGACGAAGCGAGATCGGTTTGCGATTTTTTGAGCGGCTCAATGGTCTGCTGCAGCGTTTGTTTGATGGTTTTGTCCACCTCGTGTTGCCGAGAGTCGAGTTTGTCCTGTTGTTTTTCGAGGCCGGTGACTTGTTGCGTGAGCCCCTTAATGCTGGTGTCAACGTCAGCGGCGCTTCGCGTTTGTTCCAGCTTCTGCTGAACCTCCACGCGATACCACAAATATGCACCTAGCCCCAGCGCAATCAAGGACAGGAAGAGCGCCAGTCCGCCTAGGATTCGCCCCCCCTTCTTCGCGGCAGGTGCGGCGGACTCCGGTGCCGGCTCATCGTCTTGCGCTGCCGCGGCCGGCTCCGCCACGGTGGGGTCCTCGGCCGACTCTATCGCGGTGGTGTCTTCAGTCTCCTCCGTCACTGCGGACGGATCGTCGACAGCAGGAGTATCTTTGTCGTTGCTCATTCGTATGCTCGTCAGTCAGTATTCCTTGACGCCCGACTTTACCATAGGCTGCAGCCTCGTGCTGCCTCATGATTATTGCTTTTTGCCATTGTTTTAAGAATCACTGCTGCGCCGGTGAACGGCTGTTTCTCCAGCTGATCAATGCGGCCAACATTGCGTCGTCAGTGGCATCGGACGCGACCACCACGGGCGCCAGCCAACCATGGTCGTGCGCCGCTTTTTTCACTCTTTGACCCGCGGCCACAAGGTCTGTGCGCAGCAAACGGGTACGGTTGCCATGTCCCACTATGTTGATCAGATTTTCAATGCCTTCCACGCTGGTGATCATGATGACATCGAGTCGTTGTCGCGACCAGGCCTCTTCCAACAGTGCTGGATCGCTGCGCGCCGGCGTACGCCGATAGCATTCCGCGTAGTTGACCAACGCGCCTCGTGATTGCAGTGTATCGCGCAGCAATTCGCGGCCGGATTCACCGCGAAATATCAGGAAGTGCTTGCCCCGCACTTGCCGCAATACAGGTTCAGCCAGTAGCGCCTCGCTGTTAAACGGAGGCTTGGCGACCAGATCCACGTCCCAGCCGTGCTGTTGTAACACCTGCGCGGTGCGCGTACCGACCGCGGCAATGTTGAGTTGGGGCCGGGAGACCCCGGCGTTGGCGATGGCGTGCAGGCCCGTGCGCACTGCGTTGGCGCTCACAAACACCAACCAGTCGAAATCCGGTAACCGGCGTAGTAGCGCGTGTAAGCGGGCGGTATCCCGCGGCGCCTTGATTTCGATCACCGGAAACCGGATCACATTACCGCCGGATTGCTCGATACGCTTGCTGATTGCCTCCGCTTGATGCAGGGGTCGCGTCACTACCGCCCAGACATCGCGCAAATCACTATTGCATGAGTTCACGGAGTATCTTGTCCGCTCCTTGCGCGGTGAGTTGGTTCGCTACCTCGCGACCGAGGGCCTCTGGTTCATCAACCGGGCCCACCGCGTCGCCATGCAGTAACACAGAACCATCGGCACTACCCACCAGGCCCCGTAGCCACAGTTGTTGACCATGTAATTCCGCGTAGCCGCCAATCGGCACCTGACAACCGCCCTCCAAGGCTGCATTGAGGGCGCGCTCGGCGCGCACACGCGCATGAGTGGGCTGATGATCGAGGGGTGCGACCAGTTCATTGATACGCCCGTCATCGCGGCGGCACTCGATGCCGACTGCACCTTGTCCCACGGCCGGCAATGATACCTCTGAGTCGATCAGCGCCGTGATCCGATCCGCCATGCCCAGCCGATGCAGACCAGCGGCAGCAAGAAGAATGGCGTCGAAATTGCCAGCATCGAGCTTCGCCAATCGGGTATTGACGTTGCCGCGAAGATTGACGATATCGAGACCGGGAAAGGCGTAGCGCAATTGACATTGCCGCCTGAGGCTAGAGGTACCCACTCGTGCATTGACAGATAACGACTGTAACGACTCAAACCGGTTGGAGACAAAAGCATCACGGGGTTCGGCCCGTTCGCATATAACGGGGATGTGCAGGTTCTCGGGCAGCAGCACCGTAACATCCTTCATTGAATGTACCGCGATGTCGGCGCGCCCATCGAGCAAGCATTCCTCGAGTTCCTTGAGAAACAGGCCCTTACCGCCAACGGTCGCAAGGGGAGCACCCAAGACCCGATCACCCTTGGTCGTCATCGGGACCAACTCAACGTCAACGTCGCGATGCTGCCGGTGTAGGCGGTCGCGAACGTAGTGTGCCTGCCAGAGGGCAAGCGGACTTTTACGGGTAGCAACGCGTATTTTGGACATAAGCTTGATGGCCTCAGTGCTAGCAAACAGTCGGACTTGGGACAACGGCGGGAGAGTCGGCCCCCGTTAATGGTGTCTTTCGTTAACCAGCTCGCTGTTCGCCTCGATAAATCGTCAAACTGGTCGCGACTTCCCACCCGCCTCGCTACCGTCACCCAAGGTCGACAGACCGCTATCCAATTTATTGCGCGATGGCGCACGGCGCCCCTATTCTCGTCGGAATCCGTGCAGAATCCAAACCGGTGGCCCGGTGGACGATCAACCGGCGCTGCTCGACATTCCGCTCTGGAGAAGCACCGGGACCAACCCGATACCGGCTCCTCACCCGCACTTTGCGCCGGCATGTTCGACCGTGGTGCAATAGGCGGGCTGCTTGCACACGGTAGGTCGGCGGGGATCGCAAGGTTCCGTCAATCCGCATCGTTGCCCCTCGATTTTGCCAAACTTGTCCGCTGTGCTAGCGTTTCCCCCGATGATGAACGGGCTTACATATCTGCTAATCCTGGGTCTGCTGTTGTTCCAGCCGGCGCTGGCTAACGGGGTGCCCGATGCCCGGGACCTGGCGGCGGATGGACGCCGAGCGGTGGAATCGAAAACTCCCATCGTGGTCATGTTCAGCGCCGATCACTGTCCGTACTGTGAACAGGTCAGACGGGACTATATTGATCCGTTGCCGGATCATCCCGCCTATGGTCGGCGGGTGATAGTTCGGATCGTGACAACAGACCGTGATTTGACCCTAAGGGACTTCAGCGGGGTCGAAACGACTCACACCCGTTTTGCATTCGATCAGGGGGTGTCGTTGGTGCCGACGGTGCGTTTCTTCGGGGTCAAGGGCGAGCGGCTGGCCCCGGATCTGGTCGGCGCCATGCTGCCGGACTTTTATCTGGATTATCTGGAAGGTGCAATTAATCAAGCCTCCAGAAAATTAGGACAAGCATTGAGGTCCCGCCGTTAACGGCGGGTCCACCGGCGCACGGCCGGTGTATGTCGCCGGCTGACGTCGAGTTTATCGTCCACGTCCCGCAGCAACACTCGCCATCGGCCGCTTGGTTGTTTTTCGATACCGCGGATGTAGTTTACTGCCACCAGGGCATTTCTATGGATGCGTAGAAATCGATCTTTGAACTCCTCTTCAAGGCTAATCAGCGAGTCTTCAATGAGATGTTGCTCAGCCCCGGTGCGCACGGTGACGTATTTGTTGTCAGCCATGAAGTAAACGATATCCTGAATTGGTATCAAGGTTATCTGGCCGCGCATATGTACACTGATGTGAGTGCGCACTTGCGGTTCTTCTTGTGCCTGCGTCACCTGCTTGAGCTGTTTGAGAGTCAATCGTTTCGCTTTTTGCAAGGCCATATCAAGACGGTCCCTGCGTATTGGTTTGAGGAGATAATCCACGGCATTGACCTCAAACGCTTCCAAGGCATGTTGGTCGTAGGCGGTAGTAAAGATTACCGCAGGCGGGGCTTCCATGGACATCAGGTGCATCGCCGTCTCCAAACCATCCATTACCGGCATGCGAATATCCATGAGTAACACTTCGGGATGCAGCGACATGGTTTTTTCAATCGCCTCGTTCCCATTCATTGCCTCGCCGACAATCGCGTGCTCGCCGTTCTTGTTTATGAGTTCACGTAGACGGGCTCGCGCCAGCTTTTCGTCATCTACTACTAAAATCTTCATTGCTCGACTCTCCAAACGCCGGATGGCTGATGTGAACCGCCATTGAGCGGTCGTCTCTCTCGATCTTGAGGTCTGCGGTGTCTCCGTATAGGTCATGGAGCCGCAAGCGTATATTGTTCAGGGCGGTGTCGCCGTCGCGGTGTGCCGCCTCGGAAAGTTCAGCATAAGGGCTGGTGATCGATATATTTAACCTTCCGTCGACTATACGCAAACGTATATCGATGTTACCCCCTTTAGGGAGGAGTTCGATCCCATGGTGAATCGCATTTTCAAGGAGAAGTTGTAACATGAGCGCCGGAGTTTTTGCAGTCCTGGACAAGGATTCGGTTTGCCAGTTGGTGTTCAATCTGTCCTCCAGCCGTAGTTTTTCCAGCTTTAAATATTTTCTCGCGACCTTTATCTCGTTGTGAATCGGCATGAAGTCTTTGCTGTCATCCAACATCAAGCGGAACAAATCCGCCATGTCCTCGATGGCGGCTTCAGCGCGTACCGGAGCGCGACGAGTGAGGCTGGCGATGATATTCATGCTGTTGAACAAGAAATGAGGCCGGATGCGGTATTTTAAAATCGTGGCCCGTGCCCGCTCCTCGGCGAGGGTTTTTTGCCGCAATTGGTGACGTGCGACGAAATAGCGGAGCGCCAACGCGTTGATGATCGCGCTTACGGTCAGATTCTGTCCATGAAAATAGGCATACCAAGGTGGTCTGGCAGATTCGATAATGTCCGCGGCTGCCATCAACCACAATGCGAACTCGCTCACCAACCAGGTTACGCACAGCAACAACAGATACGCCATAAGCACGGCGCGTCTCTCCCCGAGTCGATTCAGATATGGACGTGCGGTACACAGCGCGCCAATGCTCGTTAAGGCGATCCATTGCAAGAACAAGGAAATATAAAAAAGATCTTGAAAGATATTGGTTGTTAGTGGCGGCGTTATGATTGTTGCGACGATGGCGAGAAATTCGGCGAGCACCACCACATTAATCACCATTTCACCGCGACAGAAGTCGGGTAAGAAGCCAGGTTCTGTGAGCTGGGAGGCGTCGAACTCGGTGTCCTGCTCTCTGGTTTGGCTGACGTCAGACGAGCGGGTGATGAAGTGCGGCATAAACAGCGTTAAACACGAATTATTGGCATTTGAATCTTGACGTGATAATTCCCGAGCTGCTCGAAGTACTGCAGGCTAGCCTTGCCACCAAAATGTCGCACCAAACGTTCCTGTACATTATTCATGGCGATTTGGTTGCCTTGGCGATGCTGCCTTTGATTGGTGACCTCAGCCAAGGGATTGCTGATCATGACGTTTAACGTATCATTATTCTCCGACCACATCTGTATGTCGATCGTACCGCCGGCGAAACTCGGTTCGATGCCGTGATACACCGCGTTTTCTATTAATGGTTGTAGCGTCAATGAGGGAATCTGGGCGCTACGCGGGATATTTGATGCGGTCCATTTGACCTGCAACCGATCACCGAGACGCAGCTTCTCGATATCGAGGTACTGGCGAGCTAACTCGCTTTCGGCGGTGATCGGCACCATCTTGCGCGGATCTGCAAGAAGCACCCTGAATAGGTCAGCGAGATCCTGGAGTGCCTTCTCCGCAAGTTCCGGATCGGAAGGAATGAGCGATGCGACACTGTTCAGGCTGTTAAACATGAAATGCGGCCGAATCCGGGATTGAAGTGCTTCCAGGCGGCTACGCTGTTGCGCCTCGCTTTCCATTTGCGCACGATGGGCGACCGTAAAGTAACGCAAAACCAAAACGGAAATTACCGCGCTGATGATCGAGGTGCGCACCAGCAAAGACCAATGCCACTGTGGCCAACGTTCGGTCGTGATCTGTAAATGATGCATGCCCCAGACTGCCACCTCCACGGCGATCACCGTCACCACCATCAGTATGGTGAATATCAGCACAGTCCCCAGTCCTAGCCGCATGCGGGTTATGGACGCGGAAATGATCTTTAAAGTGACGATACCGCCCACTGCGATCAGCTGCGCGAGAGCGGTCATCAGCAGGAAGTCGTTCCAGGCCTCTTGATTCAGTTGGTTATTGCGACTCACGGTGAGCACCATGGCAACGACCTGCGCCAAAACCAAAAGCCGCCATGCTATGGTGCCGCTGCCGAAATCCGGCAGAAAACTCTGGGAACGATTGTCGTTGCTACGCATCACGCCAAGGCTGAAAGGTGCTTCCAATATGGAGATTATGGCATTGGTGGGCGGCGGAGCAATCTTGTCACCGAAGTTTGATGGCGGCGACCGCGGCACGGAGACAAAAAAAACCCCCCGGATGCTGTCGGGGGGTGAGGTGACCTGATTCGGATACTAGGTGGGGGTGTCTGAGGAAGGTGTCCCGAACCAGGTATATACGATATCTCGATCAATGTAACGTTATCAGGAGTTTAGGTGAGCCCCGCCGGGTGCGCAACAACCTTCGATGGGCGGCTCGTCCCAGCGGATGAACGGTGGCAGGACATTTCGCGTGCGGCTGTCCCATATATCCTAGCAGATCGTGTGGAAATTGCCAGTAAACGGCGTGTTTATGGGGGCCGCAGGGTCGCGCTTGCTACCGAGGTGGCGCAGTGGATTCCGTGCCAGGGAGTAGCGCCCGCTACGCACGTGCAAAGCCGATTCCAGTATTGAATCGGGTGACAGGGATTAGCAGACCCAGCGGACGGTGTGACCCCTCCCGTCCAGACGCCCGACCATCGGCCTGGCGCATCGCGAGCTGTGTATTAACGAACAAAGCCACCATCATTCCGCCCCGGGGGCGATATCCTGGCGAATGAGCGTTACGGTATACTCGCGCGCCTATGAGCAGGAGTAAACCTTGGGGCGGCCGCTTTCAACAACCCACCGATCATAGAGTGGAGTCCTTCACTTTATCGCTGGACTTTGATCGTCGTTTATACGCACACGACATACGGGGGTCTATCGCCCACGCGAGGATGTTGGCGCATGTAGGCGTCCTGACCGGTGCCGAGTGCGATGACATAGTAAGTGGGCTAGGGCAGATAAAATCCGATATTGAGAAAGGCGAGTTCGAATGGTTGCCGGCACTCGAGGACGTGCATATGAACATCGAGTTGCGGCTGACGGAGCGGATCGGCGAAGCCGGTAAGAAGCTGCATACCGGGAGATCGCGCAACGATCAAGTTGCCACCGATTTGCGGTTGTATTTGCGTGACGCCGTGGACGAGGTAATCAGCGCGTTGGTTGTTCTGCAATCCGATTTGGTTGACGTAGCGGATGCCGAGGCAGAGACCATCATGCCCGGTTTTACTCACATGCAAGTTGCGCAACCGGTGACGGTTGGTCACCACTTGATGGCGTGGTCGGAGATGCTCGAGCGCGATGTGCAACGCCTGTTCGAGGCGCGACGGCGCATTAACGTCATGCCGCTGGGTTCGGCCGCGCTTGCCGGTACCAGTTTTCCCATAGACCGCGCCTTCACGGCACGGGAGTTGGGTTTTGACTTGGCCAGCGCAAACTCATTGGACGCCGTATCCGACCGGGATTTTGTCATCGAGTTCATCGCCGATGCGGCGATACTAATGGTTCATTTGTCGCGCATCGCGGAAGAGTTGATCCTGTGGTCTTCGGAACCGTTCGGTTACATCCAGATTGGAGACGCGTTCTGTACCGGTTCCAGTATCATGCCGCAAAAGAAAAACCCCGACGTGGCGGAGTTGGCCCGCGCTAAGAGCGGACGAGTGTTCGGCCACCTGGTGGCGATCCTGACCGTGATGAAAGGCCAGCCCCTTGCCTACAATCGCGATAATCAAGAGGACAAAGAGCCGGCCTTTGACACCGTCGACACCGTGTTAGCCTGCCTGGAAGTCATGCACGGGATGATGCCGGAGATTCATTTCCAGCGTGAACGATTAGCGGCGGCCGCGCAAAGTGGTTACTCGACGGCCACGGATCTTGCGGAATACCTGGTGGGCAAGGGTGTCCCTTTTCGTGATGCCCATGAGACGGTGGGCAAGACGGTTCGTTACGCCCTCGAGCAACACAAAAGCTTGTCGGAATTGAGTTTGGAGGAACTACGGCGCTTCAGTGGCGAGATTGGTGCAGACGTCTTTGACCGATTGACGATACAGGGGTCCGTCGCGGCCCGCACCCACCTGGGCGGCACTGCGCCGAGCGAAGTCCGCAGGTCCGTGCACAACGCCCGCGAGCGCTTGATCCGTCAGCGTGAACTGCTGGGGAGCTTGCCGGGGTGAGGACGGATTATGGGTGCACCGCGGCGATTAAACCGCGAGCATTACCGTTGTGGTGAGCACAGGATCACCCTGGGGCCGCTTCGTCCGGTGACCAACGGGGCTCCGTGCCTTCGCCATCATCCGGGGTCCGTGGCGAGATTTGCCGGCCGGGAGTGTCCGCCGCAGTTTTCCGTGACCGTGAAAGCCGTTATCCTTTGACACCTGTTGCCATAAGAACTCCAAAGGAGTGTGCTTGTCATGCCTCGACGTAAAATTCCAACGATAATAGCGGCTTTCGTGTTTGGGTCATCATTGTTAGTAGCGGCTTGCGGACAAAAGGGCCCGTTATACCTGCCGGACGCTGATAAATCCGCGCAAGAACAGAGCGAGACGAAAGAAGAACAGAAACCGGAGGATAAGCGCGGCGGCAGCGGTTATTGACCGCGATGCTCGTGTATGAAGTGCAGCACTGCGCGCCGAGAAAGTGTTGAGGAATTTCGACCGTCACGATGGTGAGCTTTATGCCGACCGCGTAAGGCTGACGGATATTGCCGCAGCGGTGGGCACACCCTGTTACGTCTACTCGCGGGGCGCGATTGAGCGGAACTTTCAGGCGCTGTCATCGGCATTTGAGGACTATCCGCACCTTATTTGTTATTCGGTAAAAGCGAACTCGAATATCGCGGTCTTGAACGTCCTCGCCCGACTCGGATCCGGCTTCGATATCGTGTCCGGGGGCGAACTGGAGCGTGTGTTACGTGCCGGTGGTGACCCTGCGAAAATAGTGTTCTCCGGAGTGGGAAAGACGAAGCGCGAGATTGAACAGGCGTTGGAAGTGGGAATTCGCTGCATCGATGTAGAATCCACCGCCGAACTCCGTCGTGTGAATGCGTTGGCGGCGCGGGCCCAGATCAAGGCGCCGGTAGCGATTCGGGTGAATCCTGATATAGATGCTAAAACACACCCGTATATCGCGACCGGCCTGAGAGAAACGAAGTTCGGCATACCAATGGAAGATGCACAGGCCGCCTATGAGTTGGCGGTAGATATGAGCCATATCGACGTACATGGCATTGCCGCGCATATCGGTTCGCAAATCACGGATACGACTCCGTACACGGAGGCGTTGGATAGGTTGTTGCGCCTGGTGGAAGACTTGGAAGATGTGGGCATTCCCATTGAAAATGTCGATATCGGTGGTGGTCTGGGCGTGCGCTATCACGACGAGCAAGTTCCAGACCCCAAGCGCTTCGTGAGCGCGCTGATCGCGGCTATGCGTGGGCGTGGATTCGATCTGCCGCTCATTATCGAGCCGGGGCGCTCGATCGTTGGCGACGCAGGTGTACTGTTGACCACGGTGGAATACGTTAAATCTACTGACACCAAGAATTTTGCAGTGGTGGATGCCGGTATGAACGATCTCATTCGTCCTGCTTTGTATAACGCCTGGCAAGACATAGTCCCGCTGGTCGCCGAACGTGACACTAAGCGAAACCGTTACGACGTGGTCGGACCCGTATGCGAGACCGCGGATGTGTTGGGCAAAGACCGCGAGTTGGACGTGGTCGAGGGCGATCTGCTGGCGGTATGCACCGCCGGGGCGTATGGCTGGGTGCTTAGTTCGAACTACAATTCCCGTCCACGTCCGCCGGAGGTCATGGTGGATGGCGAGCAGTTCTATTTGATCCGTCATAGAGAGACGATCGAAGAGTTGTGCGCTGCGGAGTCGATCCTGCCGGACTAAGCATCTGTGAGGAATTGCGCCGCTGATCTGCACCCGGGAAGTGTCAGTGGCTGACCCGTATATCGCATCGAGCAGAGAAAAAAGAGCTATTGTTGTAACGTCATGGGCGATCTATTCGATTTCGATCAACCCGCATCCTTGTATGCGGTGATGGGTAATCCGGTTGCCCATAGTCACTCCCCGCAGATCCATCAGATGTTTGCCGCACAGTTTGGACTGCGTGTTGAGTACCAGAAGATTCAAGTGGACTTGGGAGGATTGCCCCAGGCAGTAGCCAATTTCCGTGCCGCGGGAGGACGGGGATTGAACATCACGTTGCCGTTCAAACTCGACGCCTTCCGGCTGGCGGATAAACTCAGACCGCGCGCCCAGCTGGCGGAAGCGGTCAATACGATTTCCTTCGCGGATGATGACCGGATTATCGGTGATAACACCGACGGCGCGGGTATTTGCCGCGATATCATATTCAACCTGGAGCGGCCCATTGCAGGCCGCCGGGTGCTGTTACTCGGTGCTGGCGGTGCGGTACGTGGCGTGTTGGGGCCGATTCTCGAGGCGCATCCGGAATTATTGGTCATCGCCAACCGCACGGTAGATAGGGCGGTGGAACTGGAACGCCATTTTTCCAGCTTTCGAAGTGTCGCGGGATGCGGTTTTGGCGACTTGAAAGACCAGCAATTCGATATCGTCATCAATGGCACCTCGGCAAGCGTCACCGGCGACATACCCTCGATTCCGCACACGGTGTTCGCCCCCGGGGGGCTGGCCTACGATATGATGTACGGCGACCGGCCGACGGTGTTTATTGAGTGGGCAGTGCGCCACGGCGCGGGCCGAACCGCCGACGGTATTGGCATGCTCGTCGAACAGGCGGCGGAATCTTTTTCCATCTGGCACGATCGCTCACCTCAGACCGGGAAGGTGATCGCCGCGCTCAGGGGCGCCGGCTCCGCTTAGCGGGTTAACGCAAGGTAACGAATTCTTCCGCGGTGGTGGGATGGATGGCGACGGTGTTGTCGAAGTCGCGCTTTCGCGCCCCCATCTTTACCGCCACTGCAAACCCTTGGATGACCTCATCTGCAAAGTCCCCAATCATGTGGCAGCCCACGATACGTTCGTGCTCGCCGACGGTTACCAACTTGACGACTGTTGGAGATCTATTTTTGAGTACGGCGTAATACATGTTGGTGAAACGATGCTGATAGACCTTGACCATTTCCTCGCCGAATTTCTCCTGGGCCTCATCTTCGGTCAGGCCCACGGTGGCGATGGGAGGGTGACTGAACACGACGCTGGGAACATTCTCGTAATCCAGCTTGGCGTCCGGTTGCCTGCCAAACAAACGGTCCGCCAAGCGCCTTCCGGCGGCGATGGCCACCGGTGTCAGCGCGCGGCGCCCGGTGACGTCTCCCACGGCGTAGACACCGTCCACACTCGCGTTTTGGTAACAGTCAGTGGTGATGTACCCGTCTTTATCGGTCGTGATGTCGGTATGCTCGAGGCCAATGGTGTCGGTGGTTGGCCGCCGGCCAATTGCCCACAGCACCTCGTCGAAGCCGCTGATCACCTCGCCGTCAACCCGGCGCAGCAGGAGGCGTCCGTTGTCCTCACGTTCAATGCTTTGCAGCTGCAATCGAGTGAGGATGCTGATCCCCGCACACTCCATTTCCTCCATTAGGGTCTCGCGCAAGGTGACGTCGAAAGTGCGTAATAATTGCTCCTTGCGCAGCAGTATGGTGACGTCCGACCCCAGGCTGTTTAGTACGCCCGCAAGTTCTACGGCAATGTATCCGGCGCCGACCACCACCACGCATGCCGGTAGATGCTCGAGTTCGAAAAATCCATCGCTGGAGATGCCCAGCTCGGCGCCTGGGAGGTCGGGAATGATGGGGCGGCCGCCGGTGGCGATCAAAATATGCTCGCCGGTGAAACTCCGGTCGCCGACCACTACCGTGTGGTTGTCTTTAAAGCGCGCAAAACCTTCGATCTTGGCCACACCGGATTCTTCGAGACCGCGGTGATAAATGTTGTTGAGCCGCTCGATATAAGTATCGCGGGCTTGTTTGATGGTCAGCCAGTCAAAGCCAATTCGTTGTATGTCGAAACCGTATGCCGGTGCGTCGTGCAATATCTCGGCAATACGAGACGTTGTCCACATTACTTTTTTCGGCACGCAGCCGACGTTGACGCACGTGCCCCCGATACGCCCCGCCTCAATGATCAACACCTTGGCGCCATAGGAGGCCGCCCGTCGTGCTGAGGCGATACCGCCGCTGCCACCGCCAATCACCAAGTAGTCGTAACGAGTCGTCATAGTTGTCGGATTCGAATCCTGATTTGGGTGGGAAACAAAGCATACGTGGTAAAGTTGTCGCACGTAAACCATGACCGTAAACAGATGAGTCCTGTTAATCACGACAATCCCTTGCTGCAGTTGCAGGACCTGCCTCGATTCAGCGCCATTCGTCCCGCACACGTGGAACCGGCGCTCGATAGGCTGTTGGCCGACAACCGTGATCGCCTCAAATGCTTGGAGGCCATGGAAAACGCGGCGGATTGGGACAACTTTGTGCAACCCATGGAGGATGCAAACGAGCTGCTGACAAGGATGTGGTCACCCGTGTCACACCTCAATTCGGTCAAGGATTCCGAAGACCTCAGACAGGTCTATGAGGCATGCCTGCCCAAGCTGTCGGCCTATCACACCGAGGTGGGTCAGAACGAGGCGTTCTACCGGGCATTCAAGCACATTGCTGACAGTCCCGGATTCGCGGATCTGAACACGGCGCAACGCAAGGTGGTCACCAATGCGCTGCGCGATTTCCGCCTGTTGGGGGTGGGTCTCCCGCCTGCGAAGAAGCAACGCTTCAAAGAAATTCAGCAGCAGTTGGCGCAACTCGCCAATCAATTCGAGCGCAACGTGCTGGACGCGACCCAGGCATGGTCGCTGCACATCGAAGACAAAAAAGACTTGTCAGGTCTGCCTGACAGCGCCATTGCCATGGCGAGGCAGACGGCCGAACGAGACCAACTACCGGGCTGGAAATTTTCACTGGATATCCCTGCATATCTCCCGTTCATGATGCACGCGGACAACCGGTCACTAAGACAGAGGATGTACGAGGCTTATGTCACGCGGGCCAGCGACCAGGGTCCCAATGCGGGACAACACGACAACACCGAGCTAGTCCACCGGTTGCTGGAACTACGCCAAGAATCCGCGCGCCTGCTCGGCTTCACCAGCTATGCGCAGGTCTCCCTGGAAACGAAGATGGCCGCGTCGCCGGCGCAGGTGCTGGATTTCTTGCGCGATCTTGCGCGCCGCTCCAGGTCCGCCGCCAACCGGGAGTTCGAGGACGTAAAGCGATTCGCCGGAGAGGAATACGGGCGGTATGATTTTCAAGCTTGGGACCTGGCCTATTACTCCGAGAAGCTGCGTCAGTCCCTGTATCGCTTTGCCGACGAGGACATCAGACCCTATTTTCCCGCCGCACGGGTGTTGCATGGATTGTTCCATGTGGTGAGCCGTTTATACGGATTGACTATCAGGGAACTCAGCGATATCGACGTATGGGATCCCGAAGTCCGCTTTTTCGAAATCAGCGATGCGCATGGCGTCGTTCGGGGCCGCTTCTATGTGGATCTTTACGTGCGTCCCCACAAGCGCGGTGGCGCGTGGATGGACGAGTGTGTCAGTCACAGGCGCGACGCCCATGGCACGCAGGTTCCGGTCGCATTTCTGACATGTAATTTTTCACCGCCGGTGGGCGATAAGCCCGCGTTGTTGACTCATGAGGAAGTGGTCACTTTGTTCCATGAATTTGGACACGGGCTGCACCACATGTTGACAAAAGTGGACTACGTGAGTGTGGCTGGCATCAACGGCGTGGCGTGGGACGCGGTGGAACTGCCCAGCCAATTCATGGAAAACTGGTGTTGGGAGCGCGAGGCACTCGACATCATCGGCCGTCACTACCAGTCAGATGCGCCGCTGCCCGATGACCTCTTGGAGAAAATGAAGTCGGCGAAGAACTTCCAATCAGGAATGCAAATGGTGCGTCAGATCGAGTTTGCCTTGTTTGACATGCGGCTGTATTGCGATTTTGACGCCGATGGAGAGCAGTCTGTCCAAGGATTGTTGGATGCGGTGCGCCGTGAGGTTGCGGTGGTGATCCCTCCGCACTACAACCGGTTTCAGAACGGCTTTGCACATATCTTTTCCGGCGGCTATGCGGCGGGATACTACAGTTACAAATGGGCCGAAGTGTTGTCGGCGGATGCGTTCAGCCGTTTCGAAGAGGAGGGTATTTTTAATCCTCAAACGGGACAGGCTTTTCTGGAGACCATCTTGGAACAGGGCGGTTCGCGCGAGCCTATTGATCTATTTGTGGCGTTTCGCGGCCGTGAGCCTATCATCGACGCATTGTTACGTCACAATGGGCTAGGCGTTTAACTTGTCTCATGAAAGGGGAAGCTCGGCTATACTACATTACGAACCTTGAGACCACGAGAATGGCAATGAAGCGAAAACATTGTTTGCGGATATGGCGTAGCGCCGTGTGGTGGGCCATGGTGTGCTTGACGGTGCCGTTGCTGAGCCATGCCGGTAAGTTGTACAAGTGGGAGGACCCGGACGGAAACGTCACCTATCAGGATCAACCTCCGCCTGGGGAAGCGACCGTGATTCAGGACGATACGCTAGACGCAACGTCGCCCGCTTCGGGTGCGGCCGCCAACTCTGCGCAGCAGTCCGCAGCGGAGGCCAACCCGGTGACATTGTACAGTGTGCCGATTTGCAACACCTGCGATCTGGTCCGCATGGTGCTCGAGCTGAACAAAGTGCCGTTCCAGGAGAAGAATGCAGATCGCAGCCAGGAAGTACAACAAGAGCTGGAAGCCAAGGCCGGTCAACTGACTGTACCGATCCTGGTCATCGGTGAAAAAGTGCTCACTGGATTCAATCGTCCGGAGATCATGCAAGAGCTGCAGATCGCCGGTTACACGTTGGCGCAACCGCGAGGCGTGCAGCCAACCCCGGGCACGGACGAGGAGCAAGCGGATGCGGGAGAGCCTGAACCCGAGTCAGGGGACATTCAGGAAGGCACCCAAGCCACCTACTAATACCTGCTCCCCATTAACGTCGTTCCCGCACCAGATATTTATGCCGGAAATTGGCGTCGGCGCTCAGGCCAGTCCCCGTTTTTGTTCCGGATGATCCGGGATCTTTGTTGCAAATTGTGAAAATCGCTTCCTGGAATGTAAATATTAGTCCAGTAGGTTCCGACGCTTTCCTGCCACACCCATATAACTGCATAAATACAATAAGATAAGATCTAAACAAGTCCGGCTTTGTCCGAGGACATCTCACCTGTCTGGGGGTATCATTGGGGGTATCTTGCATGAGATACCCCAATATGAAACATCCTCTTTTAGTCCTCGCCAGTAAAGAACAGCTACACGACGACGCCCTACGTCGTGCACTCAATCCAGCGAAGGTGGCTGCTGCTACGGCCCCGAACAAACCCCGCAAGCTCTCGGACGGGGGTGGGCTATATTTGCTTGTGACGCCCAAGAGGAAGGACGGTAAGCCTGTAAAGCGATGGCGTTACAAGTACCGTATCAACGGACGAGAGGGACTTTATACCCTTGGTGTTATGCCCGAGATTGGGTTAGCAGATGCCCGGAGAATCCACCGAGCCGCTCGCTGGTTGGTAAAACGGGGCATTCATCCGACTCACTACGTCCGGGAAGAAATCGCCCGCCAAGAGGCCGAGAGGTCAAGACATAGTAAGAACGAGTTTTCGGTTGTTTGTGAGCGGTGGTTGGAACGCGACAGTGCAAAGCTGGCAGCGAGTTCCTTGTATCAGCGTCAACGGGAGCTAAGAAACGATGTCCTGCCCACGTTGTCCGCAAGACCCATTACGTCCATACGCAAAGACGAGTTAACGTGGTTGTTGCGAAAAATACAGAGCCGCGCCCCAGAAGTCGCTCGCAATGTGCGGCAATACCTTGTGGGGATTTTCGATTACGCCCAAGATGCGGGTTCGGTATCCGGTTCTCCCGTTCCTGGTCCCAAGATACTTAAACCTCGTAATCAAAAACCCCACGCTGCGTTGCAGCTGGAACGAGTCGGGGAGTTTCTTTGTGCTGTCAACGCGGCCGGGTGTAACCCTCAGACGCGCATAGCGATTCATCTTCTCCTACTGACAGCGGTACGCAAACAGGAATTGATTGCGGCCAAGTGGGACGAGTTCGACATGGACAAGGCGGAGTGGATTATTCCGGAAACCCGCATGAAGATGCGCGAACCGCATTGGGTCCCGCTGTCGACACAAGCAATAAAGCTATTACAGGAACTGAGCCAGTATTCAATGGGTGTTCTACTTTTCCCAAACGTCCGCAACCCACTCAAGCCGATGGCGGGTAGGTCCCTCAATGCGTTTCTAGGTCGGTTGGGTTATCTCGAACAAGTGAAGCCTCATGGGTTCCGAGCGATGTTCTCCACCTACTTCAATGGCGTCGGTTGGAATCCTGACGTTATTGAGAAATGCCTGGCGCATCGTTCGAAGGACACAATTCGGCGCGTGTACAACCGAGCCGAGTACGCACAGCAAAGGCGAGAGATGCTGCAGTGGTGGGCAGATTTTGTGGATGCTCAAATTAAGGACAGGGAGACAGTGATAATCGGAATGGTTGGCAAAGAATACAAATAAGTGGCTAAGAAGCCAGTGGAATATGGGTTTAAGGGAGAGAGGCTATCGCTAAGAAAGGCGATAGAGTTTATTGCGTCAGTAGTGTACCCGAATGACGACAAGACAGATGCCCGTAAGCGGGTTAGAGAACGGATTCGCTATTGGGAAAACAAAAGACAAGTCGTTTCGGGTCGTAATGTAAAGGCCGACGATTTTTTCCGTTGGGCTGCCGATCAATGGCCCGAGCTTTTGGAAGTAAATGGCCTCCCCAGGTCTGCAAAGACTGAATGGGTTGTTGGCAGCGTCGATGCTGTGATGTCCATTGAGTCAGTCGTCATACCGGTATCGGTCCCTGGTAGTAGGAAAGATTTAGTAGACGCCTATGTGGCTTCCGAAACAGAGCGACAACTTTTAGACAGCGAAGTAAAAAAGCTAAAAGCCAAGCTAGAGAAATGCGAGAAAAAGTTACGAGAATTGATTCAGCGCAACGAAGAAATTCGGTTAAAGAAAAGCGAAGCGGGGAAAAAGGGCAAGGGAATCAAACGACTATCGTCCAACTGACAGAAACCTGAAAAGCATTCCTTAAACCGTTTCTGTCCCCAATAGTACAACCATATTCGATAACGCCTAAAGAGGTGCGATTATGGTTGATACAATCCTTCGACTTCCCGCTGTCAAAGCGCGGACCGGGCTTGCTCGGAGTACGATTTACTTGCGCGTTAAGCAAGGCACTTTCCCGAAACCAATCTCCCTCGGAGCACGCGCTGTTGGGTGGATAGAAAGAGAACTCGACCAATGGCTCGCTCAACAAATCAAGCAAAGCCGTGGCGGACAGCTGGATACGCAACATGAACTAAGCGATCAGCTGCAATCAGACTGGGGGGGCAGTAACGCGGATGAATGACTGCCCAAAATTCTCGCATTGCTCCGCGCCAATATGTCCCCTCGATCCCGATTCGCAAAAACGGGGTCAATTGGACGGTGAGCGCGTCTGTTTTTACCTTACCGAGTACGCTAAACACGCCGCCAGAGCCAATCTGAGGGCGGTATTACCCCGAGAACTGTTCGATGCCGTTGCAGAGTCTTACCCACGCATCATTGACCAGTTTGGACCGATACGTAGACGACTCAAAAGGGCGGCTCAGACGGGCTCTCGGTTTGGGAAAAGACCAGGGAGGACGGCGGCATGAAAAAAACAAAAAGCCCCGCTCTGGCGGCAACCAGAAATCGGGGCCGGAAACATACACAACGAAGCACCAATAATAACATACCCAAAGCTCCATCTTCTTATGCATCCCCGATCAATGGAGTGGGTGCTCTATGCGTTGCTATGTAGCGGTAAGTGGTGGATGCCCTTCAACCGGCGGATGGTCACAGTGTCTGCACTGGGCCACACAACAAATCAAGGAAAACGATTCCGCAGCTGTCAAAATACATATCGCCAGAGGTGGTGAGAAACATGCGCGGGTTGTCGCTGAAATTACCAAGGACGGATTTAAATCAATCAAAAGTGGTCGTTCTGTGGCTATCAAGAAGTTGATGGATACGCCGCATGGTAAAGAATAACAACTACACTCGTCGTGGCGGTTACATCCGACGATTTGAATATATGTTAGCGTCTCCTGCATACAGAAGTTTATCGACCAACGCTCGATGCCTTTTAGAAGAATTTCAACGCATTTACCGACCAGACAGAAACGGACATTTGAGCATTAGCACCAAGAACGCGGCGAAGTTATTGAATATCAGTGAACCATCGGCGTCGAATGCATTTTACGAGTTGGCCGCGTGTGGATTTATAAAACTTAAAAATTATGCCCTTTGGCAAGAACGGAAAGCCCGTGAATTTTCACTGACGTTTGAGCCTATGAATAACCGTGAACCTACCGATGAGTGGAAAGAATTTACCCCTGGCAAACCTTACCCAGTACCAGGACGAAAAAAATCCCGACCAAAAAAACAGGGGCAGAACTGCTAAAGAAACAGGGGCAGACTGCTAAAGAGACAGGGGCAGCGATTGTTTTATTGACGTAACATCAAAATCTGCCTCTATAGAAATCAGCAGGTTACAACCTTAAATAAAACGTGTCCTGCTTAAAAAACATGGGTACATATAATTTACCAGGGGGTAGTGAATAGCGATGGCGAAGATGAGGTAGTTTAGACGTTATTGGGGAGATTGTGGGAGATTGTGTTTCGTTGGTCGCTTCACGGAACAGCGCTAGCCTTCTAGTGAATCAGGCTCGCCCTTGAAGGAAGAAGCCAAGCCAACGGCGTCAAGGGAAACGCCGCTTTCGGGGATCAGCCTAGGCTTGGCACTGGTATGCTAGTTACATGCTGCATCACTGGCAACCTGATAGAGCAACAAATAGAGAGATGAAAACAAAACGACGGTTTAGGAAACACAAACGCAAGCACGTTGGCCGTTTTTGCTTTTCTCGTTACTACCGGGAAGGCTAAGTGACTGCGGTTTCCTTTTCTGTTGGTTATGCGAAGTTTTACGTAATCGTGGAGACATGGGACAATCCAATGTGGCGATTAATTGCAAGCCAGAATTGTTGGTTTGAGGTGGGTGACGCAAGTGGTAGATAAGACTCGAAAAAAAGGCACAAAATGCGCCACCACAAATGCGTCCGTGATCCAAGCGAACCGCGAGATCCGGCAAGAGACGTTGCGTGAGCAGTTGGCTGCAAGCAATCTTATCGACAGGATTAACCGGGAGGAGGAAAAGCTCGATATTCTCTTCAACACAGTCAGCCGGTTGAAGGATGGAAACGGATATGCGCTTAGAAAAGTCCACGTGAAGCTAGTCGTGGTTAGTAAGAAAATGGATAGTTTGTACCGCAAGCTCAACAAAGTCCTACCAGATTTGAAAAGCATGGGAGTCGAGGCGCGGCTGCAAATGGAGCAGATCACGCCGCAGGACCGGATAGACGCCGTGGCCTATGGATTGGGAGTGCAGGAATTTGTGGAACGCCGGGCCGAAGGCACATTGCCACCGAAGCGGGACTTAAGCCGATTCGGAAACGTGTATCAAATAGAAAGACAAGATGAGGACAAAGACTGATGTGTTTTAGTCCTGGAGTGATTCGACGGACTTTGTCAAATTCGGTCTAGTTTCGTCTATTTCTCAACGGCGGCTAAGTGCCCGTTGCTGCCATTGACGATAGTCTGCTGAACTGGTGCTTCGCGGCCAGGACCGGACCTTCGCGCCAAACCCTCAAAAACACCCCTTGGCATCCGAAGCGGT
>CAMYKK010000013.1 GCA_947258975.1 uncultured Gammaproteobacteria bacterium
AGCAAAACACATCCTCGAAGATGGTATGTCCTTGCTATTGAACCACGGAAGCGAAAAAATCCATTCATGCAACAGATTCATGAATAATCCGGGCTAGGACTAACAAGCGCTACTCGACACGCACCGTGGTAGCGATTACGCCGCTAGGTAGCCCCTTGAGCGTATAGGTGTACGACTTACCGCCTTCTTTAAGTGGAAACAACTTGCCGACTGCGCCGAGGCTTAGCCGGTCACCCGCTTGGAGTGATTTGCCGCGACCCTTGAATTCCTCCACTAGCCAAAGCACAACCCGCAGCGGATTGCCCAGCAGTGCCGAAGCAGGCGCGGTGTGGAGAACTGTGCCGGTTTCGTCGGTGAACAGCGTTTTCATGTCCGCAATCGCCCGCACAAATTGGGGGGTTGCCGCTATCGGCGCGCCGGGGCCCATTACCATCCGGGTAGCAGCAATATTTATCGCGACTAATCTAGGGCCGGTGAGCTTCTCCTCCTTCGCAAATTGAATCGCGACGAGTTCCATGAAGGCGTGCACGCTGGTGAGATGTTCAGCCACCTCAAGTTCGGTTGTAGCCGCCATGATACCGGCGTCTTTTACGATGACCATCAGATCGGGTTCGATGACAGTTCGGTAACCGAAGTCACGCTCGATTGTGCCTCCATCCGCGATGAACATTGGTTTGAATAACACTCCCGTCGCTGGAGTCGGGATACCGAACCGCTCCTGCGTCGGTTTGCCGGTAAAACCGACCTTATAGCCCACCGGCTCACCCATTTTCTTTCGCAGTAACGCAACATACTTTGCCTGTGTACAGTACGCATCATCGAGGCTGAGGTCAGTTGGGATGCCGGAAATCGGATTAGTCGGATAACCCGAGACCAATTTGGTAACCGTCGTGTCGTGCAAGCACGCCGCGCCCGCGGACTGCACAACGAACATTGTGATAATCGCGATGGTAGAACCTTGGAACAATCTGAACAGTACAAACATCTTTATCTCTCCCGCGCCGACCTCGCGACTAAAAACCCATCCCCTTAAATATGTAGGCACTTTTAAATATGTAGGCACTTTTCGACTACCGAGTTCCACATCTCGCGTCGCCGCGTTAGGCTACAGTTTCTAAATCAAAAATTCTACATTCGCGCCTTGGATGTTGTTTTAGTGCTCTCTGGCTCACCGCCCCAAACCGAACTGGCAAATTCGGCAATAGAGAAAATGGCGAGTTTAGGGGAACGATTTTTCGCTGCAGTGCAGATCGTCGAGCAATGCAATTCAAAGACTGCATTCTAATAGTGAACCCATGATCTACGATGGGCGGTCCTGATGTTCCAGAAATGTGAACGACCGCTGTTTAGGCGTTATCTGCCGATCAGATATTCTGGCGCGAATGGCGGTTCAGGATCGTTTTTACCTATCCAAAACAACTCGATTTTGGTCGGTTGAAGTTCGGACATGGAAAGTCGATTGAAATCCGTAATTTCTCAGTCCGCTTACTGTGGTGACCGTCTGCCAAGTTCAAGCCCCAGCAATATTGCTTCGCAGTGCTGACAGCAGACCCGAAATAGCAAGGCTTCCGCGTGGCGCACCGTCCATCACGTAAGTTGACCGCTACATACTTTTACTACGGCCATCGTTTAGTCCCGAGAAGTGTCGATTTCACAGGAATTTACAATTCGTATCGGGGGTAGAGACATGTGTGCTGGTTATAATCGATTTAAGTACACGCTGCATTTGTCAGTAATCAATATGTAGTCAAACCAACTTTGGAGGTAGCAATGGAAATTCTCAAAAATCTCATTAGCGAACATGGTTCTAGTCTCATGTCCACTTTGACTGAGTCCGGCTTCACTGCCGACCAGGCCCAGCAGTTTTTGCCCGAAGCAGCCCAAGGCATGAGTGACGCGATCAGCGGTGGCGGGATGTCCGAATTGCTCAGCGGCGGCGACGAAGGCGGCATGGCGTCGACAATCATGAGCAAGATTGACATCGAAAGCATCGCTTCCAAGGTTGGAATTGATTCGTCGCTGGCCAGCAACGGACTCACTGCACTGATACCCAAGATACTTGCCATGCTGAACACCGAAGGCGGAGGCTTGTCGTCGCTGCTAGGTAGCGGAGGTGGCGGGGGCATTGGCGGTGTTGCTGGCATGGTGGGCAAGTTGTTTAACAAATAACGCCGTCAACCTGGACTCGACAGGGTCGGGTTAACCCAGTGGAATAGAGGTGCTGAATGAGCGATCGTCACCAAAACTCAGGAGATGAAAATTGAATTTTTGACAATTCTCGACTCGACTGATTATCCCCATTTTCGCACTGTGCCCGGCTGTCCTCGCCAACGACGCCGCGGCACAATCAGCTTGTAAGGGATTGCGTAAGTCTCAGTGTGGTGGCAACCAAAGCTGCACGTGGGTCTCCGGCTTTACACGAAGCGATGGGGCCAAGGTAAGTGCGCACTGTCGTGCAAAAGGTGGCGGAGGAAACAAGAAATCCTCGAAAGGGAAAAAAGCGACACCAAAAAGGCCACGAAGAGCTCAAACGGCAAGAAGAAATCAAGCAAAAAAGCATCTGAAAAGCCTGGCAAGTCGGCAGACAAGAAATCTTCCAAAACGAAGAAATCAAGCCAAGCCAAGAGCAGTAGTAAGAAAAAAAGTAGCAGTAAGTCCAAATCGAAGAAAGAGTGATTTCGGACTAATCTCCTTTCAACCGTAAAGCCGGTTCAAATACAAAAGATTGCGTCATTCCCCATGACCCGTCCCCAGTGGACTCTGGAGATGGTTTATGGGGCCAGCGTAGTCGTTTTTGAGCGGTGGCCAGTTGGCACCGTTATATCGATCCTGAATACGGGCTTCACCGAAAGGAGACGTTGAAATATTTGTACCTTGAGCGTCCAGAACGGATCGACTAGAAACCAAGTAGCGTTTTCGCCTTGGAAAAATTCGGAGTGATTTCCATTTCGTCTCCTCGCGACCAGTTCCCGTCATTCGGACATGTCGAAACTTTGATCTTTGAAGGGCCGTTGTACTTACGTTCCGGACATTCGTGGACAATCGCCGTCTCTAAGATGGTTTCGCTGGTTTTGTTGCACGAACTGGATTCGCGCCGCACCAAACTGTTTAGCTTTCGGAAAATTCAAAATGTTTACGTATTGTGTGCAGGGTAACCTGCCCCATACCAGTGTTTGGTTGTTAGGACCAAAAGGATGATGGGTTGTAGAGAAATGCAGAAAGATATCACCATTGCCTTTCAAAACCTGATATTCGGCAATCCATCATGAAATCTGTGTCACAACCCTGCGCTTACGAATATTGCAAGTTGGGTTTTCCCCATCTGAATGATCCGCTCAGGGAGCGCGCCGGCCACCATTTGCGCTACTGAGTCAGATGTCTTAGGGTAGCCGTGTAACGCTATAAACAGTACAGCGTGTATCCATCGACCTGCGTTTTCCCGCTTCGATAGAAGGCACAGCGCGCTATCGCACGACAGGAGTCCTAAATGCGTAAGAAATTCAGTAAAAACCTACACCCCGCAATACCTGAGTTTGCCGAACATCTTAGAAAGGGCAAGATCGATCGGCGCGAGTTTTTACGTACCGCGACGTTGCTTGGCATGTCTGCGGGTGCGGCCTATGGTCTTGCTGGAAAGATCACGGGGGAGCTGCTGATTTCGCCTGCCCACGCTGCGATGAAGCCAAAGTTTGGGGGTACGCTGAAGACCTCCATGCGCGTACAGGAGATGACTGATCCGGCGACCTTCGACTGGACCGAAAAGTCAAACGTTGCCCGCCAATTCCTCGAGTACTTGACCGTTACCGGTCCCGACAACCTCACGCGGCCTCACCTGTGTGAGCGCTGGGAGGTGTCGGATGATCTGAAGACATGGACACTATATCTACGCAAAGGCGTGAAGTGGAGTAACAGTGAGGAACTCAACGCCGACGACGTAGTGTTCAACTTCGAACGGTGGTTAGACCCAAAGACCGGCTCCTCGAACCTAGGCCTTTTCAGTTCCATGGTCACCGAGACCGATACCGGCAAGAAAGACAAGAACGGCAAACCGATCATGAGCAAGAGCATGACGGCAGGGGCGGTCGAAAAAGTCAACAGTCACACGGTACGTCTGCATCTTGACCGCCCGGAATTAGCGATCCCAGAAAACCTCTATAACTATCCCACCGCCATCGTGCACCGTCGGTTCGAAGACGAGGGCGGAAATCTGGCGAAGAATCCCATCGGTACCGGACCGTTCTTGCTCAAAGAGTATTCAGTCGGCCAGAAGGCAGTACTCGTCAAGCGCAACCCGAACGACTACTGGGGCGACGACGTCTACCTTGACGGCATCATCTACATCGATCACGGCGATGATCCAGCCGCCGGTTTGGCGGCGCTCGCTTCCAGGCAAGTCGACCTTGTGTATGAGACTTTTGTCGAGCAGCTCGATGTTGTCAAGCAGATCCCTCATGCCCAAATGCATGAAGCAGTGACCGCCCAAACCGGTGTCGCTCGCATGCAGGTCGACAAGAAACCGTTTGACGATGTGCGCGTGCGCACGGCAGTTCGCATCTGTCAGGATCATCAGAAGCTGTTGGACATTGCCTATCGTGGGCGTGGCGCACCGGCCGAGGACCATCATGTCGCGCCGATTCACCCCGAGTACGCGAAGATGCCGATGCCGAAACAGGAGTATGCACGTGCCAAACAGCTGTTGAAAGAGGCGGGTTATCCCAACGGCATCGATCTCAAGATCGACTGCAAGAAGGAGCCGCCATGGGAAGTTGCCGTTGTTCAGGCGTTCGCCGAGATGTGCAAGCCCGCTGGTATCCGCATCCAGATCAACGTCATGCCGAACGCACAGTATTGGGAGATCTGGGACAAGACCGACTTTGGATTCACCGCCTGGACCCACCGACCCTTGGGTGTAATGGCCCTTAATCTGGCGTATCGCTCAGGTGTACCTTGGAACGAAACCCACTACAACAACCCAGAGTTCGACAAAGCGCTCGACGTTGCCAGCGCCACGTTCGATGTGAACGAACGGCGCAAGCACATGGCGAAGTTGCAAAAGATGCTACAGGATGACGCCGTGATCGCACAGCCGCTGTGGCGGTCGGTATTCGCGGCCGGCGACAAGAAGGTCCAGGGCTATCGGCTGCATCCAACGATCTACCACCAACTCAACGAGGTGTGGTTGGCTTGATCTCGTTTGCGTGCTGTGGCGACGCTCGTGCATCGTCATGTTGCTGGTTCGTATGCACAGCACGACCGGAATTCCATGTAGGAGATTCGATCGGGTTCCGCTAGTTCGCCTATGTTCGTTTTCATCCTGAAACGCATAGCCTTCATGTTTATCACCATGGTTGTGGTGTCGGTTCTGCTGTTTTTATTGTTAGAAATCTCGCCGGGTAGTGTGGCGACCAAGGTGCTGGGACCCTACAGCTCAGAAGAACAGCGAAATCTTTGGCTAGAGCAGCATGGCTACTTCGAACCGATCTACGTGCGCTATCTGTCCTGGCTCGGCAATTTTGTAACCGGTGAGTTCAGCGAGTCGATTCGGTTTAAGGTGCCGGTCTCCGAAGTACTATGGCCGCGGCTTGGCAACACGGCCATCCTCGGGATTGCCGTGTTTGCCGTAATGATCCCTTTGTCTCTGGTTCTGGGTATTCTGGCCGGGATGCGTGAAGGCTCAAAGCTCGATCGAACGATTTCGGTGACGAGCATCGTCACGACGTCAGTGCCTGAATTTGCAAGCGCTGTTTTTCTTTCTGCGCTGTTCGTGTTTTGGCTCAAATGGCTGCCGGGAACAAGCGGTATGGCCGAGGGATTCAATCTCAAAGAGCTTGTTCTACCAGTGATGGTGTTGGTGCTGTATGACTTTGGCTACGTTGCGCGGATGACCCGAGCATCGATGGCAGAAGTCATGACGATGCCATATATCCGTACTGCGGTGTTGAAGGGACTCCCTTACAACAAGGTCATCTTGAAACACGCGCTGCGCAACGCGCTGATCACCCCATTCACGGTAATCATGCTGCAAATCAACTGGCTGTTATCGGGCGTGATCGTCGTAGAGTTTTTCTTCGCATACAAAGGATTCGGCGCTCTGCTACTGGAGGCTTCGCTCAATCAAGACATCTTTCTGATTGAGGCATGCGCCATGGTCGCGGTATTTGTAGCAGTGGCAACGCAGACCATCGCCGATATCGGCTACACCTATCTCAACCCGCGCATTCGTTTCTCGTGAGGGCATCGACGATGGCCAATGCGACGGTAACGACCACCCCTGAATCTACTCACTGGACCGCCTTGAAGCGCGCCATAAGATCGTTCGCATTATTTCGCGAAAGTTGGATAGGCATGATCGGTGCCGCCATCATCGTTTTTTGGATCTTGGTAGCTATTTTCGCTCCCCTTATATCGCCCTTCGATCCGTTGGCGACGCTACAACCGTTCGCAAAGCCGGGAACGACATTTGTCAAAGGCGGGACATTCTTGCTCGGAACCGACCACATAGGGCGAGACATCCTGTCGCGACTGATTTGGGGCTCGCGCACAGTGCTCATCTACGCCCCGCTGGCCACCTTCACTGCCTACGCGGTCGGGATCCTCATGGGCCTCGCGGCGGGTTACCAGCGCGGCTGGGTGGACGATGTGCTGTCGCGCATCAGTGATATTGTCCTTTCGTTTCCGGTACTCGTACTGTACATCATCATTATCGCGACAATTGGCGCATCCGGCGTCAACATCATTATCGCGATCACTTTCGCTAGTGCCCCGGGCGTCATGCGTATTGTGCGCGGGCTCGTGCTTGATTTGCGCAGTCGCGATTATGTTGCCGCTGCGCAGATCCGCGGCGAGTCGGCGTGGTACATCATGCTGGTGGAGATCTTGCCAAACGCGCGCGGCCCACTGATCGTCGATGCGTGCCTGCGCATGGGCTATGTGATCATCACCATCGGCGTGCTCGGGTTTCTTGGTTTGGGCTTGCCGCCACCTGATCCGGACTGGGGAGGCATGATCAACGAGACGCGGCAGATGGCGATGGCGTTTCCACACATGGCCTTGTTCCCATGTATGGCGATATCGTCGCTGATACTCGGGTTCAATCTGCTGGCCGATGGATTACGGGAAATCTCACTGCGGGATTAGCATGAACCGATGACAGCACGCGGTGACACCCCGATTCTGGAGATTGAGGATCTCAATATCTCCTATTACACGCGCGCGGGCGAGATTCCGGCGGTGATCGATTTTACGTTGACGGTGGATCGGAGCGAGACCGTTGGGCTGGTGGGCGAATCCGGTTGCGGGAAATCGACAGTGGCCTGGGCCATCATGCAGTTCATGGGTAACAACGGCGCGATCAAGAGCGGTAGCATCAAGTTTATAGGCCATGAGCTCAACGACCTCAGTGACGAAGCGCTGCGCCAGCTCAGGGGCTCGGAGATCTCGATGATTTACCAGGAGCCGTTTGCTGCACTCAATCCTAGCCTGACGATTGCAAGTCAGTTGATGGAGGTACCCATCACGCACGAGCAGGTGTCCAAGAAAGAAGCGTGGGAGCGCTGCGCGCAAATGCTTTCCGATGTGCACCTGCCTGATCCTCAGCGAATCATGCACGCGTACCCGCATCAACTCTCTGGGGGGCAACAGCAACGCGTGGTCATCTCTATGGCGCTGTTGTCGAATCCGTCTCTGCTGCTGCTCGATGAGCCGACAACGGCGCTCGACGTTACCGTGGAGGCAGGCATCGTTAAGCTCATCGCGGACATCAGCAAGAAGTTCGGTACCTCGCAGATCTACATCTCGCACAATCTTGGCTTGATATCAGAGGTCTGTGAGCGTGTCTACGTCATGTACTCCGGTGAGGTCGTGGAGCAGGGAAGCATCAACTCCGTCTTTACCCGGCCGAAGCATCCCTACACCCAAGGTCTTTTTGGCTGTATTCCATTACCGCCGACTGATAAAAATGCAGCGCCGCTAAGACCGATCAAGGGGCAACTGCCGTTGCCGCACAAGCGCCCGCGAGGTTGTAACTTCGGACCGCGCTGCGACCACTTTGAGGCCGGCCGGTGCGATGCGAGGAATGTAACCATGGTGCCAGTCGCCGGCAGCGACGTGGTCGATCACCGCGTGCGCTGTTTACGCTGGAATGAAATCGACGGGCGTGGACCGCCGGCTCAAGCCAAGGCCAAGCCGCCGATCGAGCTCGGCGAGCGCGTGCTCGAGGTTAAACACATGCAGAAGTATTACGAGGTACACGATCGGACTATCGCTGCGTTTATCTCCGGCCAGAGCATTAGGTTCGTGAAAGCCAATGAGGCTCTCGATTTCGATGCACGTCGGGGCGAAACCGTGGCGATTGTTGGAGAGTCTGGTTGCGGCAAGTCGACATTTGCCAAAGTGCTTATGGGGCTTGAGTGCAGCTCCGCCGGCGAACTGCGACACGAAGGTCTCGAAATCGGCAATACACTTGTAAACAGGCGTTCGTCACAACAGCAGAACGCGCTACAAATGGTATTTCAGAACCCTAACGATACGTTGAATCCCAGCCACACGGTGGGTGCGCAGATCGCCCGCGTCATCGAGAAATTCGGTATCGAAAAGGATAAGAACAAGATTCGCGAGCGAGTGCTCAACCTGCTCGATGACGTGAAGCTACCGCGAGATTTCTATTTTTGTCGGCCGCGTCAGCTCTCAGGCGGACAAAAGCAGCGCGTCGGTATCGCCCGCGCTTTCGCCGGTAATCCGTCGTTGGTGATCGCCGACGAGCCAGTCTCGTCGCTCGATGTGTCGGTGGCGGCGGCGGTCACCGAGCTACTCATGGAGATTCAACGCGAACATCAGACTACTTTGTTGTTCATCAGCCATGACTTGAGTGTCGTCCGTTATCTCGCGGACCGGATCGTCGTCATGTATCTGGGGCAGATTATGGAGCGCGGTACGACTGAAGAAATCTTTGCGCCGCCCTATCATCCCTATACTGAGGCGCTGCTCTCCGCAGTACCAATCGCCGATCCGGACATCGAAAAACGCGAGATCGTGCTCGAGGGAGATCTACCCAGTGCGCTGGATCCGCCAATGGGTTGTCCCTTTGTCACCCGCTGTCCGCGCAAACTCGGTGAGATCTGCGAGCAGGAGCGGCCACTAATGCAGTCTTTGTCCAGAGAGCATGCGATTGCCTGCCATATTCCGATTGAGGAGCTTCAGCACATCGAACCTGTGATCTCTGTATCACCCGCGAGCGAACGGCTGCGCGCCAAATAGACCGGTGCATAGCGCACTATATCCCAAAATTGGATCGACCTTCCGGCATGAAGCCGTCGCGAACGGTTAGTATTTCCTCGGATAGATTGACCCGATTGAGCAATCGTTCGGTCGGCGCGCCAAGCTGATTCAGTTGCTGCACAAAGCTGTCGGCATAGCGAACCCGAACTAACGGTATGGCGTTCATTTTCTGATGCGGCTGGAATTACCTGATGGCGATCAACTCGAATATTGCTCCTCGTGGGTAAATCATTGAACCTGGTCCCGGGTAATCAAATAGATACCTATCTGGAGTTTCGCTAATAGAATGAGCGGAATCGAGCGGTGCACTAATTGATGGGCCGACTAGTTTTGCATTCGCACCAAAGCATGACTCAGCGAATGGCCGTTAGACCCTATCAGCGGTCAGTCTTGTTGATCGATCAGCATGAACAAGGCAGCCCGAGTATAGCTGACGTCAAAACAGATCACTTCACCGTACTGCCTGCAGTTATAGATTCGAAACGACAGGTGTCCCCCGGCTGTTATTGACAGCGACGGCGTCACGCTGATACTGATGTGACGTGACGGAAACCCATTACCTCGCAGACGTACTTATTCTGCTGGCGGCGGCGGTTATCGCTGTTTCGGTCTTCCAACGGCTGGGTCTTGGTTCGGTACTGGGGTACCTGGCTGCCGGCGCTGTCGTCGGCCCCTGGGCGCTCGGTGTCATCGACCGGATCGAGGAAATCCGGCGTATCGCCGAGTTCGGCGTTATCTTCCTGCTGTTCATCATCGGAATAGAATTGAAACCTGCACGTCTGTGGGCCATGCGGCGCACGGTGTTCGGTCTAGGCACGGCTCAAGTGATGGTGACTGGTTTGGTCATCTCTGGCCTGGCCCTGCTGTTCGATCAGCCGCTCGAGGTAGCGATGATCATCGGTTTTGGGCTGGCGCTCTCATCAACGGCGTTTGGTCTCCAGATACTGGCTGAGCGGGGTGAAATGGGCACAGGTCACGGCCGCACGGCATTATCTGTGCTGCTGTTACAGGACTTGGCGCTGGTGCCCTTGTTGGCGCTGGTGTCACTGCTCGCCGTTAAAACCACTACGCTGCTGGAGGGCATTGAGTTCGCGATATTGGAGGCTGTGCTCGCTATCGCACTGGTTATCCTCGTTGGTCGGTTCTTGCTGTCGCCGATCCTGCGACTGGTAGTAACCAGCCGGGCAGCCGAGGTGTTCACCGCCGCTGCCGTGTTCGCGGTGCTGGGCACGGCCTGGTTGATGGAGGCGGTGGGCCTGTCGTTAGCAATGGGCGCATTTCTCGCGGGACTGATGATGGCGGATTCTCACTACCGGCACCAGGTGATTGCTGATATTGAGCCGTTTCGCGGCATCTTGCTTGGCCTGTTTTTCATGGGCGTCGGCATGTCCATCAATTTTGGACTGTTAGGTAGGCTGGGTGTCTTGATTGCCGGGCTGGTACTTGGCCTGTTACTGGTCAAGTTCGTAATCTTGTGGGTTTTATGCCGCGTCATGCGAATCGGCACGCCGGATGCCACCCGAGTATCGCTGCTGCTGTCGCAAAGCGGGGAATTCGCCTTCGTGCTGTTTGGGCTGGCAGCCAGCAGCGGTATCCTGTCAGAGGATCTTTTCCATCTCCTGGCCCTGCTGGTGGCGCTGACCATGGTTACCACACCGTTTATGCCGAAGCTCGGTGAATACCTCAACAGGCGCTTGACCAAAGTGGCGGATCGGCACGACGTCACTGCCGACCATATCGATGCTGAGCAACCGCATGTCATCATTGCCGGCTTTGGTCGCGTCGGACGACGACTCGCGAGGATTCTGCAGGTCGCGAATCTGTCCTATCTCGCCGTCGAAAGTAATGCTGACCGTGTGCTAGAAGGCAGGCGCGACGGCTTCTCGGTCTTCTACGGCGATGCCAGCCACGTCGAAGTACTGAAGGCAGCAGGTGCCGAGCAGGCTGGCGTGCTGGTATGTACGCTTGATAAGACCGTACCTGCCGTGCGGCTGGTCAATATCCTGCGACAGCATTACCCGGACATCGCTATCCACGTACGAGGTCTTAACCAGCAACACTGCGACCAGTTGCTAAAAGCCGGAGCAACCATTGCCATCTCGGAAACACTAGAAGCAAGTCTGCAGCTCGGCGGTGCGGTACTCAATACGATGGGTGTTTTTGAAGACGAGGCTACTGCGCTGATCGACTCGTTCCGTAAGGAATATTATAAGTAGGCCGGCATCGGCTATCGCCTAGTTCCCCGGCTAGCAACCTTGCTTGATTCCCTCTGATAATCCGTATTTTTGAGTCAACCGCCGTCAGTATCGTAAGCCGGGGATAATGGGTCTAGGCAAATGGCGTTTATCGCACCGGAGCGGCCGTTCAGTTGACAAGACCTGACAGGCTGCAACGGGTCGTAAGCACCAGTTCGACCAGATTCTGCGAACGTCGGCATTAGTATTGAGCGGTATTTCAATTGAGGGCACACACTAGATTGAATTTCGGTTTTGAAACACCGTGAGGTCCGTCTGCTATAGATGAGAACGGACGTTCATCCGTTTTTACTGCATCCGACAGCTTGGGTCGTATTTACCCGTTCGCTGCCACCGGCTCACAACGGCCAAGTGTATTGAAATACGATGGGTGAAGCGAACCGTCGATTCTTAAGCATAGAGTTAGACAGTGTTTTCACATTTGACCATAACTGAACCCAGACTTGTGCGCACCGGACGTTACGCGGATTTATTCTGAGGCCCAGTTCGGTTAGAGACTAATCACTCATAATGGCACATTAATCGTGTTTCTTATGTGGGTCTTGAGACTCGTGGAAAATCGTTGTCACTACGATCGCGTCACTTGTCACTCGATACACGATGGTGAAAGGTAGGTTTGAGATAGTCAATTCCCTAGTATCCGGCATAAAACTTTGTTTGCCGATGAAAGGATTGGTCTTTATTCGTTCTCAAGCGTCTTCAAGCCGTTGCATCACGGCGTTTGCCGCTAATGGCTGCTGCTGTTCTTCTGCGATGTAGGTTGAGATGTTAACGAGATCGCCGTAGGCACGCGGCGTGAGTCTCAATCTCATGTAGAAGGACGGAATCTAGCAAAAAGCGCCTCGACTTCTTCGTCCGAAACGAATTGGCCAGCCTCTGCTTGCTCGTATCCCTCGCACATCGCCTTGATTTGTTCCGGTGTGTACGTCCACTCCTTGGCAGATGCCGCAGCCATCACCAGCCCTTCAGCAAGCTCATCTTGCCGTTCTGGTGGTAGCTTACGGACCGCCTTAATCGCTTGTTCAAGCAATTTCGTCATACTTTTTTTATAACATTATTTACGTCGATCGTCGAACCGTCCAACCGCCAGCATCTTTGCCGGTTTTGATCTGAGACCCGTCCAGTGGCCGTGCCGGAATTTTGCCGGATTTAGTGCTGCACGGTTGTGCATTGTCCGGCAATTTGCAACGAGCGCCGCGTAGGTTTTAGTGATAAATCTAACAGTTACGTTTTACCCGTCGATCTGTTAACCACCCTGTCGGCAGTTCGAGTCTGTCCCGGGGAGCCAAATACATCAAGGAGTTAGCCGGCGATGGCTGGTTCTTGCCATTTCCAGCGTGACCAAATCGTGACCGCCGGTAGTCCATGCTGATCATTTTCCGTTCTTTCTGGTCACGTTGACGCGGGGCCGGCGCACGTAACTCGTTGAAAATATTATCTTCGACTACTCAAGATCGAAACTGACACCATCGCAAGCGGTCAAGATGTTCTACCGGCAAGCCGCGTTGCAGCAAGGTTTACCTTTCACGATCAGCATCCCGAACCGGAAAACGCTGGAAGCGATGCGGAAACTCGAGGAAGGATCAGACCTAAAGCGATTCGACCGCTTCGAAGACTACATGGACGAATTGGGCCTTTAGTTTGCGGACAATCGTACCGTCCACGCAGTTCACCCGCGATCTCGAGCTAATGGTCGCGCGTGGCAAGAACCCAAAGAAGATCGGTGCCGAAATTCGAAAGCTGCAATCCGGCGAAGCATTAGAAAAGAGACACAGGCCGCATGCTCTTTCGGGGGGTTGGTCTCGCGACGTGGAATGCCACATTGAGCCTGATTGGCTGTTGATCTATCAGCTTACCCAAACTGAACTCAGGCTGGTGCGCACCGGTAGCTACTCAGATTTGTGCTAAGAAACTCAACGGAACGCCAGCGATCGTGTGAACAATTACGTGTTCCAAGTTGATCTTTTTCTACATAAACTTGGGCAAAGCAAAATGTTTCAGAACACTCTGCTGGTGTTGCTATTAACCCAGGGAGCGATCATAGACGCTGATGTCAGGACAGCATTACCACACGATTGGTGCTGTAAGTTTTCGGAAACTGCGTAAAGGACACGTGGACGTCAGGAGACTTGGCTCTAATCCCCCTCACGATGGCCTTGCAGCCGGACAATATTCTTGGTTAGGCCAATGATAGACCAATGATAATTGGTGCAGTGAGTCGGTCTGTGGATTCAAGCAGCGCTGCTTTCACATTCACTGTCTGGGACAGGTCGCCTGCTGGGCCGTCTGCTGATATATTCAGCTTTGGGACTGGTAACGCCAGCATCTCACTAGCCGGAACTGATCCTAACGCTGTCGTCAACACCAACAACTCAGCGCCGTCTACAGCACCGAATCTTAGTTTGTTCAATCCTGTAACGGCACAAGGATTGTACAAGCTCGAAACCTCCGCGAACCAGCTAAGTTTCAGGTTTGACACCATCAGCCTCCATACTTCGACTGGCGGTCCGTTGCCACCAGCTGTCCCCATCCCCGCCGCTGTTTGGCTGTTTGGTTCCGCCTTGCTTGGGTTGATCGGGTTTACCCGCGGACGGAGATATACCAACCCCGTGGCCTAACTGCTGATAAGAATTCCTGCGAGATCCCGTTTCGGCGGGGTTTTTCTTTCGACAGATGAAATGTCGTGTGAGTACGACACTACGATGTCAAACCCGTTAAATAGGCTCGGCTACGTACATTCGTAGGTCTTCTTCATGTCCGCGACGGATCTCTCAATGAGTCTGGCAAGCACTTTGCGATCGATGTCGTCCAGGGATTTCACGTACAAACAGGATTTGCTGGTCTTGTATTTTCCTAGCTTCTTCATCAACGACTCGTATCGCGAGAACCCAAGCATGACGTATATCGTCAGGTTCTGTTTCCTGGGCGAGAGGCCGGTTACGGGCCAGTCACCGTCTCTGCCGCTTCGGTACGTGTAGTGGTAGCTCCCGAACCCGATGATGCTGGTACCCCACATCTTCGGTTTTTTGCCAGTTACCGAAGCCATCATCTTGATGACCTCCCGACAGTCTTTACGTTTCCTTTCGTCCTCAACGGCATCGAGAAAAGCCTTCACACTGGCACCGGTTGGCTTGGTCTTCAGCTCCGCCATTGAAAGGGTTTGTCCTGAGTGGTGGCTGCCGGTGTTTGTCGCGAAACGAGAGACCGGGAACGTCCGTTGATAGCCCCTGCCATCAATCGGATCGTAAGAATAAACTACCTGCCATATGGCGTAAATCCATCCAGACAGGCTGTGGTCCATGCGCTTACGCTCCGACGCTGAATCAGCAAACGTCGCTCTTGAAATGGCGCAGGCGTGCCCGCACTTAGACTCCGACGGTACAATTGTAGTGTCAGAAATGATGGAAATGTAGTCACGAGCATCCCGGCACGAACTGAGCTTCTGTTCCTTGACCTAAGACCTGGATGTCCACATCGAGCCGTCACTTCCTTCCATCGTTGCCCTGCCCTTCACCGGTCTGCGCGGTGAGCCGTAGCAAGTGTATTTCAGCGACAGAGGCATTGCGTCACGGAGACGAGGCCTGCAATCTCGATCTTTTGATCTCAACATGAAACGCGCGTGGAATCTATAATATCCATCAAGAATCTCAGTAAAGCCTACAGCTCGGGACTGCGGGCACTCAAGCACATCGACCTCGAGATCCGCAAGGGCGAGATTTTCGCATTGCTCGGTCCCAACGGCGCCGGGAAGACGACGCTGATCAGCATTGTGTGCGGCATAGTCACGGCGACCGAAGGTGCCGTGACCGTTGACTCCCATGACATCGTGCAAGACTATCGTGCCGCCCGCTCCAAGATTGGTCTCGTCCCGCAGGAACTCACAACCGACACCTTCGAAACTGTGTGGGCGACGGTAAGCTTCAGCCGCGGCTTGTTCGGGCGCGCACCGAATCCCGGTTACATTGAAAAGATACTGCGCGATCTGTCACTGTGGGACAAACGCAATGACGCCATCATGACCCTCTCTGGTGGTATGAAACGGCGGGTAATTATCGCCAAAGCCTTGTCCCACGAGCCTGAGATACTGTTCTTGGATGAACCGACAGCAGGGGTCGACGTAGAGCTGCGCCGCGACATGTGGGCGTTGGTACGGGCACTGCGCGACAGCGGGGTTACCATCATTCTGACTACCCATTACATTACCGAGGCCGAAGAAATGGCCGACCGGATCGGTGTCATCAGCAACGGCGAAATGATTGTGGTCGAGGAAACCGCAGAGTTGATGACCAAGATGGGCAACAAGCAATTGACGCTCAATCTGCAGGAGCCTATGACATCGATTCCCCTGGAACTGTTGGACTGGCGTCTGGAATTGAACGCCGATGGACACGAGCTGCAGTACACCTTCGATGTCAACGACGAGCGTACCGGCGTGCCGTCACTGCTCAAAAAGATGAGCGACCTGGGTATCGCGTTCAAGGACCTGCACACCCGCCAGAGCTCGCTGGAAGAAATATTCGTCAGCCTCGTGAGGGATCGTGAATGAGACACGCAATGCGGTGGACGTTTAACGGTCACGGCATCTGGGCCATTTACAAGTTCGAGATGGCCAGGGCCCGACGCACGGTGTGGCAGAGTTTAGTGACTCCAGTGATCACGACCTCGCTCTACTTCGTGGTATTCGGGGCGGTGATCGGAACCCGGATGACAGAGGTGGACGGCGTGGCCTATGGTGCATTTATCGTACCAGGTTTGGTGATGCTGACACTTTTTACACAAAGCATCTTCAATGCATCTTTTGGCATCTTTTTCCCTAAATTTACCGGCACGATCTACGAGTTGTTGTCAGCGCCGATCTCCTACCTGGAAATCGTCCTCGCCTACGTTGGGGCGGCTGCGACTAAATCCATAGTGCTGGGTGTAATCATCCTGGCCACCGCTTCCCTGTTCGTGCCTATCATGATCCTGCATCCCCTGTGGATGGTCGCCTTCCTGCTGCTGACGGCGACTACCTTCAGTCTGTTCGGCTTCATTATCGGGATCTGGTCAAAAGGCTTTGAACAACTGCAGTTCGTTCCACTGCTGGTCATCACGCCCTTGACCTTCCTGGGGGGCGCATTCTATTCGATCGACATGCTGCCTGGGATATGGCGCACGATCACCTTATTCAACCCGGTGGTCTACCTGATTGACGGCTTCCGCTGGAGCTTCTACGGCACGTCGGACATTGGGGTCGGGATAAGCCTGACGGTGACGCTGACGTTTTTTATAACCGGTCTAGCCATAGTAGGCTGGACGTTCGCTACCGGCTTTCGGCTCAAAAACTGACCAGCTACCGAACACCGGTCTTCCACGGACGCTTGAAGAACCAGCCTGCGTGGTGCAAGCGGAGCAATGATGCGATGTGTTTCGTCAATCAGGCGCGCCTGGAAAGCACAACACAACCCTAACATTGGCATTTGCGCCCATCTTATTTGCGATGCCGCTATTCCCGACCACGCAGACCGTGTCGTTCAGGTGTGTCCATCAACCTGCTGGGGTTTTATAATTCCCAGCGTTGAGGACCAGCGTCGAACTGGAAGTCCGATTGCATGCGAACCAAGAGCTATGTTTTAACCGCGATCCTGGCCGTTGTGCTGGTGGCCAGTTTGTGGTGGATCGTAGAGGGATTCCAGGTCACCGAAAAGCAATACGGTGCACGACCGGTCGACGCGCAGATCAAGGCAGTTGCGGCCGCGCAAGCGCTTCTGGCCCTTGAACGCAGTGCCCCGTCGCCCCGCGATGAGGTAGCGTTAGCCAATCTGTTGATGTTGTTCCGTGACGCCACCGACGTGCCGCTCGCGGGGGTGCAGGTCACACTTGTGGCGCATTCCGGTAACGTTAATGGCGAGTCCAGGCTCACCCGCGCCGATGGCAAGGCCGCCTTCGAAGGGATTGCTGCCGGGATGTATTTCTACGCGTTGTCTGCGCCGGCGCGGCCAATCCTGATCTCTTTGCAGCCGCTGCGCTTGGCCGGCGGCGATACCAAGTCTGTAGAACTGCGGATATCCGATTATGATCGCACTATAAGCGGTCGGGTTCTTGACCGACGCGGATCCCCGGTGGACGGGCTGACGTTGACGGCGCGCGAGTATCACGCGCGGGCCGGGCCGACAGACACAGCCCTGCGATTCGAGTCGCGGCACACGGCGCGCACCGGCGCCGACGGGAAGTTTGAAATTACCGGCTTACGGGATGGCGAATACCAAGTCAGCATCGGGCGCAACGAGACTTATCCGCCGGTCATGACAACCGTGCGTGCCGGAACCGAGTCGATGGTGCTCTATGTGACCGAAGGACGCATGCTCCGGGTCTCCGGCCGGGTGACGGACCCCGCCGGCAAACCCCTCGCCGCGGTACAGGTCATAGCCACTGGTCATTCCGGGGGCATCACGCACAGTGATTCGACCGGACGGTATGAACTCACGCTGCATGCGGAACACACGAAGAACCGGCAGCCGATCCGCTTCGTGTTGCAGGGCTACCGTGAGTCGAGTTCGACGCTGCAAATCCAGACCCTTGCAGAGCTGGATGAGATAACCGCCGACGCGGCCCTCGAACCCCTCGGGCCGCATTTGGCCGTGTTCGGCATAATCAAGGATCGGCACGGTGCACCGGTGGCCGGGGAACGGGTCCAGCTCGAGTCTTCCGCTTTGCGCACCAGTTATCACGGTTTGAGCAACACTGATGGGGAGTTTTCATTCACAGCGGTCGCCATGAGTGCGGACTATAAGCTGCAGGTACGACCGAAGGGCGGGTACCGTGACTATATGCGGCAGCCTCTCGATCTGACGGTTGATGCTTCGCCACTCGAAATCGTCCTGGAATCACTGGCAACCGGAAGGCTGATCGGACGCATGGTCGGGCCTCAGGGCAACCCGGTACCCCATCTTCGGCTGTGGCTGCGCAGCAACCATGCTCAGGGCCAGACGCTGGAGCTCATAGGCGACGCCAACGGCAACTTTGCGCTCGATCGGGTGCCCGGAAGGGAAGCTCGTCATCGGCACGCGCTCCACGCCGCAGCTGCGCATCAGTGGCATCGAGATCGATGCCGGCGCCGAGCGATATGTCGAGCTGGTGCTGGATCAAGGCGAAGCCGCGGTGGCCGGCCGGGTCAGCGGCGCGCAGGGTAATCCGCTCGCCGGTGCGCGCGTCCGTCTGCACAGCACCGGGCAGCGCGAACCGTTACACAGCCGATCTACGCATACCACGGTGACCGACGCAGACGGCACGTTCAGTCTCACGCAGCTGGGTCCGGGATCGCGCCAGCTGAACGTCAGCGCGCCGGGCTATGCCGGCCGGCAACAGATGTTGTCGCGCGGTCAGGCTTGGGTCGAAGTACACCTTGACCCGCTGTCAAACCAGCTCCGCGCATCAAGCGGTCGTGATTGACGGTCGCCCGGCTGTTCCCGGCCTCAATGACAACGCAAAACGTATTGCTGCCACGACCGCGATAGGTCTTGCGAACCCACCCGCTGCGCGCCCCGCTTTGTCGAAATCCGCTCTCAGGCCTTATATTTATCCCGTATAACACCAACAATGAAAGCGTAACGTTCGCACACTTGACGTGCCTGGTCCAAGTTGACGACCGCGAAGGAGAGAACGGCTGTTGCAGATGGCCTTACGCCAGGATTATTGCGCGGCTTTACCAAGGTTTTTTCTCGTTCGTCCTGAACGTAAAACGACCTGGTCTGATTAACATTTACGAGTACAGTGGAGGTCCACCATGTCGCTTAACAGGCCCATGACTATCGAAAGAAATCCGCACTATCTGTTCATACCATGCGTACTGGCTGCGGGGTTCCTGCTCGGTACGTTTCTGCCTTCCACGGCAACCGCCCAAACATGCAACGCCGATGGCGGCCCCGCCACCGTGAATATCGGCGATGGCGTCGCGATGGAGGATGCGGGTACCGTCACCTTTGTTATCACCTGCAATCCGTGCGGCAAGGTCAACGCCAACACTTGGTGGAAGAACACCAATGGCAGCGCCACGGCGGGCGTCGACTACACGGCCATCGACGGACAGTTGATTACCATCGGCACCACCGCCGACGACCTCCAGACGTACAATCTCGTCGTCACACTCCTCGACGACGCGGACTTCGAAGGAGACGAGAGCTTCACGGTCGGGCTCGGCGGCCAACCGATGGGGGAGGCAAATCCTTCGGTCGGGCCGCCGTGTCTGTTCCTGGGTGATACGACTGCAGACGGCACCATTCAGAATGATGACCCAGAAAACCAGCCGCCCAACGCCGACGCCGGCGGGCCGTATTCGGTGCCCGAGGGTGGCAACGTCGCCCTCAATGGCGCCGGCAGTGCGGATCCGGACGATGATCCCCTCACCTATGCATGGGATCTGGACAACAACGGCAGCTTTGAGACATCGGGGGTCTCCCCATCCTTCTCGGCCGTGGGCCGTGACGGACCCGACACCCAGACCGTAGTGTTGCGGGTGAGCGATGGCATAGAGACGGACACCGACAGGCTTGCTCCCCTGCTATGCGGGGACAAGAGCCGCGATCCTGCCGACGGGATGCACCACCCAGAAGAGTTCTTGAGAGACGGGGCTTGTCATTTGTATCCCGCTATTCGGCCTGCCGGTGCATTTGATCGGATGCAATAGGACTAGGATCATATCCATCCTAAAATATCACAAATGCCTCAATTCCGTCCGGAGAAAATATGATCCAAGCACAGCACTCCACTGCTTCACTGACCCGTCTCGCGCTCATCTCCGTGGTCGCAGGTTTCCTCGCCCTGGGGTGCGGCGGCGGTGGCACCTCGACCGGTGGCGGCAATACCAGTACGTCCGCCAGTTCTACCATTGTGCTCCAATTATCAAACTCCACCGTCGCCGCGTTCGTCGCGCCCCGAACACACGGCGCTCCGTGGCGATCGATCATTGAAGCAGGCGCCGACCTTTTGATCCCACCCGCTTATGCGCAATCCGCCAACATCGAAGTATTTCTCGACGGTGTGTCAGTGGGATTCGTAGAAGAAGGCGGCACGATCATATTTCCCGCCACCGCCGGCCCCCATGAGATCGCCCTGAACAACGGCACCATCATACGCTCGTTCAACGTCGACGTTCCGGCGGACACCATCGTCACGATCTCCGACGTCAGACTGGATGCCGACCAGTTGACATTTGGTCCAACAAAGATCGATGACGGCACTTCGAGTCAGTTCGCCAACAAGACCACGATTTGCCATAAAGGCAGGAAGAGCCTTTCGGTTGGCGATCCCGCGGTACCCGCCCATCTCGCGCATGGCGACACCCGCGGTCCGTGCGCAGCGGCGGCGCAACCGGTCGCCGCCGACTCGGGCAACGGCAGCGATCAGGTGACCCAACAGGATGATGCGGATCAGAGTCCCGATGACGGTAATGGAAATAACCTTGACAACGGAAGAAACAATAACGGAAACACGGGAAACGGGAGGCGCTCCTAAGCGCTTGGTGACAGCCGACTGCGACTACCCGGGAGGCGTTGGAAAGCGCCTCCCGGGGCAATCATCGCGGCGTTTGCGCGCGCTCTCACGTCAAGCTTGAGTCCCGGCACAGTCACTCCCTGTCGGATTCGCGGCGTGCGCGGTAAACTGCCGTCCACCTGCCAGCGATTCTCCCCGGGATTGCACATTACGGCAGCTCCCCATTGACCCTCGATCGGACTGCAAACGATATCGCCTGCGTTTGCCTCCTTGGATCTCGGGCGGCACTTGCAGTGTAAGGTAATACCAAATTTTTTGGGTGTATCCGGAAAATCGCTCATGTGCATTTGATCGGGATCAAAAAGCGTATTGACGGGCGGATGTTAAGCTCGAAGCCCTTGGACGATACACAGCGAGACGCGCGACATGAAAAAGCTGGGTTTACTGTTTGAAACGCTGCTTTGGGAGAGCCGATTTATCGTAATCGCCGCTGTCGTAGTCAGTCTAGTATCTTCCCTGGCGATGTTTTATGTCGCATCGGTAGACGCCGTCTACATGATTTCCCACTTGAATGAATATACCCCCGGTCTGGATGCAGTCGCCCGCAGCCAGTTGCGCAGTGAGACCGTAACCCACGTTGTGGAAACCGTTGACGGTTATCTATTGGCTACGTTTCTGTTGATCTTCGCTTTCGGATTGTACGAGTTGTTTATCAGTCGAATCGAACGTGCGGAAGAATCAGAAACCGGCTCCGGTGTGTTGATCATCGACAGCCTGGACGAATTGAAAGCCCGGCTGGCCAAAGTTGTGTTGATGATTCTGGTGGTCAAGTTCTTCGAGCATGCGATCGGCATCGCTTACCAGTCACCGTTGGAGTTGGTCCAACTCGGTGGAGGGATCGCCCTAATCGGTCTGGCACTGTATTTTACCCACGCGAGTGAGAGCATACCGAACAAAAAAACTAATTGAGCAAACGTTTCCTTTCAGAACAGCATGGCGGATCTAGCAAAGCTGAAACAGCACGGATCCGGCTATGGAAACGCGTCGTGCGATGCGTGCCACACGCGGCATGCGTTTTCCAAGCTTGAGGCGCGGCAACCCCAGGCCCGTCAGACCTGCCACATGGGGTTTGACCACCTCCAATGGGAGAGGTACGCCAGCTCGAAACATGGCGTGCGCGCGCTACTGAAACAAAGTGGTGTTTTACCAAAAACGGTTGCCGCCCCAACCTGCCAGACGTGTCACATGCAGGGTGTCCTGGAGCAACCGGACGGTTACTCGGTAACGTTCCCAGATCTTCTGACTTTTCATCACGCACCGAGACCCATTGAGCAACGCTTATTTGTAATGCATCTCAAGCATCGCATGCGCACCTTCCAGGGCGCTTTTCACGCGAATCCGGATTATGCCTTATGGTACGCAGATGGAGTGAAATGGTGCGTGACCTCATGTTTCAATCTGATCGCGGCCAAATATCCGCTGATATCTGCTGCCCTCGCCGTAATTGTCTGGATGGGTGCGCACAGCCGCCAGCTATGAGGCGCCGCCGGTGTTGGCGCTGTTCGCGCTTTTTTACTCCACCGCACTACCCGCTGGCGGCGCACTTGGACGCTGGGGAGTGATTCGCCCGGATTGGCCAAATAGATTATCGGCAAACCGTCTAAATTGGAATAGCGAACACTAACCGCTTTGTTTTAAGACAATTGCGCAACTGGCTGTGTCCCAGGCAATATCGTTGATTCACACTGTGCACGAGGTTAAGCGCCAGATGCCGTTTGATCAAACTTGTTGTTTATATTGCCGATTCACACGATAGGTATTGAAAAGTCACAAAATGTCATCACCCAAAGAAAATTCTCCAGATAAAGAATTGCTCAAGGCTTTTAAAGCGGCCGGTGTGGTCGAGTACTTGCAGTATTTGCAATCGGGCCGACGAATCATGTGGACCAATTTCCTGGCCGGGATAACGAGAGGCTTCGGCATTACTATCGGTATGACGGTAGTGCTGGGTATATTTATATGGATCCTCACACAGCTCGTCAGCCTGCCCTTTGTAGGCGAGTTTTTTCAGAACATAGAGGGACATATTCAGGAATACGCGGAAAAAACAAATTACACGGATGAGTTCGAGGAAATGCACCGACTCCTCCAGGAAATAAGCGATAAACAGAAACAATGAAAACACAATTAACGACTGACTTTAGTCATCCTCGATTGGCCCAAAGCGCTGAACAGCCATCAGAATCCAGGTCCGCGAGCCGCTGTAAGCGGGCTGTTGTAAACGCGCAACAAGGCGTTCATTTATAAGGTAGACAAGGGATTTTTCGGCGCAGATCAATTCACTATCCATGGTGACGACACATGGTCGAAGTACAGCATAACGTAGACGGTGAGGAGCGGGCTGCGGAGTTCCCTCGGAGAACCCCTCCTTCCCTGCCCGGTATCTGGGGGCAACGCTGGGTCCGTGTCATCGCCTATATGATTATTGCCGGCGTTGCGGTCATGGTCGCTATCCCGATCGCCATGAAACACTACCTGCAGAACTGGCTCGTCGACAACGGTGCCGATGAAGCAGTGATTCGAAACATCGATTTCAATCCGTTTGTCGGTTCGGTGAGGCTCGAGGATTTAGGCGTCAAGATTGCCGGCCGTACGGTGATGGGCAATGTTGATATCCACGTTGACGTGGGATTGACGGCGCTGCTCAATCGCACCATTACCGTGGAAAGCGCGACCCTGGACAACTTTCAACTCGAGATCGAACGCCTGGATGGCGGGCGCTTGCGCGTCGGCAGCCTTATGCTGGGAGACCCCGACCAGATCAAGCCGGCCGTATCCAAGGCGCTGAAGGCGAATGACGCAGTGATGGCCAAGGCCACTCAACCAGCAACGGAACCTAGCGCGACAGCCAAAGCGACACCTAAAGAAACAGGCAAGTCCTGGTTCATCAACCTGCGGCAGTTGCGGATGAGCAACAGCGAGATACGCTACCGGAGTCCGGAACTGAACGCGACCCTCGCCGTGATGTCGGCGAGCGTGGAGCGTGTTTACACCGGGTTTTCCAATGAACGTGGAGCCATCAAGCTGCAGGCAAGTTTGGATGGCGCACCCGTCGCGCTGGATGTGGTGTTAAACATCAACTCCGGACTCACCCTGCATGGCACAGTCAGGGTGGACGGTCTGCAGCTGGAACCACTGAAGGGACTGATCAAGGAACAAGCACAGGAGCTGGGCGGCGTGGTGAACCTGGACGGTGACGTCACGTTTACGGACGGCCGGGAACAGCCCATGTCGGCAAAGTACAATGGCCGCGGGTCGCTGGCGGACATCGTGTTCCGCAACAAGGACCTGAGCGTCTCGGGTCAGACCATCAGTTGGAACGGTGCGATCACCGTCGCCGCGGACCAGAGCGCTCGGGTCATCGGCCTGGACGGCACCCTGGAAGGCGGCGGTCTGGGTCTGCAGATGCCCGCGCAACAGCTGAATCTGAAGCAAAGTTCTATCAAGCTCAGCGGCAGGTCTGACGTGACCTTGGGTGCTTCCCCAGCAGCGAAGTTCAACGGCGCCATTGCACTGTCAGGAACCGATCTTGGTGGATCCGAGCTGCAAGCCACCAACGATGCGATCTCCTGGGACGGCGCCGTGGAGTTCCTGTTGGGCCCGGGTGCAGAGCCGGACATCAAGCTTGACGGCAGCCTGACGGGCAGTGGCCTGAGGCTGGGTTTGACCACCCGGCAGATGTCCTTGGCGCAGAGCAAATTCAGCGCGGAAGGACGCACCCACGTGCAGATTGGCAACGCCATGCGGGCATCTTACACCGGCATCGTTGCCCTCGATGGACATCAGCTGCAAGCGCCGCGATTCGTGGTTGACGGCACATCTTTTGCCTGGAACGGCACAACGGCCTTCATGGACAACGGCGACGCCGTACAGACCATCGACCTGGAAGGCAAGCTGTCGTTGACCGGCCTGTCGGCCGAGTTGCCGGAACAGGCAATCCATGCCACCCAGGGAAAGATCGGCATGGAAGCAAGAAGGATTAAGCTAACCCTCACGCCGGATCATGTCGACATCAGCGGGAACGCCACGCTCAACGCTGCCGACACCGATGTAAAAAATTCGGAGAACGGCGCTCGGCTACTCTCCCTGGCGGGCCTTGTCGTCCATGACGTGGAGTTGCAGAGCAGCAAGCAATTCACTGTTCCCAGCATCAAACTCAGCGGGCTCGCGGCCGGTAATCCGCGGTCACCGGATATGCGATTGAAGTTGGACGATCTGGCCCTGGAAACGGTCCGCGTGACCGGCCTCATCGACTTGAGTGTTGGCCAGGTGCGCACAACCAAGCTGCAAGTAGTCGATCAAACCAAAGACATCGTTCTTGCCCAGCTGAGTGACGTAGGCATTACCGCGGTCACGACCTCCGGCGCGCAACGGGTGTCGGCGGAGGCGATTTCGTTGGGCGAGGTCACTTTGCTCGCGAAGCTTACCGAACCTGAAGTCCCTCCCCTCGGATTGATAGGCAAAACGCAAGTATCCGGCGTCACGGTCACCCCGGATGGTATGACGGTGGATGCGGTAAAGATCAATAGCGTCCAAGCCAACATCATTCGCACTCAAGGCAGTGAGGCGGCGGATACGCAACGCGCCAAAAGCACCGCTGTACCCGAGGTCGCTACGGACGACAAGGACGACACAAAAGTGCAGGACGCGCAGATCGTCAACGGTACGGAGGACGGCAATGATTTTAAGTTCGATATCGGTACCCTGGAGCTGGCCGGCGACAGCCTCATAATTTTTGAGGACCGCACGGTCACCCCAACCTTCCGCACGCCATTGCGAATCTCGACATTGAAACTCAAGACTCGCGATCGCGAACAGACTTTCGGTCCGATGGATATCACCATGAGCGGCGCCTTGGGTGAGTACGCGGTCATCAAGGCGGATGGCATGGCGGATCCAAGTGCCCGCGCCATCGATATCAAACTCGAACTCGCTGATGCAAATATGATTGTTTTGACGCCGTACACCCTGCGCAGGATAGGTTACACCGTGGATTCGGGGCACCTGAGCCTCGACGCGTCCATTCGCATCGCCAACGGCCGCATCGACTCTCAGAACAAACTGTTTCTACGCGAGCTGTACATGGAGAAAGCGTCGGAGGAACTCGCCGCGGAAGCGGAGGCCGAAGTCGGCATGTCAATCGAAAAGGCCATGGATATGCTCCGCGACAAGCAGGGCAACATCGGCATGGACGTACCCATTTCCGGTGCGCTGAGTGACTTGAAAGTCGGTCTGGGCGACGCGATTGGCAAGGCCCTGCGCAGCGCATTGAAATCCAGCACCATTGCGTACTTGAAATTCGTCAACCCGACTTACGGCGTTGGTGTTACGGTGATTGAAAAGGTCAAGGAACAAATTCAAAAGATCCGCATTGGCCCGATCGAATACGAAGTCGGTAGATCCGATCTGCCGACAACCGCGGCCAAATATCTTGCTGAAACCGCAGCGAAATTGAAAAAAAATACGAAGTTGGATGTGCGGGTCTGCCCCTATGCCACGAACAAAGACTTGGCTGCCGTAGCAGGTAAATCATTGAACGAGGTGGTGCGGAAGGAGATGATCGACAAAGTGGTGCAGTTGGGTCACGATCGCGCCGCGGGAATCAAGCAGGAGTTAATCACGCGGCACGATGTCGCTCCGGGTCGCGTCATTATTTGCGTCACCAAGTACGACAAAAAGGAAGGTGCCAAGCCCCGCGTGAAATTATTGTTCTAGCACGCAACGAGGAAAATTTCACTTTTGTCCCAGGCTGAAGATCACGCGCGCCGTAGTCGCGATACATGGCATGATAATCGAAGCCCGTTGAACAAAGGACCAAAACGCAATAGTATTGATTCGCGTCGCTGAGACGGAACCGTTTACAGGCAAACCGTGCCTGAGAAACAACACTTGAAAGACAACACAGGGAGAGTGTGATATGTGTGTATTCGCTGTTAGCATCAGGTCGTGCGCAAATCGCACCGCCAAACTCGGGCTGTTCTTTTGCAGTATTTTGCTCGGTCTTGCTCCGCCACCTGCCCTCGCTCAATTCATCAAGGAGATTGATGAACACGGTAACGTGACTTACCGCGACGACCCATCTTACGACTACACGATGGATCAACCTTCACCGGAAAATCAACAGATCAACGCTGAGCAGATCAAACGCTTGCGTGAATTCCTGAAACACCGCGATAAACGACCCGCCCCCGAGCCGCGGACACCCAACACCACCGTCAGAACCGGGCGCTCGGTATGCCTGCGCCGTCCGTCTATAGCCAACTCCCGGCTCGGTTGCCCCTGACCGGCATTTGGCTCGTATTACCAGCCGTAGCGCACCGGGTGAGTGGTCGCAATGCAAACGGGGGGCTGAGTAAACAGTCTCCCACAATTACATCGAGCTATAGATTGAACTCAGTTCCGGAAACCGTATTCCAGTACCCAGTAGCTCGGGTTGAGATCCGCCATTGGTCCACGCAGCTTCGCCAACTCCTCTTCGGGACCATGGACCTGCAAATCCGTGAGCTCCAGCAATCCCGACCCCAGGACTTCCTGCAGCAGTGGTCCTACATTGTCAAGATGGGCCAGCGCACCTTCTCCACCTGTATAACCTTCACGGCAATGTAACCGGTTGCCGCAAATGGTGAAGCCATAGTACAGGCAATCCTTTTCCGCTTTGGTCAGTTCCACGAACTTTTCCAGATAGGATCTGGCATTATCCGTTTCGCCCTCTTTGATGACGAAATAGGGCTGTATGGTAACGCAGTGATCATCGGTTGCCACGGTTCTCTCCTCCATATCCAGTTGCAGTGCTCGGTCTCAATCGACTATACCCTAGCCCCGCATATTGCACCAAGGTTCCCGGATGATGGCAGCGGGATCGGTTGGCAAAAAATAGAAAAATATAGGGGGGGGTCGGAGTCACAGACTCCGACCCCCCCTATATTTAAAGCCGGCGACCTGCCCGTTCTTATCATGATGTTGAAGCTGCGGGCATTGCCATGTCATCAAGGGCACGCTCTTCCAACGTAGCAAGGATCGCATACTGGCGCAGTGCCCTTAGTCGCTTCGTTTCATTTAGCGGCCGTGGCGCCTTCACGTACTGTTTTCCTCGCAACTCACTCGGCAGTTCGACTGGTGTGTCAGACAAAAGTGCGAGCGGCAGATCGGTAAATTTAATGCGGGCACTCGCGCACCCAGGCGGTACCGCGCATATCGATCTAATTTACTGCATTATGCATGGTATTCGCTGCGAACGTGCTCTCATCCTTCTTTATCGTGACTTAAAACCTGGGCAATCCCGACCATCCCGCTAGGATGAATCCATGGTCCCGAAAGAGTACCATCATTGGATTCAAGCGGTTGAATTCACTCAGAAACGGACCGGATACGGCGACTTGAGGAACGCCCGTAACAATCCGTTCTTCGTATTGATTGGGGTACTACGCGCACCGCCCAGGCAGCCGCGTACCGCGCAACTGATCAACACGGCAGAATTCCCGAGGGCACACGAAGTCTGACAAAATACCGGCGGCGATTATGGAGAACAGACGCAATTACTATCGCATCCTCCACGTGCAACCAGATGCACCGGTGGAGGTGATCCGCGCGAGCTTCAGGACCTTGATGCAACAGCTCAGGAGGCATCCAGACTTGGGAGGCGATCACTGGAATGCCGCGCTGATCAACGAAGCCCACAGCGTTTTGACCGACTTCGCCAGACGGGCCGCATACGATCGCAAGAGAATCACCCGGGTCAAAAGTGCCGCTGTGAGCGGGGAAGCGCGCACAGCTCCCGCGGGGGACACCGCGTATCGACGCCCCGGCGATGCCGCCCAGTGCCCTTTCTGTCAAACTCCAAACACCGGCGGCGTGGTAGGCAAGCCAGACGCTAGATGCCGGGAATGTGGCAGTCCGCTATGTATGGCGGAAAGACTGCGGCTCGAACACGACGACAAGCGGGCGGTAAAACGTATGCGCCGGTCTCATGCAGTTGCATTCAACACCACCTGGCCGCAGGCGAACCGCTGCGCGGGAACCACCCGCGATATCTCGCTCAACGGAATGCAATTCGCAACTCCGCACACTGTCGTGGAGGGCCAATTGCTCAAACTTGATTGCGACCTGTGCAGCGCAGTCGCACGGGTGGTGGCCCGCCGGCGCAAACGCCACGGATTGAGGATGGTTTGGATCGTGGGAGTGGAATTTATCACGTTGCGCTTTGCGACCACCCAAGGCGCATTTGTCTCCGCCAAAGCGTAACCCGGTGCGTGCCAGCGGTTAAACCCCGTCCGGGGCCCATGCACCAACGGTCTCCTGTATTGCTCGCCGTACCCGCTTCGCTCGTTTATTTCCGTGTCTCATCACGTCATGCGATTGCTCCGCTGACGGGTGTTGACCCCTGTCACACGAGTGGGTGCTGACCAGTCCGCATTGATTGCCAGTTTAAAACCTTCGCCCTATGGCGGTTGCCAGTTGCGTTACGCGGCTGCGCTTGGCGATGAGTACGGGCCATTCGGAGACACCGATCAGGCGGTCGGTGGGACTATTGGGCAGCAATCGGTAGAGGCCGCCGTGACGCTTGCCGAGGATGATCAGATCCGCACCGACCTCACGGGCGAGGGAGGCCAGGGCCTCGGCGGGTACGCCGGTGACCACGCGGGCGTCGGCGTCCACGCCTTCCTGACGCAGAGTTTCGGCGGCTTCATTCACAAGATCCGTCAGCGCTCCTGCGGACGGTGCGCCTTTTTTGACCACGAGCCCCAGGGTAACGGGCACGCCCGTCGCCCTGGCCAATGTGCTGGCCAAACCGATGGCGTCCTCCACCGAAGGATTACCGTCGTATCCAACCAGGATACGATGCTTCCACATGTGCCCGTCTTTGGGCACCACGAGCACACTGCTTTGCGCTTCGTCGATGACCCTGGCGGCGTGCGTCCCGACCATCCGATCCGCTAATCCTTCCGGTGGGCGCCGGCCGATGACCAACAGACGGATGTCCGCGGCCTGGACGGCGGCCGCAATCTCGTGCGCCGGGTCTGAACCGAAGTACAGTAAGGTCTCGATTTTCACGCCTTGCCGGCGCGCCAGATCGGCGGTTTCCTCCAAACGCGCGCGGCCGCGGTGTTCTTCGGACGTGGCGGTGGCCATGGTCATTACGTCCAGGGTGATACCCAACCGGCTCGCGAGGGCCAATGCCACATCCCGCGGGGCGTGGCTAAACACCGTACCGTCGGTAGCAAACATCAACCGTAGGCGACGCTCTCCGTCCGGTAACTTGTCACCGTGACACTCGCGAAAGATCCGCGCCTTGCACGGACGGCAAATATCGGGATCCAAGGTCCAGTACAAGGGACCGGTGATATCGGACCTGTCGGGGAAGATACTGTCCTTGCCGATGTCCTGCAGATACTCGCCTTGATGCAGAAACCTGTATACCGAATCCTTGAGCTCCCAGAAGTACAATCCTCCCCCAAGACGGCGGCGGCGGCGGGCCTCCTGGGCCAACATCTCGGCCCCGGCGACGTCGACGAAGCTGATCGCGGGGGCCGCGATGACCGCGGTCTTCTGGGTTGGGTTGTCTGCGTCAATCCGTTGCAGCCCACGCTGGATATGGTCCACGGCACCAAAATAGAGCGCGCCGTGGATGCGTGCAAAGCGGATCTGGGGACACTCCGGTCGGCCCTTGGGCTCTTCGAAGTGCAGCGTCTGGGCATCACCGGCGGGCACTACCGTTTCAATCTCCGGCCGCGAGGTTCGATACAGGTACATAATCAGCGACAGCAGCACACCCAGAAATATCCCCCGCTCCAGGTTGATCAGCGTACCGACCAATGTGACCCACAAGATGGCGGTCTCCGGCTTGCTGGTCTGCCAGATGGACTTGATGTGATGAAAGTCGATGAGACCCCAAGCCACCAGAAATAGAATTCCGGCCATTGCCGCGGTGGGCAGGTAGACAGCCAGGGGCGCGACGAACAACAGGATAATCACCAGGAGTACGGAGGCGAATACCGTGGCCAGGGGTGTCCGCGCTCCCGCTTCGTAGTTGACACCGCTGCGATTGAACGAGCCGGAGACCGTGTAGGCCGAGAAAAAGCTGCCGAGAATGTTTGACAGCCCCTGTCCGACAAACTCCTGGTTGCCGTCAACGAGCTGTTCGGAACGGGTGGCGATGGCGCGGGAGATGGACACCGCTTCGGTAAGTGCCAGCATCGTGATGACCAGGGCGGGCAGTGCCGTTTGCTGGAGCGCGGAAAGAGAGAAATCCGGCGCGGACAATGGCGGCAATCCGCTGGGCAGCGCACCCACGGTCTTGATGCCAGTTTCAGCCTCGCCACCAAACCGGATATTGACGAAGGTGGCCACCACGCTGCCCACAATCATGGCGACGATCATGTACGGGAACTTGGGTATGTAACGCCGGGCCAGAATGCCGGACGCCAGGGTAGCAATCCCCACTGCGGTAACAAACGGGTTTATGTCGCCGACCTGGACCAGGAATTGTTGGATGATTTCAAAGAACGGGGTCCCCCTGGTAATCGACACCCCAAAAAACTTGCTGATCTGGCTCCCGGCGATGAGCATGGCGGCACCCGCCGTAAAACCGATGACCACGGTGTGTGAGATGAAATTGACTAGGGTGCCCATGCGCGCCAGACCCAAAACCCATTGATACAGCCCAACCAGGAAGGTCAGAGTCAGTGCCAAACGAATGTACTGGTCGGTGCCCGGCTCGGCCATATCCTGCAAGGCGGCGAATAGCGCGATGGAAATGGCCGTGGTCGGACCCGACACCATGTGCCAGCTGGAGCCAAACATCGCGGCGACGATCGCCGGGACCATCGCGGCGTAAAGACCATACTGAGGCGGCAAGCCGGCGATCGTGGCGAAGGCCACGCCCTGGGGCAGAACAATCAGGGCGCCGGTGAGACCGGCCATGGCGTCGTCCTTCAACGTGGCACGGGTAACAAGCGGCCACCATTGGCAAAATGGCATGAATGGACTCAGCCAGGCATACGGTGGACGCGTGTCTGCCATGAAATTGCGTTGATGACGATTAGGGAACTATGCGGTTTCTATCATTCCCGCAAATGAACAACAAGCAAGTAAATCAAGCGCGAGGCACTTAGAGCGGAGATCGCATCAAGGATCCAGGATGATAGGGATAATATGCGGGTCAATGGGTCCCAACTATGCGATCGTTCCCAATGGCGCGCAGCGGATGCGGCAATTTGTCCCTGCTCGCGATGGCGACCGTGACATCCTGCTTACTCAATCGACCCTGACGCCGCGGTAATGGCGTTAACGGGTTCGCAGTACGCATCGACGAAGACAACATCAATTGCCGCGTGAAGGGGGCGGGACGCGGTGTTTTTTGATCTAGGTCAGGGCACATGTACACCGATTGAGGCCAAATGCACAGCGATCAATCGATCTGGTATGGCATGGCCGTGTCCGCCGTGGCGGCCTGGTCGATGTCGACAGGAGAAACCGCATGTTTGAATTGACCAGTCTGAAAATCCCGCTGGTGGGCGTTACCGAATCCGCGGCACGGGCCTGCGCCCCCTTCATCGGGTCGGGTAAAAAGGATGAAGGTGACGGCATGGCGGTAGACGCCATGCGCTCGGCACTCAACCAAATCGAGATGGCGGGTACCATCGTTATCGGGGAAGGGGCCAAGGACGATGCGCCGATGTTGTTCGACGGTGAGATCGTCGGGACCGGGCAGGGTCCGAAGATCGACATCGCGGTCGATCCAATCGAGGGCACCAATTTGTTCGCCACCGACGCCCCCGGGTCAATCTGCACCTTGGCTGCGGCACCGGCGGGCACCATGTACCGCCCGGGGGTGTGTTTCTATATGGACAAGCAGGTCTACCCGCGATCGGCACGCGGACGTATCGACCCACAGGCGCCAGTTCGGGATCGCCTCGCGGCGCTTGCCGATGCAGTGAACAAGGACATCGGTGACATCAAGGTCTTCGTCCTGAGCAAGCCGCGCCACGAGCGGCTGGTCAGCGAGATCTACGGCGTCGGCGCCAAGGTCCGTCTGGTTAGCGACGGCGATGTCAATGGCGCCGTGATGGCGATCTTGAACCAAGGGGTGGACGCATTGTTTGGAATCGGCGGCACTCCGGAGGGGATCGTCAGCGCCTGCGCGGCGCGCGCGATGGGCGCCGAAATGTTTGGCCGCATGGCGCCACAGAAGACCGAAGAGGTACAGGCATGCCGGACCGAGGGAGTGGATACCGAAAACTGGCTGGACCGGGATACGCTGATCGGCTCTGATGACATCCTTTTTCTCGCTTCGGGGCTGACGCGCGGGGATTACGTCGACGGAGTGGTTATGGGCCGTGACGCCACCGGCCATTTCATCGCCACCGATACCATCGTGATTGCCGGCGCCAATGGTAACGTGCGGCGCATCCGTACCAGCGTCCACCAATAATACCCGCGTTCGAGCCCGGTAAGGAACGCATACGTTTGTCCAAGTACTTGACGAACACGGGGTTCGCATTCGCATCGTGACCAAACCACATGCAGCCGAGTAGTTACCTAATACTGCCGCCGCATAACTTCACTACGCCTCCTTGCGAAGGCCCGCCAAGTTTCCCTCGACAAGCAACTGGCTGAATTCTTCCGCAGGTACGGGATGGCTGAATAAGAATCCCTGCGCTTCATCGCATCCGTGGGATTGAAGGAATTCGAGTTGTTCTTCATTTTCGACGCCTTCGGCGATCAAACCCAGCTTCAAAGCGCGTGCCAGGGAGGCAATCGCGTGCGTAATCTCAGCGTCCTTACGGTCGGTCATGAGATTGTTGATGAAACTCCTGTCGATCTTCAATATGTCGATCGGAAACCGGTTCAAGCAGTTGAGCGAGGAGTAGCCGGAGCCGAAGTCGTCGATGGACAGAAAGACGCCGATCTCCTTCAACTCGTTCATCATATCGATGCCGCCGCGCGTATCTTCGATGAGCAGACCTTCAGTGAGTTCGAGCTCGAGGAACCGTGGCTCCAGGCCGCTCTCTTGCAAGATCTCGCTGATCGTAACCACCAGGGATTCGTCCCTGAATTGGGACGCGGATATGTTTACTGAGATTCGCGTGCGCATCATACCGGCGTCCTGCCAGAGCTTGTTTTGCTTACACGCGGTGCGGAGAACCCACTCTCCCACCGGCACTATGAGTCGCGTGTCTTCGAGGATCGACAGGAATTTATCCGGTGCTAACAGACCCAATCGAGGATGGTTCCAGCGCAACAGTGCTTCCATACCGACAATATGGCCACCGGGAAGCGCAACCTTGGGTTGATAATACAAGACAAATTCTTCATTTTTCAGTGCCTGCTGCAGCTCGGCTTCAAGGGTGAATCGCTCAATCGCATGGACATTCAAGTCGGCAGTATAAGTCGCATACATATTGCGTCCAGATTGCTTGGCGCGGTACATCGCCGCATCTGCGCCCTTGACCAGTGCGTCGACATCAGCCGCATCCGTGGGGTATATCGCTATCCCAATACTGACGGTAATCGTCATCTCGTGATTGCCAAGTTGAACAGATTCCGCAATCGCGTCAATCAATCGTTGGGCGACCCTGGCCGCATCCTCGGCGTGACGTAGATTCTCCAGCATAACGGTAAACTCGTCGCCACCCATGCGGAACACCATGTCGCTCTCTCTCGCTACGTTGTGAATCCGCTTTGCGACCACGCGTAGCAATTGATCGCCCGCATCGTGGCCGAGGCTGTCGTTGACAACCTTAAACCGGTCGAGATCGAGAAACAGTAGCCCGACGAGATTCTTGCCGCGTTTGGCACGTGCGATCATCTCGTCCATTCGCTCACCAAAGCTGACCCGGTTAGGCAGGCCGGTCAGCGCGTCATGATATGCTTGATAGCGAACTTTGTCTTCGTTTTTCCTGCGCTCCTGTTCCTGGGTGGTGATAATATTGTCGGCGCGCTTGACGATCATAAACAGGAACAGATAAAGAGCGCCCAAGGCGATCGACACTACCAGAATGATCTGTTTTTGAGTGCGGTTGAGCTCATCGACTAAATCGGTGACATCGGAATACAGTTCAAACACCGCCTCCACGGTTCCATTGCCGCTCGTGACTGGTATATACGAGGTGACCAGATTACGATCCACAATGAACCGCTCGAACGCGTAGAATTCGTTGCGAAAGGTTATCGAGCTGGCGACGTCTCCGCGCCGCGCCGTTTGAAATCCTGTGTTATCGCTCTTGTCTATGCCGATCTGTTTTTCATCCGTTGAAAAGACCGTCAAGCCGTCAAGGTTGTAGATCTTCACCTTGACGACATTCAGGTCATCCATTTGGGCAATGATATCCGCGCGCAGCGCGCTGATCTCTTCCCGTTTGCCAAGTTCAACCCGCGGGATGTTCGTGGCGGATCTGACGAATGCCGCATACCGCGGCCACACCGAGTTCACAAAGGCTTTGGCGAGCGACACATTGCTGCGGGTTTGATGAGCCATCAACGCCTCCGTCGTGTGGGTGCGGTAAAACACGGACAATACGGTGACCACGGCGATGATCGCGAAGAAACTCACGATGGAAAAATAACGGCTCAATTTGAACATTAAGATGGTTCCGGAAAGTGCGGCCCGTGTCCTTAAGCTTAGCCGTAGCAGCGTCGTATTCAACGTTCATCAGTTCAAGGCAAGCACTTACCGGAAAACACTGCAGAAAGAGACTGCCAGGGCCGAAGCAGCGGAGTTGTAATACGGCAAGATTTCTTGGTGCTTGCTAAGACATTTCGAACGCCGACGCGGCAATGGAGCCGAATGTACGGATCCGCCGTGGTTGGTTGCACGCGGCCGGACTTAAGACATCTACTCACTTCATGAATTGCGTTGGCACGCTCGCGGCGGAGAACCCGCGATTCCCTATACCGCGTGGTTGACTCAGATCAAAGAAGGTCGGCAGAAATAGCGGTAGGTTGCCATATTAACGGGGAAAGTTGGGAACGTAACACAAAGTCGATGACTGCTACTGCCGCCAACGATCATCAACCTCTCCTCTTCAATGCTGAGCCGATTCTCAATGAGATTCGTCACGGCCTGGACCAGTTATTGGCTGCCGGTACTGCCACCATCATCGATCTGCAACGGTTGCCGTTCGGTGTCGACGACGAGCAGCACCTGCGCGACACGCTCGGTGATGGTGAGGTGCATGCGACCATTGACAGCCTCGGCAAAAGCTCGGTTCAAGAGACCGGTGTCGCGGGCGTTTGGTGGGTCACCCATTACAGTGATGATGGCGCGGTTCTCGGCAACTTCATTGAAGTGACGACTATCCCGGAGATCCTCAAGTCCCAACGCCCGGATATCGAGCACGGGCTGCGGAAGTTGCGCACGAACCTCGGCGCCGATCGATCTACTGCAACTGCCCAGGAGTAATGATGGTCAAGCCAGCGAGCCTTGCTGAACATTTGGAGTGCCACCAAGTCAGCCGGCGCGGGTTCCTAAAGTTCTGCGCACTCACGACCTCGATGATGGCGCTGTCCCCTTCCATGATGCCGGCGGTTGCCCGCGCGCTCGAAAAGGCACGTCGACCATCGGTTATCTGGCTGTCGTTCCAGGAGTGCACGGGATGCACCGAATCGCTGACCCGCTCCCACTCCCCGACCATTGAAAATCTCATCCTCAACTACCTCTCACTGGACTACCATCACACCTTGCAGGCTGCGTCGGGGGATGCCGCGGAGCGGGCCAGAGAGGCGGCCATGTCCGAAAATTACGGACAGTACATACTCGCGGTGGACGGATCGATTCCGGTAAAAGACGGCGGCGTTTATTCCACCATCGCCGGCGTCAGCAATCTCGAGATGTTGCAGCACACGGTCGCGGGCGCCGCCGCAGTCGTTGCCATAGGATCGTGCGCGGCATTCGGGGGTTTACCGCACGCCCATCCCAATCCCACCGGCGCCGTGCCGGTACAAGAGCTGGTGCACGACAAGCCGGTCGTGAATGTCTCCGGGTGCCCGCCGATCCCGGTGGTGATTTCAGGTGTACTCGCTCACTATCTCACATTCGGCCGCATCCCCGACCTCGACAGCTACGGACGACCGCTGTCGTTCTTTGGCGCCAGCATCCACGACCGTTGTTATCGGCGACCCTACTACAACAAGGGCCTGTTCGCCGAGACCTTTGATGACGAGGGTGCGAAGAACGGCTGGTGCCTGTTCAAGCTGGGCTGTAAAGGGCCGACCACCTACAACGCCTGCGCCACCGCGAAATGGAACCAGGGAACGAGTTTTCCTATTCAGTCAGGGCATGGCTGCATCGGCTGCTCCGAGCCCCACTTTTGGGATGCGGGGGGCTTTTATCAACCCCTGTCCGCGGGCATCGGCAGTGTGGGCACATTGGCGGGGATGGCGGTCGTGGCCGGCGCCGCGGCGGGGACCGCCGCCGGGCGTTTGCATCAAGCGAAGCGGAAACAAGCCCAGCGTCAACACGAAAAAGTCACTGTCGCCGACCTCGAGGAGACGGATTCATGACTAGCGTCGAATTGTTGATCTGGGTCCGCGGACCCGGGCTGCAGCTCTCGCTCGCGGCTTTTATCCTGGGCATGACTTACCGGATACTGCAAACCTATTTTCTGGGACGGGCCAAGAACTTGGCGGAACCGCGGGGATCAGAGTGGGTTCACGGCATAAAGACCATCTGGTGGCGTTCGTTTTTCCATCCGGGCATGACCGTTCGCGGTTATTTCACGATTATCAGCGGTTACATGTTCCATCTTGGATTCATTGTTACCCTACTGTTTTTCGATCAGCATATCGAGTTGTTCAAGAGCTGGACCGGATTGTCGTGGCCGGCACTGCCTCCGATCGTGATTACGGTAACCGCGGTATTGGGAATCGCCGCGCTGGTCGCGGTGTTGGTGGACCGCTTCGCCGATCCGGTTCGCTACCTGTTATCAGACTATCAAGACTATCTGTGTTGGACGTTGACCGTATTACCGCTGGTGACCGGACTGCTGCTTGCATACAAGATTTGGCTGCCGTACACAAGTTTATTGACCGTTCACATCATCAGTTTTGAACTTCTGCTGGTGGCAATCCCGTTCACCAAGCTGAGCCATGTGTTCACCATCTTCATCGCGCGCTGGTACAACGGAGCGATCGCCGGTTACAGGGGGGTCCAGTCATGACCGTATCGGTAGAGCGGGGCATCCAGACCTTGAAAGAGCATATCGATGCTCCGGTGGCATCCTTCTTTACTACTTGTGTGCACTGCGGGATGTGCGCGGACGCATGCCTTTTCTACACCGAGACCAAAGATCCGAAATACACGCCCATCTACAAGCTCAAACCGATGCGGCGGTTGTGGCATCAAGAATACACATTTTGGGGCAAGCTGGCCGCGAAATTGGGATTGAGCAAGCCGGTCACCGCCGCTGAGTTGAAGGAGTGGGAAGAACTGGTTTACGACAGTTGCACCATGTGCGGTCGCTGTTCAATGACATGCCCGGTGGGCAACGATATTGTCTACATGATTCGCAAAATGCGTGAAGGCATGGTTGCAGCAGGCTTCGCCCCGGAAGGCCTCAAGGCCGCGACCAAACGTGCAATCACCATTGGCAGTCCCATGGGAGTCAAGTTGCCGGCGCTCAAGAACCAGATCAAACACATCGAGACGGACACCGGACTGACGATCCCCGTGGATGTCAACGGCGCCGAATACATGGCTTTGTTGTCATCCATGGAGATTATGAACTTCCCCGAATACATCGGGGCGATCGCCAAGATCTTCCACAGCGCAGGCATCAGTTGGACACTCGCCTCGGACGCATTCGAAGCGACCAACAGTGGTATACAGATCGGTTCCAGTGATCTTGCCGCCGAACTAGTCGCGCGAGTCGTTGCCGCGGCGGAGCGGCTAAAAGTGGCTTATGTGATCAGCCCGGAATGCGGACATGCGTATATGGCGCTGCGCTGGGAAGGCCCCAATCTGATCGGGCGGCCCTTCTCGTTCAAGGTCATCCATATTCTCGAGTTACTTGATCAACTGCGGGCGCAAAACCGCTTACCGGTAACCGGGAAGATCAAGGAAAAACTCACCCTCCACGACCCCTGTCAGATTGTGCGCCGCGGTGGTGTCGTCGATGAGCCGCGCCGCTTGCTCGATATGGTCGCCGCAGATTTTGAGGAAATGGAGGATCACGGCGTCATGAACTGGTGTTGCGGGGGTGGCGGCGGCGTGAGCGCCAACGAGCGCGCCTCGAAACTCAAATTGACTGCGTTCAATCGCAAGCGGCATCAGCTTGAAGCATTGGGCGTAAACACCCTGATCACCGCGTGCGCCAACTGTCGCATCACGCTGGAAGAAGGTCTGGAATTCAATAATATGGATGTCGTCGTGTTGGGGCTTGCAGAAACCTTGGCCGAGCACCTTGAACAACAGACCTCGAGTTCCGCCACAACCGCCACTCAATAACGAGATCTCATCATGAATCAACGTGTCGTCGTCGACCCCATCACCCGGATCGAAGGTCATCTCCGCATTGAGGCAAAAATGGATGAAGACACCATCGCCGAAGCATACTCATCGGGGACCATGGTGCGGGGTATCGAGATTATCCTCCGCGGCCGCGACCCGCGGGATGCATGGGCGTTCGCGCAGCGTATCTGCGGGGTCTGCACCCTGGTACACGGTATCGCGGCGGTGCGCGCGGTGGAAAACGCCCTCGACTATCGTATTCCCCCCAACGCCCAGTTGATACGCAACCTCATGATCGCCGCCCAGTATGTGCACGATCACGTCATGCATTTCTATCATCTGCACGCGTTGGACTGGGTTGACGTCGTATCGGCGCTGCAAGCCGACCCGAAAGCGACCTCGGAACTCGCCCAGTCGATCAGCGGCTACGCTAAATCCTCGCCGGGCTACTTCGCCGACAAGCAAAAACAACTCAAGCGTTTTGTTGAAAGCGGACAATTGGGTATTTTTGCCAATGCGTATTGGGGGCATCCCGGCTACAAGTTGCCCCCGGAGGCCAATCTGATGGCGGTGGCCCATTATTTGGAGGCGCTGGCATGGCAGCGTGATGTCGCCAAGTTACACACCATCTTCGGAGGCAAGAATCCCCACCCCAACTTTCTGGTCGGGGGAGTGCCCTGCCCCATTGATCTCAATTCCGATTCCGCAATCAATGCCAAAATACTGGCTCAAGTCCAAGACATCCTCACCCAGATGCGCGAGTTCGTAGATCAAGTCTATGTACCGGATACGTTGGCGATCGCCGCGTTTTACAAGGATTGGGGCAGCCGTGGCGAGGGAGTCGGCAACTTTCTCACCTACGGGGATTTTCCTGAACAGGGCATGGACGATCCCGCTTCGTACTTGATCCCCGCCGGTGTCATTATGGACCGGGATTTGTCCACCGTGCACGAGGTGGACCTGCACGCCAAGGAACAGATTCAGGAATATATCGCCCACTCCTGGTACGACTATGATGCCGGCAAACAGCAGGGCTTGCATCCGTACGATGGCGAAACCAACATCCATCACACCGGTCCCAAGCCGCCGTATGAGCACCTCGACGTCGAGCAGTCCTATTCGTGGCTTAAATCGCCCCGCTGGAAAGGCGCGGCCATGGAGGTCGGTCCGCTGGCGCGGGTGCTGATGCTTTACGCACGCGGTCACGCACAGACGAAAGAACTGGTCGATATGGTATTACAACGTCTTGAAGTCCCGGTTACGGCCTTGTTCTCCACGCTTGGACGCACCGCGGCACGCACCCTGGAGACGAAGATCATCGGCGATGCCATGCAGACTTGGTACGACCATCTCATTGCCAATATAAAGGCCGGCGACACCAAGACATTCAACGCAACGCTTTGGGAGCCTTCGACCTGGCCCAGTCACGCCCGCGGTGTAGGATTCATGGAGGCGCCGCGCGGTGCATTGGCGCATTGGATCGTGATCAAGGACGGCAAGATCGATAATTATCAAGCGGTGGTGCCCAGCACCTGGAACGCGGGCCCCCGGGATGCCCGGGGTCAACCCGGTCCCTATGAAGCGGCACTGGTGGGTCACCAGCTGCTCGACCCCCAAAAACCTCTCGAGATCCTGCGCACCATCCACAGCTTTGATCCGTGTATCGCGTGCGCGGTCCATATCACCGATCCCAGTGGCGGAGAGCTCATCAAGGTCAGTGTGTCGTGAAGCAGCAGCGCTGCCGGTGCTGGGCGCCATGTACGGACCGGGGACTCGTGGCGGCAGGACCGCGTAGCCCCGTGTCAACGAGCACGTTGGTGTCGGGATTGGATATCACCCGTTTCCTGTCGAAGGGTGGAGGGCGATATCTCGCGTTGCACCGCGGCGAAGCTGCGTGCGAATGCCCCGTGATCCCGTAATGCGCGCGTGAGCCGCGGGATGGCCGCACGCGCTTGGTCCAGATCCGCGAACACGCCGCCCACGACGACATAGCGTTTACCAACCGGCGCGATTGCCGCCACCTGCTCGATCCGGTGACGTACCACGAACTCCCGCGCGGCGCCGCGGGAGCGCAACGTGCCGAGTTGCACGGTGTAGTGACGCGGATTTTGCGCCAGAATCCATGCGGTCTCGCGGATGACTGTTGGCTGAATGGTGGCCTGTTGTTGGCCGGCAACCGGCGGACGCGGCGCCGACTGCTCAGTGTGGTTTGTGCCGATGGCCGCGAGCATCTCGCGGGCCGGCGCGAACCCGGCAGCGGCGGCCGGACGCAACCAGCGGCGCGCCAGTTGGACGTCGCGCGGCGCGCCCTCCCCGGTGACATAGACGCGCCCCAGATGATATTGGGCCTCGATATGGCCGCCGGACGCCGCCAACCGCCACCAATGAATGGCGTTTTGCAGACTTTTCGGCACGCCTTCCCCGCGCTGGAACAATGTCCCGAGATTATATTGCGCGTTAGTGTGGCCGGCTTTCGCTGCACGCTGCCACATAGTTGCCGCCGCGGCGAAATCAACAGCAATGCCCGCGCCGCGGTACAGCATGCCGCCCAGGTTATATTGCGCCGGCACGTAACCCTGTTCGGCGGCACGGTAATACCACTGCACCGCTTGTTCGGCATCTGTCGCAACGCCGGTTCCCTTCTCCAGCATCAATCCGACGTTATACTGCGCCGCCGCGTCGCCGCGTACGGCAAGGCCCACCCAGATCTCGAACGCCTGAAGATAGTTGCCCCGGTCGTGTGCGTCGACACCAGCCGCGAAGTTTTGCGCCTCGCCATGACCTGCCAGCATCATGCTGACCACCAGCGATGACGCTGCCACGATGCGGAACGCCGTGGAAGGCCCGACAGTCACGGGCCTGGGTCCCCTGGACGCAGCAGGTCTCTACGGCTGCTCGATAACTGCGGTTCAAAATCATCGCGACCGGGCATACAACTTCCAATTACCCTTGCTGTCTTGGGCGCCGCCGTTGGTTTAAAGGGCCGCCTATCATACGTCAAACAAGGGGATCGAGGTACCGACGGTGAGGAATGTGCGGCGTGACTCCACGAATAGTGGTGATTAAGATGGCTATCTCATGCGCACGGCTTGATTGAAATGCGTCCGGATGCCATCCTGTTTGACACCAGTCTGTTTTTCTCGCTAGACATCGAGAAATAATGCCGGGCGTCTGGTGGCCAAAGACGAAAGTTGGTCCATGTGTGGCGCTCAATTTCGGCAGTGCCGGTTACGGACACGGTTGCCGCACGGCACAAAGCATGCCGGGGATTGTTTCCGGCGGCTTTGCCGCTCGTAGTGGATTGGGCCACACGCCGGCGGCGCTCAATCGAGCGACGGCCACCGGCGTGTATTGTTGTAAAGAGCGGACGCACCAGCAATCTAATACAATCTGATTATGAAAAGCCCCGGCATGTGCAGCAAGGTCTGCACGCCGTTCATCTGCGGGGCACAATTGTTTTTGATTCGTAACCATAAAACATACCATGATACGGAGTAGTATGACCGGCGTGTTGAGAGGAACGACATGAGTGAAAAACGGCACGATATGACGCGGCCACCCGATCTGAAACATGGCCAGTTTGCAGGTCCGCGCCGCATTCGACGCCCCACCTACGTCGATCTTTTGCCCCCATGCAACCAGGCATGCCCGGCAGGGGAAAACATTCAAGGATGGCTGACCCATGCACAGCAGGGCCAGATTGAGGAGGCGTGGCGGATACTCATGGCGGACAATCCCATGCCCGCCGTGCACGGGCGGGTCTGTTATCACCCGTGCGAAAACGAATGCAACCGCAAGCGCCTGGACGCCACCGTCAGCATCCACGCCGTGGAGCGCTTTCTCGGTGATCAGGCGCTCGAACATGGGTGGCTGGTGCGCGCCCGGACCAAACCAACCGGGAAGCGTGTGTTGGTCGTCGGCGCCGGCCCGAGCGGATTATCCGCGGCCTACCACCTGGCGTACATGGGACACAGCGTAGTAATTTATGAAGCGGGACCGGTGGCGGGCGGTATGATGCATTTCGGGATTCCCAAGTACCGCCTGCCCAGGGATGTTCTCGATGCCGAGATCCGGCGTATCGAAGCCCTGGGCGTAAACATCGTGCTCAATCGCAAGGTCGAGGATTTGCTCGCGGAGAAGGAAGAAGGAGACTTTGATGCGTTGTTTGTCGCGGTCGGTGCGCATTTGAGTAAACGCACCGACATTCCTGCGCGTGACGCCGGGAAGATGCTGGACGCGGTCAACTTCCTGCATGATGTGGAAACCGGCGCGGCACCCAAGCTCGGCCGCCGGGTGGCAATCTATGGAGGCGGCAACACCGCAATGGACGCGGCACGTGTCGCAAAACGCCTGGGTATTGACGATGCGCTGATTATCTATCGGCGCGACCGCGCCCATATGCCGGCCCACGATGCGGAAGCGGACGAAGCCCTGCAGGAAGGAGTCAAAATCCATTGGCTGCGTACCATCAGGGAGATCGACCAGAGCACGTTTACTGTTGAGGCGATGCAGATTGACGAAAACGGCCGGCCGCAACCCACCGGTGAACTGGAGACACTGGAAGCGGACACGCTGATTCTCGCGCTGGGACAGGATGTGGAAACGGCTTTTTTAAAGAACGTGCCCAACTTGACGTTCCACAAAGACGGCACGGTGGAAGTGGACAAAAATCTGATGACTGGATATCCCGGGCTGTTTGCGGGCGGCGATATGGTGCCGTCCGAGCGTACGGTTACGGTTGCTGTCGGACATGGCAAGAAGGCGGCACGAAACATTGATGCCTACCTCCGGGGAACAAGCTATTCCCAGCCGGCAAAAAATGATCTGGCCGGCTTCGAAAAGCTACACGTTTGGTACTTCACCGACGCCGCGCAACGACCGCAAAAACATATCGACATCAAGCAGCGGCTCACGAGTTTCGATGAAGTCGTGGGTGGCTTGTCCGCAAAACAGGCCGTGTATGAGGCGCGGCGATGCTTATCCTGTGGAAATTGTTTTGAATGTGACGGCTGCTATGCCGCGTGCCCGGAAGATGCGGTTATCAAACTCGGTTCTGGCAAGCGCTACCGCTTCGACTACGATCACTGCACTGGCTGTGCGATCTGTTTTGAACAGTGCCCTTGCCATGCCATCGATATGGTTCCCGAGCCCGGCTGAGTATGTCCGTAAAGACTTTACACATCCATGCAACAAGAATCGAAGCACACCTAATTCACGGTTATCATAAACGACGATGTCGACCCAGCACGTAATCTTTGACGGCAACGAAGCCGCCGCTTATGTGGCGTACAAAACCAATGAAGTTTGCGCCATCTATCCAATAACGCCATCTTCGACAATGGGAGAATTAGCGGACCAGTGGACTACCGAGGGCCGAAAAAACATCTGGGATAACGTGCCGGTAGTGGTGGAGATGCAAAGCGAGGGCGGCGCCGCCGGGGCCATTCATGGGGCGCTGCAGACCGGCGCATTGAGTACCACATTCACCGCATCGCAAGGCCTGCTGTTGATGATTCCCAATATGTACAAGATCGCCGGAGAACTCACCTCCGCGGTATTTCACGTGGCCGCGCGATCATTGGCTACGCAGGGGCTGTCTATATTTGGCGATCACTCTGACGTGATGGCGGTGAGGTCCACGGGGTTCGCCCTGCTGGCCTCCGGCTCCGTCCAGGAGGCACATGATCTCGCCCTTGTCACCCAAACTGCCACGCTGCGAACGCGTATTCCGTTCGTGCATTTCTTCGATGGATTCCGCACGTCACATGAAGTAAACAAAATCACGTTGTTAACGGATGACGTAATCAAGGCGATGATTCCCGATGCATTGGTGTTCGCACATCGTGCACGCGGCCTTAACCCGGATCATCCATTTATTCGTGGCACCGCACAAAACCCAGACGTGTATTTTCAGGGACGTGAAACTGTGAATTCTTTCTATCGTGATGCGCCGGAGATTGTGCAGGCGAGCATGGATCAGTTCACGGAACTAACGGGGCGTCCATACGCCCTTTTTGAATACCACGGACATCCCGAGGCCGAACGCGTCATTGTGATCATGGGATCAGGCGCAGAGACGGTGCGTGAGACCGTGGATTTCTTGCAGGGAATGGATGCCAAAGTAGGTGTCGTCCAAGTGCGCCTGTACCGGCCGTTCTCTGCCACGCATTTTCTGAACGTGCTCCCGGCGACGACCAAGACCATTGCAGTGTTGGACCGGACCAAGGACCCGGCTGCCAACGGCGAACCCCTATATGTCGACGTGGTCACCACATTGTCGGAGGCGTTGTCCGACGGAAACCTACCCTGGCCGGACCTGCCACGGGTGGTCGGTGGGCGTTTCGGCCTGTCTTCCAAAGAGTTCACCCCCGCCATGGTCAAAGGGATTTACGACGCATTGTCCACGAATACGCCCAAGAATCATTTCACCATCGGTATTCAGGACGACCTGACCCACACCAGCCTCGACTACGACCCCGATTTTGTGATCGAATCCGACACCACCGTACGCGCGATGTTTTTCGGTCTCGGCGCTGACGGTACGGTGAGCGCCAACAAGAACAGCATCAAGATAATCGGCGAGGATCCGCGTTTCTATGCGCAGGGTTACTTCGTATACGATTCCAAGAAGTCCGGATCACAGACCGTGTCTCACCTGCGCTTCGGACCCGAGCCGATTCGATCTACATACCTCGTGCAGTCAGCCAATTTTATCGGCTGCCACCAATTCAGTTTTCTTGAAACAGCGGACGTGCTGGCGCGCGCCGCACACGGCGCCACATTTCTCCTGAACAGCCCTCACGGTCCCGATGAGGTGTGGGAGTTTTTACCTGGATTCGTGCAACAGCAGATTATCGACAAGCAACTTTCCCTTTACGTTGTTGATGCCTACAAAGTGGCACGTGACGCCGGTATGGGAACCCGCATCAATACAATTATGCAAACCTGCTTCTTCGCGGTCTCGAACGTCCTTCCCAGGGAAGAAGCCGTTGCAAAAATCAAAAATACGATCAAAAAGACCTATTTTAAGAAAGGCGACGAAGTAGTCCGCAAGAACTTTCGAGCGGTTGATGAGACTCTCGCCAATCTGTACGCAGTGACGGTGCCCAAACAGGTTACCAATCCAATAACAAAGCGGGAGATCGTGCCTGCTAATGCGCCGGTTTTCGTGCGCAACGTCACCGCGTTGATGATGGACGGACGAGGAGACGAATTGCCGGTAAGCATGCTGCCGATCGACGGCACCTATCCGAGCGGCACGGCGGCGTGGGAGAAGCGCAACATTTCCATGTTCGTGCCGGTGTGGGAACCGGATATATGCATTCAATGCGGCAACTGTGGTCTCGTATGCCCGCACAGCGTCATACGCTCGAAGTTTTATAACAAATCTCGGCTCCAATCAGCGCCATCCACATTCCAATCCGCCGCGCTCAGCGGGCGTGGGTTTCCGGACGTGTATTACACGCTACAGGTGTATGTGGAGGACTGTACGGGTTGTACCCTGTGCGTGGAAGTCTGCCCCGCGAAGAGTAAAGAGAAAAGCGGTGTGAAGGCGCTCAATATGCGTCCTAAACCGCCTGATCTGGAGCCGGAACGCAACAACATCGACTTTTTCCAGGCGCTTCCGGACAATGATCGAGGACGTGTCGATTTCAGCACCGTGCGCGGTGTGCAGTACCTGCAACCACTATTCGAATTTTCCGGGGCCTGTGCCGGATGCGGTGAAACACCCTACCTGAAGCTGCTATCACAATTATTTGGAGATCGCTTGCTGATCGCCAATGCGACGGGTTGTTCCTCGATTTACGGTGGCAATCTCCCAACGACGCCATGGGCCGTGAATCAGGAAGGACGCGGTCCGGCGTGGTCCAATTCGTTGTTTGAGGACAACGCGGAATTCGGCCTCGGTTTCCAGTTGACGGCGGAAAAACATCGCGCGGTCGCTTACCAACTACTACAGGAATTGCGATCGATACTTGGCGCAGACTTTGTTGATGACATACTGACGGCGGCACAAGACGAGGAGTCGGAGATCCGGGCGCAACGTGCTCGAGTCAGCGAGCTCAAACAACAACTGGAAACGCTGCATAACGCGACCGCGACGCGTCTTCTGTCTTTGGCAGATCAACTCGTGCGCCGCAGCGTGTGGCTCGTTGGCGGAGACGGCTGGGCCTATGACATCGGCGCCGGCGGACTAGATCATGTACTCTCCATGGATCGCGACGTGAACGTACTGGTTTTGGACACCGAAGTCTATTCGAACACCGGCGGACAAATGTCAAAATCGACGCCGCTTGCCGCGGTGGCCAAATTTGCCGTTGGCGGCAAGACGGTAGGCAAAAAAGACCTCGCACTTCAGGCCATCTCCTATGGTCATGTCTACGTCGCAAGGGTTGCCCTCGGCGCTAATCCACAACAAACCTTGCTCGCGTTTCGTGAAGCCGAAACCTATAAAGGTCCATCGCTCATTCTTGCCTATAGCCCTTGTATCGCCCACGGGATCAACATGGAGCATGGGCTACAGCAACAGAAGCTTGCTGTAGAGAGTGGGTACTGGCCATTGATGCGTTACAACCCGGACCTGCGCCGCGACGAGAGAAACCCTTTTATGCTGGATTCTCCGCGTCCCACTATTCCTCTGAAGCACTATGCGTATAAGGAACTGCGCTACGATATACTGCGGCGGACCAATCCCGATCGGGCCGATCTACTCATGAACCTCGCCCAAGAAAACGTTGATTTAAAATGGCGCGTGTATGAGGAAATGGCCACCAGGGGTGACTCAGAATATCACTTCGCCAAACCAAACTAATCAATGCGACTACCTTCAATGCCGTGCAACGATGACTAGGCTTGAGAATCTCCGGAGGTCCTGATTATGGATTTAAACACCACTTACATGGGCATCAAGTTAAAACACCCTATCGTCGCCTCGGCGTCACCGCTATCCGAAGATGTCGACAATATCAGGCGGATGGAAGATGCCGGCGCCTCGGCGGTAGTGATGTTTTCACTATTCGAGGAACAGCTTCAGCATGAGTCCGCTGCCATGGAGCATCTCATGTCGTACGGGACGAACAGTTTCGCGGAGGCGCTGAGTTACTTCCCTGCGGTCGACGAATATCACGCGGGCCCCGATCGTTACCTTGACATCCTCCGCCGCGCATCCGAGGCCGTGGACATTCCCATTATTGGAAGCTTGAACGGTATCAGCGATGAAGGCTGGATCGACTATGCCAAAAACATGGAGCAGGCAGGTGCCCGCGGTATAGAACTCAACATCTATTACATTCCCGCCGACCTCAGCATGTCCGGACACGACGTTGAACGGCGTTATGTGGATATTGCAAAACATGTCAAGGCATCGGTCTCCATTCCGGTCGCATTCAAACTAAGCGCATACTTCAGCTCGTTCGGGCACCTGGCCAAACAACTCGATGAGGCCGGCGTCGACGCGTTGGTGCTTTTCAACCGTTTTTGGCAGCCGGACTTTGATATCGAACAACGCGAGATTGTGCATAACCTGGATCTGAGCAGACCGGGGCAAATCCGCATGCGTTTACTGTGGATCGCGCTGCTCTACGGCCGCGTTAAGGCGTCACTTGGCGCCACTACGGGGGTGTATAGCCATATTGAGGTGATCAAATACCTGATGGCGGGCGCTGATGCCGTGATGACTACGTCCGCGTTGCTAAAGAACGGCATCGGGTTTCTAGCGACACTGCACGATCAACTTAGACATTGGATGGAGGAAAACGAATACAGTTCGGTCGCACAAATGAAGGGCTCCATGAGCCAACGGCATGTTGCAGATCCCACGGCGTTCGAGCGCGCCAACTACATCAAGATATTGGAGAGTTACAAGAGTTCCTACGCGTTGTAGATGGTTTGCGGTCGTCGCGGGATTCGTGTCGTCGCCGGCGCGACGAGCGACCAAGCCTGTAATGTGCATGGATATTGACCTGATGATTGGGAACGAATCGGGCTGCCGGACGCCGCACCGGGGGGTGCGAATCGCCGCTTGTGTCGTGCTTGCGCAGCGGCGGTGAAACGCCTGAGCAGTGCCGGTAGCGGCTCGTTAAAAAACATTGAAAACATATATTTATCAGGTATTTATAGAATGCACCGGGGAAAAAGTTGTATTGCGTTGATTATTCAAGAATTTACTGCTACCTTGCTAGTTGACCCGGTTTAAAAAAGCAATCCATGGCATCTGTAACGGGAGATTCGGTCCATGTCTAAAACAACCAAATTTTTTCTCACCACCCTGCTGGGCCTTGCGCTGGTTGGATCCGTCCATGGCGCCGAGGAAGCCACGTGGTTCGGTCAAAAGGCCTCCGGTAAATGGATGATCGGCGTCAAGGGCGGCACCGTCAAAAACGGTAATGACGATTTTGACGACGCCAATAATGGCGGTATTTTATTGGGCTATCAGTTCGCTCGACCCATCGGGTTTGACGGCTCTGCGGCGGTGGAATTCGAGGGTACGAGTAGTTTCGACGACGGTGATTTCGGGGGCGCGAGCACGTTTGGGGTCCCCGGTCGCTGGGACGTGGATACGTTCGGGTTGTTTTTTGCTTATCGGACACCGGGTAAGGTCTACTTCAAAGGCCGCCTGGGGGGAATGCAGTCCGACGTCACCACCAAGACAGCGGGCGCCACTGTCAGTGAAGATGACGCCAGCCTTGCCGGCAGCGCGGGGCTCGGCGTAAAGCTCGGCGAATGGGGAAATATTGAGTTGGAATGGACCGGTGACAGCGGCGACAACGATATCCAAATAATCAGCTTAGGCGGCCTGCTTCAGTTCTGAGAAATAGCGGACTTTTCCAACGAAAATCGTTTCTGAACCGGCCGCAAGGCCGGTTTTTTATTGCCGAATTCGCTACCGATTGCATACGAGTTTTCTTTATTGACGCGCTGCGCACAGCAAACGCTTCATTTCGCGCACCGCATCCGCCAGCCCTGTCATCAGCGCACGTCCCACGATAGCGTGTCCGATATTCAAGGTGCTAAGTTCCGGGATCGCCGCCACCGGCTGTACATTGTGATAGTGCAGCCCATGCCCTGCGTTTACTTGTAAGCCCAACACATAGCTCGATGCGGCCGTTTGCTGCAGACGCACCAGTTCATCGGTCCGCCTTTGCGCGGAACGTGCATCGGCGTAGCGGCCGGTGTGCAGCTCTATGACCGCGGCTCCGACTTTGATTGCAGCCTCAATCTGCACTGGCTCGGGATCGATGAATAACGCCACTCGAATATCCGCAGCTTTCAATGACCCACAGAATTCGGACAGGAACTCGGAATTGCCCGCAACATCCAAACCACCTTCCGTAGTCAACTCTTCGCGGCGTTCGGGCACCAAACAACATTCTTCCGGTTTAATCTGCGTTGCAATCTTCAACATCTGCGCGGTGGCCGCCATCTCCAGATTCATCGGTACCGTCAGTGTAGTCCGCAACCGCTCCACGTCATGATCTTGTATGTGTCGTCTATCTTCGCGCAGATGTATGGTAATACTGTCAGCGCCGGCGTCTTGAGCAATGTATGCAGCCTGAACCGGATCTGGATAGCGGGTGCCTCTCGCCTCACGCAACGTGGCAACGTGGTCGACGTTGACACCTAAATAAATCTTGCCACTTTTGGTCATGCGCGTCCTCTTGTCGTGCCAACAGCCGCGATGGAGCGACACCCATCGAAGATTCGGCGGCTGTGCAGCACGCGTTGTCCAAGCTGCCGGCCAATCATCGCACGCATCAGGCGTTTACACTCATTTTTGATACTTTCGTCGGTGAATTCTTCGCACTTTAACGCTATCAATGTTGCTCCGTTGACCACGATGCCATCCTGACTACCGGCGCCAGTCTTAATCGCGCCTAATTCGGGCACGTAACTATATCGGGACTTCGCGTCGATTGCCTGACTGGTCTTTGCGTCGCACTCAAGATTTAGCGCATACCCCAGCTCGCTGAGCAGATGCTTCTCAAAAATTCTCAGTGACCATTCGTGGTCCACAGACTGCGCAAATCGATCGAGCACCAGCTGATAGTGGGTAAACAACCCGGTATGCGGATCGTGCCGGTGCAGTAAGTACATCAAAAGCTCATTGACATAAAATGCACACAACCGGCTATCACCCGTTAACTCAGTATAGGTCTTGTACGGTTCCACCGCTGACAGGATCGGCAAATCTCCCCTTCCCGACCAACTCAGCAATATAGATTGAAACGGGCACAACAAGCCCCGAACGCGGGATTTCAGTCGCCGTACTCCCTTGCCCAACAAGCTCAGCCGCCCATAATCCCGCGTAAAAATCTCAACCAGCAGGCTGGACTCGCGATAGGGTCGAGTATGCAATACATAACCGAGTTGTTGGTGGACTCTCACTTGAGGTCTTCGTTATAGCCCAACGCGTTCAGTGCCGTTTGATTGTCAGCCCAACCACTGCGAACTTTCACCCACAACTCCAGATGCACTTGTCTCCCGAGGAATCGTTCCAGTTGTTTTCTCGCTTCGACGCCGATCTGCTTGAGTCGCTGTGCTTGTTTTCCGATGACCATTGCTTTATGGCTCGGCTTATCCACCCATACTTGCGCCTGTAGTCGGATGATTTTGCCGCTGTCGTCGTATGCGATCAAATCTACTGCGGTCGCATAAGGCAGTTCCTGCCCCAGCTGCCTAAACAACTGCTCCCGCACAAACTCGGCACAAATAAAGTGATCACTGCGATTCGTCAACTGGTCGGCCGGGAAACCTGCATCACCGCACGGCAGGTAAAGCTTGACGGTATCCAGGAATCTATCGACATTGTGCCCAGTCTTCGCTGATATCGGAATAATTTCATGAAAACCAAAATAATGCTCGGACTGCGCTATCAGCGGTAGTAACGCATCCTTATTTCGGAGTCGATCCACCTTGTTGATGGCCAAAATCACCGGCGTCGATGTCCCGCCGAGAGTCCCGAGAACATCCCTGTCGGCCGCTTGCCAACCGATAGAATCGATTATCAATACCAGCACATCAACATCTTTGGTACTGGCGATTGCAGTCCGGGTAATGGTCCGGTTTATCGCTTTGCCGCGCTTTGTCTGAATGCCCGGTGTGTCAACAAAAACAACCTGTGTATCCTGCGTAGTTTTAATCCCAAGAATTCGATGCCGAGTGGTTTGCGGACGATGGGAGGTAATACTGATCTTTTTCCCGACAAGACGGTTTATCAACGTCGATTTACCGACGTTCGGCCGCCCCATCAGCGTAACGTAGCCGAATCTGAAAGTCGCGTTCATTGCTCAGAGAGAGCGACGATTGCCTTCTCCGCCGCGGACTGTTCCGCGCTTCGCCGGCTGGTACCGCTTGCAGTGAAGGTCTGCTCAACGCCGTCTATTCGGCATTCTACCTCAAAGACTTGACAATGCGGCTCTCCGCAGACGTTTACGATAAGATAGTTGGGTATGGGAAGACCATATTTTTGCAGATGCTCCTGCAACTTGCTTTTGGCGTCCTTGTAAGCCGTATCCGTTCGCAATTCATCGAGATCGCCCCCAAACACTCTTAAGATGAATTCCTTGCACGGACGCAATCCCCCGTCCAAGTAAATTGCTCCGATAATGGCTTCAAGGGCGTCGGCCAGAATCGAATCTCTCTCCTGCCCCCCACTTTTTAGCTCTCCTTCTCCCAGAATCAGGGCCGCCCCGAGTTCCAGGTCGCGCGCAACTCTTGCCAGCGTGTCCTTGCGCACGATAGCCGCGCGCATGCGGCTCAGCTTACCTTCCGTCAGTTCTGGAAAACGATAATATAGCCATTCAGCTACGATAAAGCCAAGTATGCTGTCTCCAAGAAACTCGAGGCGTTCGTAGTTGGCTACGCTTCGACTACGATGAGTTAGCGCCTTCGTAAGTAACTGCGGTTTGTCAAAGCGATAATCAATCCGGGAGCAAATGTGCTCGTACTCATCCATCAGCGCAGGGCGATTTCCGTCCTATTCTTAAAATCAAGCAAGGCGCTGACATTGTATACAAGGGGGACCACGACTTCATAGGCCACCGTTATGGTCATGATCTTGTCTTTTTTGTCTACGGTGAGGGACTCCTTTAGATCAACAACTTCATGCGCATAATCGATGTACAGTATATTGTCCAGTTCTTGGATGACCTGCCGCCTGGTCATGTTGGTGACGCGGGGATCTTCCACAATTTTATCCATGGCCTCTTGCAGCTTGAGATTATCGAAATACGGCGGAAACAATCTCATAAACAACAACGTTAAGAGGACCAAGAGTATGACTACCGCAGACAAACTCCAAAAAGTCCAACCCGATTGTTTATTTCTCATCGCAAAACCCTGTCTCATCTAATCGTGTTTCCGATACGCCCCCAATCAACACCTCCCCCGGATGATACGTTCCAGCTAAACCAAATGAAGAACGCCCGACCTATAATGTTTTTCTCGGGTACAAAACCCCAAAATCGACTATCATTACTATAGTCCCGGTTGTCGCCCATCACAAAGTAGTGTCCTTCAGGCACGGTGAAACTCATGCTCGTGGTCCTTTTTCCCGGGTCCCTCAGAATGTCGTGTTTAGAATCGCCAAATTCTTCAGCAAATTGGTTGGCAACGATATGACGTCTTCCTGCTTCTTCGAAGGGATAGGTGCCGATACGTTCTGTGAGCATCGGTGCGCCATTAATAAATAACTGCTTATTCTTGTATTCCACTTTGTCGCCGGGCAACCCAACCACTCGCTTGATGAAATTAATGCTCTCGTCATGCGGAAATCTAAACACCATCACATCTCCGCGTTCAGGCAAAGACAGTTCGACTATCTTTTTGTTGATAATCGGCAACCGCAAGCCGTATCTAAATTTATTGACAAGTATAAAATCGCCAACCTGCAAGCTCGGCAACATTGAGCCCGAAGGAATACGGAACGGTTCCACCACAAAAGAACGTAGCACAAACACCAGCAATATGACGGGGAAAAACGCTTTCGCATATTCTACTATCCACGGTTCTTTTCTTACCGCCAGCGCATCTTCTGACCCCGATGTTTGAATATCGTCTACTTGCGGTCTTCGAAATAATCGATCCAACAGCCAGATCCCACCCGTCACCATCAGCGCCGTAAACAAGATTAACGCGAAATCCACGCCTAATCCCCTTCAACTCTAAGCACGGCTAAAAACGCCTCCTGCGGTATCTCTACCGATCCAATTAGTTTCATTCGCCTTTTACCTTCTTTCTGTTTCTCCAGGAGTTTTCTTTTTCGGGTGATGTCCCCGCCGTAGCATTTGGCGGTAACATTCTTGCGTAGTGCCTTAACTGTCTCCCGTGCAATCACACGAGATCCAATGGCAGCTTGGATCGCGACGTCAAACAATTGTCGCGGTATTAGGCTGCGCATGCGTTTGACCAACTCGCGAGCCCGATAATCCGCCTGTTTACGATGCACCAGAATAGACAACGGATCCACCTTGTCACCATTAATTAAAATATCCACTTTACACATATCGCTTTCACGAAAAAACTTAAATTCGTAATCCAGCGAAGCATACCCGCGGCTTACGGATTTGAGTTTGTCAAAGAAATCGAGAACGACCTCATTCATCGGAAGCTCGAAGGTCAACATGACCCTGCGCCCCAGATATTGAATATTCTTATGTATACCACGCTTTTCTATGCACAACGTAATAATTGAACCGACATACTCTTGAGGCATGAGCATGCGTGCTTCGATAAATGGCTCACGAATCTCGCTGATCATCGCCAAATCGGGCAGCTGGCTCGGATTCTCGATGGACAACACATCTCCCGCAGTGGTTTCGATCTCGTACACCACCGTGGGAGCGGTAGTAATGATTCCCAGGTTGTATTCTCGTTCCAGTCTCTCTTGTATGATTTCCATATGCAGCATGCCGAGGAATCCGCAACGAAACCCAAATCCCAATGCTTCTGATGTCTCGGGATCATACCGCATCGAGGCGTCGTTGAGGCTCAGCCGGTCTAAAGCATCACGCAAGGCGCCATAGTCTCCCGAATTCACAGGATACAAACCGGCGAAAACACGAGGTTTGATTTCCTGAAAGCCGCTTAGGGGGGTTTCTGCCGGTACCGCACTATTGGTCACGGTATCCCCCACTCGCGCCCCTTTTACGTCCTTGATGCCGGCAATAAGATACCCGACATCCCCGGCCAGTAGCCGTTGTTTGGACACGCGTTTGGGCGTGAACACGCCCACCTGTTCGGCTACATAGTCCCTGCCGGTCGCCATCATGCGAAGCTTGTCTTTGATCTTCAATCCACCATCAAATATTCGAACGAGAGAAACAGTGCCCAAATAGTTGTCGAACCAGGAATCTAGAATCAATGCCTTGCAGCGGCCGTCGACCCGGCCCTGGGGGTGCGGTAGGAACTCGATAATGGCCTCGAGTACGTCATCGACACCCTGTCCGGTCTTGGCACTGCAATAGACTGCATTTTCGCACGAAATTCCAATGATGTTCTCTATATCTTCTACGACACGCGTTGGTTCCGCAGCAGGCAGATCAATCTTATTGAGAACTGGGATCACCTCCAGCCCCAAATCCACCGCGGTTTGACAATTCGCGACCGTTTGCGCCTCGACCCCCTGCGAGGCGTCAACCACGAGCAACGCACCCTCACAGGCGGTTAACGATCTCGAAACCTCATAAGAAAAATCCACGTGGCCGGGTGTGTCGATAAGATTTAACCGATAAATACGATTATCTCGAGAGCGATAGGGCAAACTAACGCTCTGTGCTTTAATAGTAATACCACGCTCTCGCTCCAGTTCCATGGTATCCAACACCTGCTCTTCCATTTCACGCTCTGATAGTCCGCCACATCGCTGAATAAAACGGTCTGCGAGCGTGGATTTACCATGGTCCACGTGAGCGATAATGGCGAAGTTCCGTATCTTAGTAAGATCGTGTGCACTCATTGTGTTTCTGTTATTGCATTAACCGAATGTACCAGGCGATATGCCTGTCGTGTGAGCTGTTAAATAAGAAAAAGGGCGCACAGCGCGCCCCTTCTGCCTCGCGAACAAACCGTCAAGTCTAGATCAAGTTTGCTTTCACAGATTGGTTCTTTTCCGTCGATGACTAATTTTTACTATCCGTGTCTCCGTCCGTCCGCAGGGCAAGAAACAAGGATCGGTTCTCGCGACGAATCAAAACTGGCACCGATTTGCCGGGCGTAAGCTGATCGACTATCTTTTTGAAGGAGTCTACATCGGTAATCGTCGCGTCCTGAATCTGAACGATCACATCACCGGTCTGTATTCCAGCCCGTTTGGCTGGACCCGGTGCGACATCCGCCACGAACACACCCTCATCGAGCTCCATCTTTTTCTTTTGCTCGCTTGTAAGGTCCTTAACCGTCATGCCCAACAACTTATCGTCCACCGCCCGGTCTCCGGCACGCTCTGCGAGTTGTCGCTCGTCTTCCGGTAACTCACCGATAGTAACGTCGACGATTCGCGATTTACCTCCGCGAATCACCTCGAGCTTTACCGTATCCCCAATCGGTGTAAAGCCCACCAAGGGCGGCAGGTCCGACATTCTCGACAGGTCACTGTCGTTGTAGCGCAGAATGATGTCACCGGGCTTGAGGTTCGAGTCCGCAGCCGGGCTGTTTGGCATAATCTCGGACACCAATGCTCCAGTGGGCTTCTCCATGCCGAAAGACTCTGCCAACTCGCTGGTGACATCTTGAATTAGCACACCCAACCATCCGCGCGACACTTTACCGGAGCGTTTGAGTTGATCCATGACTTCGGTGGCGATATTTATCGGCACGGCAAACGACAGCCCCATAAAACCGCCGGTGCGGCTGTAAATCTGTGCGTTGATACCCACTACTTCGCCGTCAAGATTGAATAGCGGCCCACCGGAGTTGCCGGGATTAATGGCGACATCGGTCTGTATGAATGGCACGTAGTTCTCGTTTGGTAAGCTTCTTCCTTTCGCCGATACTATGCCTGCCGTTGCCGTGCTCTCAAAACCAAACGGTGATCCGATTGCGAGCACCCATTCCCCCACCGAAAGTCGCTCTGAATTACCTATCCTCACCGCTTGCAATCCGTCAGCTTCGACCTTCAGCAGCGCGACATCGCTACGCCTGTCAGATCCGATCACCTTGGCCTTAAGTTCGCGGCGATCGCTGAATCGCACCAATATTTCCGTCGCGTCAGCAATCACATGAGCAGAGGTCATAATATAACCGTTTTCAGAAATCACGAATCCAGAGCCCAAGGAACGGGCATCTCGCTCCTCTGGGAGCTCATCGAAGAAGCGGCGAAAGAAATCACGAAACGGGCTGTCCTCCGGTAGATCCGGAATATTAAATTCGCGCGGTGTCTTATGGCTCTTCAGGACCTGTGTGGTGCTGATATTTACCACCGCACCCGCGGTTTGTTTAACCAACGAAGCAAAATCCGGTAGTTCCCCGCGATACGCGAAGACCGCATTCCCAACGCTAAGCAAGAGCAAAAAGGTGACAATCTTGGTAATTTTAAAGTTCACGTTCCGTACTACTCCGTTCTGGTAACCGACATGGCGATCATGTTTACCGTCTTGGACGGTACCTCGCCCACAACGGTGACTTGATAATTATCGATCACTGTGCCGTAAGCGTTGATCGCTCCCATACTATTTAGTCCACTGAAAGGCTTGCTTGAATCTGCCAGTTTCTCCACGAAAATCGATACCGCTGCCAGCCCATCTGAATATACCAAATGCTCGACCAATTGTTCGCGTATTGGCGATATTCTTTTCATCTTGCGTGACAACATGAATCCGTCCGGATGTCGCGCTGCCCTCCATTTTACATCTCCTTGGATGATTTTGGGTTCATCTTTCTTGTTTACACCGTACCAAACCAGCTTCTTTTTAGGTGTCGACGGAACTAAATCCTTTTCGGCTATCGGTTCACCGATGTGTATATCCGTAAACATATACTGCTCGACGGGCGCCGAATCGGCATCCATCAATGACGCCTTGAGCAATAGCCCGGAATCTTCATCTATCCAGAGATCGTGACCGTAACGATATTCGTCTTTCGGCAGCACCCAGATTTGTACCGCGTTGCGATCGGCAATACGGTCTCTGCCGCCCATGGTAATGCGGTAGTTGTTTTCGAGTTGTTCCAACCGCTTGGGAAGGATGTGTGGAAAATTTTTACTAGAGACCTGACGGTACTCATGGACCCCCATCCTTCGGTCCGGAAGGTAGCACCATACTTGCTCGGCATCGCGCACGATCTCCCGTGGCGCGCCATTGAGCGAATAGATGCGTTCCCTGATGATCCCGCCCTGGGAACGATGTACTACACGCATCACCTCGATTTGGTTTTGCTTCACGTAGATGAATGTCCCCCGGTAATCCAGCTCCATGGCGGCATCGTTCATCTTCATCAACCAATGCCGGACCTCCTCATCCGACTTAGCTGAAAAAGATATCAAGCAGAGCAGGACGAGAAACAGTTGCGGCACGTAGCTCACTTTCTGGTATCGTAACTCACAAATTTCGCATACGATACTAGCCCGTTCAAACCCGCCATCGGCGTGAACTCTCCGTGTTCCACCAAGAATGCGTTCAGTTGATCTTCATGTTCCGGGAGGGCGTTTTCCCACCTTGTAGGGTGGTCGATGATGGCAACCGACGAAGATTGATTATTCGCATCCAGCATCTCCACATCTCGATTCAGCACATACACAACGACTGCAGACACAGCCATTATCGACGCCGCCATCGCCATAGTGGGAGTCCAACCAAAGTGTGATGATCGTGTTCTGTATGCCGGTAGTCGCGATTGCGATTTATACGACTGATCACGACTAACCACTTGCGCAACACGCTGCGCGAGTCCCGGGTTGTGTGTTTTGATCTCGCGACGAAACGCGGCACTAATGAGGTTGTATCGGTTCCACAAGTCAGCAAATTCTGCGTTTTTACTGACCGTGTTCAAGGCCTCCTCCTGCTCACGTTTCGATAGCTCGTTATCTAAAAGTGCTGAAATATTTTCTTTCATATGGGCTCTATACCTTGCCGTTTTCGTCGTTCCCCTTTTCTACTTCAACAATGGCCGCAAATGTTTATCGATCGCCTCCCGCGCCCGGAATATTCGTGACCGTACCGTCCCTATCGGGCACTCCATCACTGTCGCAATCTCTTCATAGCTAAGGCCCTCGATCTCCCGAAGCGTGATCGCTGTACGTAAATCCTCGGGAAGTTCCTGAACCGATCTGCTAACCCGATCGGCCAGCTCCTTACTCAACAAATTGGATTCGGGTGTTCCTATGTCGCGAAGGTTTTTGCCCGATTCCGTGAGTTCTGCGTCGCTTGCGTCGACATCGGTGTTAGGAGGACGGCGGCTCTGCGCGACCAAATAGTTCTTGGCCGTATTAATGGCGATACGATACAGCCACGTGTAGAACGCGCTATCCCCACGAAAACCTCCAATCGCACGGTATGCCTTGATAAAAACTTCCTGAGCGATATCCTCGATTTCTGAGTGATCGTAAACATAGCGGGAGATGATATTCGAAACCTTGAACTGATATTTTCGAACCAACAAATCGAAGGCGCTTTTATCGCCATCTTGAACCCGCTTTACGATTACAGCGTCCACACCCTGACGGTCCCCACCCGACTTCATTCGATCAGAACCGGGTATGGCCGCCTGCATGCGTTAACGAGAAAGACAATAACGTAGGCGTAAAGTTCGGTCCGATCCACTGAACTACTTAATTAGTTTATGATTTGAAAGTTTTTTGGATGCCGGATATTTACAGAACGAAACATTTCAACGGCAGTATAATACCTGAAAATCAAGCGATTCGCCGTCTTGGCTCGAGAACGTGACTGAGAGAAACCCTGTGGATGTTTTGGTAATCGGCGCCGGCCTGGCCGGCTTGGGATTGGGCCTGCGCGTCGCACAAGCCGGTCTGCAGGTGACGATACTTGCCAAAGGAGCACTCACCGAGGGTTCCAGCCTGTATGCCCAAGGCGGGATTGCTGCAGTCATTGGAGAATATGACTCCTTCGCAGCCCATATCCAAGACACGCTCACCGCCGGAGCCGGACTCTGTCACCGTGACGCAGTGGAGCATATCGTGCGCCGCGGGCCAGATAATATTCAGTGGTTGATCGGACAAGGTGTCGAGTTCGATCGGCTGAACGATTCTAAAGGTACGCGGAATTTCCACTTGACCCGTGAAGGCGGTCACAGCCACAGGCGGGTCATTCACGCCCGGGACGCGACTGGCCGGGCGGTGGAGAACACCTTGGAAGCAAAGGTGCGTGCGCACCCCAACGTTACCGTCTTAGAAAACCATATCGCTGTGGATCTAGTCAGCTCCGGCAAACTCGGACTCGATCCGCCGGAGCGCAATCTGGGCGCGTTTGTCTTTGACATGAGCTGCAATCGTATTACGCCGATCTCGGCGCGCGTCACCGTACTGGCGACCGGTGGCGCTTCCAAGTCTTACCTTTACACCAGCAACCCTGATACGTCGACCGGCGATGGTATCGCCATGGCCTGGCGAGTCGGTTGCCGTGTCGCCAATATGGAGTTCGTGCAGTTCCACCCGACTTGCCTTTATCATCCCCATGCGAAGTCATTGTTAATCTCCGAGGCGGTACGAGGCGAGGGCGGGAGGTTATTGCTACCGGACGGCAAACAATTCATGCAACAGCATGACTCGCGCGGTGAACTGGCTCCTCGGGATATCGTTGCGCGCGCCATTGATTACGAAATGAAGCGCCATGGTTACGATTGCGTCTATCTGGATATCAGTCAGAAATCCTCTTCATTCGTCAAGGGGCACTTTCCCAATATCTATGAACGGTGCCTTGAATTTGGCATTGATATGACCAAACAGCCCATTCCGGTGGTTCCCGCCGCACATTACACCTGCGGTGGCGTGTTGACCGATCTAAGAGGACGTACGGATCTGTTGGATCTATATACCATCGGGGAATCGGGCTTTACCGGCTTGCACGGAGCGAATCGTCTGGCGAGCAACTCCCTCCTTGAGTGCCTCGCGCTGGCTGAATCCGCGAGTAAAGACATCGTAAAACGGGTGACCGATCCCACCGCTGAAGTCATCGCCTTGCCGAAATGGGACGAAAGCCTGGTCACCGATCCCGATGAGCGAGTTGTGGTTTCGCATAACTGGGAAGAATTGCGGCGCTCGATGTGGGATTACGTAGGCATCGTACGCACCGACAAACGGTTACAACGAGCCCAACGGCGAATCGCATTGTTACAGGAAGAGATCCGGGACTTCTACAGCAACTTCACGATAAACAGTGATCTTATAGAACTGCGAAACTTGGTCGCGGTGTCCGACCTTATCGTCAAATCCGCATTGAGCCGCAAAGAAAGCCGCGGGCTCCATTACACACTGGACTACCCGCATCCGGAAAAGACTTCTTACCCACAAGATACGATAGTCGTACCAACAAACTTCGTAGGTGCTCACCTGGATCCCCGGTGGACCGAGTAATGGGGTCGGAGTGCATTAAAAAAATGCACTCCGACCCCATTAAGGCCGGACCCCATTACTACCGCGCCAGTCCTCGACCCTACCGAGTTAGATCGAAACACATTGACGCAAGCGCATCTTCAGACAGCGAAAAACAGCGGGATCCGTCGTTTCCCTCGTCATAATTACTGACCAACCGCGCCTGCTCTTCAAGGTGTAATGCGCTATGATCCAGTTGGGACTCAGAAAGTGTGACCTAAGGCACACGTTGCGCAATGTCTGCGACCGCCGACGATACAGCGTCCAGGTGCCGTCTACCTCAAGTGTCAGTAGCACAATTGCTGCGGGATGTGTTCTGCGTACATGGACTAAGGTGCAGTAACGATGACTGGCAACGAGTCCGAATAGAATCAAAAGCAGCAGCCAAGTCGGCGCTTGGACGAATCCCAGCATGATTGCGGTCGCCAGGTGCGCCGCATGGTTGACCAACGCAAGCCGTTTATCGAATCTTAGCGGGACGTGCAGCGGCTTCTCGAATCCGTTCGATAACACTCACCAACTCCTGGTCTAAGGGAGACTCCCTTCCATATAACCAATCCATCAACAAAGGATCGGGCATCTCCAATAATTCACGGAATTTACCCTTTTTGTCGGGCGACAAACGGCCATATTCTCCTTCCAGGAAATTTTGCAGTGCGATATCCAATTCACGAATTCCCCGGCGACAACGCCACCGAATTCGCGAATCGACCATGGGTATTCTAACGCCTCGCCACAATCAATTTCTTGATTTCGGCAATAGCTTTCCCGGGATTCAAACTTTTGGGACAGGTTTTACTGCAGTTCATGATGGTATGGCAACGGTATAATCGAAACGGGTCAATCAGATTGTCTAAGCGTTCCCCGGTTGCCTCGTCGCGACTGTCCACGATCCAGCGATAAGCCTGCAAAAGAATCGCCGGTCCAAGGTAACGATCACTATTCCACCAGTAACTGGGGCAACTCGTAGAACAACATGCACACAGAATACACTCGTACAGTCCATCCAAACGGGCGCGCTCTTCCTTGGATTGCAATCGTTCACGGTCCGGTGGCACCGGAGTCGTGGTCTGCAACCAGGGCTTGATGGACGCGTATTGCGCGTAGAAATGCGTCATGTCCGGCACCAGATCTTTCACTACCTGCATATGCGGCAATGGGTAAATTTTTACTGTGCCGTTAACATCTTCAATAGGCTTGGTACACGCGAGTGTGTTGGTGCCATCGATATTCATTGCGCACGATCCACAAATTCCCTCGCGGCAGGATCGCCTGAAAGTTAGTGTCGCATCGATTTCATTTTTGATTTTGATCAGCGCATCCAACACCATCGGACCACAACGATCCATGTCCAGTGCATACAGATCGATGCGTGGGTTTTCGCCACTATCAGGATCCCACCGGTATATCTTGAACGATTTTGCATTGTTCGTCCCTTCCGATGCTGAATGAGTAACACCCGCAGTGATTTTTGAATTTGCCGGTAAAGTGAATTCGACCATAAACGCAACCCGTGCTTATAAGATTACTGGATTTTCATCGCAAATATTCGCATTAATAAACCCTTGCCTTTGGCGGGATGGGCTCTACGTCATCGGTTAACGTGTAATCATGCACAGGACGATAGTCGATACCCGTCTTACCATGGTCATCCAACCAGGCGAGCGTGTGTTTCATCCAGTCTTTGTCGTCACGTTCCGAAAAATCCTCGCGGGCGTGGCCGCCCCGGCTCTCCTTACGATTGTTCGCTGAATCAATAGTCACTAACGCCTGCCGCAGGAGATTCTCCAATTCCAACGCCTCGGCCAAATCAGTGTTCCAGATCATGGATCGATCTGCCACCTTGACATCCTTGAACGATTCCCAAACCTCTGCAAGCTTGGCGATCCCCTCCTCCATGACTTCCCCAGTCCGAAACACCGCACAGTGATTCTGCATCGTTCTTTGCATGTTCAACCGAATCTCCGCGGTGCTCGTGGACCCATCGGCATAACGCAATTTATCCAGCCGCGCGATGGCCGCCTCGGTCGCATCTTTCGACCACGGTTTCTGCGTTGCCCCGGGTGTTACCACCGCCGCCGCACGATGCGCGGCCGCGCGTCCAAAGACGATCAAATCCAGCAAAGAATTCGATCCCAAACGGTTCGCACCGTGAACCGAGACGCAGGCGGCTTCGCCAATCGCCATCAAGCCCGGGACCACATGATCCGGATCACCATCTCGTAATGTGATCATTTCTCCGTGATAGTTAGTCGGAATTCCACCCATGTTGTAATGCACCGTCGGCAATACCGGAATAGGTTCTTTGGTGACATCGACCCCTGCAAAAATCTTGGCAGTTTCAGAGATGCCGGGCAGACGCTCCGCCAGCAAGTCCGGCCCCAGATGCTCAAGATGCAAATAGATATGATCTCGATCAGCACCCACCCCGCGGCCATCCCGGATTTCCATGGTCATAGACCGTGACACCACATCTCGGGAAGCCAGATCCTTGGCATTTGGGGCATATCTCTCCATGAACCGCTCCCCATCGGAATTCGTGAGATAACCCCCTTCGCCACGAGCACCTTCGGTGATCAGGCAGCCCGATCCATAGATTCCGGTGGGATGAAATTGCACAAATTCCATGTCTTGTAACGGCAACCCGGCGCGCAACACCATTGCATTACCGTCACCGGTACATGTGTGCGCCGACGTGCAGGAGAAATACGCACGGCCATAGCCGCCGGTTGCGAGCACGACGAGTTGTGCGCGAAAGCGATGTAGGGTGCCATCATCCAAGCACCACGCCAGCACGCCACGGCACTCTCCTTCGTCCATGAGCAGATCGAGGGCGAAGTATTCGACGTAGAACGCGGCGTTATGCTTGAGTGACTGTTGATACAAGGTATGCAGTATGGCATGCCCGGTGCGATCAGCCGCTGCACAAGTACGCATCGCTTGCCCCTGACCGAAATGTGTGGTCATGCCGCCGAACGCACGCTGATAAATCTTGCCGTCGTCAGTGCGGGAAAAAGGAACGCCGTAGTGTTCCAGTTCAATGACCGCCTCCGGTGCTTCCCGACACATGTATTCGATGGCGTCTTGATCGCCAAGCCAGTCCGATCCTTTCACGGTGTCGTACATGTGCCAACGCCAGTCATCTTCGCCCATATTCCCCAATGCTGCACTCATCCCACCCTGCGCCGCCACCGTGTGGCTGCGGGTGGGAAACACTTTGGTGATGCAAGCTGTCGACAACCCTGCGGCTGCCATGCCAAACGTGGCACGGAGGCCGGCGCCGCCCGCTCCCACTACAATCACGTCGTAGCTATGATCAATAATCGTATACGGTTCGGACACCGATTAACCTCCCAACGCCACACGCAGCACCAATACTACGGCTACGAGAGATAAAAATGCGGTGACAAAACTGACCGCCAACAAGCTTGCCATCTTCAACCATTCAGTGTGAATGTAATCCTCGATTACAACCTGCACCCCCAGTTGTGCATGATAAAACGTAGATATCACAAACATGATGAGTAATGCCGTCACAATCGGCGAACGCATCCAATCGACTACTGTCTGATGATTGGCTCCGGCCAGCGAGGCAAGAGAAAACACAAACCATAAACTCAACGGAATCAAGAGCACTGAGGTAACGCGCTGCCACCACCAATGTGACACGCCTTCTTTCGCCGGACCCAAACCCAGGGCTGTTCCCAAAGGTGTGCGTAAACCCATTATAAACTCCCTCCTCGCGCTGCGTATCCCGCGATCCACGCCATTGCCGTTAAAGCAAACGACAGCGCCACTACACCCCAACCCGACTTGTAAAGCACGGCAATATCTAAGCCAACCCCGATATCCCACGCCAGATGGCGCACGCCATTACACAGGTGATAAAAAAGTGAATACGACCAAAAAAACAAAAGTACCCGACCAAAACTGGAGCCGAGCAATTCTTGCGCCGACGCGTAGGTTTCCGCGCCGGCAGCGATGGCCCATAACCAGTACACCAGCAGCGGTATACTGAAGGCCAGGAACATGCCGGTCCCGCGATGCGTGATGGATAAGATCGAAGTGAGTTGTGGGCGATAGACCTGTAAGTGCGGCGACAGTGGACGATCTTTAGTTAGCATACGCGGTCTATATCCCATAAATCTGTTTTATAGGTTTGATAAGCTACCTACGGAACGTCCCTGAAGCAAGCACCGGGTCACAGGTGTGGGTACGAGAGACCCAACGGGCACCGGGCCGTGGCGCGCGAATCACCAGCTTAGAAATCCACGCAGCGACCTTTCCGCTCCCAGTCGCCATAGCGCGTCGGTTCGGGACCCTTGGGGCCTCCTATCTCCCGCGCCGGTTTCTTGCCACGTGGACGCTTATCCTGGTCATCAGTAGTCTTGGTGCGACGAACTGTTTGCTGGCGTTTTTTATCGTTCATGGTGTATTGTGCAGCGCAATAAGCCGATATTCTGTACCGAAATAGGCCCGGGTGACAAGTGAGGAGTGTCGCGCCGCACCGATAGGCCGGTGACCGGGGCCGATATCATTCGCATCAGACATGGCCAGTGTGAGTCCCGACGCTCCCCTTCCCATATATTGGCTGATCCGACGCGTGCACGACGCATCGTGAATGCCCAACACGGGATCGGGCGTCTGGGACCCGCGCGCAAACAGAACGCATGGCCATAAGCGTGAGCGGAACTCGTGGGGACGCGGCAAGCCGCCCCAGCGTCCCGCGTTTTAAACCTACTAATGTCGTTCATAATCATATAAATATGCCAAATATCTTATGTAAACTATCAACTCTATCGTGGGTCTATGTGGACGGTAAAGACGCCGGTTCATTTTTGCAGTCCCAGCTCACCAATGACGTGTCGGCGCTCGACGAGCGGCACAGCCAGCTGCACGGCTATTGCAATCCTAAAGGAAGACTATTATGTATCGTGCGGCTGGTGCGTCATGACGAAGGATTTTTCATGCAGCTGCCGGCTGCACTGAGCGATGCCATCGTCGCACGGTTGCGTAAATACGTGCTGCGCGCCCAGGTCAACCTAAACACCGCCGCCCACCTGTGCGGAATCGGTAGCGCCGGGCAGCTGGCCGCCACCGCACTGACGCAACGGCTCGGGCCGCTGCCTGCCACCGACAACGGTTATGTGCGACATGGAGAACTCGGTGTGTACGGGTTGCCTGGTGCCCTCCCCCGTTTTCAGGTCATCGGACCGGAGGCGGCCATTCAGTCCCTGTGGGATGCACTCAGCGAGCCACTGCAACCACAAGAGCCCGGGTCGTGGTCGCAACTGGACATCGGCGCCGGGATCCCCCAGATTCTACCTCCGACCAGCGAGGCGTTCGTGCCGCAAATGGTCAACCTGGATCTCATCGGAGGGATCAGCTTCCAAAAGGGCTGCTATCCGGGACAAGAGATCGTGGCCCGCATACACTACCTGGGTAAATTAAAACAACGCATGATCCGGGCGCAGGTCAAGACCACCGCTGCGCCCAAGCCCGGCGACAGGGTCTATTCGCCCGCGCACGGTGAACAGAGCACCGGCACGGTGGTGGACGCGCAACCCAGCGGGCCGGGGTGCTTCGATCTCTTGGCGGTCGTGCAGTTAACTGCCTACCGGGCCGGTGACCTATGCTTGAACGAACCTAACGGGCCGGCTCTGGAACCGAGATTCCTACCCTACGACGTCCCCGTGGATTAAGACCTTACCTGGCCCTCGGTTCCGGCGGGGAATCGTGATCGATGACTTGGTAGAAGGTTTCGCCCTTTCGGATCATCCCCAACTCAGAGCGTGCACGTTCTTCCAGGGCGTCAGTGCCTTGCTTGAGATCCACTACCTCCGCATGCAGTATCTGGTTTCGCGCGCTAAGTTTCTCATTCTCGCCCTGTTGCGACGCTATGGTTTTCTGTAGTTGCCACAATTTGGTCACACCGTGGTTGCCCACCCACAAGGAATATTGCAGATATAGCAACACCACTACCAACAGACCAATCACTATCTTCATCGCCGTGCCGCGCCTAACCCGGATATTGCGCCAAGGATCGCGGAAGCTGGCGCAGAGACTTGCATTGCGCGTATTCGCAGGGTCGAGCGGCCGTACGCCGTGCTGGAACGAAACCCATAGCCAGCTATGGGTTGAGTGAAGCGCAAGTAAGGGCGTTCGCGATCGAGCCAGGGCCAGGATAGACCCGCGTCTATTCTTGCGAAGCAACGTCGAGTATCGAATGTCGTCATTTCATAGAAGTGTCGTTTCGGGTCTCGCCAGCGCATCCATGAATAGACGCGGGATACGGTGATGCAATATGCAGGATCGGTTAAAACCCAAGCATACTTCATTCAATGGGATCGCGGGCCATAGCCGGTTCATTGGTATACCTGCCAATATCATATACCAGCGAACGCGTCGATACCGGGATAATGCGCTTGGTCGCCAAGTTCCGCTTCAATTTTCAGCAAGCGATTGTATTTCGCGACGCGTTCAGACCGACACAAAGACCCGGTCTTGATTTGACCGGCATTGGTGGCAACCGCCAGATCCGCGATAGTGGTATCTTCAGTCTCCCCTGAACGATGCGATATGGTGGTGCGGTAACCCGCTTGATGCGCCATCCTGATAGCGGCGAAGGTTTCGCTGAGAGTACCGATCTGATTGAGTTTTATGAGAATGGCATTGGCAACACCACGCTCGATTCCCGTTTTGAGTATATCGGTATTCGTCACGAAGATATCATCCCCGGTTAACTGCACCCGGTCACCAATACGCCGTGTCAGGGTAACCCATCCGTCCCAGTCGTCTTCCGCCATGCCGTCTTCTACCGACACAATTGGATATCTTTCCACCCACGCCTGGATGTAGTCGACAAAGTCATTTGATCCCATCTTCTTGCCGTCCGCAGCCAGCAAATATTGTCCGTCGGAGCGAAATTCTGAACTGGCGATATCCAGGCCGATCATCAAGTCCTGGCCCGGTTCATAGCCCGCCTGTACCATTGCCTCCAACAATACCTGCACCGCGTCCTCATTGCCCCCAATCTCCGGCGCAAATCCACCTTCGTCACCCACTGCCGTACTGAGACCTTTGTCATGCAGTACTTTTTTTAGCGCGTGAAACACCTCGACGCCAACCCGCAGGGCCTCTGAAAACCGCGCCGGTCCTGTCGGTAGAATCATGAATTCTTGAAAATCGATGGCATTGTCTGCATGGGCGCCCCCATTGATGACATTCATCTGCGGCACCGGCATCTGAAACGGACCTTCGGCTCCATACAACGCGGCCAGATAACGATACAGCGGCTGATGTTGACTCGCGGCCCCGGCTTTCGCCGTCGCCAGTGACGCCGCCAACAGAGCGTTGGCCCCTAGCCGACGTTTGTTATCGGTGCCATCGAGATCGATCAAGCACTGATCGATAGCGGTTTGATCGCTGGGATCGAGGCCGGTTAGTGCGTCCTGGATCTCACCGTTAACGTTGGCGACCGCCTTGCGCACCCCTTTCCCTGCATACCGTTTCGCATCGTTATCGCGTAATTCCAGAGCCTCCAACGAACCGGTGGACGCACCCGAGGGCACCGCCGCCCTGCCACTTGCGCCATCCTTGAGCGTGACCTCGGCTTCGATGGTCGGATTACCTCGCGAGTCCAGTATTTCTCGTGCGTGAACATGGCTAATTGTTGGCATGTCTGTTGTTCCTAGGTAGCGTCGAGTAATGGTTTCAAAAACAATCGTTTGCCGCCAAAGATTGTTGTTTCACGGCGTCATCCAGTGTCTTGAGCGTCACGAGCAGAGTCTCCAACCGATCCATCGGCACCGCATTGGCGCCGTCACTCAGGGCAAGATCAGGATTAGGGTGGGTCTCCATGAACAACCCCGACACACCGGCGCCAACCGCAGCCCTTGCCAACAGTGGGATATATTCCCGTTGGCCTCCGGAACTCGCCCCTAATGCACCGGGGAGTTGCACCGCATGCGTGGCGTCGAAAACCACCGGACAACCGGTATTACGCATGATCGCCAGCGAGCGCATGTCGACGACAAGATTCTGGTACCCAAATGAGGTGCCGCGCTCACACACCATAATCCTGTCCTCACCTCCAGCGGCCACGGCTTTATCAACCACATGACGCATCTCCATGGGCGAGAGAAACTGACCTTTCTTGATGTTGACCGGCTTACCACTGGCGGCTGCGGCCTCGATCAGATCAGTTTGCCGGCACAGAAATGCAGGGGTCTGCAAGACGTCTACCACCTCCGATGCAACCGCGACCTCTGCGGGGGAGTGCACATCGGTCAAAATCAACACGTCCGTTTGCCGTCGTACTTCCTCCAGGATTTTCAAACCCTGGTCCAGGCCCGGGCCTCGATAGGACTTGGATGAACTGCGGTTGGCCTTATCATAAGATGATTTATACACAAACGTCATTTGCAGACGCGTGGTGATGTCTTTTAATGTGGCGGCGGCGTCGATCGCCATTTGTTGCGATTCGATGACGCACGGACCGGCAATCAGGAAAAACGGCCGGTCCAGGCCAACCTCGTCGTTACCCAGTCTCACTGCGCGACGACCTGGGTATCCGCGGCATGATCTCCACCTGTTTTGGTTTCATGATAATCGCGCGCTGCCGTGATGTATCCGGAGAAAAGCGGATGTCCGTCCCGGGGCGAGGAAGTGAATTCGGGGTGAAACTGACACCCCACGAACCATGGATGGTCAGGCAGTTCGACGACCTCCACTAGGTCATCGTTTGACACCCCTGCGATCACCAGACCGCATCGTTCTAGTATTTGTCGATATCTGTTGTTGAACTCGTATCGATGCCGATGCCGTTCAAAAATTTTGTCTTTTTCATAGGCGGCATGGGTTCTTGTACCTGGACTCAATGTACACGTCTGCTCACCCAATCGCATCGTGCCCCCTAGATCCGAGTCCCGGCTGCGTTGCTCCAAGGTGCCGTCCTCATTGATCCATTCGTCAATCAAGGCAATGACGGGATGCATAGTGTGGGCATCAAATTCAGTGCTGTGTGCGTTCTCTAGACCAGCCACATGGCGCGCAAACTCGATAACTGACAACTGCATCCCCAGACAGATTCCAAGATACGGTATGTCGTGTTCCCTGGCATACTGTACCGCTGCAATCTTGCCTTCGATGCCCCGTTCACCAAAGCCGCCGGGGACCAAAATAGCGTCAACGCCGGCCAGGATTTCGGTGCCGTCACTTTCGATATGCTCTGAATCCACATAGTTGATCTTGATGCGAGTGCGTGTGTGGATACCCGCATGGATCAACGCCTCGGACAAGGACTTATAAGATTCGGTGAGATCCACATACTTGCCGACCAGGGCCACCGTCACTTCTTGGGTCGGGTGGCTTCCGTTATAAACCACCTGCTCCCATTCCGATAGATCAGCGTCCTTGGCGTCAAGCATCAATTGCTTTACCACAATTGTGTCGAGCCCTTGGTCGCGAAAGAGCTCCGGAATTTTGTAAATGTTGTCTACATCCACGGCCGAAATGACGGCGTTTTCTGGAACGTTGGTAAACAACGCAATTTTTCTTCGTGCATCGTTAGGGAGTGGTTCGTTCACACGGCAGATCAAGACGTCCGGTTGAATACCGATGCTGCGTAGTTCTTTTACCGAATGTTGGGTGGGTTTGGTCTTAATCTCCCCGGCAGCGACGATTCGCGGAACCAAAGTTAGGTGAATGAAAACCACGCGTTCACCACCAAACTCAATCCGCATTTGCCGTATCGCTTCCAGAAACGGCAGTGATTCTATATCGCCTACTGTGCCGCCAATCTCCACCAGGGCCACTTCGGCGCCTTTGGCACCCTCCCGGATACACTGTTTGATCTCATCGGTGATGTGCGGAATAACTTGCACCGTACCTCCAAGATAATCTCCCCGGCGTTCTTTGCGAATAACACGCTCATATACTTGCCCGGTGGTGAAGTTATTGCGCTGTCCCATCGTGGCACGGACGAATCGCTCGTAATGTCCAAGATCCAGATCTGTTTCCGCCCCGTCGGCAGTGACAAACACCTCGCCGTGTTGAAACGGACTCATGGTGCCGGGGTCAACATTGATATAAGGATCGAGCTTGAGCAGCGTGACATTCAGTCCACGGGACTCCAGCACCGCGCCTAGGGATGCCGCGGCGATGCCTTTTCCCAAGGAAGACACGACACCACCAGTAATAAAGATGTACTTTGCCATGAGTGCTGCAATAAATAGGGCCACAGGACATGCCCCCGGACGGGAGAACAGCTTACCAAAGCCGGCCGCTTTCTACAAATGCGCGGCGGGAGCTTGATCCGACAATGCGCAGAGTTTGAACTCGATTCCCGCCTCGCCCGGCCCCGCCGCAAATGGGGCGCAATACCAATAACCGGCCACCGCCGCAAGCTGGTGCACCACGTACACCAACGGAATGCGCGCTCTTGCCCAAGGTGGTACACGGTGTTCTTGAAGTAATTTCTTCAACTTTCGGCGCCCGGCGTGGTTGGCCAATCGACAACGCTCCCCTCCTTGACGCCAGCGTACGACCAATGGTGTTGTGATATGTTTTCGCGCCAGTCCTGCTCCGATGACCGGCACCGCCACCATCTTCAAGTTCAGCTCCGGAAGATGTAACGGTTGTTCGATGTCCCAGCGCCGTGCATCCATCGCGACCGGCTGGGACAACGGGCGCAGTACATACAACCAACCGTCGTATCGTCGCATTTCGGTACCTGGCCAGCGGTTTATGGCGTTTGTGGGGCCGCCCCGACGGATCAATTCGGCAACCAGCTGATCCATTTGCCGACACGATGGGGACCTGAAATGCCGCCCCCGCAGCCAATAGGACAGCAGGTTGCGGAAACGGCTTTCCGACAGATCCTCTAACCCGGACAATTTCAGTTTGTAGCCCGTTCCCGCCAACGCCTCTATAGATCGCCACTCCGTGTGCCGCAGGTCCGCCGCCGCAACCTCCTCTAGCAGTGTCTGGGTGCGTTGCATACGCTCTGCCGTATCGGCCAATACCCGGCTCACGGCCGGCCAGCGTGCTCGCAATAGGGGCACAATCCGATGACGAAGATAATTTCTGGAATAAGCGATGTCGCGGTTTGACGCGTCCTCAATCCACTGCAGCTGATGCTCCTCGGCGTACGCAACAAGCTGTTGCCGGTCGTATGTCAATAGGGGTCTTATGATCCTAAGGCGCTCGCGAATGGCCATTGGACTCATGGAGGACATACCGCGGACACCGGAGCCACGCAGTAGATTGAGCAATACCGTCTCTGCCTGATCGTCGCGATGGTGCGCGAGCAGCAGATAATCTGTCGGTTTCACCATGGATGCATACCACTGATAGCGGGCTTCGCGCGCACTGGCCTCGTAGCCGTAGCCAGTCTCGACACGTACATCTAGGCGCCTGGTCGCAAACGCTACAGACCATGTTTCACAAAGCCGCTCACAAAATTCCTGCCACCGATCAGCATCGGGGTGCAAACCATGATGGGCGTGCAAGGCGGCTAGCGAAATTTCAGAACAATTTTGAACAGCGGCAAGAAGATGTAACAGAACCACTGAATCCACACCGCCGCTGACGCCGACGTGTATACCGGCATCCTGCGGGATTCGAAGTGTATCAAATAGTGTCCGGTGCAGCGTCTGCGCGTCGATTTTTCGCCGGGTGCTCTCGTGCAGACCAATCATCCCTGTTGTTGGAAGCGCCCCTGTTGCATTAAACGGCTGTACCGTTGTTCAATGACTTCATCGATGGACAGCTCCGTCAATTCATCCAATTCTTTGACCAAGGCATTCTGCAAAGATTGCGACATCTTGTCGACGTCCCGGTGCGCGCCGCCCAATGGTTCGGGCACAACCTGGTCTATCAGTCCCAGCTTTTTTAGACGATCGGCGGTTAATCCCATTGCTTCAGCGGCGTCCGCCGCCCGGTCGGCACTCTTCCACAAAATGGACGCACATCCTTCCGGCGAAATGACCGAATAGGTCGCATACTGCAACATCAATAAGCGATCGCAGACCCCGATTGCCAAGGCGCCACCCGAGCCACCCTCGCCGATAACAACGGAGACAATGGGGATTTTCAGTTCCGCCATAACGTAAAGGTTGCGTGCGATGGCTTCGCTTTGCCCGCGCTCCTCGGCTCCCACGCCGGGATAGGCTCCCGGCGTGTCGATCAGCGTGATCAGCGGCAAACGAAATCGCTCTGCCAGGCGCATCAATCGCAGCGCCTTTCTGTAACCCTCGGGTCTTGGCATACCGAAGTTGCGATATACCATTTGATTCGTGTCCCGCCCTTTTTGATGCCCAACCAACACCACCGTTCGCTTCCCGAGACATGCTATTCCACCGACGATTGCATGGTCATCGGCATACATTCGATCGCCGTGCAATTCCTGAAAGCTGTTGAAAACACTGGGAATATAGTCCAGTGGATACGGTCGTTGAGGATGGCGTGCCAACTGCGCAATCTGCCAAGACGTCAGTGACGCAAATATACTCTCTGTGAGCTTTTCACTTTTTTTCTGTAAGCGGGCAATCTCATCGCTGATGTTAATTTCATTACCCACGCCGACATGACGAAGTTCGTCGATCTTCGCAGCCAACTCCGCGATTGGTTGTTCGAAATCGAGAAAATTCAGGTCCATGAAAATAGTTTACCCGTGAATTTGTGATACATACATAGTGACCAGCAGACTTTGCATACACTACGCTGTCGATGCAACCGGCGCAGCGCCGACAAACGTGATCGGTTTGTAGACCAATCCCACTGCGTTTTCGCCCACCAGTTCCTCGAGATCGCCCAGCAATTGACCGGTGGGATTCACGCGCCAACGCTGTCCCGCAGGCAATGTCACCTGTTCTGATGGCGTGACGTATTGAAAAACGACGCGACAGCCCCCCGTTTCGCTGCGCTCCAGTGCATGTTCCAAACTCTGATACAATTCCTGGCTAATGTTGTCAGCAGTAAGCCGGATCACCAATTTAGCGGCAAAGATGCTGCGCACTTCTTCGATATCATATATCTGCTCCGCAGCCATCTTAAACCCGCCGGTATACTCATCAACGCTTACTGATCCCTGCACGATCAACAAGTTGTCTTTTCGCAGTGCATCGCGAGACTTGGAAAATAACTCGGAAAACACGGCGATTTCCAGCCTCGCCGTTTTATCGTCCAAGGTAACAAAAGCCATGCGGTCGCCGCGGCGCGTGTTCATCATGCGCAGGCCCACTACCAATCCGGCAACAACAACATGTCGGTCTTCCGATGGCCTTAACTCTGATAGGCACGCGTCTGTAAGCTGCGCCAGCTCGGCGCGGTACGCATCCACCGGGTGTCCACTCAGGTATAGACCGAGAGTTTCCTTCTCTCCAGCGAGCACTTGTTCCTTACTCCATTCCGGCGCTGCGCGATAGGCACGTACCGTTTGTTGCGGCGCCGACACGCCAAACAGGTCCGTTTGGCCGGCACTACGATTGCTTGACTGTTGACCTGATACACTCAGTGCGGTATTTAAACTCGCGTTCAAGCTCGCGCGGTGGGCTCCCAATTTGTCAAGGGCGCCGGACTTGATCAATGACTCCATTGCCCGTCGATTAACGCGCTTGACATCGACCCGTTCACAGAGATCAAATAAATCACTGAACTCTTCTCCTTGGTTTCTGGCTTCAACAACGGCTTCTATTACCGCGTAGCCAATACCTTTGACTGCGCCCAGACCATACAGGATCTTACTGTCCTGGGTGGCTTCAAATGCGAACTTGCAGTGATTGATGTCCGGGCTAAGCACCTCCAAACCCATCTCACGGCACTCGGCAATCAAGGTAACAACTTTATCCGTGTGTTCCATATCAGCGGACAAAGCGGCGGCCATGAATTGAGCGGGATAATGTGCCTTTAAATATGCGGTCTGATACGTAATCAGCGCATACGCTGCAGAATGCGATTTATTGAATCCATACCCTGCAAATTTCTCCATTAGATCAAAGATACCGCTGGCAGTGCGCTCTTTCACTCCACGCTCGTGCGCTCCATGCAGGAATACTTCGCGCTGGCGGGCCATCTCCTCGTGTTTCTTCTTACCCATCGCCCGCCGAAGTAAATCCGCGGAACCCAACGAATAACCAGCCAGCACTCTGGCGATTTCCATGACCTGTTCTTGGTAGAGGATCACTCCGTAGGTGGGTTTGAGAATCGGTTCCAACGCCGGATGCGAATAGGACAATCGCGCACGACCATGTTTGCGGTCGATAAAATCTTCGACCATGCCTGATTGCAACGGGCCCGGCCGGTAGAGCGCAACGAGCGCAACGAGATCATCGAAGCAGTCCGGCTGGAGCCGTTGGATCAAATCCTTCATGCCTCGAGACTCCAACTGGAATAACGCTGTGGTGCGGCAAGACTTGAGTAACTGATAAGACTCCGGATCATCAATATTCAACTCGTCCAGAACTATGGGCTCTTCGTCTCGACTTTTCCTTTGTAGATTTACTGTTTTCAAAGTCTTGTCGATTATGGTCAACGTGCGCAGTCCCAGAAAATCGAACTTTACCAAACCAATCGCCTCCAGATCATCCTTGTCCAGTTGAGTTACTGTCTGATCGCTTCCCTGATCACAATACAAAGCGGTAAACTCTGTGAGAGCGGAAGGTGCAATAACAACACCGCCGGCGTGCTTGCCAACATTTCTCGGCAATCCTTCCAGTGCCCTGGCGATTTCCAATAACTGCTTTACATCGTCATCCTTGTCGCAGTTTTCTTTCAGTAAGTCCTCTTGTTTGAGCGCCTGATCCAAGGTCATGCCGACCTCGAACGGAATCAACTTGGCGATCTTGTCTACATGTCCGTACGTCATGCCCATGACCCTACCGACATCGCGCACAACCGCGCGGGCCGCCATCGTACCGTGAGTAATGATCTGCGATACCTTTTCTCGGCCATAATAGTCCGCGACATAGTCGATGACTCGATCGCGACCTTCAATACAGAAATCGATATCGAAATCAGGTAGCGACACCCGCTCTGGATTAAGAAATCTTTCGAACAAGAGGCCGTGTTGTATTGGGTCTAATTCCGTTATCCCCAATGCGTAGGCCACCAGGGAACCCGCGCCGGAGCCACGTCCCGGTCCCACCGGAATCCCATTGTTCTTCGCCCATTGGATGAAGTCAGCGACAATTAGGAAGTAGCCGGGGAACCCCATCTGCGCGATTACGTCTAACTCGCGCTCTAATCGTTCCCGGTAGGCGTCGATTGCCGCGATATCATTTACCCGCAGTCGCTGCGCCAGGCCGCCATGTGATTTCTCGCGCAGAAATTGTTCAGGGGTGAGGTTCTCGGGAACAGGAAAATTCGGTAAATAGTAGTCGCCGATCTCAAGAAAAAAATTGCAGCGCTTTGCAATTTCCACAGAGTTTTGGATCGCCTCAGGAATGTCTGAAAACAACGCGCTCATCTCAGCCGGCGAGCGAAGATATTGTTGTGGCGTGAACCGCCGCTGGCGGCGCGGGTCATTCAACACCCTGCCTTCGTGAATGCACACGCGCACCTCGTGAACACCAAATTCCTGCTCCGAGAGGAAATGTACATCATTTGTTGCCACCACCGGTATCCCGCGGCGTGCGGCCAGGTCCACGGCCGCGTGAATGTGCTCATCTTCGTATTGGCGCCCCACCCGCTGTAGCTCCAGATAGAACCGATCGCCAAATATCTGACGGTATTCTTCGACTAGTTGATCTACGCGCGCGCGGCCACCTGACCTCAACGCCTGACCGATATCCCCGTCCTGGGCGCCCGACAGCGCAATTAATCCTTCGTTGGCGTGGTGCAACCATTCTTTGACCACACACGCCCGACCGCTGTGCTGGGATTCCTGGTGGGCGCGGCTGATCAGGCTACAGATGTTTCGATACCCTTGTCGATCCTGCACTAACAGCACCAGCCGGTAAGGGGCGTTGAGGTTGGCGGGATTCACGACCCACACATCGGCGCCCACGATGGGCTTGATGCCGGAATTGACCATCCTGCGATAGAACTTGACCATCCCGTACAGATTGACCGGATCGGTGATGGCAACCGCGGGCATTTCGAGTTCCGACACCCTGTTCGCGAGGTCCTTTATCCTTACCACGCTATTGGCCAGCGAATACTCGGTATGCAGATGAAGATGTACGAAGGTATCAGTCACCGGCGGGCTCCTCAATTTTCGCCGTCACGGCACGGACCGGAGCAAAACTTCGACGATGCATATCCGTTGGCCCATGCTGCGCCAGGGCAAGAAGATGCCGGCGGGTTGGATAACCCATATTTGTTGAAAAACCGTATTGAGGGTGTTGGTGATGAATTTCAAGCATCAATTTGTCTCGGTGCACCTTCGCCAGTATGGAGGCGGCGGATATTGACGGCACGTAGATGTCTCCCCGTACCACGGTTCGCACTTCACAATCCATGTCCGGTGCATGATTGCCGTCTATCAGGACTATTTCGGGGCGCATGGCCAACGCACTCACCGCGCGAGACATCGCCAGCAACGTCGCTTGGAGGATATTCAACGCATCGATCTCCGCTACGTCGGCCTCGCCGATTGCCCAGCAAATCGCTTGATCTTTTATCATGTGATCCAAACATTCGCGTTTCTTTCGACTCAACTGTTTCGAATCGCCCATACCATTCAAGGAATAACGCGCCGGGAGCATCACAGCCGCCGCGACCACCGGCCCCGCAAGGGGCCCGCGACCGGCTTCATCCACTCCTGCCGCGCCGGCCCGCATTTCTCACCAGGATCCCGGATACTGGCGCAGGATTCGTGCGGCTGCGCGCCGCACCTGGAACGGGTCCCACGGCAGGCTATGGGTCGAGTGAAGGCCAAGCGCATAGGCGCGAGAACCAGCCAGGGCCGGAACGGCTCCGCCCCTATTCACGTTCGGAACCGTAAACACCTGCGGCGTTGTTTCTATGAAATGACAACATTCGACTCTCCAGACTGCTTGACAAGCATAGAGGCGGGGCGCTTGGTGAGGAATGCCGGCTGGGGTAGTATGCATTGGTTCTGATCTCACCCCGCGATGTCTAACACAAGGTCGGCCGCCCGTTCGCTGGCGTTCTGTTTCAGCGAATCGTAGATGGTCGCTAACCGGCTAGAAACGTCGTTGCGCAGTGCTGGATCATCGAGAAATCGGGACACGGCAGTAATGAGATTTTCCGACGTCGCTTCGTGTTGCAGCAATTCTGGGACCACGGGCGACTCCAGTAGATTATTAGGCATCGAAAAATAACGCACGTGAGCGAACAGCTTCACCAGCAAGCCGGTTAACCAAGAGACCTTATAGGCGACCACCATTGGTTTAGCCAACAACGCGGCTTCCAGAGCGGCGGTTCCCGATGCCAGCAACGCAACATCGCTAGCGGCAATGACCTGCCGTGACATTCCGTTGATCACTCGAATGGGTAGGTGTTGTTCGCGCGCCTGGAGAAGACGGTTGAAATAAATTCTCGTCTCATCGTCGGCAAACGGCGCAATGAACTCGATGTCTCGGTGCTGCTCACAAAGCCTGTTGGCAACGTCAATGAACAGTGATCCAAGGGCCTTTAATTCACTTTTCCGGCTACCCGGGAGTAGCGCCACTAATTGTTTGGCGTTGACCCCAAAACTCCTGCGCAAGGACAACACATCGACCTTGGGGTCTATTTCATCTGCGATTGGGTGTCCGACAAATGTCACCGGCACCAAGTGCTTTCGGTAGTATTCGGCTTCGAAGGGAAACAGTGTCAACATGTGACTAACAGCCCGCTGTATCTTACGGATGCGATAACTTCGCCACGCCCAAACTGTGGGGCTCACATAATGGACCGTGCTGATTCCTTGTTCACGTAATTTTAGCTCAAGCCCGAGATTGAAATCAGGCACATCAATGCCTACGAATACGTCCGGCGGGTTATTGATAAAATGTTTCGCAAGCCGTTGTCGAGTGCGAATGATTCTCAGTAATCTGGTAGCCAGGTCATCCAGGCCCATCACGGAAATGCTTTCCATTGGAAACATACTCACGGCCCCGACTGCCGCCATTCTTGGACCACAAATACCGGTGATCATCGCATCGGGACACCGTGCCTTAATGGCGTCAATCAGTCCAGCACCGATAAAATCACCCGAGGGCTCCCCCGCGACAATGCCGATCTTCACGACTCGCTGCTTGCGCATGTTGTCAGCGACCGGGTAAATGGAACATCATCTTCTTCGTTAGCCATCATTTTGCACCAAGGAGGCGAAACAGGACGCTATCAACCTGATCGATAGAGGTATTACAACTAACGGGGGAAGTGACAAATTGTACCCCGGCCATCGCCCATCCCGGCTATGGATCGATCTCGCGCGTCTGCACTTGCGATTCACTCAACCCATAGCCGGCTATGGGTTTCGTTCCAACACCGCGTTCTGTCGCCCCACCTTGCGATGATGCGCAGTGCACGTCTCTTCGCCAGCTTCGAGAATCCTTGGTGGATTATCCGGGCTAGCGTACGATGCCGCGGTGGGTGTGTTTCAGAAAGTCAGCGAGTTTCTGCACCTCCGAACTGCGCCATTTGTTGACCTCGAGCTGATTAATCGATGCTTTGAGAGGAAGGCTTCTTCGATAAATTATTTTATACGCTTGTTTTAACTCGGAAATATCGGTGTCGGAAAAGCGCCGCTTGCGCAGGCCTTTGACATTGACTCCATGCGGAATCGCGCGGTTTCCGGCCGCCATGATGTATGGTGGGACATCTTGTAAACACACTGTGCCAATTCCTGTTATGCAATGGGCGCCGATGCGACAGAACTGATGTACCAGGGAAAATCCCCCTAATACGGCATAGTCTCCCACCGTCACATGTCCCGCAAGACTGGCGCAGTTTGCGAATATCGTGTTGTCGCCAAGTTGACAGTCATGAGCGACATGAACATAGGCCATCAAGAAATTATTATTCCCGATACGAGTAACTCCCTCTATTTCTTCGCTTCCGCGGTTTATCGTACAGTATTCCCGGACGATGTTACCGTTTCCAATCTCTAATCTAGTATCCACGCCATGATACGCAAGATGTTGCGGCGCATCCCCGATCGAACTGAATTGATAGAACTGGTTATCGCATCCAATAGTGGTCTGACCAGTGATCACGACGTGAGGGCCGATCCAAGTACCATCACCGATAACAACGTTTTCATCTATTATTGAGTAAGGTCCTACACTGACCTTCTCACCTAACTGCGCGCCAGACGCTATGACCGCACGGTCATCGATCACTTACAGATCCTTATAGGTAAACATCAAGTTCGCACTACAACATAAACTTCCATCGACGGTTGCCTCGCCGCCGCAGCGCCACATGTTCTTAATGCGACGCAGAATATTGACATCTATGCGCAGTTGCTCCCCCGGCTCCACGGGCCTTTTGAAACGCGCTTTATCAATACCTGTAAGATAATAAACTCGCTGATCGCCACCCGATCTATCCAGACCATAACTTGCCAAGATCGCGCACGCTTGCGCCATCGCCTCCACGATCAAAACTCCAGGCATTACCGGCCGATTGGGGAAATGGCCGGGGAAAAACGGTTCATTAATAGTTACATTCTTGGTTGCCGTCAGGGTTTTACCCGGGTCGAGTTCGACAATACGGTCAACGAGCAAGAATGGATATCGATGCGGGAGATAGTCCCTTATTTGATGAATATCTAATCCTTCCACCTACTGTTTCTCGCTTAACGTATCGGCACCCTCAGAAAGGTGACCTGGCGTGGTGGGGATGAAGGTGTTGGAACTCATGCTATTTGGAGCCCTGACGTACGGCCGCTAATTTTTTCAGTACGTGTTCTGTTATGTCCGTTTGATTGTCGGCATAAACAACCCCTTGATGAATAATCAGGGAATAGTTATCGCTTTTCGCGATCTCAACAATAGCTTTGTGAACGATTTTTTCCAACTCGCGCAGCTCTTCATTACGCCGCACACTATAGTCTTCTCTAAATTCTTGAGTTTCACGCTTCAGTTTCCGCTTGAGATCACGCAGTTGCCGTTCCTTCTCTCTGCGTTCAGATTCCTTTGTTACCAATTCGTTTTTCTCCAATTCATCCTCGAGACTCGCGACATTGCTGCGTGTAGTTCGCAACTGTCGGTCACGGGGACCGAACTCCGATTCCAGTTTTTTCAAGGCCGCGTCACCTTGGGGAGCCTCCTCAATCACTTTGACCACATTGACATACCCGATTTTCAGCTGTTGCGGCCAAGCAATAGAGCCGACACACAACAACGTAATGCCAACTGTACTGACAATAATTCTTTTTAAACACATCACTTGATTAACCTGCCGTAACGTTACGCCCAATGATACTAACGAAAAAATCGACCTATCGTAACCTGCACGTTTTCGGTCTCATCTCCGTCTTTCTTATTTAACGGTGCACCATAGCTGACGGACAACGGACCCAACGGTGAAAACCAATTGAAAGCAATCCCGGTGGAGAAACGCATATCAGACAGCTCAACGTTCTCATTCGGCCCATAGACTTGACCGCCATCCACAAAGATACTGAATCGCTTATCTCGCGCCTCGGTGCCAGGTATCGGAAATAACAGTTCCACGTTGGTCAGCACCCGGCGACTACCACCCAGGGTTTGCGGCGTATCACCGCTGTCTCGGGGCCCCAAGGATCGAGCTTTGTACCCACGGACCGTTCCCGCACCTCCAGCAAAAAAGTTCTTGAAAAATGGAAGTTCTTGAGTGTCGCCATAACCACTCCCATATCCTAGTTCGCCTGCTGCCTTAAACACGATCTTTTCAGTCGCCGGCTGATACCAAGCGAGCCGGTAGTTGAATTTGTAATATTCCAAGTCGAGCCCTGGTAATGCCAACTCCCATGATAACCGATTCAGCAATCCAGTTGTCGGATACAGGAGACTGTCGCGGGTGTCATGAGCGACGCTACCCTTAAACGGGACAATATCATTAGATGGACTTTGTTCGATAAAACTAAGTATTTCCGGTGGAGTCTCGGGGGTTTGTTCAAGATCTACACGCTCAAACGAAAGTCCGGCATTTAACGAATTGAACTCACTGAGCGGGAATCGGTAATTGATGCCGAAACCGGTCGTGTCGGTAACATACTCGGCCGTATTCGCTTCCTCGGCATCAACCTCCCGTCGAAACAAGTTAAAACCACGACTAATGCCGTCAATGGTGTGATACGGATTCAGATACTGGAGATTGATGACCCGAGTTACAGACGAATTATCAAAACTCAAGTTCAATTCTCGACCGGTACCGAAGAGATTGCGCTGCGAGACACTCGCCTGAAGCAGAATTCCGTCGGCGTCCGAAAAGCCGACGCCGAACAACACACTTCCAGTAGCCCGCTCCTTGACTTCGATATTGACATCCACTTGGTCTGGGCTTCCGGCTACCGTCGGCGTGTCAATTTTCACCTCATCGAAAAAACCGAGTCGTTGCAGACGCACACGTGACCGTTGTATTTTGGACGCCGAGTACCAAGCACCTTCAAGTTGCCGCATCTCGCGACGGATAACGGAATCTCGCGTAGTCGTGTTGCCGCTAATATTAATACGACGCACATATATGCGCCGGCCTGGATCAACAATAAAAGTGAATGAAACCGTCCGGGCATCCTTGTCAATTTCTGGTACCGCCCTGACGTTTGTAAACGCATAGCCTTCGTCCGCAAGACGATCGGCGATCACCTTGCGGCTGGAACTGACCTCCTTCCGCGAATAATTATCACCTGGATTAATCGTGACCAAAGAAATAAGTTCACTTTCCGGAACCACTAATTTCCCTTTTATGGAGAAGTCCAAAACCGTGTACTTCTCACCCTCGGCGATATTTATTGTTATATAGATATCTTTTTTGTCGGCGGTAATAGAGACCTGCGTGGATTCGATATTAAAGTCCAAGTAGCCCTGATCCTGATAAAAACTTCTCAATGATTCCAGATCCGCGGACAACTTCTGTTTAGAGTATCTGTCTTTCTTGGTTAGAAAACTGAAAACTGTTGGGGTGCTGAGCTTAAAACGGTTTTGCAGGTCTTTTTCGGGAAACGCCTCGTTTCCTACAATATTTATCTGCTTTATCTTTGCCGTTTCACCTTCGGTGATGTCCACAATGACCGACACCCTGCCTCTATCCAGGGGTTCAACGTTTGTCGTGATCTCCGCGCCATACTTCCCTTGCGCGAAATACTGGTTTTTTAATTCCTGTACGACCCGATCAAGGATCGACTGATTGAAAACACGGCCTTCGACGAACCCTATCTGTTTCATACCTTCTGTGAGCGTATCCTTGTCCAAGGCTTTATTCCCTTTAAATTCTATCTTTGCAATAGACGGCCGCTCCTTAACAACCACGATCAACACCGTCCCCTCTTGTTCGAGTTGCACGTCGTCGAAAAATCCGGTTTGATACAAAGCACGAATCGATTGCTGAGCGGTGTCATCATCGATACGGTCACCGACTTTGATAGGTAAATAATTGAAGACGGTTCCCGCAGATATGCGTTGTAATCCTTCTACTCGAATATCCGAGACGACAAAATTCTCGATCGCGTTCAGGGGTAAATTTGGTGTGAGCAACGCACACAAGAAAACCAATATCTTTTTCATTATTTATACAATATGTTGACTAAAAGATTGGCCTCATTCTCAACGGTAAGCCGAAGGTATTACGACCCAGCGCCACTGACATTACTGGAGCAGTCGAACTATATCATTATAAAAAGCCAGGCTCATGAGCGCGAACAACAACACGATGCCCACTTGTTGTCCCCAGGCAAGCATCTGCTTTGATAGTGGTCCTCCCTTTATTGCTTCAACCAGATAATAGAGAAGATGTCCACCGTCCAAGATCGGAATAGGCAGCAAATTGAGAACTCCCAAGCTGATGCTGACAACAGCCAGAAATACAAGAAACTGGACAAATCCGATACGCACGGTATGTCCAGCGTATTGGGCAATAGTCAGCGGTCCGCTGATATTCTTAGTCGATACCTCCAACTGTAGGATCTTAACCAGCATCTTTATCGTCAATATCGACATGGTCCAGGTACTTTGCAGACTGGTTATCATCGCCGCGGCTGGACCGTACCTGATTTTCACTCTTAGCTCCTGCGGAATCTCCAGGGATGCCGGTACAATCCCGACACGTCCAATCTCCTTGCCGTCTATCTGTATGCGTTCCGGGACGATATCAAACGACATGGACTGCCCCGAACGTACTACTTCTATCGTTACCACCTTGCCAGCAAGTGGTTGAATAAGGTTGACGACTTCTATCCATGAATCGATGGGCTGGTTATTTATTCCGGCGATACGATCACCTGCGAGCAGGCCCGCTGTGTCAGCCGGTGATTTGGCTTGTACGCGGCCAACGACGGGCTTGACTTCGGGAATATAACCCAGCAGTCCAATTCCCCGTTCCAACAATGCCGAGTTTATTTCAGACAAGGGCAACTGTCGGAGGTCCATTTCTCTGTCCTGCCTATCTCCGTTTGCGTCCACGACCTCAACGGGAATCTGTCGCTGCTTGAATGCCTGATTGAACAAGTAAAGCCGATGCTCATCCCAGCTGCGGTTGGGCTTACCGTCAATCATGATGATCTCATCGCCAACCTGAAATCCGCCCTGCTGGGCGATCGAATTTTCAATGACACGGCCAACGACCGGTTTTATTCCGTCGACGCCGGCGACAAACACCATCCAGTAGGCCAGTATTGCAAATAAAAAATTGAACATCGGACCCGCGAGAACCACAGCCACCCGCTTCCATAGCGGCTGACGATTGAACGCACGATGCAATTCCTGCGGTGGCACCTCTTCCTCGTTTTCATCGAGCATTTTCACGTACCCGCCGAGGGGAATCGCCGCAATGACGTATTCGGTGCCATCGTGCTTGCCGCGCCGAAGCCAAAGTGGCTTTCCAAAACCAACCGAAAACCGCAGCACCTTGACACCCAGGCGCCTGGCGACCCAGAAGTGGCCGAACTCATGAACCGTCACAAGTATTCCCAGGGCGACGACAAAACCGCCGATGCTATATAGTATTTCAGACATGGCCCCACCCGTGAAGAGCACCAAGAATTCCTATTGAAGGCGGAGGAATCCGGGAGCTAAACACCGCGCTCGAGCGCAATGCGTAGCCATATATTGCGCGGTGAATGAAGCGTAAGCGCAGGCGTTCGCGACCGGGCCGGCAGCCGGACAGGTGCACCCCCGAGCACAAGCTGTTACACCGAGGATTGATCGAATTCTTGATGCCAAAACACATTAGCACTTTACTAGTCACCTTGATGCGGTGTGCGCGTTAAGTGATCGTTGCTCGTCGTTCATCGTTATTACGTCTCCATGATTTGGTGTCGAGTTGCTCAAGCGCAAACGACCGCGCCTGCTCGTCGGCGAGAAGTACCGAGTGTAAATCGCTGTCATCAACTGCCGCAACGTGTTCCAGTGTCTCGGAGATGAGCCAAGGTATGTCTGTAAATTTGAGCCTCCCATTCAGGAAGCTATCTACTGCGACTTCGTTGGCGGCATTGGCAATACTCGGTGCCGTACCGCCTTCACCAGCGACTTCTCGCGCGATCCGCAGGCACGGAAATCGATCTAAAGACGGAAGTTCAAATCCAAGTGCGCCCAAGTTGCATAGTTTCAGTGTCTCCGCACCCGAGGACATGCGCTCCGGCCATGCCAAGGCATGGGCGATGGGGATGCGCATGTCGGGATTGGCCAGTTGAGCCAACACCGATCCATCGACATATTCCACCAATGAATGCACAATGCTCTGGGGATGAACCACGACATCGACATCCTCCGGGCCGACATTGAACAAACACGTGGCCTCAATGATCTCCAACCCTTTATTCATCATTGTCGCCGAGTCTACTGAGATCTTTTTCCCCATCACCCAATTGGGGTGCGAACATGCCTGCTTCGGTGTGACGTGCTCTAGCTGCGCCTTACTTGAGTTACGAAACGGGCCACCGGATGCGGTTAATATGATTTTATTAATGCCGTAGCTGCGCGGGGCATCGTGAATCGGTATCCCGCTGCCACACGATGCGGGCAGACACTGGAAGATCGCGTTGTGCTCACTGTCGATGGGCAATATCGTCGCGCCGGAACGGCGCGCCTCTTTTATGAACAATCCCCCCAGCATCACCAGGGGCTCCTTGTTTGCGATCAGCACCTTTTTCCCGGCCTTCACCGCGTCCAACGCCGGTAACAGCCCAGCCGCTCCAACAATTGCCGCCATGACCACATCGGCATGTTTTAGGGCCGCAACACGGCGAACACCCGCCGCGCCGCTCAACACCTCAGTGTCCAGCGCCGCTTGTTTCACCCTTGTGTTCAGCTCATCCGCGGCATCATCGTCGGCTAATACCGCCATCTCAGGCCGATGCAGCAGGCATTGTTCTAACAACTTGCTGACATTGCGTTGGGCGGCCAAGGCAACAACATGAAAACGCGCTTGATGCCGAGACAGAACATCGAGCGTGTTGACTCCGATAGTACCGGTCGACCCCAGTACCACTACACCACGTGATCGTGCCACGGTGTTCATCAAATGCAACCTGTAATCATGTCGTGTTGGGCATCAACAGTGCCGGCATCGCTTGTACTCCGATAAAAAAAACCGGTGACGCCGCGCTTACGCTATCTATTCGATCTAGGACACCACCATGTCCCGGCAGCGTGTTTCCGCTATCCTTGACGCCGGCGCGGCGCTTGATTCGACTCTCAAACAGATCCCCACACACGGAGAACAACGCACTAATCAGAGCCAATATCAACCACCACAACAACATCCACCCGGAAAGGTGCAAGTACCAAACCCCTGCTACCGAGGCAAACACGATAACCCCAGCCAGGCCGCCGAGCAATCCTTCGACACTCTTTCCCGGGCTGATGGTCGGGGCAAGCCGCCGTTTACCCCAAGCGCGGCCCACGAAAAACGCAAAAACATCGGCAATCCATACAATCAACATCAGATCAGCGGTTTCACCTTAGACCCGACAGGCGATAAAAGTTGCGGCTCATGGAGCAAGCGGTAGGATGCGCCAATCCACCACAGAACACCGATAACCACTATCGGCACAATTGACGCCGGAAACTCAAATGCGGCAACACCCAACAGTAGTATAAATCCAGCATAAGCTGATTTGGGTAACGCTGAGCTGACGTCCGCCAGGGCACTCCACTCCCACGCTGCAAGCACCACGAAGATTCCGAGAAAAAGCGCGAAATATCTCGAAGGCAATGACAAAATTGAGAGAACGAGTAGTGGTGCCAGTAGCGCTGCGGTGAGCACTCGAGATCTAAGCATTACGTATGCGGTGCTGTTTAACGATCTGATCGCCTGTCTTACCGAAACGCCTCTCACGTTCGCTAAATGATGCCAGCGCTTGCTCGAACTCCGTGCGATCGAACGCCGGCCACAGTGTGTCGGTGAAATACAACTCCGTATATGCAAGTTGCCACAGTAGAAAATTACTTACCCGCTGCTCGCCACCGGTACGAATGAATAAATCCGGCTCGGGCAAATACGCGGTGGCCAAACGGCGCGCTATGGAATTCTCATCCGCGTCTTCCGCAGCCATTCTTCCTGCCGCAACTTCCTGGATAATCTGTTTACATGCCTGTGTCACGTCCCATCGGCCGCCGTAATTGGCTGCGATCGTCAGTCTCAGTCCGTTGTTTTCCCTGGTCAGGGTCTCGGCGCGTTGAATCAGCATGCGGATCTTTGAGCTAAAGCGTGTCGTGTCCCCAACGATACGTAAGCACACATTATTCTCGTGTAATCGCCGCGCCTTCTGCTCCAAGGCATTCGCAAACAGGTCCATCAAGAGACCCACTTCCGCGGGCGGCCGTTTCCAATTTTCGCTGCTAAACGCAAACAGTGTCAGATACGGAATCTCGTAATCGGCGCACGCCTTCACCATGGTGCGCACAGATTCCAAGCCCCGGCGATGGCCGGCAATACGAGGTAATCCATGATGTTTGGCCCAACGGCCGTTACCGTCCATGATAACCGCAATATGCGTCGGTAGACTTTGCAGATTGGCGTCTGCCGTCTTGACACTCGCAGTGTGATTTTTCTCGGACATCGTAAGGGACTTTAACTTTGGCGAGATCAGACTTCCATTATCTCGTTCTCTTTCTCCGCTATGATCTTGTCGATTTCTTCCACGTAGTGATCGGTAAGTTTTTGAACCTCATCCAAAGCCTGTTTCTCTTGGTCCTCCGCCAGCTCTTTTCCCTTCAACATTTCTTTTAGATGATTATTAGCGTCGCGACGAATATTGCGAATAGCGACTTTTCCATGCTCTCCCTCGGCGCGCACCAGCTTGCTCATTTCGCGGCGACGCTCCTCGGTGAGCGGCGGAATCGGTAGCCGTATAGTGTCGCCCGAAGTCACCGGATTGAGCCCAAGTTCTGATTCTTGAATGGCCTTTTCAATCACCGGAATCATGGATTTCTCCCATGGCGTCACTGCCAGACTTCTGGCGTCCGCTACACTCACGCTCGCGACTTGATTGATAGGCGTGGGGTTTCCATAGTAATCGACCCGCAGATGGTCAAGAATCGCGGTACTGGCGCGCCCGGTTCGGATCTTCGCCAATTCATGGACGAGCGCTTCGACGCTCTTTTTCATGCGCTTCTCTGCGTCTTTTTTGATTTCTATGGTCATAAATCACGCCTCGTTCCGGATCAGAGTACCCTCATCTTCGCCATTGATGATTCGCGCCAGGCTGCCGGGTCGAGATATCGCAAACACCCGCAACGGCATATTATGCTCCCGGCACAGTGTGACGGCGGTCGCATCCATCACCGCTAAACGTTTCTCCAGTACTTCATCATAACTGATCTGCTGATACTTGGTAGCACCTGGATTGCTCACAGGATCATCACTATAAACCCCGTCGACCTTCGTCGCCTTGAGCATCATGTCGGCACCAACCTCAATTGCCCGCAGGCTGGCTGCGGTGTCGGTTGTAAAACAAGGGTTTCCGGTCCCGGCTGCGAATATGACGACACAACCGTTCTCCAAATGCTGCAGCGCTCGATCTCGTTGGTACGTTTCGACAATCGGTGACATCGGGATGGCTGATTGCACGCTGGCGGCAATCCCCGCCGTCTGCAAACCACTCTGTAGCGCCAGGGCGTTCATCACCGTGGCCAACATGCCCACATAATCCCCTGTTACCTTATCCAGGCCTATCGCTGCCGCATTGGCCCCGCGAAAAAAATTTCCCCCTCCAATTACGATTGCCAACTGCACGTGGAGTCGCGTAACAGTTGCAATCTGCGCACAGATATCGTCCATTGTTGAGCGATCAAAAGCGGTCGGACCGTTACCGCTCAATGCCTCTCCACTTAGCTTGAGCAGCACTCTGCAACGGGAGGCGCCGCCCTGAGCATCCACCTTGACTCAGGCTCCTTTTGCCTGCGCCATGACCTCGGCCACAAAATCGTCACTCCGGCGCTCTAAACCCTCGCCAACCTCAAAACGTACGAATTGTTCTACTGTTGCCTCTTCAGTCTTGAGTAACTTTCCGATGCTCTGGTCCGGGTCCTTAACGAAGGGTTGTCCCACCAAGGTGATCTCGTTGACATATTTCTGCAATCGGCCGTCAACAATCTTCTCGACGATTTTTTCCGGCTTACCGCTGCCACTTGCTTGCGCGGCATAAATCTCACGTTCTTTCGCGGCCAATTCCACAGGTATATCGTCCTTGGATAGATAAAGCGGCCGGCTTGCCGCAATGTGCATGGCGATGTCTTTACCCAGGTCTGCTCGGCCGCCGCGGATCTTTACCAGAACACCGATGCGGTTTCCATGCACGTAGGCGCTAATGCTGCCGGCGTCGTGCACCTCAATGACCTGAAAGCGGCGCACGTTGATATTTTCACCGATCTTGGTGATCAGATCGCGTCTTGCCTCTTCGACCGTCGCCTCGACGCCGGGCAAAGATAAGTTACTCAATGCCTCCATCGAGGTCGGACGCTCCGACATCACAGTTTCGGCCACAGCGTGGGCATACGCAGAGAAATTTTCATCCTTGGCGACGAAATCCGTTTCGCAATTCACCTCGACCAACACGCCGGATTTCTTATCCGCGGAGACTAACGCAACGATCAATCCATCAGCAGCGATTCGTCCGGATTTTTTATCCGCCTTCGCTGCGCCCTTTTTGCGTAACAATTCAACCGCCGCTTCCATGTCGCCGTCGGTTTCTGTAAGCGCACCCTTACATTCCATCATTCCGGCGCCCGTGCGCGAACGCAGTTCTTTCACCATTGTGGCAGCAATTGCCATATCGCTATCTCCTGAGGATGAGCTTACCGGTTTGCTTAGGCCTGTTCTTTGTCAGCAGACTCGGTATCCGGTCGTTCCGTGACGTGTTGGTCATCGGCCTGCTCGGGCTTGTCCACGGCGCCGCTCTCGGCGGTCGCCGCTGCGGTGGTTTTCTTGTTAACCACGACCTTTTTGGGCGCGGCTTTTTTGGTAATGGTCTTCTTGGACACCGCTTTTTTGGACGACGCCTTTTTTACCACCTTCTTTTGAGTCTTTGTCTTGGCGAGTTGCGATTCCGTCTTATCGCCCTCGGGCGCCGCGCTTGGCGCTGTGACGCCGGCGTCGGCGGCCTCGCTGGTGGATTCTTCGGCCGTGGTGTCCGCAACCTGCTCGGTGGTCTCCGGCATGGACTCACCAACTCCGTATTCTGCGGATTGAACCGGCTCCTGAGCCGGAGATTCCGCCACCGGATCAAGGGCCGCTGCTGCCATCGGCTCCAGGGCCGCTGATGCCACCGCCTGCCCGCTTTCATCCACTTCAACGTACTCACCGGCTTGCGGTACCAGGCGTTCCGCAGCGACCTGACGGCCGTTGAGGATCGCTTCCGCCGCGCTGTTCGCATACAGTCGGATTGCCCGGATCGCATCGTCGTTGCCCGGAATCACATAGTCCACGTTGTCCGGATCACAATTGGTGTCGACCACCGCGACGACGGGTATATTCAGCTTCTTCGCTTCTGCCACAGCGATATATTCTTGCTTGACATCAATGACAAACAGGGCATCAGGCAAACCCCCCATATCCTTGATGCCGGACAGGCTTCTTTCCAGCTTGGCGCGTTCGCGATTTAGCTGTAGCGCCTCCTTTTTATTCAGTTTTTCCAAATCCCCTTCCGCAACCTGCGTATCCAGATCCTTCAGCCGTTTAATTGAGTTCTTGACGGTCTTGAAATTGGTAAGCATGCCACCGAGCCAACGATGATTCACGTGAGGGCACCCGCACAGGTCAGCGGATTCCTTTATAACTTTGCCTGCCGAACGCTTGGTGCCCACAAACAGCACCTTGCCGCCGTTAGCCGCAAGCTGTCTCAGAAACTCCATTGCCTCTCTGAACAGCGGCATTGTATGTTCCAGATTGATGATGTAGATTTTATTGCGCTGCCCATAGATATAGGGGCGCATCTTGGGGGACCAGTATCGTGTCTGGTGGCCAAAATGAACGCCAGCCTCGAGCATCTGGCGCATGGTTACGTCTGCCATCGAGTTTTCTCCGTTCGGGTTGAATCTAGCGCAGGTCCCAGCCGCCAACCCCGGTGTATAATAAGCGAGGCACCCGGGCGGCCGTGTCGATCTGCGTGCGAATTTAAGAAATGACCGCGCTTTATAGCACAGGCCCTTTTTTCGGGCAATCGCGGTGCCTGGCCGCCCTCTAGTGCCTGCGCCTGGCTTGAAAAATCGTGTAGCATGGGCGCCCCGATACCCATATCGCGCGCTAGTTTATGGCCATCACCCTGAAAACCCCTGCGGAAATCGAAAAAATGCGCTTAGCCGGCCGTCTCGCCGCTCGGGTCCTGAATGTAATTGGTCCCAGGGTAACGGCCGGGGTGACGACCGAAACACTCAACCAGATCTGCCACGAATACATAGTCGACGACCTCAGCGCGGTTCCTGCGCCCTTGAACTACCGGGGTTTTCCAAAGTCTATCTGCACCTCTGTAAATCATGTGGTTTGCCATGGGATCCCCGGGGATAAGAAACTCAAGAATGGAGACATCCTTAACATCGATATCACCGTAATAAAAGACGGTTATCATGGTGATACGAGTAGAATGTTTTTCGTCGGCAAACCGTCGATTCTGGCGACCCGGCTCGCCCAGGTGAGTCGTGAATGCCTGCTTCGCGCCATAGATATAGTCCGGCCCGGCACCCGCTTGGGAGACATCGGTCACCTCATCCAAAGCCACGCCGAAGCCCACAATTTCTCGGTAGTACGTGAATACTGCGGTCATGGGATCGGCCGCGAGTTTCACGAAGCGCCGCAGGTCTTGCACTACGGTGAAAAAGGGACCGGGATTGAACTCGTGCCCGGTATGACCTTCACCATCGAGCCGATGATCAATGCCGGACGCAAGGAGACCAGGCTGCTGTCCGATAACTGGACCGTGGTCACGCGCGACCATAGCCTATCCGCGCAATGGGAGCATACGATCCTGGTGACCGATGATGGACACGAAGTGCTGACCAATTCATTCGAGGAAACACGTTGACGTGTATCTTGCGAAACCCAAGCTGATCGATGTCCAAGATCTTCAATCTCAGCTTACAGAGGTCGATGACCCCGTAACATTGTTGCGTGCCGCGCTCGCTCAGGCACGCCAAAAACTTCGCGACTACGATATGCAAGGCGCTCCGTCGCAGGACATTGTGGATCATCACGTGTGGCTGGTTGATCAAGTGCTGCATCTCGCCTGGATCCATCACCAACACCTGCTCCCAAATAAATTCGAAGTTGCCCTGGTTGCGGTGGGGGGATACGGACGAGGAGAGCTGCATCCCCACTCCGACGTAGATCTCATGCTGCTGGTGCGAAGCCAACGTTACGAAAGGGTACGGTCGTTCACCGAGTCTTTACTGAGCTTCCTGTGGGACATCGGGCTCGAAGTCGGTCACAGCGTACGCTCTATCAAGGACTGCGTGCGCGAAGCCAAAAACGATCTAACCGTTGCCACGAACATCATGGAGGCGCGTCTGCTAGAGGGAAACGAAGATTTAGTGGAGCAAATGAAGAACAAGACGGCCGCGCCCAAGCTCTGGCCAGCGGACGAGTTCTATAAGGCCAAACTGGAGGAGCAACAAATCCGGCACGATAAGTTTGACGATACGGCTTACAACCTCGAGCCCAATATCAAGGAAAGCCCCGGAGGATTACGCGATATTCAAACCGTATTATGGGTGGTTCAGCGCCAGTACGGGGCTACGCAACTCAGAGATCTCATTGAGCATGGATATCTTACCGAAGACGAATACCGATCCCTGGTACGTGGCCGTAACTTCTTATGGAAACTGCGCAATGGCCTGCATTTCATCTCCAATCGACGCGAGGACCGATTACTGTTTGACCATCAACGCGTACTCGCGGAACGTATGGGATATCGGGATGATGAAAGCCGCCTTGCCGTTGAGCAATTGATGAAGCGTTACTATCGCACTGTCAAAGAGCTTCGCCTGTTAAACGAAATTTTGCTGCAACATTATGAAGAAACACATCTATCGTCGAAAGCCGCTCATGTTGAAGCGATTAGCCGGCGATTCAGGGCATACAATGGGTACTTGGAAACGGTTGAGCAAGATATATTCGAGAAGACCCCGCTTGCGATACTTGAGCTGTTCCTAATCCTGCAGCAAAATCCCAAACTAAAAGGCGTTCGCGCCGCGACCATTCGGCAGGTTCGTGTCAACCTCCACCGTATCGATCAGGAGTTCCGAAATGACATTCGGAGCCGCAGTTTGTTCATGGAAATTATGCGGCAGCCACGCGGTCAAACGCATACCCTGCGCAGAATGAACGCCTATGGGGTGCTGGGTGCCTATATTCCGCTATTCGGCGCTGTGGTCGGACAGATGCAGTACGACCTGTTTCACGTATATACCGTCGACGCGCATTCTTTGTTCGTTGTGCGCAACCTCCGACGCTTCGCGCTTCCCGAACACCGGGACGAATTTCCGCGCGCCAGCCAACTCATGTCACAAACATTCAAACCTGAGCGTTTATATCTATCCGGGTTATTTCATGACATCGCCAAGGGCCGCAAAGGCGACCACTCCATACTTGGAGAAAGGGATGCATTCGACTTCTGCAAGTCTCATGAGATGAGCAACTATGACGCGCACTTCGTTGCCTGGTTGGTGCGTAATCACTTGCTGATGTCTTGGACTGCACAACGTCAAGACATCACCGACGAGGAAATCGTTCTGGATTTCGCAAAGAAGGTTGGCGACCAGGAACGCCTGAATAACTTGTACCTGCTGACAATTGCTGACATACGCGCCACCAGCCCTCATGTCTGGAACGCCTGGAAGGGACGGTTGTTGGATGATCTATATTTCATTACCACTCAGGTGATGCGACGTGGTCATACTGAGCCGACTCGCGTAGAGCAGCGTATAAAAGACGTAAAAGAGCAGGCCCTGGAATTCATTGATAAGGAACGCATCGCCCCCGAAGTGATCAGCCAACACTGGGCATCCTTTCCCAATGACTACTTTCTACGCTATACCGCCCGGGAGATTGCCCTGCATGTCAATATGATCGCGTCCACAGCGGCAATCCAACTCCCCTTGGTCGAGGTGCAGCATGACCCGAATCTGGCCGCCAACGTGTTCCTGGTGTATGCCCCGGAGACCGCGCACCTGCTCAGCTTGGTGACCGGAGGCCTTGCGCGGATGAATCTAAACATCGTTGATGCCCGCATCCACGCGACGCCCGCCGGATTTGCCCTGTTTACCTTTATCGCCCTGGAGCAAGGCGATAGGCAAGCGAGTGACCCGGAAACTTTGCAGCGATTAAAACATCGTCTGCGCAACGAGATCGTCAATCCGGCGGTAGACCGGCCACGCAAACAGGCGCATATCCCGCGCGCGCTCAAGCATTTCCCCATCGAGACTCGAGTAAGCTTTACTCAACCTCCCAGCGGACAACATACGATGATGGAGGTGGTAGCCCAAGATCAACCCGGCCTATTGCATGAAGTGGCGCGTTCCCTTTCTGAGTGCAAGGTGAAGTTGGCAACTGCTAAAATTGTGACCTACGGTGAGCGTGCTGAGGACATTTTTTTTATTACCGACCGCGATGGGAATCTGGTTACCGAACATACGCAACAAACCTGCCTGGCCCATCGGATACAACGGGCGTTGTCCCTGGACAATGAGAGCAAATCACCCAAGGCCGCATCTTTGTAGCACTCGGCAACTTAACTCAACAATACGATAAACGGAGTAGCATTTATGAGCGATATGAATTCGGTGATCGATCGGGCTTTCGAATATCGCGCCGAGATTACGCCACAAAGTGTCACTGCGGAAGTCAAAGACGCGATTTTGGAGGCGATTGAGGAGCTCGATTCCGGCCGTCAACGCGTGGCAGAGCCCGCGCACGGAAAATGGGTGGTGAACCAATGGCTGAAAAAGGCGGTGTTGCTTTATTTCCGTATATCTGACAACGAGCCATTGGCAGGGAACTGGACTCAATACTTTGATAAAGTGCCGCTAAAATTTGCGCATTATCAGCGCGACGATTTCGAGCACTCAGATGTCCGGGTGGTACCGCCGGCGACAGTTCGCAAAGGCGCGTTCTTGGCCCCCAATGTGGTGTTGATGCCGAGCTATGTCAATATCGGTGCGTTTGTCGATGCAGGCACCATGGTGGACACCTGGGCCACTGTGGGTTCTTGTGCCCAGATCGGAAAGAACGTTCATTTATCCGGCGGCGTCGGTATCGGTGGTGTATTGGAGCCGATTCAGGCCGCACCGACCATCATTGAGGACAACTGTTTCATCGGGGCACGCAGTGAGATCGTCGAGGGTGTCATCGTAGAAGCTGGATCGGTAATTTCAATGGGCGTGTATATCGGCCAGAGCACTAAGATATTGGATCGTGAAACCGGTGAAATTATTTATGGGCGAATCCCAGCGGGATCCGTCGTCGTCTCCGGGTCCACGCCAGCGAAGGACGGCACTCATAGTCTCTACTGCGCGGTGATCGTTAAACGGGTCGATGCCAAAACCCGCGCCAAGGTCGGCATCAACGAGTTGCTGCGCGCGGACTAGCTACTTGCGTGAGAATGGATGACGCCACACTAGAGCTCACCGAGGCGCTGATTCGACGGCCATCGATCACCCCCAACGATCAGGGATGTCAGAAAATCATAGCCGGGCGATTACAAGCCGTCGGTTTTGGCACCGAGGGGTTGCGATTCGGAGACGTCGACAACCTGTGGGCGCGCCGCGGCGGTAAGCCTCCGTTATTGGTCTTCGCCGGACATACCGACGTGGTGACCCCCGGAGAACCCAGCGCGTGGAAATTCGATCCGTTTACACCCACCATCGATAATGGGTTCTTATATGGACGCGGTGCCGCCGATATGAAGGCGTCTTTGGCGGCGTTCGTGACCGCCGCGGAAAAATTCGTCGCACAACACCCTGATCATTCAGGCTCGCTGGCGATGTTGATCACCTCTGACGAAGAAGGACCCGCCGTCGATGGGACGGTAAAGGTCATCGAGGCACTGCAGCAGCGCAGCGAGCATATCGATTACTGTGTCGTGGGTGAACCGACTTCCGGCGAGCGTACCGGCGATACAATCAAAAACGGACGCCGTGGGTCACTGTCCGGCAGCGCGGTTGTATATGGCATCCAAGGACATGTCGCCTACCCACACCTTGCCGCCAATCCGATTCATCAGGTGGCGCCCGTAATTCAGGTCCTGACGGAAACTGTATGGGATGCAGGCAACGCTCATTTCCCACCAACCAGCTTTCAGATTTCCAAGCTCCGGTCAGACTCCAGAGCCGTCAATGTCATTCCCGGCAAACTGGAGATGGAATTCAACTTCCGATTTTCTTCAGGCGTAACCCCAGAGCAACTAATGGCGTTGCTGCGGTCGACGTTTGATGAACATGATCTACACTATGATATCAAATGGAATTTGTCGGGCCTTCCGTATTTCACCCCGGAAGGCCGGCTAATTGATGTCACGAAACAGGCAGTTCGTGAACAATTGGGCGTCGAGGCACGCCTTTCGACAGACGGCGGCACTTCAGACGGCCGATTCATTGCGCCCACCGGAGCACAGGTCGTTGAGCTGGGCCCTATGAACAAGACGATTCACAAAGTAAATGAGTGTTTGGCGATCCAAGACCCGGATCGGCTGTCGCGAGTCTATTTGCGCATCATGGAAAAAATACTGTCGTAATCGCGCACGGCGCACTCGAACCAGGGGTGTTCGATGTAATGTCAGTTAATAGCATCACCGGTTGGGACATGGCGGCTGGCACGGACGTCGGATTGATACGATCCCGAAACGAAGATGCGCTACGCATTTTCCCGCATCACGGGATCGTGATACTGTCTGATGGCATGGGGGGACATCGCGCCGGGAACGTCGCCAGCAGCTTGGCGGTAGATGTTATCGCCTCCCTTCTGGTCCCCGCAAACGGCGAGCAACAGGGCTTTGAGAGAGCGTCCACCAATCCGCAGTTCCTGGCTGACTCAATACACGATGCGAACACCGCGATATTAACCGCAGCCAGACAAGAACCGGCTTATTCTGGGATGGGCGCTACGGTTGTCGCTGCCAGCTTCCACGAGCAACACTTTACAGCGGCTCATGTCGGGGATTCACGCTTGTATCGCTTTTCAAAGGGACGGCTGGAACAGTTGACTGTCGATCACACCTTGGCTGAACGATACATGAGCCACGGCTATATCACGCGGCAACAAGCCGCTCATTGGAACGCTAAAAACATACTCTTGAAAGCACTCGGTATCGACGAATCCGTTACGCCGGACATTACCGAGGGTTCGGTAGGCAGTGAAGACCTATTTTTGTTGTGTTCCGATGGCTTGACCAATGCGGTGGCGGACGTTGAAATCGAGGAATTGCTGCAACCAGGTGCAGGCGATTTGCAGCAGAAGGTCGAGCAGCTGATCGCCGCCGCCAACAACAACGGTGGTCCGGACAATATATCGGTAATTCTCGTACGCCGATCCAACCCATGATCTGCTGATTTCTCATGCCGAAATTGTTGTTAATCAGACAAGGGGAAGTCATCGCCCAGTTCAGCTTGGCCGAAGGGGGGGTGGGCATCGGCCGTTCCGCGGTGAACGAGATTCAGCTGAAGTCTCCTTCGGTGAGTGGTCGGCACGCGCGGATATTTACCACTGAGTCCGGCTCCGCAATCAAAGATCTGAGTAGCGCACTGGGGACTTTTGTCAACGATAGATCCGTTACTCGTTGTAACCTGCGCAACAACGACGTGATTCTGATTGGCAGCTACAAACTTCAATTTCAACAAAACGGCGGCGGTCGGCAGCCGGCACCCACGGTTGACGAGAGCTCACCGGTCCTGGAACCCGATATGGCGCCATCCACCAGAGCTCGACCCGTAGCGCGGCCGAATGCCGCAATGGAGAACAGCGCAATAGAGGAGCTTGCACCTAATGCGCAGTTGCTGGTGTTAAATGGAATTAACGAAGGCGCATTTGTGCACTTGGGCCGAGAAAGGCTGGTGTTGGGGATAAATCATGGGCGTAGTCTCGTCATTGAGTTGGTGGGGGAGGATTACATGGCCTCACCCCTGACCAATGCCTCTGAAGTGGCGCTCAACAGCGCACCGCTGCGTGCACCAGCCGCGCTCCGCGAGAACGATGAGTTGCTGATAGCGGATATCAGACTAAGGTTCGTCAGCGATACTGCAAGTATGACGAACTAACCCGGTCCGGTGGGAGCGGTTTCCAACCGCGATGATCGCGGCGCTATGCCGGTCCAAGCGACAGCTACTCGAACGCATGTGTAATGGCGTCGCCGATACGCGGTGCCGAAACTACCATCATTGCGTCGGGTAAATGCCTGGTGGTGTTGGCCTCAGGAATGAGCGCGCGTGTAAATCCCAGCTTCAATGCCTCCCTCACCCGGTCGACACCACGCTGAACGGGACGCACTTCTCCGGACAAACCCACTTCTCCGAACACCACCGTGTCCGCGGATAGAGCTTGATTCCTGAGGCTGGAAACCACCGCCAAACAGATGGCGAGATCCGCAGCGGGTTCGATGACCCGTACCCCACCGACTACACTGACGAACACGTCCTGGTCATACAACACGCAATCCGCGTGACGATGCAGGACCGCCAGCAACATCGCCAAACGTGAAGAATCCAGACCCACGGTCAATCGGCGCGGATTCGCCAACGGACTCTTGTCCACTAACGCTTGCACTTCCACCAATAACGGCCGTGTCCCTTCCTGGGTCACCAGGGTAACACTGCCCGGCGATTTAGCTCGATCCCGGCTGACGAACATCGCTGACGGGTTGGTTACCTCTTTTAATCCACGATCGGTCATCGCGAACACGCCAATCTCATTGACCGCGCCAAAACGGTTCTTGAATGATCTAATCAGACGAAAACTGCTGGACCGGTCGCCTTCAAAGTACAGCACCGTGTCCACCATATGCTCAAGAACGCGCGGGCCGGCAAGCAATCCCTCTTTGGTAACGTGCCCGACTAGAATCATGGCAGTGGCGGATTGCTTGGCAAATCGCACCAGTTGTGCGGCGGTCTCCCTAACTTGAGCAACACTGCCCGGCGCCGATTGAATATGATTTGTGTACAGGGTTTGAATCGAGTCGATAACCAGCACTTGGGGGTTTTCCTGGTTGACGGCCTGGATAATCGTTTCCAGGCAGTTATCGGCCAACAACTTCAAGTCCGGGCTGCCGGCGCCCAAGCGCTTGGCCCGCAGCGCGATCTGCTGCGCGGATTCCTCGCCGGTCACGTACAAGGCGCCGAGGTGTTGGCTGATCTCAGCGAGACCCTGAAGCAGCAACGTGGACTTACCGATGCCCGGATCACCACCGAGCAGAACCACCGATCCCACCGTCAGTCCACCGCCCAACACCCGGTCCAGCTCTGACATACCGCTCGATATCCGCTCAATCCCCTGAATTCCCACTGCTTCCAACCGGCACACCGGCTGCGGGGCGGCAGATCTCGCATAGCGATGTGCGGCATCGGTGCCGGTCCTGATCACCGTCTCGACCAGGGTGTTCCACGCCTGACATTCCGGACATTGCCCCGCCCATTTGGGCGCTTGTGCCCCGCAATTCGCACAGCTAAAGACCGGTTTATCGTTGGGTGTCATGCGTGGGATCGGCCTTGATGACAGCCATGACTTGAGACCCGGGAGGGTGTTCTTTCGCGAGATGGAGGTTGTGGCGCAGCGCAGCGATATCGATGATCGCGCGAACCGGGCTACTCATCCATACAGCCCATCGAAATCCGTGCTGGTGTAGTTCTCGAACCGCGTATACTCACCCATGAAAGTCAATCGCACCGTTCCCACCGGACCGTTCCGTTGTTTGCCGACGATGATCTCCGCGATGCCCTTGTCCCGGCTTTCGTCGTCATACACCTCATCGCGATAAATAAAAAAGATCACATCCGCGTCTTGCTCGATCGCGCCGCTTTCGCGCAGGTCCGACATCACCGGGCGTTTGTTCGGCCGGGTTTCCAGACTGCGATTCAGCTGCGACAGCGCTACCAGCGGAACCTTGAGCTCCTTGGCGAGGGTCTTCAATGACCGGGTGATACTGGAAATCTCCGTGGCGCGATTTTCCGTGTTCGAGCTCGCGTTCGACTGCATCAATTGAAGATAATCGACCACGATCAAGCCAAGGCCGTGTTCACGCGCCAGCCGGCGCGCGCGGGTACGCAATTCTAAGGGCGTGAGTGCCGGCGTGTCGTCGATAAAGATCGGCTTGTCCGCGAGCATGCTCAGGGTGCTGGTCAACCGCGGCCAGTCGTCGTCATCGAGACGGCCGGTGCGCATCTTTTGCGCATTCACCCGGCTGAGCGACGCCAACATGCGCATCGACAACTGTTGTCCAGGCATCTCCATGCTGAATATCGCCACCGGCAAATTTTTGTCGATCGCCGCATGCTCAACGAGGTTCATCGCCAACGCAGTCTTTCCCATGGAGGGCCGGCCGGCAACGATGATCAGATCAGATGATTGTAATCCCGCCGTCATTTCATCAAGATCGACAAAGCCTGTAGCCAAGCCGGTAACCGACTCTTTGGTCGCATACAACTCTTCGATACGTTCCAAAGTTTGCTTCAGCAATCCCTTTATGGGTTGAAAACTGCCACCGCGCTGCACGCGGTGCTGTGCGATATCAAAAATAATTTGCTCCGCGTGGTCCAGCACCTCCTCGGGACTTCGTCCTTCGGTACGGTACGCGTGCCCCACGATATCGTTTCCGGCGTCAATCAAACGCCTCAGTATTGCGCGTTCGTGGACGATTCGCGCATATGCGGCGACGTTGGCGGTGTTCGGTGTGTTTTGCGCCAAAGATCCAAGATATGCCAAACCCCCAATGGCATCGAGTTCTCCCGCCCGACTCAACCATTCAGATACGGTCACCACGTCGGCGGGGTCGTTGTCTTCATTGAGCGCGCAGATCGCGCGAAATATGGCCCGGTGATCGTGACGATAAAAATCATCGGCACCGATGACGCCGCTGACATCATCAATCAATTGGTTATCCAACATCAACCCCCCCAACACCGACTGCTCGGCCTCGATGGCCTGTGGCGGCAACCGCAGATGCTCGCTTATCGTCTCGGCGCGGGGGGAGAGGGTCGGCGCGCTCATTCAGCTAACCGTGTGACTGGGTAACAACATAGGCAGGACAAATCGACGCACATTTAAAGGCCAAGCCGGAAATGGCATCCGCTCCCGGAGTATCTCTGCGTCGGCGTGCATCCGCTTACTCCAGATGTTTTATATTGAAGCACCAGTGACTGAATCGACCCAAACACGGACGATCTAACGAACGGGCGCCATCACATTTTATCTAGGATTTAATCCATCTACACGCTGGTTAGGCGCCAGACGCCCCACGGGCAGGTTAACGCAAAACTCACCACATCGGCAACGTGTACTCGTCGGCCCGCTCACCGGCGCCTTGGAGCCAATATTTGCGAAAGATTTCTGACTGAATTTATCGTCAACCGTAACGGCAAGCCGCGAAATTTTCGATAAACGGCAGGAACATTTACCGCGGATTTACCTCAAGCCACACTGATACTGGTTGTCTCCCGCATCTCTCGCTGCCGGATTCGGGCTGAGCGCCCCTATTCTTCCGCCACGATGACAACCTTCACCGAACAATGCACCTCCGGATGCAAAGTTACCGCGACTTCGTGCTCACCGGTCGTCTTCAGCGGCCCCTCGGAAAGATGAATCTCGGATTTCTGCAATTCATGACCGCGTTGCTGCATCGCCTCCGCGATATCGCCGGTAGTTACCGACCCGAACAGCTTGTCCTCCTCGCTCACGCGGCGCGAGAGTTCGACCGTGGTTCCGCCCATGGTTTGCGCACGCCGTTGCGCACGCGCAAACTTTTCATCCGCGGTTATTTCTAATTCCTTGCGCTGTGCCTCGAATTTTGCCCTGTTTTCGGGAGTCGCAGGCGCTGCCTTGCCCTGCGGCACGAGAAAATTACGCGCATAGCCCGGTCTCACCTTCACCAGGTCGCCAAGATCACCCAAGTTTTGAATTGTTTCGAGCAGAATAACTTCCACGGCAAACCTCCTAGTTATGCCCGTCGGTGTAGGGTATCAACGCAAGATAACGGGCCCGCTTCACCGCACGCGCGAGTTGCCGTTGATATCGGGCATGGGTCCCGGTATTCCGGCTGGGAATGATGCGCCCGGTCTCGGTAATGTAATTCTTGAGCGTCGCGAGATCTTTATAATCGATTTCATCGACATCCAGCGCCGTGAACCGGCAGTATTTGCGCCGTCGATAGGGTCTACTAGCCATCATTGTTTGTCTCCCTGCTCTGTGTCGGAAATGGGTTCATCGAGTATCTGTGTCGCGTCGGCCGGCAACGCAGCAGTTTGCGGCTCCCCGGGTTCCTCGGAGTCGGCGGAAGCATCGGCAGACTCGGTCGTTTCGGCAGACGCACCGTCCGCGGTAGGTTCATCGTCCGCAACCTTGATTTCCACTTCGTCATCTCGAGCCTCATCTTCTCGAGCCTCGTTTTCTCGTGCCTCGTTTTCTCGAGCCTCGTTTTCTCGTGCCTCGTTTTCTCGAGCTTCGTTTTCTCGAGCTTCGTTTTCTCGTGCCTCGTTTTCTCGAGCCTGGGCTGCAACCTCACGCTCTCTTTCCTCCTCCACCTCTTTCATCATTGGCGACGGTTCGCTGACCGCTTGATCACGCCGCAACACCAGGGAGCGCAGCACCGCGTCGTTGAAGCGAAACGCGTTTTCGATTTCGTCCAAGGCCGGTTTTTCACACTCGACATTCATCAACACGTAATGGGCCTTATGAACCTTGTTTATGGGAAAAGTGAGTTGCCGCCGACCCCAGTCCTCAAGACGGTGGATTGCTCCGCCGTCTTTTTCCAGCATTGCCCGGTAGCGATCCACCATTGCGGGGACCTGCTCGCTCTGGTCCGGGTGGACCAGAAATACGATCTCGTAGTGACGCATGTTAGCTCCTCATGGCATAAACTGCCTCCCGTCATCGCGGTGAGGCAAGGAGAATGTGGTAGTAACGCGGCGCGATTGTAGAGCAAATACAACCCGCGCGCAAAGGCTTGAGAAACCCGGTCAATAATCTCAATTCAGATTTTAATTCAACAGCTTGTGTTGGTATTTTACAGCCTTGTATTAGATTTTTTCTGGTTCGGCAATAAACTTCCTTGCACGGTCGCCGCGCTGTGGGCCAGCAATAACCCCAGCAACACATTCACCGGAAAAAACTCGATGACGTTGGTCGTCAGACTGGCGATACCGATCACTACATACACCGGCCTGGCCCGGGTATCACTCCATGCGCCGTGGGCCAACAGCGCGTAAAAGCCCACGCAACCCACCACGCCGATCTGGCTGACCAGACATTGCGCGGTCGAGTTGCTGCCACCGCGCAGCGCCGACAGCGGGACCTCGGCGCCATGTTCCATTGCGTAGCGGAACCAATGCACCGCCACGTTCGTGCCGATTCCCAGTCCTTCGCCAAACAGTACCGTCATCGGTCCCGTCGCCTCGCTGAAGTACCGTTGCATCCACAGGACGCGTCCAAACATGGACGCGAACACGTCCGGGCGCGCGGTCAACCAGGGTAGAGCAAGCAACATCATCAGGCCGATCACGACGAACACCGGCAGCCGCCACCGGCACCGGCACCAGCGTCCACCTTCCGGGGCATATGCGTAACCAATCACCAATAGAAACAACAACAGCGCCGATGCCGACCCCGCTGCGATGACCACGATACCGCCCGCGACCACCGTGACGAAACGCATGCGCGGCGGCGGGTTTCCGAAACACACATAGAACAGCAGCGCGATCACGCAAAACAGGCCGAGCGTCGTTGGTTGCAGGAAGGCGCCGGTCACTCGATCTCCAGGAACCGGCAACAAGCCCGTACCGGAGAAGATATCCAATCCCCGTGTGATCTCCGGTATCGTCAGAATAAGCTGAAGATATACTAGTCCGATTAGATAGTTAGACAATAATGCTAAGCTTCTGGTTGAGGCAAGGTGGGTGACACTGAGGGGGACCGCAACAAACGCGAACAAACGCAGACCCGGCACCAGCAGCAGACCGCCGAATCGCAGCCACGACACCAGCGCGGCGAGCACAACCGACGCCGTAAATCCGAGAAGCAGGGGCTGCCTCGACACCACCGGCCGGTAACCCGCGCGCCAACCCACCCATAGCGAAACACCAACGATGAGTACCACCAACCCATACTTGACGAGCTTGGTGATGGTTTGGGCGCCGCTGACCGCGTACAGCCGGCGCATCTCCCGCCGATGGAAACTCTGTACCTCCGCATAGGCCGGATCGAGCCGTGACGAGACCCGGAAATTGGACTTTTGGACACGGTGGGCATGGTAGGCGTCGGGCTCGAGCCAGCCGGTCCGCTTCAACCAGAACGTCGCGCCATTGGCCACCACCGCAACGCACAACAACACCCCGATGACGTGAATCCATCCACAGCGTCCGCCTAGATGCCGGCGTTCCCGCATCAATCGCGCTCAATGATCCGTTGCAGCGTGTCCAAGGATTGCTGGCGATGCGGATACTCCAAGGTCGTGATTTGAGTCGAATCCGCGACTTGCGCGCAAAACTCAAGATGTCGTTCCAGTACAGAATCCGGAAATAGGCGCGCTGACAGCGTGTGCCGCGCCACTGCCAACGCGGCAGCACCCGCAGACAGCACATCGGTCACCGCAGGCCTATCGGACCCGGATTTGAGCACAAATATTTTTTTTACGGCGATCGGCGCAAAGTCCGCATACTGTTGCTCAGCCGGGAGGCTACATTGTGGAAACGGCGTTAGGCTGTGCAGTATCCGGTTCATGGCAACGGCGACGATATCGTCGGCGAGACGCTGCATGGCGGCGCGCGGCGCCGACAACCAAGCGGCAATGGTGGATTTCCCGAGACCCGATTCACCGAGGAACAATATCGCGGCACCCTGATGAATTACGGCGCTACCATGCAGGCACCATCGCCGCTGCAACGCCAACGCCAACGCCAACACCGGACCCAGCAACAGGTCCGTCACGCCTGAACTCCGTGCGGGTGGGTCCAGCAACTCAATCCACTTTCCGTCATCGCGCACGAAAAACCGGGACGCGCCCATACGGACAACATAACCGTCCGCAACTCGTCTGCACTGGACAACCTGGCGGGCACCGCCGATCCAACCGTCCGACTGCCGCTCAGTGGAGTATTGTGTATCATCCACCGCACGTCCGGGCATAACTTGCGACGACAAACGCGTCGTGTGTACGCGCTGCTCGCGAAACGCCTCGAGCGCGGTCACGCGCGCATCGATCCAGAAGCGGCACCCGGCGACGCGGTACGCGCGGACCAGCATGTCAGGATTTTCCTGGGAAGTCGTTAAGCGCACGAAAATGGCGGGTTTGGACCCCACGGACCGTAACTGTACGCTAGTCCTTAAATGACGTTGGATTCCCGCTCTCGAGATTCCCTGGCGAGGGGCCGAGGGTGATGTCGCGGACGTCGCCGTACACGGCTAAAGTCGGACGCTGGTAGCGTTTCTTCGTCCTTACACGCCGATCATCGCCAGTTGACGTGTTTACTACGCGGTTTTCTTTGTGTCGGCCGTGTTTCACAGTTCTGTCTGAATGTTTATGGCAGATTGTACGCATCGCGAAACGCGGCGCCGGGCGCAGTATACCTGCTCCACATTTCAAGCGAAATACACAGCCAACGAACATATCCACTCACGCCGTCGCATTCGCCGTTTACGCGCAACCAATCCCGATCCACGTATTGGGACCAAATATTATCAGGGGAATGCAACCATTGCTGCACGCGGGTTAACTCTTTTTCACTCAGACCAAGCGTATACAACGATTGAAATGAAGTCTTGTTCGGCCGCGTCAGGATCGCCGCCGGTACTATGCCTCGCAGTGCGCGGCGCACGATGGGCCGTTTGGTGCCGCGGGAATACAATTGCCGGGTGGGAATCTGCAGCATGAAATCCACCAGCCGACGGTCGCGGAACGGATAGCGCAATTCAACGCCATAACGCCCGGCAAAGAAGCGCTCGATGTATCCCAGCCCGGTAACGAGTTCCAACACCCGAAAGTATTGATTCGGTCGCCGAGCGCGCGTGGACTCGTGGGGCCAGGCACCGCCGTTATCGAGATGTTCGCGCGCGAAGGGCGTCAACCATTCGGGTACCGGCCGTGGCCGCAATTTTTGATACGCGCCATGGGTAAACAGGCCGCGTAACAATCCTTGTGTTATAAACGTCCGCCACCCATGTTCCTTGCGGTACCAGATACTATCCCCGATCGCGGTCGCGAGGCGGCGCTCGACCAGCAGGTCGCCGAGCCAGCGCTCGGTGCCGCTGTATAGATGATCTCCCATCAGTCCACTCAGCAATACCCGCACACCGTGTCGCTCGAGCTCCCGGTATAGATTCTCATGTAAACGCCGGTACGGATTTTGAAACGGTGCAAAGGGGTGTATGGGCCAAGTTTCAAAATCGCTCAACGGCCATGCCGCATCGCAATTGACCTGCAGTGGTATTAAGCGATGGGCGTGATACATCTGCTGCAGGTACTCACGCTCATCGCATTCGGTGCGCCGGTCGAACACCCACGAGGCCGCCGTCAACCGGCGGCCTTGCGTCGTCAAGTGGCGCGCCGCCACCGCGGCAATCGGCGCGGAATCGAGTCCGCCGCTCATGGCGACCGCCGGCTCGCCCGTGGCCCGCAAACGGCATGCGACACTCTGGCTCAATAACTCGAGAAAATGCTCGGCGTAATCCTCGTCCTTGCGGTAACGAAGACGGGTGTCGGGCGCAAATGGCCAATATGATTCGTTGGCCACGGTGTCCATCCCTACACGCATCACCTGCGCCGGTAGCAGCATCTTGACCCCGCGAAACAGCGTCGCCGCCGCAGTCTGCTCTGTATAGGCGAAGAACATCGCCATCGCGCCATGATCGGGCGCAACGGCAAGGCCGGGATGCGCAAGCACACCGCCCGGTTCCGAGGCCGCAACGAGCGTGCGGTCCGACAGCCAATAAAATAGCTTACGCCCGCCCATGGGATCGCAACCCAGCACCACTTCGCGCCGTGAATGGTCGTATACCGCCAATGCAAACGGCCCCAGCAAGCGCCGCACACAAGCGCTGCCCCAGCGAGCGTAGGCGTGCAGAACCAGGCGCGCATCCGACAATGCCGAAAGCCGCGGCAGGCGCCCGGGTAGTTGCTGATACACATCTTGGCGATTATCCAACCGCCCGTCCCACAACAAAATGAGCGTCGCCTCGGGATGCGATATGGGTTGACGTTCCCCGATATCCTCGGGCGTCGTATGACAGTGCCGATGACCCAACACTGCGGATCCTTTGGTCACGACACGCTTGCCGTCAGGACCGAGATACTTCATCACGGAAAGCATCTTCTCAACGAGGCGCGGCGACGCCGGGCGTTCGTCGCGGTAGAACAACAACGCAAGTCCACTCACAACTTCGGGTACCTAAACTTTTCTAAATGTTTGTTGTCAATAATCAGCACCGGCATATTGCCGGTAGTGGTTGATACACTTCGTTGAGGTGCACTGAGATGCGTGACTTAGTCACACAAACTCAAAAATTTAGTTATCAGATTGCACCATGCGTGACTTTTGCGTTATCTTTCTGAGAACACGAAGAGTACAATTGTACAGAACGGGCCGATGACCGGCACGTTAAAGCCGACTAACCAGCATCTGAGGTAACTGGGTGGTCGGCGACATGGATGACTTAAGTGGGGGTTGCTGGTAAAAGCCAAACCTGTCGTCAGACGGGTACGGAAAGCCGCGGATCTTACGTACCATCAAGACTGCCGGGCCGCCAAGGCAACAGGGCTGGTTGATCTGGTTTGTTCGCGTTATTGGACCAGAACAACTAGTCATTTCGAGTCTTATCACTACATGTGGGGTGTACGTAAGATGAAATTCCTAGCACAGATTTGCCCTAATCTGGGTAAGCCCAATAATAATTTATCGGCAACGGTTCGCGCCAGTCGATTGCGCTATCTGCTGGTGGCGCTCGCGGCGTGGACGGCCTTGAGCGTTCCAAGCGGCGCTATGGCCCAGCTGGTATCCAATTGCCTGCCGAGCTGCGATAAGGCGGACGGGCGGTTTCTTTCCATACCGGGCTCCGGCTTATTCACCTTGACCGCGCAAGACATCAACATTCGCATCGCGGTTCCCAGTGATATCGGCCAGTTCCAGGTCGAGATCTTTGACGGCGACACCAATGTGACCGGCGGTCCCGGCTCGCACTGGGATTTGAACTTTTCGCCCGCACAAGATTTGAATTTTCAGATTTTTTACGGCGACGGCTCCGGAGATCCGATCAATGATCCGGCGTGGCCGTTGACCGGCAACGCCATGCCGGATAACGATTGGTTCACGGCCCCGGCGGTCAGCACCGAAGCACGCGCCCAGGATACGGACGGCCTTTACCGCTATCGCTTGCGGATCAGGTTGGCGGATCCCGAGAGCAGTTCGATCTCCAACTTCAAATTGCGCATTACGCCGGACTCGGTCTTGGCCACCATCGGTGAGCCGTTCGGATTCCAAGCCCCGATCTACAGTTTTGCCGACGCCGAGACCATCTATCCCGACTGGCCGAATAACGTGGGCGATCCGAATCACGAGTATCCCTTTGGATATGGAGACACGTTGACTCCCGCGGAGCCCGACTATTCTCCCAACACCACTTATGACGGCACCTTCACCTTCTTTGCCCGCAACGGCGTGCCGGGCATTGGTGGCGTCGATCCCGATGAGTTCGTGGCCTGGGATGGGGATCTGGACCACGGCTCGTTTAACGGCACCATGCTCGATACCGATGATCCCGACACCCCCAACGACCTGCTCCCGGTGTGGGCGGTTCCCGACACCGTGTTCGAGAAAGCACAGCCGGTCGCGGCAGACAACCCGCCAGACGACGTTGATTCGCCGGAAGCCCTAGTCTTCACCAAACGCGCCATCGTGCGCACACCCTCGGTGGCGTACGAGGTATTTCCGGCCGACGATACCGGATTGCCCGGCGGAACATCTTTCGCCAATGACAACCCCTCCGGAAACCAGGAATGGGAACAGTTTCGTTTAACCGAGGCCAACGAGGACGCCTCCACCGCGGACTATTGGGGCATTGACGACCTCAAGCCGGGAATCTACAAAGTGGTGCTACGCGGTATGGATCTGCAGAACTTCAATGCGTGGCGGGTACCAGCGATCTGCACCGACACCAACGGCAACCCCTGTCCCGAGCCCCAATCGGTGAGTATCGGCGACCGCGTGTGGCAGGATTTGGACGGCGACATGCAGGGTGGCGGCCTCGGCGCCGCGGACGATGGCGAGCCCGGCATCCCCGGTGTACTCATGAACGTGTTCAGCCGGGGCAACCTCATTAATCAGACGATCACCGACACCGACGGCCGTTATCTGTTCCGCGTGACCGAGGGCGACCAGGGGGCCGCCACGGCATATACGGTTCAAGTCGCACCCGAAAACTTCAGCGACCTCGGCCCCCAGGGCTCCATCGGATGTTGCGTGTATCTCGATGCCAACGGTAATGGGACCCGCGATCCGGACGAAGCCGGGCTCGGGAATATCAGGGTCGTCCTTCGCGACACCAGTCTTAATGCGCTCGACGTGGCACTCACCGACGCCAACGGATTGTACCGCTTCAACAACCTTCCGCCCGGCGATTATGTTGTCGACGTGGTAGACGCAACACTGCCCCCGGGTTTGGCCATCTCTGGCGGTACCGATCCCAGTCCGCTGCTCACCATTACCGGCACTGAAAGTCTCGGCGCCACGTTCGGATACCGGAACGCTGCCGGCGCCATCATCGGCAACCTGATCTGGACCGACGTGGACAACAACGGCATGCGCGACGCGGACGAGCCGGGATTCAACGGCGTTACCGTGGCGTTGATCGATTTGGGCGACGACAACGCCATTGGCGGCATGAACGGCAACGCCGACACGGTGGTGGCGACCGCGGACACCATCGGTGGTCGCTACCTGTTCACCAATGTTCCCGACGGCACTTACATAGTGGAAATCACGGATCTACGTGCCCGCCTGAGCGGTTACGACTGGGTGTTCGGGCCCAATGGCACCGTATTGCCGACCGACCGCACCGAGCCGTTCGCGGTGGTCGCGGGTGATACCTTGCTCGAAAAGGACTTTGGGTATCTGCGCGACGGCCTGCCGACGATTACGGATTCCGTGTGGTTGGACGTCGATCGCGACGGCGTGCGTGACGCGGATGAAATAGGCTTTCCGAACGTGACCGTGAGTCTCAATGAAAGTCAGGGCATCTTCGGCGACGACATTTCGGTGGCGGTAGCCACCACCGACGCGAATGGCGTGTTCCGTTTCGCGGGCGTACCGGACGGGGATTATCGATTGGTGTTAACGGGGGTCAACGGTGTGTTGGCGGGTCTGCTGCCAACTACCCCAGCCGGTTTGACGCAACTTCCCGTGACGGTTTCGGGGCTCGACATCACTGGTAATCACTTCGGATTCAATACTCAAGGACAACTGGCCAACGCCCTCAACACGACGCCCGGCGGCGCGCCGCCGCAGGAGATTGCGGATTCGGTACAAGACCAGAATGTACTCACCTATGACTTCGGGTATCAATTGAACCCCGTGATCATCGGCGATGATGTGTTCGAAGATCTGGATCAGAGCGGCCTGCCACCAGGGGCCGGGGAACCGGGGATCCCCGCGGTGTGCGTGAATCTGCGCAACGCCGACGGGACTTCGATCGGCCGAACCGTCACCGATGGCAACGGTAAATACGAGTTTCCGGTGCTCCCGGGCACCTATACCATCGAGGTGTGTCCCGAGAGCCTGTCTCCCGCACCGCTCGGTAGCGTCGGTGACCGCGTGTGGCTGGACGTCAACGGCAATGGCAGCGACGACGGCGAACCCGGCATTCCCAACGTCAGCGTCGTTCTGTTTGACGCGGACACGGGTACCGCCCTGGCGGCCACCGCGACCGACGGCAACGGCGCGTATAGCTTCAATAACCTGCCGCCCGGCAATTACTACACGAGCGTAGTCGGCAGCAGTCTGCCCGCCGGATTGTCGCTCACCGGCGGCACCGATCCCAGCGCCACGCGCACCATCCCCGCGACCGGTGGCGCGTTCTTGGACCTCGATTTCGGGTACGCGAGTGCACCCACCAAAGCGGCCATCGGTGATTTCGTGTGGTATGACAGCGACGGCTCCACGACCCAAGAGCCAGGCGAGCCGGGAATCGGCGGCGTCATCGTGAATCTGCTCGATAGCGACGGCACGGTCATCGCCACGACCACGACCGTCGGCGGTTATTACCTGTTCGCCGGCCTGGAGCCCGACACCGGCCCCTACAGCGTGGAGATCGACTCCAGCAACTTTGATCCAGGCGGTGTGCTGGAAGGCCATTCGGCATCCGGTGTCCCCACGCTGCCGATCCCGGTCGGCGCCGGTGAGGTCAACCTGACTGCGGACTTCGGCTTTCGTACCCCGGCAATCCTGCATTCGATCTCAGATCGGGTGTGGCTGGATGACAACCGCAACATGACTCAGGATGGCACCGAGGCCGGCGTGCCCGGCGTCACCGTGGTCCTCATCGGGCCTGGGGGCAAGGTGATCGCCCAAACCACCACCGACGCAAACGGTGACTTTAGCTTCTTGGGTCTGCCCGACGGCGAATACCGGCTGGCGGTTACCGACGTCACCGGGCAACTGACCGACCTGTTACCGACTACCGCCGCCGCGGTGAGCGGACAACCGGTGTCTCTGGCCGGCGCCGATGTCAGCGGCATCAACTTCGGTTATGCCCCGACCGGTCAGCTGGAGGGTCAAGACAACACCACCGGCGGCACGTCGATCACGCGCAGCGTGACATCCGACGACGATACTTTCGACTTTGGATTCTTCTCCGGACAACAACCCTGCGGGAAATGCGAGGGCAAGGTCACCAAGCTCACTCTCGAGTACCTGGGTCACAAGACCAATGCTCATATCAAGGTGAAGCAGAAGAAAGACGGAGCAGTGGTGTTTGCCGGTGTGGTGCAGCCCGGTGAGAGCTTCAGCTTCATGGGCACCTACAAAGGCACCTTGGGTACGGAGATATCGGTATACGTCAACTGGCACCTCAATACCAAGATCCATACCAGTTGCTCGCAACCCATCGGGCCGGGACTGGTGTTCGGCGACTTCGAAGTCATCGCCGGGGAAAGCCGCACGGGCGGTCCATTGTGCCCGGTGGACTGTGTCATAGACGACGATAGCAGTAGCGATGACAGCGGCAGCGCAAGTAGATCCGGCGACAGCGATTCCGGTGACAGCGATTCCGGCGATAGTAAATCCGGTGACAGCAATTCCGGCGATGACAAATCCGATGACAGCGATTCCGATGACAACAGCTCCGACGATCATGGCAGTGGCAATAAGAATCCCTGTGGTTGCCCGGATGGGGCCGACGACGCCAGCAGCGACGGCGACGACAGCAGCGGTGATGGCGCCAGCCGGAGCAGTTATTATCATCGCTTCGACGACGCCAGCAGCGACGACGACGACAGCAGCCGTGACGGTGCCAGCAGCGACTATCACCCCAACGCGCTCTGCGGACCGGGTGAGGACGATGCCAGCAGCGACGACGACGACAGCAGCAGCGACGGCGCCAGCAAAGACCACAGCAGCGACGATAGGTCCGGCAAAAAGCACCGCGGCGGCAAACGGTTCAGCTGGTCGGGCTGGTAATTGCTGGCGGTTTCCTTAGGTTCACACCCCACTGAACCTCCCCCCGGGACCATCCCGGGGGGCTTTTTGTTGTGGAAGTAAAAAAAGGGGTCAGACCCCCAGGCGGGGGTCTGACCCCTTTTTTTCTTCTATCTCAACATAATCCACGCATGTTGAGATGGGCAGGTCAAAACATTATGGCTAGCCCGTTGTTGCCGATACGATGACCGTGTCCTAGACTCCCGGGACCCAACTTTCGATCTGACACCGTGGCCGGCATCGCAGGCATTGTACATTTCGACGGGTCCCCGGTTGACCAGGATTCCCTGCGCGCGGTGGCCGAGAGCGCCACGCATCGCGGACCGGATGGCATCTTCTATCAACACACCGCCGACTGCGCCTTTGCGCATCTGGCGCTGCGCGTCCTTCCCGCCATTAACAACACCTCACAACCGCTGCGGCACCAACAAGATGGCCGCGTCTGGTTGATTACCGCGGACGCACGCATTGATAATCGCACGGAGTTGCGGTCCTCCCTGGGTATCGAGGACGAACGCATCGAGGACGAAGATTGCAGGCTGATTCTTTTCGCCTTCCTGAAATGGCGGGCCGCATGCGTGCAACATCTGATCGGTGATTTTGCCTTTGCCATTTGGGACACCAAAAACCAGACCTTGTTTTGCGCCCGCGATGCCCTGGGCCTGAAATCCCTGCATTACGCGAGAATATCGCACGGCCTATGCGTGGCCTCGGAGGCGCAGCAAATCTTGCGGCATGCGGAGGTCTCGCCGCGTTTGAACGAAGGCATGGCCGGCGAGTACCTCGCGGGCGCCTGCGAGGATCTGCAGGAGACGTTTTTCGACGGTATCTATAGCCTTGCAGCCGGCCACACACTGGTAGCCGGCCGTCATGGAATACAGGTGCAGCGTTATTGGTATCCCGAGAACCTGCCGCTCATTCGCTACGCGGATTCAAGCTCATACGCCGAACATTTTCGGGAATTGTTTACCAGCGCAGTGACCGATCGGATACGCGGTCTTGACCGTGCGGCGATAACTGTCAGCGGCGGGCTCGACTCGGGTTCGATCGCTGCGGTGGCACAGCAATGTGGTGCCGGTACCAAGATACGCGGTTTCACCCAGACTTATGACCAGCTGGCGGAATGCGATGAACGCGAGTTCAGCCACCACTTGTCCAGCGAACTGGGTTTGGCCATCGAGCCTGTGTCCACGGAACGGTTTTGGTTGTTCGCAGACGAAGAGGCCTTTCGTCCCCGGCTGGAATCGCCGTTTCAGATCTTCACGAGTTGCGAGCGGCATATCTACCAACGATGCCAAGCATTGGGGATCAAGGTATTACTCACCGGCCATGGTGGCGATAGCCTGTTGACCGGCAGCGGACTGGCATATTTTGATCGCCTCCTGCGCGGCGATCCGCGCGTGTTTCGGGATATGCGTGCCCACGCCGCGCTCCACCACTATTCGATGACGACGCTACTGAACCGCTATCTTCTGCGTCCGCTCATCCCCAATGCGATCAAGGCATCCCTACGGGCGCGATCCCCATGGCAGGATCCGGCTTTCCCCGCATGGATGGAGTCCGAGTTTGCCGCTCGCATCGGGTTGAGCCACCGTCTTAGAACGCACCCACGCTTACCGCGTTTAACCGGCCGCGGCCGGCGGGCACGCATCACCGAGATGCGGCACCTCGGGAGCATCGCCAGAGCTGTCTATTACCTCGACCGAACTACCTCAGAGTTTGGTCTCGAATGCCGGCACCCGTTCCTGGATCGGCGCCTGGTCGAGTACGCGCTTGCCCTGCCTGACGAGCAGTTATTCAAAGCAGGTCAAACCAAATTGGTCTTGCGTGGCGCGTTGCGCGGAATATTACCCGAAGCAATTCGTAACCGCCCGGACAAGACCTATTCGACTGCGTTCATCGACTTCAGCCTTCGAAAAATCTCGGCGCACCGGATCTCGGCGTTGTTTGCCGATCCTGTCTGTGCCGCACTGGGTTTCGTCAACAGCGCCGAGCTGTGCCGGGCGTGGGAGGGTTTCTGTAGCGGCAGCATACCAATAAGAGGCGCAATGTTCTGGTTCCCATTGACTCTGGAGGCCTGGTTGCGCCGCTATCACCGGGAATTGAACATTACCGAGCGGATTCGATAGGGCAATCCGATGATGATCTAAGTGGCGGTTTTGGTTACAATATCGGGTCTTCGATCTGGAGGGTCTAGCTTTGAAACCGAAACGCCATGGCGGGGAACACAGGCGGATGCGATCAGGCAAGGATAAGAAAAAATATTCTCGACCGGCGTTGATCCGCTGGGGTCGCGTCAAGGACATCACCCAAGGCCCTGTGGGTGGGACAGCGGATGGACTGACAGGCACGGGCGGCACGTGAACCTTCGATTCTGCGGCGCGTTCGTTCTTCATTGTTCCGCCTGGACTGCGTTGTCAGTCACACTTTATGATCCAGCGCTGACAACATCGCACCGCTAGCGGCACCGTACCGCCGCTTTTGTCCATCTTGGTTCTAGGTGACAAGAGGATTGCACAAATATTCTGTATACGGCTTTATTTGGGAATCGGATCTGTGCCTTAGCTCCTGTTTGATCCCGGCTCGAGGCGGGACCGACGTCGAACTTCGGCGCGTCCACAAGCTGTCGGAACCTCCGACAAACTGCCTTTTTTCCAGCCCCCTGATCCGCAACGGTTCACCGCTGCTGAAAACATACGGAACGAGTGAGGAAATCCTGCTACGTTACCCGGGGCTCGTGGACATTCTGGTAACGCCGCGGGAAATTCAGTATGTCCCGGAGACGAATAGCGACATGGCGTTCATCGAGGCCCAATGCCTGGGCCCGGCATCGGCACTGTGGTTGGAATTAAATAACACGCTCGCGTTGCATACGTCGGCGGTGGTTGTGGACGACGCAGCGATTATGTTGGTGGAACACAGCGGTAGTGGGAAATCAACGCTCGCGGCAACTTTTCTGCGCCATCAACATGCGTTGCTGACCGACGATATCCTTCCCTTGAACGTCACGCCGCACGCGGTGTGGGGTCAACCGGGATACCCGCAAATACGGTTATTAGCGGACGTCGCGAGACAATTCATCTCCGGCGCCGACACCCTTCCGAGCACACACCCGAAGATTGGCAAAAAAATGATCCCCGTTGGCGTGTCGGGTTTCGGGACATTTCGCGACAGACCGGTGACAATTTCTTCCGTCTATGTTCTCGATCGGGTGGCCGACGACACGGCACGCATCGCTATTCAAGACCTGACACCAACGGAAGGGTTGCATGCCTTGATCCGCGGCTCTTCCGGCGCCAATACCTTACAGGCCCTGGGACTGCAACCGAGCCGCCTGCCGCGCCTTGCACAAATAGTGGAAACGCTGCGTGTGCGCCGTCTCACTTATCCTGATGGGCTGCATCATCTCAACGACGTCTACGATGCCATTGTGAACGACGTTGACACAAGACATACATCGAATTGGCACTAAACGGGCGATGCCACAGATCGTATTCAAACTCTCCGCGGATATACTGTTGCAGGAAGTCGCCAACGAGATGGTGATCCTCAATCTCGCTGACGGCCAGTATTACGGCTTGAACGAGATCGGTGCGCGCATTGTTCAGCTCATGTCACGTGGCGAAGATATTTCCTCCATCACCCAAAATTTACTGGGCGAGTTCGATGTCGAGCAATCCGTTCTCGAACGAGATATCCAGGACCTGATTGAGAAGTTGCAGCAACATGCGCTTATCGAAATTGCTGGTTAGGAAATTGCGTACCGCCGCGACACTGCCGGTCGGGCGATTCCGGTGTATTGCGCACGCGTGGTACACGTTAACGGTGGTGCAGTGTGCGCTCGACGTTTTACCGTACCGGTACTGGGAAAAACCCCTCAACAGCGCCATGAACTCTGACCCCGACGGGGACGGGTCAGCTGGCGCAGCCTCGCATCAGGCATGTAATGAAATCGCTCAGGATATTGCGATTGCGGCACGCAACCACTTTTTGAAAGTGAACTGCCTGGGCAGGAGCTTAGCACTGCACAGATTATGCCGTCGCGCGGGTTTTTCCACTCAGATCGCCATCGGAATCCGCAAAAACCGTGGCAATATTGAGGGACATGCCTGGTTGGAGGCTGGCGGAGTGGTGGTGAACGACACCTTAGAGTGCATCAGCGCGTTTACCAAGCTGGACCGCGTGCCGTCGCTTCGACCTGCGTTCGTGACTTAGACCCCAGGCCGATGGGCCGGTAACGGCAATTTACGGTAGGCCTGGTAACCCGCCATTATGTCGCGCGCTATTCTTTCTTTGGACACCCGTTGCAGAATCAGATCCGTACTGTTGGTGGCCGGTTCCAGGTACTTAATCGTTACCGGAATACCCTGTGCCAAATCGAGCACAAATCGTGGGATCAAGCGTGCCCCAATCGCCGTCGTGGTGGCGATTTCCTTCCCAACACGATGCATCTGCTCGAGCACCGACCAATCATCAGCATCGATATTGAGATCCGTATAGTTCGTAGTGCAGAGCTCCCTGAGCTTCCTTTGCTCCAAGAGCACGTCCGTTCGCGTGCAAGAATAGGCTCCGCTACGATCCGGTTTTCCGGTAGCGCGGTACTGCGCGAGCCGGGGACGGGCCCCATACAAACGCTGTTCCAAGGTATCAGCAAAACTTCTGATCTTTTCATGATCCTTCGGCGGCGATTTTCCTAATCTTTCGTCCCGATCCTGTTGTAACCGTTGCCGGCCTGCTTCTGTCTCAGAAAAAGTGGCAGGCGACACTTCAAAGACCCCTTTGTGGGAACGCTCCAGCACATGGAACGTGTCGTCAGCGCTGTTGAACCAGACGGAATACTCGCGTCCAGACCGCCCCGTGCCCGATAACAATACGCGACCGTGCGCAACAAAGATATCGAGATTACCGCGCAACGGCGGGGCATCCAGCGGTTGCGTGGCGATTGGCCCGCCAGCCTGGGACGGGGCCGAACGCTTCGCGATGTCGGAAGGCAAATAACGGATGAACAGATCCGCATCCGCGTGTGGCGCAAACCCGAAACAAGTCACCACCAACAAGACCTGTATCGTATTTACCGACATATGCGATTCCCCACCTGATTTACAGCCAAGAGAACATACCCAAATCGCGAAACATACTAACGCGTCACGAACTCCTTGTGCGAACGGAATGATATCAGGGAGTGTAGACTAAAAAGGTATACGCGGCATATCGGGACGGCGGTTGCCGTCGGGGTTCGGTTTCAGCAACTGCCGCCGCCGCGCTTGCCGTGCCTGGCGTTCCGCGTCTTTACGCCGATCGCCCTGGGCCTGTTGCTCGGTCTCCCGAGGTTGGGGGCTGCGGCGCTCTCGCGCCGGGTGGCGGCCAGGAGACGCCGGCGAAGCCGGCGAAGATAGCGAAGATGGCGCCGATTCGAGATCCGGCCGTTCCAGGCTCAGCTTTTCCAGACGTTTGCCGCGCTCGATGATCACGCGATCCGTTTCGATCGCGTACAACTTGGCATCGGTGCCATCGATGCGGTCACCGATGGAATAACTGCGATCAGGCACGGCATCCGAGGCAATCACAGCGCGTGCATTATCGTCAAGGTCGCTGGCCATGACTCCCAACAGCGTCAGTCGCAACCGGGTTTCCGGGGCCTGTTGCACCACGGGTTGCTGTTTCGGGGCGACGCCGAACAAGTGAGCGGCGATTATCTGATTCAAGCGATAGTCCTCAGCGGGTGTTTCGGCCGCCGGTTTCGCCGCGACGGGCGCCGCATCACCGGGGGACGACAATGCCGGGATGAATCGCTGGCCGACAGCGTACAGCACCCAAACCAGAATCATGATCGCAGCCAACAACGTGGCAGTCGGTAAGTAATTTCTATGGGTCATTGTATGATAGGCAGTCGTTCCACCCTAACGGTCGCGACGCACACCCGTGCTCACATCGGTAACATAAAGAAATATATCAGAATTTCGTGACATTGTTTGGTTTTCAACGGCCATTTATGGCCCTGCCTGGCCCCGCGTCCTGGTATGCGCCCTGATACCGATGACGAACTTCGCGCCGCGTGCGCGCGGGCGCTCATGGACGACCCCGCACAGCTGGTCGCGTGTGTGGGCACTACGTCAGCAAAACGACTAACAGATTTTTTCGTTAAACACGGCATCCACGGTTTGCTTTATGACAAGTTATCGCGCTCGCGCGTGGCCTCCAATCACTCGGAGCTGTACACAGCAGTTAGACGGTTGGCCCATTCAGAAGCCAGCCGAAGCTTGCTTCAAGAGCAAGAGTTGAAACGCATCGATGCGGCGTTACAGCGCGACGAAATACGTTGTTTGGCACTCAAGGGAACACCCCTTGCCTATACAATCTATCCATCCCCTGCCCTGCGACCGCGCGCGGATATCGACTTGTTGTTCGCCGCCACCGACATTGCCGCCGCCCGTGAGTTACTGGCCGGGCTCGGCTACCGGTGTCAGCCGCTCGTGACGCCCTTGGAACGCTCGGTATTCTTGACCACCCAGTTCACGTGCATCCGCCAGGTTCGCGGGCAACCAAACCGTGTCGTCGATGCCCACTGGCGCATCAGCAACTCATTATTGTTTGCGCGTATGTTGCGCTTTGAGGAGTTATATCGCGCCGCCGCCCCGCTCCACCCGCCAACGGCGGTAATCAAGTTCCCTAATCCGGCGCACAGCCTGCTGATCGCGTGCTTACATCGTGTCACCGAGCCGCACAGGGACCGGTTGATCTGGATCTACGATATTCATCTGCTGGTGCAACAATCCGCCGCCAAACAGCTGGCGCACGCGGCCGAAACTGCCGTGCACCGCGGTATGGCGTGCGTATTGTTGGAGGGCCTGGTGATGGCCCGCGACGGATTCGGCACCAGTGTCGATCCGGCCTTGCTGCACATGCTTATGGAGGCCACATCAAACCATGCGGAACCCGCCGCGCGCCTGTTGCACGCCGAGAGTATGCTGGCACGCCGGTTCGCCGAACTACGCGCCGCGACGGGTTGGCGTCAGCGCCTGCGCATGCTGTCGGCGAGCCTTTTTCCACCCAAGTCCTATCTTGTTCTGCAGGGCCTGTCGCCCGGCCGCGCACCGTGGATTTGGTCCTATGTGAAGCGTTTGGTCTGTGCCCTAAGGCCGCAGCGGCGGCGCATCTAACGCCGCCATAGGGCATCAGCGGGGCGATTCACGGAACCGTCGTCCCCGCCCCCCCCCGCGCGGGATGCTGGCGCCGCGCCCACAGCGACGATTCACCAGCGCCCTTAGAATTCGTCACTCGGTACCAAGTTGGGGCGGAAACCACGCTTCCGGCACCCGTACCACCTTAGTATCGAACGTACCATCCTGATATAACGTGAAGACCCGGTATCCCGGTGCGAGCGCGTCCACTTCCATATGACGGCTGCCGGGGGTGAATTGAAAGCACGTAGCGGGCGCGGCTAGCAAGCACACGCCACCGCGCCGATCTTCAAATGCCTGGTGATTGTGACCCCACGCAAGCACCCGCACCTGCGCCCTCGCCGCGACCAGATCAAACAATCGTTGCGCATCACGCAGTCCCATGGCATCCATCCACTTACTGCCGATCTCCACCGGTGGATGGTGTAAGAACACCAGCGTCGGGTGATCCGTGTGGGACAGCAGATCCACGTCCAGCCGCTGCAATTCCGACCCGGACAAGCGCCCATACTCCGCATTCGACACCAAGGTATCCAAGGCCACCACCAACCAGCTGCCGACACGTGCACTGCAAGAGCGGTGCACGGTAGTGGACACCAGGCCCTGCGACATCGCCTTGCGGTCGTCGTGGTTACCCGGAACGCACACCACCGGGACATCGAGATCACGCACCAGTGCGGCCAGATGACGGTAACTGTCCGGGTGGCCATCGTCAGCGATGTCACCGCTATGAACAATCAAGTCGGTGTGGGGATAGTCGCGGCGAATGCCCGCCAACACGCGCCGCAACGCCTCCCGGGTCGGCACACCCAATACCGCACCGTCGGCGTCTTGCCGCAAGTGGGAGTCGGTAATCTGAATTACGGTGACGCAGGACGGGTCGCCCACCTCCACCTCTAAGACTCCGGTCCCATCAGCCCGCATATTGCACCGATGATCCCGGACGATGTCGACGGGAACGCACGGCTGGACGCAGCGGCGCACACGACACGAAGCATCGAACAGTTTGCGAATGCGTTACCGCAAGCAAGCTGTTCGCCGCGCATTGCGCAAAAGCGTGGCAAGATGCGGATCCCACAATCCGGGCTAGCGGCCGGTCGGACCTAGGATCAATCTACTGCGGCGGCGGGATAGTCGGCCCACTGTAATGATGGCTCTCGTTAAAAAGCTCACTATGCGCCCCAATAAATCGTCAAACTGGTCTCGATTTCCCACCGGCCCCGCTAGGATCTCCTAAGCTCGACAGACCGCTAGCGTCGTGCTTGGTAATCTTGCAGATAATCGACGGCGCGTTTGTCGTCGCCGTCAGCGGCATTTTGTATCCAATACAGGCCGAGCCCCTTGTTTTTATCCACCCCGCGTCCCTCCATGTATAACCGTCCGAGATTGAACTGGGCCTTGGTGTGTCCTTGATCTGCGGCAGACTGATACCACCGTGCGGCTTCTTGATCGTGACGCGCCACACCCCATCCGCTCTCATACATGAATCCGAGATTGTATTGTGCGATCGAGACTCCGCGCACGGCGAGCGGCCGCCAGATCTTGAGGGCCTGCGCGTAGTTCTGAGAATTAAACGCCGCTTGTCCATGCCGAATCTGCACGTCGTCGGCACCCGCGCTCGTGTCGCGCCGCCATCTGTGCCTGGCGGCAGCGGTGTGTTTCGGCGCTGGTGCCTCGTCAACATCCGCACCACCGGCGCTGGGTTTCGCCGCGCTCGGTTCCGGGCGGCTGATCTCCGCGTGGACCGCCGCGAATGGCCTGATCCATGGATCTTGCTTCTTGACTACCGCCGGCAAGGCGTCGCGCGCCGCCTTGGCCTGTTGGGCGCTCTTGAACGCGCCGTAGATCAGTTTGTACTGGTGCCGCGTTCCCTTCCGGGTGTGGAAGTAAGCCAGGGGATGTTCGCTGAGCGGATGCTTGGCGATGAACTGCTGCAAGGTGCGCTCGTTCGAATACACCGCGAGTTGGATGGTGACGTGTTGCGGGTCCTGGCTCCGAATCCAAGGTTCCCGGCGCGCGCCCCCCGGCACTTCCCGCGGCGGGGTTGCCTGCGTCGCTCCGGCCGTGGCCGCTGCAGAAGCCGCGGGAGGAGAAGACTCCGGCGCAACTATTTCGGTAGCCGCCGCAGCGCGTGGCGGCTCGGCTTCCGTGGCCGGCGGCGCGGTACCTTGCGCGGTTGCCTGTTTGTCAACTAGCGGGGTGGCCTGCTTGCTCAACTGGTCAACCATGTTTTTCGCGCGCGTATCGCCTTGCTCCGCGGCTTGACGGTAAAGTGCAAGGGCCTTGGCCTCATCTACCTCCACCCCTTCGCCTTGCAGGTACAAGGTCGCAAGATTGAACTGGGATTGCGGATGATTCTGCGCCGCGGCCTTGCTCCACCAAGCAAATGCCTCGCGCTTGTCCGCGGTGACGCCATTGCCATCGAGGTAGGCCGACCCGAGATTGAATTGGGCCGGCGCGTAGCCGGCCTCGGCCGCGCGTTGATACCAACGGGCGGCCTGCTGCACATCCTTTTCGGCGCCTCTGCCCTCCGCATGCAGCACGCCGATATTGAACATCGCCACTTTGTCACCGCCGTCGGCAAGCGGCTTCCAGATCATGTAGGCCTGTCGATACTCGCCCGCCAGATAGGCATCCAAGCCGCGATCAAAGTTTTCCTGGGCCCACGAGTCGAGCGGTGCCAGCACGGCACCGATGCATAGGATAATTAATCCTTTCAGATAGTTAATAGCGATACCTCGACAAACTCGAGAACAATGAATCCCTGCCCTGCGACGCGCGTATCAGATGTCGTAACCCCGTTCCTCGTGCAGCACGATATCCAAGCCTTGTTGTTCCTCTTCTTCGCTCACGCGCAACGTTACCATCGCGTCCACCACCTTCAATATAACGAAGGTCCACCCCCCGCACCACACCATCGTGACGACGACGCCAACGATCTGGATCATCACCTGTGCCCCGATACCCACTCCGTCGGGCAGGCCTAAACCGCCAAGACTCGTCGCCGCGAATATCCCCGTGGCCACCGTCCCGATGACACCGCCCACGCCATGCACCGGAAACACATCCAGCGAATCGTCGATCTGCAACACGCGCTTGACGTACTGGGTGGCCGCAAAACACGCCACTCCGGCAATCAAGCCGATACACAGGGCCCCCACCGGGCCCACGAAACCGGACGCCGGGGTGATCGTTCCCAATCCAGCGACCATTCCAGTCACGATGCCCAACACGCTGGGCTTACCGAAACGCACCCACTCGCTGAACATCCACGCCAACGAGCCCGCGGACGCACCGATGTGGGTCACCAACATCGCCATGCCCGCAGAACCGTTGGCGGCCACGGCCGAACCGGCATTGAACCCGAACCAACCGACCCACAGCATTGCGGCACCGGTAACGGTGATGGTCATATTGTGGGGCGGCATTGGCGTGGATGGAAACCCCCTTCTCGTTCCCATGACGAGCGCCGCGACGAGCGCCGCGACCCCGGCATTGACGTGTACGACCGTGCCCCCGGCGAAGTCCATCACTCCCAAGTCCGCCAGCCACCCGCCGCCCCATACCCAGTGACAGATGGGCAGGTAAACCAATACCAACCACAACACCGAAAACAGCAACATCGCGGAAAACCGCATTCGCTCCGCAAACGCACCGACAATCAGGGCCGGCGTGATAATTGCGAACGTCATTTGAAACATCACAAACACGGTCTCGGGGATCGAACCGCTGACACTGTCCACGGTTACTCCGGCGAGAAACGACTTGGCCAACCCGCCAATGATTTTCTGTACGCTTCCCCCGTCGCCGAATGCGAGGCTGTAGCCAAACAGCAACCACACAATGGACACCACGCAGGTGATCGAAAAGCACTGCATCAGCACCGACAATACGTTGCGGTTCCGCACCAAACCGCCGTAAAACAGCGCCAGGCCGGGGATCGTCATGAACAACACCAAGGCTGTCGACGTCAACAACCACGCGGTATCGCCCGCATTTACCTGATCATTCGCCAACGCCGAGTCCGGCACCCAGAGTGCGAACCCCAAAAACAATGCGCTGGACATGCATTTAATCAAAGAAATCATTCCTTCCTCTCCCGTGCGTGGTCGTTGGTCGCGCCGCTTTGCCCCACGCTGCATCGGTTGGTTACAACGCTTCTTCGTCGGTTTCTCCGGTGCGGATCCGTATCACCTGATCAAGATCGTAGACAAAGATCTTCCCGTCGCCGATCTTATTGCTTTTGGCGGAGTTGATGATCGCCTCCATGACGTTATCGACCGAATCCTCCGATACCGCCACCTCGATCTTGATTTTGGGAACGAAATCCACAACGTACTCCGCGCCGCGGTATAACTCCGTATGTCCCTTTTGGCGGCCAAAGCCCTTGACCTCGGTGACTGTCATACCCTTTACGCCTACCTCGGAAAGTGCGTCGCGCACGTCGTCGAGCTTGAATGGCTTAATAATTGCGGTGACTAGTTTCATGTTGCCTCCTTTGAGCTCATCGCCAAATCATTCTTGTTGTTGGGGATGTGGGTGCCTAACAGCCTCCACGGCGCTTGGCGCGGTTGTGACGCCGTGATCGAACGGCGGGTCATTCTACGCCATTGCGGGGAAATTTTGCGAAACTGTTTTGATGACCGACCGTCCGCCATGATTCATGGCGACAACCCGTTGACAAAACCGTTTGTCCCCTCGAAGTATCCGACTCCTGCCTGACAGCTGCGGATATGAAGTGTTTGATTATTAATAAGTTATAAATGTCTTTACAGGCGACGTATTAGATACGTTCGTTGATTGAGACCGGCAGTTTCCGCGATCTGACCTCGATTCCAACCATGGATGTAAGCCGCTCCAACGTGCATAGACGCCACCGACACAATCCACACAGCCGTGGGAGCATCTTTCAGGGGGAGCACCCCACCCGTGGGAGCGCCTTCCAGTAGGAGCGCCTTCCAGAGGGAGCACCTTCCAGTGGGGGCACCTTCCAGTGGGGGCACCTTCCAGGCGCGATGTTCCGGTCGCGTAGCCGGGGTCTGACCCCGGGGTCTGACCCCTATGTTGGTTCTTGCGGGTTAGTGCGCCTGAATCACCAACGCCGGGTCGCCGAGTTGGGTCCAGCCGAGGATCACGTCCA